>NZ_LN794158.1:0-600000 GCF_000953015.1 Candidatus Methylopumilus turicensis
CGTTTCATTATGTTTCTCCAATGACTTCTGGGTGCATTTGATGCGGAAGGGCGTAATTAAACCTTAATATGCCTTAACGTGTCAATCTAATTTTAACAAATAGATACTAAAAGTCCCGCTGTGAATTTAACCCTTTTGTCTGTGGATAAGTTTTGCTAAAAGCGCTAGAATGGTTTTGGTAATTCTAACAAATAAACACAATCTAAATTTTATATTAAATTGAAAAATCAACAAGTTAATAAAATTATTTGGAATCTAAAGGTTTTTAGTAATTCATGAACAATTTTTGGGTCGCCTGCCTTGGACGTTTTGAAAAAGAACTATCCGCGCAGCAATTTAATACTTGGATAAAACCATTACATTTTAAGGTGGATGATCAATCCTTAACATTATTCGCACCCAACCGTTTTGTTCAACAATGGGTTAAGGATAAGTTTTTATCGCGAGTGATCGATTTTGCTAAGGAAAATTTTAGCCACCCGATTTCTATCAATGTTGTATTGCTGGAAAGTCACTCAGACGACAACATCAAAAGTATTGATAGTTTAATGCCCATTCAGCCTGCGAAAACAACACCCAAACCATCTGTATCGCCAAACACAAAAAAACTCGACAAAAGCATTCCAAAAGAGACACCAAGTAACAAATATAAAGTCTCTGAACATTCCGGTTTAAATCCTGCCTTTAATTTTGGTAACTTAGTCACTGGTAAAGCCAACCAACTTGCGCGTGCTGCTGCAGTTCAAATCGCAGAGAATCCAGGCAATGCATACAACCCACTCTTCATTTACGGTGGAGTGGGGCTTGGTAAAACACACTTATTACAAGCTATAGGCAATCACTTAAAAGAGTTGCGGCCTGAAGCTAAAATTAAATACCTACACGCAGAGCGTTATGTTTCTGATGTAGTTAAAGCGTATGAACATAAGTCATTTGACGAATTTAAGCGCCTCTACCACTCACTTGATATGCTTTTGATTGATGACATTCAATTTTTCGCTAAGAAAACTCGCACACAAGAAGAGTTTTTTTATGCTTTCAACTCCCTGATCGAGTCAAAAAAACAAATCATCATTACTTGTGATACCTATCCGAAAGAAATTGAAGATATGGATGAGCGTTTACGTACGAGATTTAGTTGGGGATTAACGGTCGCTGTTGAGCCGCCGGAGCTAGAAATGCGAGTAGCCATTCTGCTTAAAAAAGCAGAAGAGGCCAATATCACACTCAGTGAAGAAGTCGCATTCTTTGTGGCAAAACAGATTCGGTCAAGCGTACGTGAATTAGAAGGTGCCCTGAACCGTATTGTGGCTATGTCTAAGTTTACAGGCCATCAAATAGACGTGCATTTAGCTAAAGAAGCCTTGAAAGATCTCATCGCTGTGCGTGGCAGACAAATCACCATTGAATACATTCAAAAGACCGTGGCTGATTACTACAAAATTAAGGTCGCAGAAATGTATAGCAAAAAAAGAACTCGAAATTTTGCTCGGCCAAGACAGATTGCCATGGCATTAACGCGTGAGCTGACCAATCACAGCTTTCCTGAGATTGGTGAAGCTTTTGGGAGTCGTCATCACACAACGGTGATGCATGCTTGTGATGAAATAGAGCAACTACGTCAAAACGATCAAACAATCGCAAGAGATATTGCTCTGTTAGTGCAAGTTATTAGAGATTAACAAGCCGTTTTAAGCTCTAAGTTATGTTGTAGATAAGCTGTGGGTGAAATTTGCATCTAACGTACTTTTGGTAAAACGTATAAAATGTTAACAAATTATCCACAAGATTTTATTGCGTTTTACTTTGATTTAATTGATATGTAATGCAATGATTTAATTAACAAAAAAAACATATCAACAGATTTTTCAACCATTACTATTATTATTAAATATATTTATATATTAGGTTTTTAAAACATGAACATTAAAATAAACCGTGAAACCCTTTTAAAACCACTTTCTTCTGTGAGTAGTATTGTTGAAAGACGTCATACATTACCGATTCTTTCTAATTTATTGCTACAAGCAAAAAGTGATCAATTGGTTTTAACGGCAACAGATTTAGAAATGCAAATTTCTCTCTCTATTAACACACCTATTGGTGCTGAGCTATCAACAACTATTTCAGCCAAAAAACTTTTAGATATTTGCAGAGCACTGCCAGACAATACAGAAATTAATATGACAACGACCGATAGTCGTGTTGCTGTAAAAGCAGGTAAGAGTAAATTTAACTTGCAAACGTTACCTGCAGTTGATTATCCAGTGATGACTAAAGCGGTTGGTACTGAAACAGTCACCATTGGTATCGCTCAAAACACGTTAAAGAACTTGTTTAAACAAGTTGAATTTGCGATGGCCCAGCAAGATATTCGTTATTATTTGAATGGATTATTATTTGAGATTAATGGTAGTCGCCTAAATATTGTTGGAACTGATGGACATCGTTTGAGTTTTACATCAACTGAGCTCTCAAAATCTTACGACAAACAAAATATTATTATTCCAAGAAAAACCGTTATCGAGTTAATCAAACTACTCGATGATAGTGATAATGAAGTAAATGTTGAGTTGTCAGCAACACAAGTGAACTTCAGCTTTAATGATATTAAATTAATCACGAAAGTGATTGACGGTAAATTCCCTGATTACACTCGCGTTATTCCTGTTGGACATCAAAACAACTTCACAATAGATAGAATGACGGTATTGCTTGCTATGCAACGCGCTTCAATTCTTTCTAATGAAAAGTATCGTGGTATTCGCATGGTGCTTGGAATGAATAGTTTGCGCCTGATAAGCACTAACAGTGAACAAGAAGAAGCTGAAGAAGAATTGGAAATCAACTATTCAGGTGACACACTGGATATTGGTTTTAATGTGACGTACTTAATTGATGTGCTGAACAATGTCAGCAACCCTGAAGTGGTATTCTCGTTTGCTGATGCAAACAGTAGCTGTTTGGTGACGGTACCAAATGATGAGAACTACAAATATGTTGTGATGCCAATGCGCATTTAATGTTCCACGTGAAACAAACTAAACGTAACTTAAACCTAAGATAAAAAAAATGACTCAAAAACAATCAGATTACGATTCATCCAGTATTACCATCCTTGAGGGCTTGGACGCGGTCCGTAAACGTCCAGGGATGTACATTGGTGACACATCAGATGGTAGCGGTTTACATCATATGGTGTTTGAGGTTGTCGATAATGCGATCGATGAAGCGCTCGCTGGGCATTGTGATGATATTAAGATCACCATCCATTCTGATAACTCAATCAGTGTGACAGATAATGGTCGTGGCATTCCTGTGGATATTAAACAGGATGATAAGAATGAGGTGAAACGTTCAGCTGCTGAGATTGTGATGACCGAGTTGCATGCCGGTGGTAAGTTTGACCAAAACTCTTATAAGGTTTCTGGTGGTTTGCACGGTGTGGGTGTTTCAGTGGTGAATGCATTATCTGATTGGTTAAAGCTGAAGATCTACAAAAACGGTAAGGTTTACCAAATGGAGTTTGCACGTGGCGTGCCACAAGCACCATTGGCAGAGATGGGCACGACAGAGCGTTCTGGTACAGAGGTCCACTTCTTCCCATCAATTGAAACATTCGCTTTGATTGAGTTTAGCTTTGATATCTTGGCAAAACGCTTACGTGAACTTTCATTCTTGAATAACGGCGTGAAGATTGAGTTAATTGATCAACGCCATAACAAGAGTGAAAACTTTGCTTACTCAGGCGGTGTGCGTGGTTTCGTTGAATACATGAACCGCAGTAAATCAGTGCTTCATCCAAAACCATTTTATGCGGTTGTTGAAAAAGACGGCATGACCGTTGAAGTGTCGATGCAGTGGAACGACTCTTACAGTGAAACTGTTCAATGTTTTACGAACAATATTCCACAGCGTGATGGCGGCACCCACTTAACGGGTCTAAGAACAGCAATGACGCGTACGCTTAATAACTACATTGAGCAAAACGAGTTAGCGAAAAAAGCGAAAATCGAAACCAGCGGTGACGATATGCGTGAGGGCCTCACCTGCGTACTTTCAGTGAAGGTGCCGGAGCCTAAGTTCTCATCACAAACCAAAGATAAATTGGTATCAGGTGAAGTACAACCAGTTGTGCAGGATGTCGTGTCGAGCAAGCTTGCAGAATTCTTGCTTGAAAACCCAGTGGATGCAAAAGTAATCTGTAACAAGATCGTGGATGCCGCCAGAGCACGCGATGCGGCACGTAAGGCGCGTGAGATGACACGCCGTAAGGGGGTTATGGATACCATGGGCCTTCCAGGCAAGCTAGCGGACTGCCAAGAGCGCGATCCAAGTAAGTGTGAAATCTACCTTGTCGAGGGAGACTCTGCGGGTGGTTCAGCAAAACAGGGGCGAGACCGTAAAAATCAAGCGATTTTGCCACTAAAGGGCAAGATCCTGAACGTTGAAAAAGCGCGTTTTGATAAGCTGCTTGGCTCACAAGAAATTGCCACACTCATTACAGCCTTGGGCACAAGTATTGGCAAAGCAGACTTTAGTGCAGAGAAGCTTCGATATCACCGCATCATCATCATGACCGATGCGGACGTCGATGGCGCACATATCAGAACCCTACTTTTAACTTTCTTCTACCGTCAAATGACCGAGCTGGTCGAGCGCGGCCACATATACATTGCGCAACCACCACTCTATAAAGTGAAGCAGGGCCGTGATGAACGTTATCTCAAAGATCAACATGAGCTTGATGAGTACTTATTGCAATCCGCATTGAAGGGCGCCTCACTCCTGACGAAAACAGGCGGTGAAACGCTTGCTGATGAACCATTAGCAACCATTGCAAAACAAATGGTGCTCACAGAAGCAGTCATTCGTCGCATATCATCTTTGTATGACGAAAGTGTATTGCGTGCGCTACAAGATCTGGGTGAAATTAGTCTGACAGATGAAAAAAGCGCTAACGCAGCCGCAGAAAAATTACGCCCAATCTTAGGTGCAATAGGTTCTGAAGTCATTGTGGCCTTTAATCCGGAAGCTGGGACCTATCGACTGGAAGTGAACAAATATGTTCACGGTAACTTGCAGTGCTGTGTGGTGGATGCAGATTTCTTAGCAGGTGGTGACTATCGTCAAATCAGTCGTATATCAGTGATGCTGGCTGGCTTACTTGGCGTAGGTGCAACGATACAACGTGGTGAAAAATCACAGACTGTTTCAACCTTCAAAGAAGCGCTAGATTGGCTACTTGAAGAAGCCAAGCATGGCCTTAATATTCAGCGCTATAAAGGCTTGGGCGAGATGAACCCAGAGCAGCTTTGGGAAACAACCATGGATCCACAGGTGCGCCGTTTACTCAAAGTGCAAATTGACGATGCGATTGCCGCGGATGAGATTTTCACAACTTTAATGGGCGACCAGGTAGAGCCACGTCGTGCATTTATTGAAAGTAATGCATTAGGAGTCAATAACTTAGACATTTGATTTTTTAATAAATAATCAAACTAAGGTTAAAATCATTAAAGCCCGAAAGGGCTTTTTTGATTAATCCGCCAAACAAAGCAGCACTAAAGAAATTGATTGCTGAGCTGGTGCTAGATATTTTGCCTAAGCCGTAATTAGTTACTTTTGCAAAAGAAGAGGGTGAGTTACTTGTAGATAAGTGGTTATTAGGTAAGTTGAGTTTGCTGAATTTAAAACAAAAAAAGACCAACATAAAAGTTGGCCTTTTTGCGTTGCACCTTAAACTTAAAATAAGCTTAGTTTAATGCATCTTTCAAAGCTTTACCTGCGCGGAAAGCTGGTGCTTTACGTGCAGCGATTTTAAGTTCTTTACCAGTTTGTGGGTTACGACCGATGCGAGCAGCACGGTTGCTAACAGCAAATGTACCGAAGCCGATCAATGTAACAGTATCACCACCTTTAAGTGCAGCAGTAACGCTACCAGTAAAAGCGTCTACAGCTTTAGCAGCAGCAGCTTTAGAGATGTCAGCTTCAGCAGCAATCTTAGCAATCAATTCTTGTTTGTTCATAGGAGTAGTCATTCATAAAGGGTTACGGAGTCATTATCTTAACTGAATTTTTAAGTATTTAACAAATATCCCTTACTTTTTTAACAAATTTTTAAATATTTTTTAAGATTTGGCTGTTATATGACAAACTAATGTCACTTTTAAGTAAATTTAATCAACTTATGCAGAATATAGTAGAAGATCTCAGTACCGTTTCACACGTCATCCAACTCGCAGTAGCGCCAGTTTTCTTACTAACAGGCATTGGTGCAATTTTATCTGTGCTGGCAGTGAGGTTAGGCCGTGTTGTGGACAGATACCGCATATTAATAGAGCGAGACTCACACTCCTCTAAAAATCTGCAAGAAATCCGTTTGTTATCTAACCGTGCGGTGTGGGTGCATTGGTCGATTACATTATGTACGATTTCAGCATTGTTGGTAGCCACTGTCATTGTGGCGTTATTTATTGGATATGAACGCAGTAAAGATCCGTCGCATATCGTGGCCCCTTTGTTTATCTTGGCGATGGTTTGTCTCATCATTGGGTTGATTTGTTTTTTACGCGAAATTTCACTTTCCACCCACACGATAGATCTTCCAGAAGATTTAAAAGAGTAATTAACGTATGACCTTAAATGAATTAAAGTTTATTGTTGCGCTTGCCAAGTCGAGAAACTTTAGAAAAGCGGCGGAGGTTTGCTTTGTAAGCCAACCCGCTCTCAGTCTAGCTGTAAAAAAGTTAGAAGATGAACTGGGGGTCTTATTGTTTGAACGCAGTCGCAACGATGTAACGATGACACCGGTTGGCGAACTCATAATAGAGCAGGCTACCCGCGTTATTGAGGAAGCGAAGCGCGTGAAGGAAATCGCTAAGCAGGGTAACAACCAATTAGCAGGACCTCTGAAACTGGGGGTTATTTATTCGGTTGGTCCTTATTTACTCCCTGAAATTATCCCAATCTTGCGTAAAAATGCGCCAGAAATGCCATTAATTGTTGAAGAAAATCTGACCAGTAACCTTGAGATGCATTTGCGTAATGGTGTGATTGATGTCGCTATTATTGCGCTACCGTTTGAATTATCAGGCGTCACAACCATGCCACTCTATGAAGAAGAGTTTGTCGTTGTTGTGCCGATTACGCATGAATGGGCAAATCGAAATGAGGTGGATGTGAGCGAGTTGGCCGATGAAAAAGTTCTGTTACTCAATAGTGGTCATTGCTTCAGTAATCAAGTAGTACAAGCTTGTCCCAGTCTTACTCGTAATGGAGAAATCCTTCAAGGTAACTCACTAGACACCGTTCGCAACATGGTGGCTTCAAATCTTGGTATTACGGTTTTGCCAATGAGCGCAACGATTAGTCGGTATCAAAATGCCTTGGTCAAAGCGATTCCATTTAGACAACCAGTCCCCACGCGTAAGATTGCCCTAGCATGGCGTAAGAGTTATGGGCGCGTGCAAGCGGTGGAAGCGATTGCTAACGCTATTCGCACCCTTGAGATGTCTCAAGCAGGCTTATTGTAGCGTTTGCTTAGGTATGTTTAGTAAACGATAAAAGCACGAAATCCGGCAACTGGCAGATCTGCTGTTTTTAAATTCAGTCTCACTTGAATCTCATCGTTACCAGCGAAGCCATCATCTGGACGTTTTTCCAAACCGCTTAGATATTCTATTGGCGAAATCTTGCGCCTTAGCAATGCAACATCATGCTTGTCTGTCAGGGTAAGCTCAATGGATGGAAAAGATTGTATGAAGGGCGCATTGTTAACAATCAGGCAGTTAAACTTAATAAGGCCTTCATGTGTCATGTCTCTAATTAACTCAGCGTCATCAATGACAATCAGCTCAGCATGTTGTGGCAGTGGAATCGAGCAACCCAAATACTCACACGATGATTTTAATGCGGGCTTGAAAGCCGGCCATTGTTTGGCGATTTCAGTCCGCAAAAAATAAAGACTTTGAAATATGGCAAGTAGGATAGACAGGCCTAGTATGACGAAAACAATCGGTTTACTGATCAAAGCCGCTTTTTTTTTCGCACGTAAAAATTCTTCAGGCTCGGCAGTTGCGCTTATATAATCATCTGCGATAAAAATATGCTGGCATTGCCCGCATCTTACTTGCCCTTCATGGGATTCGAGTTGTTCAGGTTTGATGATAAAACGAGTAAGGCAAGATGGGCATTTAGTGACCAAGCTCATGGGGTAGATCCCTATTTCTTGGTGCCAGTAAGCAGAGTCCAGCTATCCATAAAAACAGGCGCGTCCATCGTAAACCATTCTGCGTAAATGGCAGAGACCTGTTCTGCTTGCTCACGCAAAATGCCAGACAGTGCAATGCGGCCATTTTGTTTACAAGCACCAGCAAGGGCTGGCGCTAAAACACTTAGCGCACTTGATAAAATGTTAGCGACGACGATATCTGCTTGTTTTTCAGGATAGTCAGTTGCCATATAAAAGTTTGCAGAAACTTGATTCTGTTCAGCGTTAAATTCGCTTGAAATGATGGCTTGTGCATCAATATCCACACCGACCACTTCATCCGCGCCAAGTTTCTTGGCGGCAATGGCAAGAATGCCAGAGCCACAGCCATAATCCAGTACATGATGGTGTGACTTCACTTGATCAACTAACCAAGCTAAGCACAGGTGAGTCGTTGGATGGCTGCCAGTACCAAAGGCTAAGCCTGGATCAAGTACGATATTGAGCGCATTCGGATTGGGGGCATCATGCCAAGTTGGCACAATCCATAAGTCGTTGGTGATTTTGATCGGGTCAAATTGAGACTGTGTCGCACGCACCCAGTCTTGTTCAGCAACCATTTCAGTGCTGAAGACTAAATCTTCAAACCCGGTGATTTCTTTGACCTGTGCCATCACTTCTACAATGTTTGCATCGTCATTAAAAAGTGCGCTAATGATGTTTTTATTCCAAATGCCTGGTGGTGGGTCGCCCGGTTCGCCAAAAATGGGTTGTTCATAAGGTGTTTCAGCGTTCGCATCTTCGATGCTGGCTGAGAGTGCGCCGATTTCCATCAGCGTATCACTCAGCAAGTCAGCGTTTTGGCTATGCGCCTCGATATGTAATGAAACCCAAGCCATTTAAATTACCTTAATTCAGAAAATTACTTGGTATGAATGCCAAGTTTGTTTTCAAGATAGTGAATGCTGGTTTCACCTAATTGGAATGCTGCATCATTCATTAAGTCACGATGAAGCGCTACGTTTGTCTTGATACCTTCAACGACCATCTCAGAAAGCGCAATATTCATGCGCGCAATCGCTTGATCACGTGTATCGCCATAAGCGATCAGCTTACCAATCATTGAATCGTAATGAGGTGGCACCATGTAGTTTTGGTATGCATGGGTATCAACACGGATGCCAGGACCGCCAGGCATATGGAATGTAGTAATACGGCCTGGTGATGGGACAAAGGTGTAAGGATCTTCAGCGTTAATCCGACATTCAATGGCATGGCCACGGAACTGAATATCTTTTTGGCGTAAGCGCAACTTTTCACCATATGCGACACGGATTTGCTCTTGAACAATATCAACACCAGTAATCATCTCAGTGACAGGATGCTCAACTTGAACGCGAGTATTCATCTCGATGAAGTAAAACTCGTTGTTCTCGTATAAGAATTCGAATGTACCGGCACCGCGATAATTAATACGCTTACAAGCATCCGCACAACGTTGACCAATCTTGTCACGCAGTCGTGTTGAAATGCCTGGCGCTGGGGCCTCTTCCAATACTTTTTGATGGCGACGTTGCATCGAGCAATCACGTTCACCTAAATAAATCGCGTTGCCATGTTGGTCTGAGAGAATTTGAATTTCAATGTGGCGCGGTTGCTCAAGGAATTTTTCCATGTAAACAACTGGGTTACCAAAAGCCGCCTGTGCTTCCGCTTTAGTCATGTTCACGGAAGAAATTAACGCGGCTTCCGTATGCACAACACGCATGCCACGACCACCGCCACCGCCTGCTGCTTTGATAATCACTGGGTAACCAATGGATTTAGCAATGCGGACGATTTCTTCAGGGTCATCAGGTAAGGCACCGTCTGAACCCGGTACGCAAGGAACGCCGGCTTTCTTCATGGTGTCTTTTGCGCTCACTTTGTCACCCATTAAACGGATGGTTTCAGCACGCGGACCAATAAAAACAAAGCCACTTTCTTCGACACGTTCTGCGAAGTCAGCGTTTTCAGATAGAAAGCCGTAGCCTGGATGGATCGCTTCCGCATCAGTTACTTCCGCAGCGCTAATCACTGCGGGAATGTTCAAGTAACTTTGACTAGACGCTGCCGGGCCAATACAGACGGACTCGTCTGCTAATTTAACGTATTTAGCTTCTTTGTCGGCTTCTGAATGAACAGCAACCGTTTTAATACCCAATTCGCGACAAGCGCGTTGGATACGTAATGCAATTTCACCACGATTGGCGATGAGGATCTTATCGAACATTTAAAGCCTCTTTAGCCGATGATAAATAAAGGTTCGCCGTATTCGACGGGTTGACCGTTCTCAACCAAGATCGCTTTAATCACACCAGCGTGGTCAGACTCGATTTCGTTCAATAGCTTCATTGCTTCAATAATACATAAGGTATCGCCAACGTTAACGCTAGCGCCAACATCCACGAATGACTTAGATTCTGGTGATGGTGAGCGGTAAAAAGTACCTACCATTGGAGACTTCACCACATGACCTTCGATGGCTGGAGCAGCAGGGGCTGCATCCGCTACGGCAGCAGGAGCCGCTTGCGCTGGCTGTGCTTGCTGCATGTATGGTTGTGCATAATGAACCGTGCCTTGCGCTTGTGGAAGATTACGGCTAATTCGAACTTTTTCTTCACCTTCTGTGAGTTCGAGTTCTGAAATGCCAGACTCTTCGACTAAATCGATCAGTTTTTTAAGTTTACGTAGATCCATCTCTTCACCTCATATTGCAGTTAAGCACCTTAATTGCGTGCGTTTATTTTAATGCTGACGATTAATCAGCTATGGTTTGAATTGCGTAATCTAAAGCCAATAAATAACCCTGTGCGCCCAAGCCACTGATGACACCTACTGCGATGTCTGAGAAGTAGGAGTGATGGCGGAATGTTTCTCGAGCATAAATATTGGATAAGTGTACTTCAACGAAAGGTACTTTAATCGCTGAAAGCGCATCGCGAAGGGCGACGGATGTATGGGTAAAAGCAGCGGGATTAATGATAATGAAATCCACTTTTTTATCAGCACTACCATTTGCTACATCATGTAATCTTTGAATTAATTCAACTTCGGAATTGCTTTGGAATGACTGTAGATTGATATTTGCTTCTTTAGCGCGCTTCGCCATTAAGCTATCAATATCAGCGAGTGTATTATTGCCATAATGGTTGGGTTCGCGCAAACCTAATAGATTTAAGTTCGGCCCATGTAACACCAATACGGATTTAAAATTGTTTTCAGCCATATTTTTGATGATTCCCAAAAGAAAAAGCTTTTTTGGAAGATTCAAGTTTGTCGTAAATTAGAAGATATTCTACAGCAATTTAACGAATTTTGAAGAAATTAACTGTTTTATTGCTTTTCGTTTGAGGATGAAACCTTGAGAAGTGGAATAAGCGTTTTTTCAAGAAGTTGTTGATTCACTCGACCAAAAAAGTGCGTGACCACCGTGCCATCTTTATCAATGATGACCGTATAAGGCAAGATACCACGATCGTTACCTAGCCTCTCTGCAAGACGCATTGCTTCCAAGTCCCCAGATAAAATTGGATAACTCACGGGAGCGTTTTTCATGAATGCCTTTGTGGTATCCAAATCTTCCGTTGATAGCCCAACAATCACTACATTTTTTTGATGGTACTGTTTTTGCATTTCGGATAGCTCAGGCATTTCTTCTCGGCATGGTGGGCACCATGTTGCCCAAAAATTAAGCACAATGACTTTGCCTTGCCATTGTTTGAGTGATTGTTGCTCACCGTTCATGTCTTTAAAGCGCGTATTCATTAGCGCATTATTATCGATAGAAATGGCCGCTACACTGGTTGTTTCAAGCGGCGCTTTGTTGGCGAACTGTTGAAATAAAAACCAGCCAGTGAGGACTGACAAAATGAAAGCAATTAACAAGCGACCATAGGATTGCATTCATCATCTCCGAGCGTATTAAGTTGGTTAAGTACTTTTATAAAATCTTCTGGGGCTTGGTAGCCAATCACTTTAAGCGCTGCGACTTCATGACCAGATTTGTTGAAGAAAACAATGCCTGGTGGCCCAAACAGTTTGAATTTGTTTAATAAGGCGACCTCTTCAGGAGCGTTTGCAGTCACATCTGCTTGTAAAAGCACGGCATTTTGTAGCGCTTTTTTCACAGCAGGGTCGTTAAAGGTAAACGTTTCAAGCTCTTTACAAGCCACACACCAATCTGCATAAAAATCTAGCATGACGACTTTGCCTTGCGCATTTTTAACGTGCTCTTCAAGCTCCCCAATGCTATGAATCCGTTTGAAGTTTAAAGAACTGTTTGATGAATTGGCGGGATTGGCGACGAGTCCGCTCAATGGTTGCCATGGAGACTTTGCGCCAGATGCTGCACCAACAATCAGGGTGAGGCCAAGCGTTAATAGCATGATGCCAAGTCCTTTCAGTAAGCGAGATCCCGTCTCAGCTTCAGGCGGCAGAGGGTCTAAGGCATGTAGATACATAGATGGAATAATCAAGAGTGCTGCCCAAAGTAGCATTTGAAGATTAGCTGGTATCACTGGTGAAATTAAGTAAATAGCAACGCCTAACATCAATACACCAAAGAAATTACGCACCGTGGTCATCCATCCACCCGCTTTTGGCAAAATATGACCCGCAGATGCCCCAATTAATAAGAGCGGGAAGCCCATGCCGATGGAGAGTGCAAAAAGTGCAATGCCTCCTAAAACGACATCATGAGTTTGGCTTATATAGATCAATGCACCAGCAAGAGGGGCCGCAACACAAGGGCTGACGATTAAGGCTGACAGAGCCCCCATGCTGAAAACACCAATAAACTGACCCCCTTTAATACCATTAGCTACAATCACCATGCGATTTTCAATCGCACTTGGGAGACGAAGCTCATAAAAACCAAACATTGAGAACGCTAAAAATACAAAAATAATAGCCGTGACACCCAGCATCCAAGGGCTTTGTAGGGCATTGCTGAGCAATTGTCCTGATAGGCCCGCTGCAATGCCCGCCAAGCTATAGCTGAGCGACATGCCAAAGACGTATGCTAAAGAAAGGTTAAATGAGTGCAGGCGCGACGTGTCATGATGGTGTGCTTTTTTATCGCCCACGATAATGCCAGACAAAATAGGAATCATGGGAAGTACGCAGGGCGTCAGCGCCAATAATAGACCAAAGCCAAAGAAGCCAATCACAATTAACCAAAGTTGTCCGCCTTTCAATAAAGTCGTCGCTTGATCGTCGTTGCTCTGAAGATTGTTGGCAATGTCAGCGGTATCTGTGAGGGCAATCTCAAAGGATTTATGAATGGGCGAGTAACATAGGCCTTTTTCACTACAACCCTGATATGTGGCTTCTAGCGTAATCGTATCGCGCCCATCAGCTAAGTCTTTTAAAGCAATGTCGGCAACAAAGCTTTGGTGAAAAACCTCAGTCTCCCCAAAATTCGGATCCTTTTTGATCTCACCTGGAGGAAAGTAGGTCTTCTCAATCGAGGCATGTGGGCTTTTGAATTGAATGCGATCACGATATAAATAATGACCTGGTGCAATCGTAAATTGCGCTTTAATCAATCTTGTATTCTGTGGAGATAGCGCAAGTTTGAATGCTTGATCTGGCGTTAACACCTGATCATTTGAGTCGAACAAACTACTCTTGCTAATCGAAGAACTGTTTTCTGTCGTCCAAGCAGGGGTAATCACGCTCATGGAGAAAAGCAGAAAGCTGATGATAAAAGCGGAGAGTTTCAAGTCAAGCACCCTAAATTAAGTTGTGTTGGCAGTCATGCTGGTCACCCAAGCCAAGTAATCGGGTAACCCACCATCAATTCCGATAAAAATGATTTCTGGGAGTTCATATGGATGATGTTTTAAAATAGCCGCTTCTATTTCAGGATAGTGATCACGCGACGCTTTTATCATCATCGGTACTTCAGTCGTTTTTTCAAGCTTATCTTGCCATTGATACATCGAAGTGCATGGTGCAAGTATATTAACGCAAGCCACTAATTGCGCGGTGATTAAATTTTGTGCTAACTTCTCTGCAGAATTGATGTCTGGTAAGTTCGTTAGCACTAAAATAGCGTTATTCCCTATTGGGGTCGTCATATTGAATCTTTTGCTCGTTAAGCAATTTAAGAAAGCACTTCATGCGCCTGTTCATGCTTTTAATTTTACTCGCATTTCCAATCCTGGAGATATGGTTAATCATCGAGTTAACCGCCAAATATGATTGGTGGTTTATTACATACCTAGTGATCGTGACATTCTTAGGCCTGCGATTAATCAAAGAAGAGAAGCAATTGTTTGCCGGCCGTATGATGCAAACTCTTGCGCAAAGTGCTAATCCAGGTAGCGCCTTATTCGGAAGTGTCAAAAACTTGATTGCAGGTATTTTATTTGTGATTCCTGGCATTATCACAGATGGTATAGCCGTCATTCTGCTCTTATTACCTAGCACGCCCTCAGCGTCTAACGCGGCCTTTAAACAAAGCGCGGCTAATGATGATGTGATTGAAGGCGAGTATAGGCGAGAGGACTAAATCCCTCGATGACTATCATTTAAATAATAGGATAATCAATGGCTTATCAAGTCACCATTCAACCAAGTGGTCATGTTTACTCAGTCACAGATCAAGAAACTTTTTTAGATGCGGCCATTGATGCGGGGCTAAACCTGCCTTACGGTTGTCGCATTGGCTCTTGTGGTGCCTGCAAAGGTAAAGTCTTATCAGGGGAAGTGGATTACGGCAAATACCAAGCGATGGCCCTCACTGAAGCCGAAAAAGGCTCGGGATTGGCCTTGTTTTGTTGCGCAAAACCTTTAAGTGATACGGTGATTGAGTGTCGAGAGGTCGCAGCTTTAAACGGCATCAAGCCAAGGATCTTTCCAGTGCGCGTGCAAATGATGGAAAAACTTTCTCATGATGTCATGGCATTATTTCTTAAGCTCCCAAGTAATGAGCGTATGCAATTCTTAGCCGGACAGTACATTGAGTTTATTTTAAAAGACGGAAAACGAAGAGCGTTTTCTTTGGCAAATGCACCCCATAACGACGAGTTCTTAGAGTTACATTTGCGCTTAGTGCCAGGGGGCGCGTTTACAGAATACGTTTTCAATGAAATGCCAGAAAAAGCAATTTTGCGCTTAGAGGGACCTTTTGGCAGCTTTTACTTGCGAGAAGACAGCAATAAGCCGATTATCTTTGTTGCAGGCGGCACGGGTTTTGCGCCAATTAAAGGCTTGATTGAACACATTTTGCACCAAACTACCCAACGTGAAATGGTGCTTTATTGGGGGGTCAAAGCTTTAGAAGATCTTTATATGCCAGCCTTACCGCACGCTTGGGCAAGTATGCATCCTAACTTTAAGTTTATACCAGTATTGTCAGCACCTGCGCCAAGTGATGCTTGGCAGGGCAGAACCGGCTTAGTGCATCAAGCAGTTTTGGATGACTTTGCAGAGTTAAGCGCGCATGAGGTTTATTGTTGCGGCGCGCCTGTGATGGTTGATACCGCCTCGGTCACCTTTAAAGAGCGTGGACTTCCGGCGGATGCATTTTTTGCAGACGTATTCTCTTACGCCCTTCAAGCACCAACAACTTAATATTGGCGAGCGACTGAGGCTACTCTTCTAAATCATCTTGGTGTACACGACGTCTTGCACGAACGCCTTCTGCCAATATATCTAAAATAGCAATTGTGTCATCCCAGCCTAAACAGGCATCGGTAATCGATTTCCCGTATTCCAAAGTGCATCCTGGAGTATGGTCTTGGCGACCCTCATTGAGATGTGACTCCACCATCAAGCCCATGATGCGCTCATCACCGGCTTTAAGTTGCTCGGCGACGTTCTTCGCCACTTCCAACTGTAAGCGATATTGTTTAAGACTATTGGCGTGAGAGCAATCCACCATGACTTTTGGGGCAAGACCTGATGCTGCCAATTCCGTTGCGGCAGCACCAACGCTAAGCGCATCGTAATTTGGTGTTTTGCCACCACGTAAAATTACGTGGCAATCTTCATTGCCCGCCGTTGAAACAATGGCAGATTGTCCTTCTTTGGTCACAGATAAAAAGTGATGAGGACTCGCTGCCGCTTTGATGGCATCTACCGCAATACGAATATTGCCATCTGTACCGTTTTTAAAGCCGACGGGGCAGGAAAGCCCAGAGGCTAATTCTCGATGCACCTGAGACTCTGTTGTGCGAGCCCCTATGGCGCCCCAGCTGACTAAGTCTGCGGTGTATTGTGGTGTGATGGTATCTAAAAACTCTGTGCCTGCAGGCATGCCAAGCTCATTGACTTCGAGCAAAAATCGTCTTGCGATTTCTAGGCCCTCATTGATTTTGAAGCTACCATCTAAGTAGGGATCGTTTATTAAACCTTTCCATCCAACCGTCGTGCGCGGTTTCTCAAAGTAAACGCGCATGACGATGATAAGTTCTTTTTCGTAAATTTCACGTTGCGCTAATAAACGTTTAGCGTAAGCAATCCCAGCCTCTTCGTCATGAATAGAGCAAGGGCCAATAATGAGCAGCAATCGGTCGTCGGCATTATGAAGTACCTGATGAATCGCTGCGCGTGTAGCCACAATATTGTCCACGGTTTTTTGGCTTGCTTGTAACGATGTTAAAAAATCAGAAGGCGGTCTAAGCGCTTTAATTTCTTTAATGCGAACATCATCGGTAGCAAATTTTTGGATAGGGCTCATGTTGTCTATATCAGGTTCACAGCAGAAAACGCTATTTTAATGCAAATCCGCAATAAAATTAGTGCTGGCACGATAATGTTGATTCGCAGCGGTGAGTTGGCCTTTTTTTTCTAACAGGCCAGCAAGGGCCAAATGCCTTGTGGCACTTGGTTCAAGGCTTAAACTAGCTTCGTAATAACTCTCAGCTTTACCCCAAAGCTTTAATCGGACGCAAAGTTTACCAAGGGTTTCTAACAGATCGGCATCATTAGGGTGATTCATCAGCCAATATTCCGCTTGTTGTAACTGCTTGGTCGGTGCGCTTGTCATGCAATTTCCGAGCAATCGAACCAACGCACTTGACCAATGTTTAGTAAGATTCATTTCGACAATTCTCGCTGCTTCGTCATGCGCGCCAGCTTCTATTAGCAATGGAACAGCGGTTAATACAAGACGCTCATTAAATTGATCTTCTTCACCAAGCTTTTTCCAATATGCGGTTAAGCTCGCTAAATCATGCGCATAGCGTTTGATTAAAGCTTGATGTGCTTGCAGTCGAATCTCTTTAATTTTGAGCACTTCAATCACATCTGTTTTTTCAAGTGATTTCAATATAGTGAGCACACGATCCCAATTCTTAAGGCGTGTTTGAATTTTTAATTCCATCAATAATGCGGGTTGATAATGCGGCTCAATGGCTGCGAGGCGCTGTAAAATCGTTAATGCGAGTTGATATTGCTGGTCATCTAAAAGCATTTCAGCCTGCGTAAGCAATCTTGCAACAGCGGCTTTAGGCGCAAGACGTTCTGCTTCTGATAAGAAGTAGTCTCGTCTCGTTTTGTGTCTGAGTTTATGGGCGGCCCGTGCGCCAATCAACGCGGTCAGGCCTGCATCTTCACCATAGTCTAGCGCTTTAGAAGCCGTTTTCTCTGCCAAGTCATATCTGCCTTCTACTAGGGCATGCAAGCTATCGATCAGCGCTTGATGGCCAGCTTTTTTGCGTAAATGTTCTTTATAAACACGCACTGTTGCTGGTAGGTTGCGCGTGTAATGAAATAGTCGTAATGCAAGGTGTAAAAAAATAAAGCTTAAAGTGATCAACACAATTAAAAAATTGAGTGAGGTTTCTAATCGATAGGTGGGGGTTTTAACTAATACATAGCCAGTATTTTGACCCGCAAGTAATGAAACACCGATGGCAATCGCAAGGACAAGTAACAACCAAAATAGCCGACGCATTATGGAAGCCTTTTTGATTTTGGTTCGCGTGCTAATGCTGGCACGAAGCTGAGTTTGTAAAGATTAAGCAATCTTAAACTCTGCTCAATATCTGGCAGCTCAGTCGATATATGGTTGCTAGTAAGCGCTTTAATTTCTAATAAGGTATTTTGCGTGAGCGATTCACGACCATCAAAGTGAAGACTAATTGCACTTTGCGCCGCAGCTAAGTCCGATTTATAGGTCACTTCATCGTGTCTAAGCAACGCAATGCGCGCAGTTAATAAATGTAACTTAATATTTTCACGAAGGAAGAATGTTTGCTCTTGCGTAAGCAAAGGCAACTCAGGACGATCGATACGCTCGATGCGAATCATACCTTTAATATCCTGCCAAATTTCTTGGGTCAATTTGCGCCATGGATTATTTGATGTATCAGGCGCGATTTTGTTTTGAGCTGAATTTGGGTGGCGGTCGCTAACTAAAGCTAACTGATCGACGCGCTGAGAAAGGTTGCCTAGTTTTAAACTGATTGAAGTGAGATCAGCAAGCGGTAAATTTTGTAAGCGCTGAATGTCTTGGTTGATGGATTTCCGTAATTGCACCGCTTTTTGGCTATCAAATCCTTGTAATCTTGTATCGGCTGCTTGAAGAGCAAGAAGCGCAGGCTTGATGTTTCCAGCCAATTGCAACTGCTGATTAGCAATCACCAATAATTGCTCAACATCAGAAAGCATCCGCTCTTCGCGGTTGTTTGCAAGCTCTTGGTATAGGGCTTTTAAGGCAGCCTGCTGATCGAACGATTCGGTATATTTTTCTTCTAGGATTTCAGCGCGCGCGGCAATTTCAGCGCTACGCGTATCGGCATTTTTAGCGAGCGCTAAACTTTGCATGTTTTTTTCATTGAATGTATCGAGCTTGATGGCAAGATCATGCTCAAGATTTTGAATGTTTTTAATGCTGGATAGCCATAACAATATAACAGCCATGACTGCGAATAGAGAAAGGCCCAATGCAAGTTTCAATCGGCGTGACAATGACTGATCACTCACTTGTTCAGTATTCATCGCTGAGGCTTGATCGTTATTAGATTCTTGGTTCATTGTTTGATCTTATCAAGGTTTAGTCTATTGATGCGGATGACGTTACTGCTTTAATTAAACAGGCCAACATTGCTTCGTCACCAGGTGCAGCTGCAATATGCACATTTAAGCCTAATTGTGTTGGCTCTTCAGCAATTCTAGCGTGGTTCACGCATAGCTTAACATTTTTAAGCCAAGCTTGATGATTTGCCATGGCCAGAAGGTTTCGCATCGCCTCTGAGCTAGTCACAACGATGGCATCCAGAGATCGCGTTGAAGCGAATGTCGTTAATTGACTTAAATCTTGCTGAGGATTGATGCGCTGATAGCACTCCGCGAAACTCACCTCAGCGCCACGGGACTTTAAGGTGTCCGCCAATACCTCACGTCCCCCGATCCCTCTAAAAATCATCACTTTTTGATTTTTAACTGTTTGCATTTCAGGCAAGGCGAGCAGGGATTCGCTATCAAAGCGGTCTTTAGGGATTAAGGTGTTTTGGATGCCGAATTTACTTAGCTCGGCGGCGGTACTCGGGCCAATGGCTGCAAATCTCAATGAGGAGGGGAGTTCGAGCTTGCTAACAAAAGGCATACCGTTTTGAACGGCATTGCTACTAATAAAAATCGCCCAGTCGTATTCATGAAGACTGCTAATCGTATGTTCAAAAGCTTGGTAATTACTCAGCGGCGCTATTTCAATCAGTGGAAAAGAAATCACTTCGCCACCGGCCGCTTGCACTAACTTGCTAAGTTTTCCTGCTTGACCAATCGGTCTTGTAATGACGATATGACGATCATGAAGCAAGCTTGAGTTCATCTTGTTTTAATGAGTATCTAATGTGGCAAGAATACGATTTGCACCCAAGGCAACCAATTTTTCAGCGAGTAACTGACCCAATTTTTCAGGATTTTCGATGCTGCCCGTGACTTTCTCTTTGACCATTTCTTTACCATCGACGCTCGCCACAAAGCCTGTCATGGTAATGCTGTTGTCTTTCATTTGTGCATAAGCGCCGATTGGTACGGTGCAACTTCCAGCGAGCGCACGGCTCATGCCACGCTCCGCCTCTACACAAGCTGCAGTGGCTGGATGATTAAGAGGTGCAAGCACAGCTATCATATCCGTGCGACTTGCATTAATCTCAATCCCCAGCGCGCCTTGACCAACCGCAGGAATGCTGTCTTGTGGTGAGATGAGTTCGCGAATGCGAGATTCCAAGCCTAGACGAATTAAGCCCGCTGCTGCAAGAATAATTGCCGCATATTGCCCCTCATCTAGTTTGCGCAAACGTGTTTGTAAATTACCGCGTAGTGATTCAATTTTTAAATTGGGAAAGCGCGCTTGCAATTGGCTTTGGCGGCGCAAGCTTGAAGTGCCCACAATGCTGCCGTCAGGCAATGCGGCTAAGCTGTCAAAATCATTAGAAACAAAAGCATCGCGTGCATCTTCGCGCTCACCAATGGCTGCCATGGCAAATCCATCTGGCAAATTCATGGGCACATCTTTCATTGAGTGCACCGCTAAATCCGCACGTCCATCTGCTAACGCTTGCTCAAGCTCTTTCACAAACAAACCCTTGCCACCAATTCGGGCGAGTGGGGAATCTAGAATTTGATCGCCCGTGGTCGTCATGCCCAAAATCTCAACGGTACTGGTTGGATAAAGGGCTTGTAATCGGCTTTGAATATGTTTGGCTTGCCACATTGCGAGGGCGCTTTCGCGTGAGGCGATGACGATTTTTTTAGGTGGTGTGTTCATGCAATCAAATCTATTAACAGAAGTTTTACTGATTTTAACATACCGCTGACGCTTGGCTTGTTGCAAAGGATGACATAGAAAAAATGATGTTTTGCTTTATACTTACTACATAAATTCATTACAGATAAGCGTCTTACAGCATGCAAGATAAATCAGATTTAGCTAAGTCAAATACAGATAAAGTTTGGTCGGGTCGTTTTAATGAGCCGGTCTCAGAATTGGTGAAACGTTACACAGCCTCTGTCGACTTTGATAAACGCCTCGCAACCTTTGATATCCAAGGCTCATTAGCCCATTCAAAAATGCTCGGTGCGCAAGGCATTATTAGCCAAGAAGATGTCGCTAAAATTGCGCAGGGTTTGAATGAAATCCTGCAAGAAATCGAAGCGGGTCAATTCGAATGGCGCCTAGATTTAGAGGATGTGCATCTGAATATTGAAAAGCGCCTCACCGATAAAATCGGAGACGCAGGCAAGCGCCTTCATACTGGAAGAAGTCGTAACGATCAGGTGTCAACCGATGTTCGTCTTTGGTTGCGCGCGGTGGCTGACGATGTCATTGCTGGCATTCGCAAGTTGCAAAACTCGATTGTTGATTTAGCCGAAGCGCATTTTGATACCGCGATGCCCGGCTTTACCCATCTTCAGGTTGCTCAGCCAGTCACGTTTGGTCATCACCTGTTGGCTTACTTTGAAATGTTGCAACGCGACGCAGCGAGATTTTCCGATGCACGTAAACGGATTAATCGTTTACCATTGGGCGCTGCTGCTTTAGCTGGTACTAGTTATCCGATTGACCGTGAAATGGTCGCGAAAGAATTAGGTTTTGATGGCGTTTGCGAAAACTCACTCGATGCTGTTTCAGATCGTGACTTTGCGATTGAATTCACAGCTGCAGCGGCTTTGGTCATGACGCATCTTTCACGTTTTTCAGAAGAGCTGATTTTGTGGTCAAGCCCAAGATTTGCTTTTGTGGATATTGCCGATCGTTTCTGCACTGGCTCATCCATAATGCCGCAGAAAAAAAATCCTGATGTGCCTGAGTTGGTTCGCGGTAAAACTGGGCGCGTGACAGGTCATTTGATGGCGCTTCTCACGCTCATGAAGAGTCAGCCGCTTGCTTACAACAAAGATAACCAAGAAGATAAAGAGCCGCTGTTTGATACTGCGGATACCTTATTAGTGACCTTGGAAATATACGCGGATATGTTGCGTGGCATTAAAGTGAATAAAGAAGCGATGCGAAAGGCTGCAACAGAAGGTTTCGCGACAGCGACGGATTTGGCTGATTACCTTGTTAAGAAAGGTACGCCGTTCCGTGATGCGCATGAAGTGGTGGCTTTGGCGGTTCGCCATGCCGTTGATAAGGGCTGTGACTTATCTGATTTGCCACTAGCTGAATTGCAAAAATTTAGTGCGCAAATCTCAGAAGATGTTTATCAGGTTTTAACCCTAGAAGGCTCATTGGCGAGTCGTAACCATGTTGGTGGCACCGCACCAGCACAGGTGAAACAAGCTATTGCCCGTGCACGTAAGGTGTTAGCTGCTTAAAGAAAGAGCTGTAATAATTCGTTAAGAAACCGTTGGCCCATGAATGTGGGTTGAATGAGGACTTTGTTTTGGGCATCTAGGGATTGCGTGAGTAATCCTTTTTTTTCTGCTTCGCTCAGTTGGTGGGCAAGTGCGTTACTACTTAGTCCAGTACGCTGCACCAGCAAACTTAAAGGTACGCCATCTGTTAAACGCAATGCATTCATCATGAATTCAAAGCCTAATTCCTCGCGCGGAATGATCCATTCATGATCGACAGCTTCCCCTTTCACCGCATGTTCTAAGTAACGGTTTGGATGTTTGTGGCGTGTCTGCCTAATGATTTTGTCGTGAAAGCTTAATTTGCTGTGCGCGCCAGCACCTATCCCTAGATAGTCACCAAAGGTCCAATAGTTGAGATTGTGCCGACATTGTTTTCCGGGTTTAGCAAAGCCTGAGGTTTCGTAATGCTCATATCCATTAGATTTTAAAACCAGCTCAATCTGTTCTTGCATCAACGCGCTAGTGTCATCATCTGGAAGGCTTGGCGGCGTGCGGTGAAATGGCGTGTTGGGTTCTAAGGTGAGGTGGTAGAAAGAAAGATGGTTTGGATTCAAAGCGCACGCGCGTTTTGCGTCGTTTAGTGCGTCCTCTAGGCTTTGATTTGGTAAAGCATACATTACGTCTAAATTAACGCTATCAAAGGTAGCAAGCGCTAACTCGGCGGCTTTAATCGCCTCTTCTTGATTATGAATTCTGCCTAGCGCTGTTAAATAGCGATCATCAAAACTTTGGATGCCGATAGAGAGTCGATTAACGCCAGCTTGTTTGTAGCCCGCAAAGTTGCCTGCATCGGCCGTTCCTGGATTAGCTTCTAAGGTAATTTCCGCATCGTATTCCAGTGGGGTGAGCATTCGAACGTGGCTTAAAATTCGATCGATTGCTGCCGCGGAAAATAGGCTCGGCGTACCGCCCCCAAAAAATACACTACGTATTTTTCTTCCCCAAACCAAAGGCGTGGCTTGTTCTAAATCTGCAATTAAGGCATCCACATAAACATCTTCTGAGAAGTTATGCTTATTTTCGTGGGAGTTAAAATCACAATAAGGACATTTACGTACACACCACGGAATATGAATGTAAAGAGATAGCGGCGGCGGGTTCTTTAGGCCTGAGACGGTGTTGCTTCCAGCTAAAGGCGCTTCAGTATTGGGAGAGATAACATTTTCAATCGGAATGATAGGAATCATTGATTGCTACGCTTAATTTGAATCGTTATTTGGGTAAGGATTAATGAGGCTATCCACCAGCGCGTGCAAGGCTTCGCGCATTTGCGCTTCAGACACTTCCATGAGCAAACCGTCTTCAAGCGCATCCTGCGCTATTTGTTTTAGCTCATCAAAGTTTTCGGTCATGACCTTCACTTTTTCAGTGCATGAGACAACCGTCTTGTCATCGCGCACCCATTTGGGCCAGTGAGATTTGTTCGCGTCGCTCATGAAGAAAGTCTTTCTAGCTTTTGCAGTAGTTTGGTCATCGCATGGCCGCGATGACTGATGCGACTTTTAATCTCAAGCGGAAGTTCAGCCACTGTTTTACCCGTTTTAGCATCAAGGAATAGTGGGTCATAGCCAAATCCATCATCACCTTTTAGCGCGCTTAAAATCTCGCCCGCCCAAATGCCTTCAGCAATTATTGGCTCGGGGTCGTGCTCATGACGAACGAGCACAATGACACAATAAAAATGCGCATGACGATTCTTTTCACCTGCCATGACCGCTAATAACTTTTCATTATTGCGTGCGTCTGATTTTGGCGTCTCAGCAGTCTCGCACGCATATCTTGCAGAAATGACACCTGGCGCACCTTGAAGTGCATCAACACATAAACCAGAATCATCCGCCAAGGCTGGTAAGCCTGTTATTTTGCTGGCATGGCGGGCTTTTGCTAATGCATTCTCAATAAAAGTGACATGTGGCTCTTCGGCCTCGGGCACATTCAATGAAGCTTGCGGGATGATTTCTAAACCAAGCGGCGCAAGCAAGTGCGTAAGCTCTTTGAGCTTGCCCTTGTTGCCTGATGCAATGACGAGTTGGTTGAAAGGTAATTGCATTACAGGCCTAGTGATTGCTTTTGCTTGATGCAGAGTTCTTTGATGCCGGCATTCGCAAGACTCAACATTGCGGTCATGTCGTCATGGCTAAATGGTTCACCTTCAGCGGTGCCTTGGATTTCTACAAAACCACCTTTGCCTGTCATAACGACATTCATATCAGTGTCGCAGTCTGAGTCTTCGATGTAATCAAGATCAAGGACAGGGGTGCCTTTATAAACACCAACCGAAATCGCAGCGACGGAATCTTTTAGTGGAGATTCTTTGATGAGTTCTTTGTTCATCAGGTATGAAATCGCATCCTGTAGGGCAACATAAGCACCAGTAATACTAGCCGTGCGAGTACCGCCGTCAGCTTGAATAACGTCACAATCAATTTGAATGCTACGCTCGCCTAGCTTTTCTAAATCAATGATGGCACGTAAGCTGCGGCCAATTAAACGTTGAATCTCTTGTGTACGCCCAGATTGTTTGCCGCGCGCCGCTTCTCTATCCATGCGACTACCTGTAGAGCGAGGCAACATACCGTACTCAGCCGTCACCCAGCCTTGGCCCTTGCCTTTTAAAAAGCCAGGCACTTTTTCTTCGACGCTTGCAGTGCAGAGCACATGCGTGTCACCAAACTTTACTAATACACTGCCTTCGGCATGCTTGGTGTAATTGCGAATAATCTCAACAGTGCGTAATTGGTCATTCGCTCGGCCGCTTGGGCGTGAAGTATTGGCAGACATCGTGTTTCCTAAAAATTTGTTTTTCTTGAAGCCGCTATTATAAGCCAGAAATATCTTGTTATTCATGGCATGAAGGGGACCAGATTTGATACCATCTAGACTCTTAAAAGGAATCACACGCAATGATTTATAGCATGACTGGATTTGCCTCGATCGAAAGACAGATGGCAAATGGCGTTTTAGTGGTTGAGCTTCGCTCAGTTAACCATCGTTATTTAGAGCTTCATATGAAGCTTGATGAGCATTTGCGTAGCTTTGAGCCATTAGTGCGTGAAATGATTTCAGCAAAATTGGGTCGCGGCAAAGTGGAATGTCGCATGAGTCTTATGCAGCGTGGAGCAGCTGATAAAGCATTGTCTTTAGATGAGGACGTGCTGACTAACTTATCTGCAGTGGCAGATCAAATTCAAAAGCGTTTCCCAAGTAGCCAAGCACTTTCCGTCTCGGAGATTCTTCATTGGCCAGGGGTCGTGCAAAATCAGCAGGCTGATAATGACCAGTTGGCTGAGGATATCAAAAGCAGTCTCAAGCAAATTTTAGAAGACATGACTGCGTCTCGTGCCCGCGAAGGTGCAAAGATGAAGGCATTAATTCTTGAGCGTTTAGCCGATGCCGAGAAAATAGTGGCGACGGTGAAGCCATTATTACCGCTTCAAGTAAAGGCTTATCAAGAGAAGCTGACGGCAAAACTTCAAGAGGCTTTAAGTGGCGTTGATGAAGATCGCGTGCGTCAAGAGCTGGTCTTGTTTGCACAGAAAATTGATGTCGATGAAGAGCTGACAAGACTGACAGCACACATTAGCGAAGTGAAACGTATTTTGGATGCCGACCAAGCGGCTGGTAAACGTTTAGATTTCTTGATGCAAGAGCTTAACCGTGAGGCCAATACTTTGGGCTCAAAATCGGTATCAACAGAAGTATCGCAAGCTTCAATGAGCTTGAAGGTATTGATTGAGCAGATGCGTGAACAAATTCAGAATATAGAGTAATTAGAGGCAGTCTTATGTCAGGTAACTTATTTATTATTACAGCCGCATCAGGTGCGGGTAAAACTAGCTTAGTACGTGCGCTTCTCGCAGCGGACTCGCAAATCAAACTTTCTATCTCTTACACGACACGCCAGCCCCGTCCAGGCGAGGTGAATGGTGAGCACTATCATTTTGTAGAAGAGGCGACGTTTTTGAGCATGTTAGGAGAAGGCGACTTTTTAGAAAGTGCCCATGTGCATGGTGCGCGTTACGGCACCTCTCAAACGCGGGTTGATGAAGCGCTGGCATCTGGCAATGATTTAATCTTGGAAATTGACTGGCAGGGTGCAGCCCAGGTGCGGAAACTTTACTCAGAAGCGATTAGTATTTTTATCTTGCCCCCATCAATCCCTGAACTTGAATCACGCTTACGTGGCAGAGGCCAAGATAGCGAAGAGGTGATTCTTAAGCGATTAGCTGCGGCCCGTGAAGAGATGAGCCACGTGGGTGAGTTCGACTATGTTACAATCAACGACAAATTTGAGAAGTCATTGCAAGATTTAGTATCGATTGTCCGTGCTCAGCGACTCAAATGTAATGCCCAATTGGCGCGTCATGCAGCGTTAGTTAAAGGTCTCGTATAAGTTTCTTACTAAATTCAGGAGTATTACCATGGCTAGAATGACAGTAGATGATTGTCTAGAAAAAATCCCAAACCGCTTTCAATTGACTTTAGTTGCAGCTTTTCGCGCGCGTCAATTAGCAAACGGTTCAGAGCCTTTGGTAACTACTTATGGCCAAAAAGACAAACCAACAGTATTAGCTTTGCGTGAAATTGCCGCAGGTAAAGTTGGCTTGGAAGTACTTAATCGCGGCCACGCTTAATTCACGGTTATCTTCATGTGTTGTAGATAGCCTGACATGCCTAATGATAAAAATCATCATGCAGGAAAACGCGCGGCAGACTTCCTAAAACCTGCTGCGCCGTTGTTACCCGCGGATCGTGAAGATTCGCAACTCACGTTAGCCCTCAAGAAATACCTTAAACCTTCAGATATCGAGCAAGTTTGGGAAGCCTATCGCTTTGGCGATGCAGCACACCAAGGCCAAATACGTAAAAGCGGTGAGCCTTATATCACCCATCCTGTCTCAGTCGCATTGATATTAGCTGGCTTGCACCTTGATACGCCCACTATTATTGCGGCGCTTCTCCATGATGTGGTTGAAGATACTGGGATTACCAAAGAAGAAGTCAGCGAGAAGTTTGGCACGCAAGTAGCCGAGCTTGTCGACGGCTTATCCAAACTAGACAAAATCGAGTTTCAAAGCGCCACAGAAGCCCAGGCTGAAAATTTCCGGAAAATGCTCCTCGCTATGTCACAAGATGTGCGTGTGATTTTGGTGAAGCTGGCTGATCGTTTGCATAACATGCAAACCTTAGACGTGATGAAGCCAGATAAGCGTCGCCGTATCGCACGTGAAACCTTAGAAATCTATGCCCCGATCGCAAACCGTTTAGGCTTGAATGAGATTTACCAAGAGCTTGAAGATTTGAGCTTTAAAAATCATTACCCGATGCGTTATGAGGTGCTTTCTAAAGCGATATTGGCAGCCCGTGGCAATCGCAAAGAAGTTGTTGGAAAAATCCTAGATGCGATAAAAGGTCGTCTAGCAGAGATGAAAATTGAAGCAGATGTTTCGGGGCGTGAAAAACATCTGTATAGCATTTATAAAAAGATGACGGGTAAAACCATCGCTTTTTCACAGATTTTCGATATTTACGGCTTTCGTCTCATCGTTAAAGACTTACCGTCTTGTTATGCGGTATTAGGTGTTTTGCATGGTTTATATAAGCCGATTCCTGGTAAGTTTAAAGATTACATTGCGATTCCTAAAGCCAATGGCTATCAGTCATTACATACGACGTTATTCGGCCCATTTGGTACGCCGATTGAAATACAAATTCGTAGCCAAGAAATGCATAACATCGCCGATGCTGGTGTTGCAGCGCATTGGCTATACAAAACAACGGATGCAGACTTCACCGCGATGCAACAACAAACCCATCAGTGGTTACAACGTTTGCTGGATATCCAATCTGAAAGCGCCGATTCATTAGAGTTTTTAGAGCATCTCAAGGTCGATTTATTCCCAGATGAAGTTTATGTGTTTACCCCGAAAGGCAAGATTCTTGCACTTTCTAAGGGCGCAACAGCTGTCGACTTTGCTTATGCAGTGCATACCGATATTGGCAATCGCTGTGTCGCGGTGAAAATCAATCAAGAGTTAGCGCCGTTAAGGTCAGAGCTTAGAAATGGTGACCATGTTGAGATTATTACCGCAGCACACGCCCATCCCAACCCAGCTTGGCTTAACTACGTAGTGTCCGGAAAAGCCCGTGCGCATATTCGTCATTTCTTGAAGTCTATGCAATCAACGGAGTCAGCGCATTTGGGTGAGCGTATGCTTAACCAAGCACTTCGTGCCTTGCACACGGATGCGAGCAAAATTGATGAATCGCAATGGCAAAAGCTATTGCGAGATTATGGTGCGAAAAACAAAGAAGAAATTTTGACCGACATTGGCTTAGGAAAACGACTGAATGTCATGGTGGCCCACCAGCTGATTGCAATGGGTGAGGAGCACGGCGAGCGCCATGCAAAACATCCTAATAAACCATTGGGTACCATTACGATTCGCGGTTCAGAAGGCATGGCGGTGCAGTTTGCGCAATGTTGCCGTCCGATTCCTGGCGATCCAATTCTGGGCTTTATTAACAAAGACAGAGGCTTAGTTATTCATACCCATGATTGTCCTTCTATTCGTAAATTCCGCGTAGATCCTGATAAATGGCTGGATGTTGAATGGGATCCTCAGGGTAATCGCTTATTTAAGGTGAACTTGAAAATTGCAGCGGCCAATAAGCCCGGGATGTTGGCGACCATTGCTTCTGCGATTGCAGATGCAAACTCAAATATTGATAACATCAGTATGGAAGAGTCAGACAACAGCACTTATACCAATATTTTATTTACCGTACAGGTGCAAGATCGTGTGCATTTGGCGGACTTGATGCGCCGGTTACGTAAGATCCCAGATGTTGTCCGCATGAATCGCACCAAAGGAACAGGCGCTGAACAAAGGGCGCAATAAGCATATCGTTGATGTTTGCCCCATCAATGCAAAGTGAAAGGGAAAGTCATGAGTGAGTATTTCAATCAAGGTCAGCGTCAGCTTCAAGAGACATTTGAAACCATGCCTTTGGCAGATAGATTGCAAGCAGGGATAATCGCTCCAGAAATCAATCCGCTAGATGCAGAGTTTATTGAAGCACAAAACATGTTCTTCCTTGCAACGGTTGATGACAAAGGCCAAGCGAACTGTTCTTATAAGGGCGGTCAAAAAGGTCTCGTTAAAGTAGTTGATCCTACGACGCTCGCATTTCCAATTTATGACGGTAACGGTATGTTTATGTCCGCTGGTAATGTGCTGGTGAATGGTCAAGTTGGTTTGTTGTTTGTGGATTTTAATAAACAAGCCCGTGTTCGCGTGAACGGTGTTGCAAGCATCACGCAAAATGATCCTTTGCTTTCTCATTGGCCAGAGGCTGTGTTGGTGGTTCGTGTTGCAGTCCGTGAGACATTCCCAAATTGCCCACGATATATTCATAAAATGGCCTTGGTTGAAGAGTCCGCTTTTGTGCCAAAAGCGCAATGTGCAACACCAGATGCTCCATGGAAGAAATTGGAAATTGTGGCGGATGTGTTGCCACCTAAAGATGCGCATTTGGCGAGCAATGAGCAAGACGTGCTGGCTGCCATCAATCGTAATTAACGCTACGCAAATAAAGATTCAATTTTTAATCACTGATATTTAGGAAAAAAGTAATGAGCAAGCAAATTATTCATACCGATGGCGCACCTCAAGCAATTGGGACTTATTCACAAGCCGTTAAAGTGGGCAACACCGTCTATCTATCTGGCCAAATTGGCTTGGATCCAACTTCTATGGAAATGGTGGATGGTATTGAAGCGCAAGTGCATCGTGTATTTACTAATCTGAAAGCGGTTGCTGAAGCTTCAGGCGGTTCGCTAGCGGATGTGGTGAAATTGAATGTTTTCTTAATTGACCTTTCAAATTTCGCTTTGGTAAACACCATCATGGCTGAATACTTTACGCAGCCTTACCCTGCACGTGCAGCAGTTGGTGTTGCCTCATTGCCTCGTGGCGCCTTGGTTGAGGCGGACGGCGTGATTGAGCTTAACGCTTAACTAACGCAAGCTGGCTTGACCAAACTCGCTGACATCAAAGGCATTACCAAGCCCGTGCTATCGGGCTTGCACAAGCTAGGTATACACGATGTGCAGGGGTTGTTGCTCCATATGCCACTACGATATGTGGATGAAACTCACATTAGTGAGGTGCGCGAGCTGCGCATGGGTGAGCAAGCGCAAGTTGAAGGTGAAATTATTCATCTTGAAGTGAGTTATAAACCACGCAAGTCTTTAATAGCTCGTTTGTCTGATGGCACGGGCGATATCTTTTTACGGTTTCTGAATTTTTATCCAAGCCAAATTGCTGCCCTTAAAGAGGGTACGCGTGTTCGTGCTTTAGGTGAGGTGCGTCATGGCTACTTCGGCTATGAGATGGTGCATCCGCAGACGCGCGCCGTGCGCGAGACTACTGCCGTTAAACAAACACTCACGCCAGTTTATCCGACAACCGCTGGCCTAAGTCAGCCCAGCATTCGTAAATGGGTGACTTGGGCATTGAATAACGGCGATGTCAGTGAAACGTTGCCAAAAGAGACGTATGCCAAACAAACGCCAAGTTTTCAGGCAAGTTTGCAGTACCTCCATAATCCACCACCAGAAGCGAATTTACAGGCGATGGAAAATCGCTCAAATCTTGAGTGGCGTCGTTTAGCCTTTGACGAGTTGATTTCGCAGCAGCTTTCTATGCGGCAGCATTACGCCAAAAGGCGTGAGCTTGGCGCACCAGTGTTGAAATTATCGACCAATTTAATTCCACAATTGCTCAGCACATTGCCTTTTGGTCTAACGGGCGCACAGCAAAGAGTCGTCAAAGAGATTAGCCAAGACCTGAGTCGTCCTTACCCAATGCAACGCTTGTTACAAGGCGATGTGGGCAGTGGTAAAACGATTGTTGCGATGTTGGCGGCTTTGCAGGCGATTGAGAATGGTTATCAGGCTGCCATCATGGCGCCGACTGAAATTTTAGCGGAGCAGCATTATCAAAAAATGCTGCATTGGCTTGCACCTTTGGACATCCAAGTGGCGTGGCTTTCTGGTAGCCAAGGTAAGAAAGATAGAACAGCTTCTTTGGCGGCTATTGCGAGTGGAGATGCGCGCTTGGCGATTGGTACCCATGCTTTATTTCAAGCACAAGTGCAATTTAATCAATTAGGCTTGGTGGTGGTGGATGAGCAACATCGCTTCGGTGTTGAGCAGCGACTCTCCTTGCGTCAAAAAGGGCAGAGTGATGAAGTGAGTGCGCCGCATCAGCTCATGATGTCTGCCACGCCTATTCCCCGTACCTTGTCGATGAGCTATTTTGCGGATTTGGATGTGTCTGTCATTGATGAGTTGCCGCCAGGGCGCACCCCGATTGCTACTAAATTAGTTTCTGATGCGAGGCGTGATGAAATAGTTGAGCGGGTCAGAGCAGCTTGCAGCCAAGGCGCACAGGCTTATTGGGTCTGTCCGCTTATTGAAGAGTCCGAGGTGTTGCAGCTTCAAACGGCTTTGGATACTTTTGAGCATTTACAACAAACCTTCCCAGATTTGCGAGTGGGGTTAGTACATGGCCGCATGAAATCAGCTGAGAAGCAAAGTGTGATGGCGGAGTTTAGCGCGGGAGATATTCAGCTGTTAGTGGCAACGACAGTCATTGAGGTGGGTGTGGATGTGCCTAATGCGAGTTTAATGGTCATTGAGCACGCCGAACGCATGGGGTTGAGCCAACTCCATCAGTTACGTGGCCGCGTCGGCCGTGGCGCTGCAAAGAGTGCTTGTATCCTGATCTACCAAACCCCGCTTTCTGAAACTGCGCGCGCGCGACTTAAAATTATTTATGAAAGTAGTGATGGCTTTGAAATTGCACAGGCGGATTTGCACTTGCGCGGCCCCGGAGAGTTTTTGGGGATTCGTCAAAGCGGTACGCCTATGCTTAAAATCGCTGATTTAGAGCGCGATGCAGACTTGCTGGAGCAAGCCCAAGCCGTTGCGGATGAATTGCTCAAGCGCCATCCGGTTGAAGCACAAAAGCATTTGGACAGATGGTTAAGCCGTGGTGATGAGTTGGTGAAGGTGTAGCCATGAATCTACGATTAAACGATACGATTTTAACCGTGCGATAATTTGTCTGTGAAAATTCGTTCTCAATCTCTTTATCAGCGTTCTCGCTGGCTTGCTAAACCAATGCACAGCGGTGCCTATCGGCCGTGGCTGATTGAGCGCGGTTCCTTGACTGCACGCTTGCAAGCTAAAACGAAAGGTTTTCATGTGCAGGCTTTGACTGTGCATAATGATTTGCCTTGTCGAGATGAGGCGCATTTATTAGGTTTGGTTTCACATCAGCACGCATTATTGCGGGAAGTGATGTTGATGGATCAGCAGCAACCGTTGGTCTTTGCACATAGCGTGTTGCCCCATAAAAGCCTACGAGGGGTTTGGCGCGGCTTGGGCCGTTTAGGCAATAGGCCATTGGGCGCAGCTTTGTTTGCTGACCCGCGCGTGATAAGAACCCCGTTGCAATACAAGAAAATTAGTAAGCACCACGCTTTATATATGCGTGCCGCAAAAAATCTCGCGTCATTGCCCCCATCGTTATGGGCAAGACGTTCTATATTTGAGCTAAATAGTGCTTATAAGCGGCAGTCGATTATGGTGACAGAGGTTTTCTTACCGGCTGTATTGGGTTTAAATTAAATGAACAAAATTACGCTCAGCAATAAAATCAATGCTTATGAACGCCTGATGCGCTTAGATAAGCCGATTGGTATTTTGTTATTGCTGTGGCCGACGCTATGGGCCCTGTGGCTTGCTGCTGATGGCCATCCTCACTGGATATTCGTAGGTATTTTTACCCTGGGTACGATATTAATGAGATCTGCTGGATGTGTGATGAATGATGTTGCGGATAGAAATTTTGACGGGCATGTGGCGAGAACCAATCAGCGCCCTTTAATTTCAGGTGAAGTGGGGGTCAAAGAGGCCTTGGTAATCGCAGTGATATTAAGTTTGATTGCGTTTGGTTTTGTGCTGGTGCTCAATCGTCTAACTATTTTACTTTCTATTCCCGCTTTATTTTTAGCGGCTAGTTACCCGCTAACGAAACGCTTTTTTGCGCTTCCGCAGGCTTATTTAGGGGTGGCTTTTGGTTTCGGCATCCCAATGGCCTTCTCAGCAATTCAAGGTTTGGTGCCGGTTGAGGCTTGGCTCATGTTGCTTGCTAATATTTGCTGGTCTCTGGCGTATGACACCGAATATGCAATGGTTGATAGAAGCGATGATTTAAAGATCGGAATACGCTCTTCAGCAATTACGTTTGGTCGATTTGATGTGGTGTTCATCATGTTCTTTTATTTAACAATGTTGGCTTTGATGGCATGTGTTGGGCATTGCTTGAGTCTTGCTTGGCCATACTATGTGGGGCTAGCAGCGGCATTGGGCGTGGCGCTATACCATTACCAGTTAATTAAAAACCGTGAAGAAAGTAAATGCTTTAAGGCGTTTTTGCATAACAATTGGATAGGGGCATTAATATTTGCTGGTATCCTAATGAATTACTATCTCTAATCGATAATTTGGCATGCGTTGTGCCTATATTAGTTTTTTTATACAAAAAAGATAAAAAGAATCACAGATACCGTTTGACAAAGGGCTCTGCGCTGACATAAAATCCGCCTCTTGATTTTTTTTGTGATTATTGGCTTACCAATGAAAACCTTTTCAGCTAAAGCGCACGAAGTAAAGCGCGACTGGTTCGTAGTTGATGCTACGGATTTAGTGCTAGGCCGTTTGGCTAGCGAGATTGCTCACCGTTTACGTGGCAAACATAAAACGATTTATACACCGCACGTTGATACAGGCGATTACATCGTTGTGATCAATGCGGACAAAATCAAAGTGACAGGTACGAAAGACTTGAATAAGTTGTACCATCGTCACTCTGGTTATCCAGGTGGTATTTCAACAACTAACTTCGGTAAGATGCAAGAGCGTTTCCCAGGCCGTGCCTTGGAAAAAGCTGTTAAGGGCATGTTACCAAAAGGTCCTTTGGGCTATGCAATGTTCCGCAAGATGAAAGTCTATGCTGGTGCGAAGCATGACCACGTGGCACAACAGCCACAACCTTTAGTCATCCAAAGCCAAGCTTAAGGAATCGATATGATTGGTAAATATAATTATGGTACTGGCCGTCGTAAAAGCTCAGTAGCTCGCGTTTTCTTGAAATCTGGTAAAGGCAACATCGTTGTAAACGACAAGCCAGCTGACGAATACTTCTCACGCGTGACTTCACGCATGATTCTTCGTCAACCACTTGCTTTGACAGATAACGAATCAAGCTTCGACATCATGGTAAACGTGGTGGGTGGCGGTGAATCTGGCCAAGCTGGTGCAGTTCGTCACGGAATTACACGTGCTTTGATTGACTACGATGCAGCGCTGAAGAGCGCTTTGTCCAAAGCTGGTTTTGTGACACGTGATGCACGTGAAGTTGAGCGTAAAAAAGTTGGTTTACGTAAAGCGCGTCGTCGTAAACAATTCTCTAAACGTTAATTTTTTAGCGTTCAGCAAAAAAAGCCGCGTAATTGCGGCTTTTTTGTTTTCCAGCTTAGCTTTTTGTTACTATGCTGTTTGCTGGCTTTTGCGATAGCCAAACGAATATTAAGAATGGTTTTGAACTATGGATAAAATCAAAGTAGGAATTGTTGGTGGCACAGGCTATACCGGTGTTGAGCTCTTGCGTCTGTTGGCGATCCATCCAAACGTAGCGCTGACCGTTATTACCTCTCGTGGTGAGGCAGGTATGGCCGTGGCTGACATGTTCCCGAGCTTGCGTGGTTATGTGGACTTGAAGTTTTCAGACCCAGCACAAATCGATTTATCCATCTGTGACGTCGTCTTCTTTGCGACACCGAATGGCATTGCTATGCAGCAAACGAGAGAGTTGCTTGCAAAAAATGTACGCGTCATCGACTTAGCTGCGGATTTTAGAATCAAAGATGTCGCTACTTGGGAAAAATGGTATGGCATGACGCATGCTTGCCCTGAGTTAATTACTGAAGCTGTCTATGGATTGCCAGAAATTAATCGGGAGCAAATTAGCAAGGCTAGGTTAGTTGCTAATCCTGGTTGTTATCCAACAGCTGTGCAACTTGGTTTTATGCCGCTACTTGAAGCTGGCGTGATTGACCCCACATATCTCATTGCAGATGCTAAGTCTGGTGTGAGTGGTGCAGGACGTAAAGCAGAAGTGCATGCGCTGTTGGCAGAGGCTGGTGATAACTTTAAGGCTTATGGTGTTGCAGGCCATCGTCATTTACCAGAGATTAGCCAAGGCTTAGCGGCGATGGCGAATAAGCAAGTGGGCTTAACATTTACGCCTCACTTATTGCCAATGATTCGTGGGATTCATGCAACCTTGTATGCGAAATTGACGAAATCTGTGGATTTGCAAAAGTTGTTTGAAGAAAGATATTGCAATGAAGCTTTTGTGGATGTGTTGCCTAAGGGCAGTCATCCGGAAACCCGCTCAGTGAGGGGTTCTAACCAATGCAGAATTGCCGTGCATCAGCCACAAGGTGGTGATACTGTGGTGATCTTGTCGGTGATTGATAATTTGGTGAAGGGCGCTGCAGGCCAGGCAGTTCAAAATATGAACATCATGTTTGGATTGTCTGAAGGCTTAGGCCTGAATGTTGTGCCTTTATTGCCGTAATTTTCTAGTGTATAGTAGAGTAATTATATCAAGTATTTAGCGTATTCATTTGCGCGCAACTTTTAGTTCTGCAAGAAGGACTAAATGGAAACAAGTGATTATTAAGGAGTCAGAGATGAATGCAGTGACTGAAATGCCAAGCCCGTTAGTCTTTACTGATAACGCGGCAAAAAAAGTAAAAGAGTTGATTGAAGAAGAAGGTTCGCCTGATTTGAAATTGCGCGTTTTTGTCAGCGGCGGCGGATGTTCTGGCTTTCAATATGGTTTTACATTTGAAGAAACTGTGAATGAAGACGACACGCAAGTTGAACGTGACTCAGTGACACTATTAATTGATCCAATGAGTTTGCAGTATTTGATGGGCGCTGAAATCGACTATAGTGATAGCCTGCAAGGTTCACAGTTTGTGATTCGTAATCCGAATGCAACAACAACTTGTGGTTGCGGTTCTTCGTTCTCAGTTTAATTATTTATCTGACGAATATAAAAAGGCCCCTAGGGGCCTTTTTTTGGATATAACTAACTTACCGCTCGTTAATCGGTACAAAATCACGTCTTGTTTGGCCTGTGTAAAGTTGACGCGGACGGCCAATCTTACCTTCTGGATCAGAGATCATTTCACTCCACTGTGCTACCCAGCCAGCGGTTCGCGCAAGCGCAAAAATCGCAGTAAACATTGAGTTTGGAATACCCATTGCGCGCATCACGATGCCAGAGTAGAAGTCGACGTTGGGGTATAAGCGACGGCTTACGAAATACTCATCTTCTAGCGCAATTTTCTCTAATTCCATCGCAAGCTTAAACATAGGGTCGTCATTTAAGCCAAGCTCATTAAGTACTTCATGACATGTTTCGCGCATGATAGAAGCGCGTGGATCCATGTTACGGTAGATGCGATGGCCAAATCCCATCAGGCGAAACGCATCATTCTTATCTTTGGCGCGGGCAATAAACTCACCAATACGACTCACATCACCAATTTCTTCAAGCATATTGAGCGTTGCCTCATTTGCGCCGCCGTGTGCAGGACCCCAAAGTGATGCAATCCCTGCAGAGATGCAAGCAAATGGATTTGCGCCACTTGAGCCTGCAAGGCGAACCGTTGAGGTCGATGCATTCTGCTCATGGTCGGCATGTAAAATCAAAATACGCTCAAAGGCTTTAGTCAGCACTGGATTTGGTCTGTACTCTTCGCAAGGCGTTGCAAACATCATATGCATAAAATTCGCTGCATAATCGAGTTTGTTCTGTGGGTACATGAACGGCTCACCAATGTTGTACTTGTAGCTCCAAGCGGCAATCGTTGGTACTTTTGCAAGCAAACGATAAGCGGTAATTTCACGCATTTTGGCATCATGGATGTCAGATGATTCACCATAGAATGCTGACATTGAGCCAACCACCCCGACCATGACCGCCATTGGATGGGCGTCACGTCTAAAGCCTGTAAAAACTTTAGTGAGCTGATCGTGCAACATCGTGTGTTGATGCACTGTTGTGGTGAACGTATTTTTTTGTGCTTCGCTTGGTAATTCGCCGTGAATCAACAAGTAAGAAACTTCCATGAAACTACAGTGTTTGGCTAACTGTTCAATTGGGTAACCACGATAGTAAAGTAGACCTTTTTCGCCATCAATAAAAGTAATGTCTGAGCTACAAGAAGCGGTTGATAGAAAGCCCGGGTCATAGGTGAAGACACCATGCTTGCCAAGGCTACGAATATCAATCACATCCACGCCCAAGTTGCCTGAGAGAATTGGTAGCTCGATAGGGTCACTTCCGTTGTCAAAAGTGAGCGTTACTTTTGTTGGTTTATTCGTCATTTCACTATTCAATCAATGGTTTTATTAATACATTAACAAGCATAAATCGCGCCTAAAATGCGCAATCCATCTGCGCCAGTTACACAAGGTAAATTGCCTGGTGCTTTGAGTAACGATTGTCTTGCAAGCCAAGCAAAAGCAGCTGCTTCAACGGCGCTCACATGGATACCTAAAATATCAGTGGGCTCAATTTTCACAGGATGCAACAAATGTCGCAAGTGTTGAATGAGGGCTTGATTAAAAGCGCCACCACCACACAGGTAAATTTCCTCAGTATTGGGGGCATGTTTTTGAACAGCATCCGCAATCGAGTGTGCTGTAAAGGCTAATAATGTGCGCTGAACATCTTGTGGCAGATCATTGACATTGAGGTGGGATTTTAACCATTCAATATTAAAGAGATCTCTGCCTGTGCTCTTGGGTGGTGGAAGGGTAAAAAACTCATGTGCTAATAATTTAGAAAGTAATCGATCAATCACTTGGCCAGTCATGGCCCAGTTGCCCGATTCATCATAACGCTTACCAGTATGCATTTCTGTCCATGCGTCCATCAGCATATTGCCTGGACCAGAATCAAAGCCAATAATTTCTTGCCCAGTATTTAATACGCTCAGATTGGCGATGCCACCAATATTGATAATGGTGCGATTGATATTAGGGTGTCCGAAAACCGCCTGATGAAAAGCTGGAACTAAGGGAGCACCCTGTCCATTTGCTGCGATATCTCGGCTACGAAAATCTGAAACAACAGTGATTCCGGTTAATTCGGCTAATAAGGCTGCATTGCCAATTTGGATGGTATAGCCAAGCTCAGGTCTGTGTCGAATGGTTTGCCCATGGCAACCAATGGCTGATATTTGAGCAGGATTAATGTTAGTTTTTTCGAGCAGGCCGTTTACGGCTTGTGCATAGAGCTTTGCCAATTGATTCCCTACGAGCGCTGTTCGCTCGATCTCGTTAGGACCACTTTCGTGCAGTGAGAGGAGCTCTTCTCGTAGATCTTGATTGAAAGGGAGTGAGTGAACGTTGATCACGCGCGACTGTAGCGTTTGGTCTGAAGCCTGGGTGAATTCAGTGAGCACGGCATCAACACCATCTAGGCTGGTGCCTGACATTAACCCAATCCATAGACCTTGCGCGTTAATTTTGCAGCTCGCTTAGTTTAATCAATAGAAGCAACGTTGCTTGCGCGTAATAAATTCAATTGCGCTGAATATTCAGCTTTTTGCGCTAAAAAGGCTGCTTTGTAATTGGCAGGAATTGGCTCCGCCGAGGGCAGGGCGACTGTGACTGGGTCACGGTGATCGCCATTAAGCAAGAACTCATAATGTAAATGTGGTCCAGTGGCTAAACCCGTCATCCCAACGAATGCAATGACTTCGCCTTGGGATACTTTCTTTCCTTGATGCAAGCCATGTGCAAATCCTGATAAATGCCCGTAAACGGTACTGATTTTGTTTTGGTGTTGTAAGACGATGACGTTTCCGTATCCACCTTTCGAACCAATAAACTCTACGACGCCGTCACCAGAAGCTTTCACTCGGGTGCCAATAGGTGCGGCATAATCTACGCCTTTGTGAGCGCGCATGGTTTGTAAGAGGGGATGTAAACGACCTGTACTAAACCCCGAACTGATGCGTGAAAACTCCAAGGGTGAGCGCAAAAATGACTTGTGCATGCTCTTGCCGTCAGGCGTGTAATAAGCAACGTTCCCAGCAGGATCTTTGTGCATGAAAGCGCTGTATGTTTTTCCATCATTGGTGAATTCAGCGGATAACACTTGCCCTGCTTTTACTTGGAGACCTTCACTATACTCAGCCTCATAAGCGACGACCAAACGATCGCCTTTACGAAGGTCTGTTTGAAAGTCGATGTCTGTTGAGAAGATGTCGACAAGTTGCATGGCAACCGAATCAGGAATATCTGCCGCATCTGTTGCACCAAAGAGTGAGTTTTTGATGGTGGCAGATTTGAGTACGGTATGTTTGTTGAAATTAATTTCGTGTGTTTTAGCGATATAGCCAGAGTCTGAATTGGTCACACTTAATAGATGAGTGTTGTTGAATTGATACTCAAGCGCTATTAGTTTGCCCGCTCCGCTTGTTTGTGCGCGAACGCTTTGTCCCGGTTTAAGCTGCGATGCTAAAGCGTCTGCATCGTGATTGGTCCGTAAGAACTCAATTGCGTCGTCATTGCGAATGTTGAGTCTTTTTAGCAGAGCCACAAGCGTATCGTCACGACGGATGGTCTCGGTCACCCAGAAATACTCTTTAATAGCGTTCAAGCTTGAAAGTGCCTCAAGCTGAGGAAGCGCAACCTCTTCCACAATGGTTTCAACCGGAATATTGTCCGTGAGGGTTTGTGGTGCAATGCCGAATGCCGTCGCAATCCCTAATAATGGTAAGCAAGAAATCGCAATAATCCAACGCAAATCAAGCTTTCGTGCTTGGTTTGAGGTTTTTTGCGTTAAAATACGCGGTTTAGAATTTTCTAGATTGTTGGGCTCGTTACTCTGCACCGACGCCACCTTGATACTTAATATGTGAGGGGCGATGCTAACAGAAAAGTGATTTTTCGTGAAGTTTTGGGGTGGAGTGGTGCCGGTGATAACAATATATATAGGCTTTTAGTGATGACATCAAATTCAGTATCGATAGAACAAAGTCTGGCGCTAATCAAACGCGGAAGTGATGAGCTTTTGATTGAAAGTGAACTGGTAGAAAAATTAAAAACGGGTCGGCCATTGCGTGTGAAAGCTGGCTTTGATCCAACTGCACCGGATTTGCACTTGGGCCACACGGTCCTTTTAAATAAGTTGCGTCAATTTCAAGAGCTTGGTCATCAAGTGCTTTTTTTGATCGGTGACTTCACTGGCATGATTGGCGACCCTACGGGTAAGAGCGCGACACGCCCACCACTCACTGCTGAGCAAGTGCAAGAAAATGCAAAGTCTTATGCTGCCCAAGTATTCAAAATACTCAAGCCTGAGCAAACAGAAGTGGTATTCAATTCTACTTGGCTGAATGAATTAGGTGCGGCCGGCATGTTGAAGTTGGCTGCTAGTCACACTGTGGCACGTATGCTTGAGCGTGATGACTTTAGTAAGCGCTACAAAAACAATCAGCCAATTGCGATTCATGAATTTTTATACCCTTTATTACAAGGTTACGATTCAGTTGCGCTTAAAGCGGATGTAGAACTTGGCGGAACAGATCAGAAGTTTAATTTGCTGATGGGACGTGAGTTGCAAAAACAAGCTGGCCAAAGTCAGCAGTGCGTTCTTACCATGCCTTTGTTAGAAGGTTTGGATGGCGTCAACAAAATGTCTAAATCGTTAGGCAACTATATTGGTGTTGCTGAGCCTGCCAATGTGATTTTCAGCAAAATCATGTCAATTTCTGATGAGCTGATGTGGCGTTATATAGAGTTATTATCATTTGAGTCATTAGAAACGATTGCTAAGTGGAAAGCGGAAATCGCTGCGGGCGCAAATCCAAGAAATACAAAAGTACATTTTGCCCAAGAGATTGTTGCGCGCTTTCATAATCAAGAGGCGGCTGAAGAGGCGCTCAAGGATTTTGAGCTTCGCTCAAAAGGCGGCATACCAGATGAAGTGCCTGAAGTGGCGATTGAAATTACAGAAGCAAGTATCTCTGTGCCACAACTATTAAAGCAAGCTGGCTTAGTGGCCAGTACCTCTGAGGCCATGCGAGCAATTGAGCAGGGTGGCGTAAAACTAGATGGTGAAAAAGTCACTGACAAGCATCAGCAATTGAATAAAGGTAGTGAAGTCGTTGCGCAAGTTGGTAAGCGAAAGTTTGCCCGGGTCACAATAAGTTAATTTAAATGTAATTACTTTGTAAAAAAGGCCATATTCCTATTGACCGGTTTTTATTGTTCTGTAAAATGCGCCCTTCGCTTCGAACACGAGGCGGGAAGCAATATGAAGAGTGATAAATTGTTTGATTTTGCTCTTGACCAAATTTACCAGGTCTGTATAATGCGCCCCTCTCGTTGCTAACGCGGAACAAGATTCTGGGTTGGCGAAGTAGAAAGAATTTAGTAATACCCGCTCTTTAAAAATTTGAACAATCGATAGGTGTGAGTGTTTGTAGCTGGCAAGTTCACTGGTTCTTCGGAACGTGAACGCTCAAGATACAAATGCTTATACCTTGAATGAAACTTTGTAATAAACATTGTTTAGCAATAGACAATGTCGACAACCTAGATTCATTTGAGTAAATAAAGCAAAAGCGACATACCGATCCCTTTATTGGGGTCACAAGTAATAGTTAGGAATTAAACTGAAGAGTTTGATCCTGGCTCAGATTGAACGCTGGCGGAATGCTTTACACATGCAAGTCGAACGGCAGCACGAGAGCTTGCTCTTGGTGGCGAGTGGCGAACGGGTGAGTAATATATCGGAACGTATCCAATAATGGGGGATAACTAATCGAAAGGTTGGCTAATACCGCATACGCCCTACGGGGGAAAGCAGGGGATCTTCGGACCTTGCGTTAATGGAGCGGCTGATATCTGATTAGCTAGTAGGTGAGGTAAAGGCTCACCTAGGCTTCGATCAGTAGCTGGTCTGAGAGGACGACCAGCCACACTGGAACTGAGACACGGTCCAGACTCCTACGGGAGGCAGCAGTGGGGAATTTTGGACAATGGGCGCAAGCCTGATCCAGCCATTCCGCGTGAGTGAAGAAGGCCTTCGGGTTGTAAAGCTCTTTCGCAAGGGAAGAAACGTTACGAGCGAATAACTCGTGATAATGACGGTACCTTGATAAGAAGCACCGGCTAACTACGTGCCAGCAGCCGCGGTAATACGTAGGGTGCGAGCGTTAATCGGAATTACTGGGCGTAAAGCGTGCGCAGGCGGTTTTGTAAGTCAGATGTGAAATCCCCGAGCTCAACTTGGGAACTGCGTTTGAAACTACAAGGCTAGAGTATGGTAGAGGGGGGTAGAATTCCACGTGTAGCAGTGAAATGCGTAGAGATGTGGAGGAATACCAATGGCGAAGGCAGCCCCCTGGACTAATACTGACGCTCATGCACGAAAGCGTGGGGAGCAAACAGGATTAGATACCCTGGTAGTCCACGCCCTAAACGATGTCTACTAGTTGTTGGGAGAGTAAAATCTCTTAGTAACGCAGCTAACGCGTGAAGTAGACCGCCTGGGGAGTACGGTCGCAAGATTAAAACTCAAAGGAATTGACGGGGGCCCGCACAAGCGGTGGATTATGTGGATTAATTCGATGCAACGCGAAAAACCTTACCTGGCCTTGACATGTACCGAATTTAGCAGAGATGCTTTAGTGCTCGAAAGAGAACGGTAACACAGGTGCTGCATGGCTGTCGTCAGCTCGTGTCGTGAGATGTTGGGTTAAGTCCCGCAACGAGCGCAACCCTTGCCATTAATTGCCATCATTTAGTTGGGCACTTTAATGGGACTGCCGGTGACAAACCGGAGGAAGGTGGGGATGACGTCAAGTCCTCATGGCCCTTATGGCCAGGGCTTCACACGTAATACAATGGTCGGTACAGAGGGTTGCCAACCCGCGAGGGGGAGCCAATCCCAGAAAGCCGATCGTAGTCCGGATTGTAGTCTGCAACTCGACTGCATGAAGTCGGAATCGCTAGTAATCGCGGATCAGCATGTCGCGGTGAATACGTTCCCGGGCCTTGTACACACCGCCCGTCACACCATGGGAGTGGGTTTCACCAGAAGTAGTTAGTCTAACCGCAAGGAGGACGATTACCACGGTGGGATTCATGACTGGGGTGAAGTCGTAACAAGGTAGCCGTATCGGAAGGTGCGGCTGGATCACCTCCTTTCTAGAGAAGCCTATGGCTGCAAGCATTCACACTTATCGGTTGTTTAAAAAAGAGCGTCACTAAATGATTGGTCCTTAAGATATCTTGAAACAGATAAAGCCTTAGAGGGTCTGTAGCTCAGCTGGTTAGAGCACCGTCTTGATAAGGCGGGGGTCGTTGGTTCGAGTCCAACCAGACCCACCAGATTTTATATGTGTATTGAAAATCTGGGGGATTAGCTCAGCTGGGAGAGCACCTGCTTTGCAAGCAGGGGGTCGTCGGTTCGATCCCGTCATCCTCCACCATTTATTTAGTGTAAGAAATTAGTCGTTAGTGCTGATTGAGCGAATTGCTTGATGAGTATTAAGGACTAGCGTCTTGACGTTTAGTATTGATCTTTAACAAAATGGAAGAAGTAAAGAGAACACACGCATTTGTGATGAGTGTGATGTGTTCAAATGGGTAGTAATTGATTGCAAAATCGAAATGTTTTAATACGTAAGTTCTGACTAGTTCTCTAACTAGTTAAGTAATAAACGGTTAACTCAAGTTGCCATATATCTAGCTTGGTATGTGGTGATGTAGTGCTTTAGAAAACCTATAACTGGCAAATTTACTCCTTGCCGCATGATTTGAGTTTAAAAAGGGCTCAGGTTTTAACGTTATAGGGTCAAGCGAATAAGTGCATATGGTGGATGCCTTGGCGATTACAGGCGATGAAAGACGTGATAGCCTGCGAAAAGCTACGGGGAGCTGGCAAATAAGCTTTGATCCGTAGATATCTGAATGGGGAAACCCACCCGCAAGGGTAACCCTCTCTGAATATATAGGGGAGTGGTGGCGAACCGAGTGAACTGAAACATCTAAGTAGCTCGAGGAAAAGAAATCAACCGAGATTCCGGAAGTAGTGGCGAGCGAACCCGGAAAAGCCTGTTATTTTTAGCACATGCGATAGTAGAACGGAATGGAAAGTCCGGCCATAGAGGGTGATAGCCCCTTATACGAAATCCCGTGTGTGGAACTAGGGTAACGACAAGTAGGGCGGGGCACGAGAAACCTTGTCTGAACATGGGGGGACCATCCTCCAAGGCTAAATACTCGTAATCGACCGATAGTGAACCAGTACCGTGAGGGAAAGGCGAAAAGAACCCCGGGAGGGGAGTGAAATAGATCCTGAAACCGTATGCATACAAACAGTGGGAGCGGACTTGTTCCGTGACTGCGTACCTTTTGTATAATGGGTCAGCGACTTACATTCAGTAGCAAGCTTAACCGATAGGGGAGGCGTAGCGAAAGCGAGTCCGAATAGGGCGTCTAGTTGCTGGGTGTAGACCCGAAACCAAGTGATCTATCCATGGCCAGGATGAAGGTGCCGTAACAGGTACTGGAGGTCCGAACCCACAAATGTTGAAAAATTTGGGGATGAGCTGTGGATAGGGGTGAAAGGCTAAACAAACTTGGAAATAGCTGGTTCTCTCCGAAAACTATTTAGGTAGTGCCTCGTATATAACTCTTGGGGGTAGAGCACTGTTATGACTAGGGGGTTCACAAGAACTTACCAACTCATTGCAAACTCCGAATACCGAGAAGTTCAATTACGGGAGACAGTCCATGGGTGCTAACGTCCGTGGACAAGAGGGAAACAACCCAGACCGCCAGCTAAGGTCCCAAATGACGTGCTAAGTGGAAAACGAAGTGGGAAGGCACAGACAGCCAGGAGGTTGGCTTAGAAGCAGCCATCCTTTAAAGAAAGCGTAATAGCTCACTGGTCGAGTCGTCCCGCGCGGAAGATGTAACGGGGCTAAGCACGTAACCGAAGCTGCGGATGCATATTTATATGCATGGTAGGAGAGCGTTCTGTAGGCCTGCGAAGGTGTTCTGTGAGGAATGCTGGAGGTATCAGAAGTGCGAATGCTGACATGAGTAGCGATAAAGGGTGTGAAAAGCACCCTCGCCGAAAGCCCAAGGTTTCCTGCGCAACGTTCATCGGCGCAGGGTGAGTCGGCCCCTAAGGTGAGGCAGAGATGCGTAGCTGATGGGAAACAGGTTAATATTCCTGTACTTTAATATGATGCGATGTGGGGACGGAGAAGGTTAGGTCATCCAACTGTTGGAATAGTTGGTTCAAGCGAGTAGGGAGATCTCTTAGGCAAATCCGGGAGGTCAATTCTGAGACGTGATAACGAGGCACTTAGGTGCTGAAGTGATTGATACCATGCTTCCAAGAAAAGCCACTAAGCTTCAGTCATATTAAAACCGTACCGCAAACCGACACAGGTGGGCAGGATGAGAATTCTAAGGCGCTTGAGAGAACCCGGGAGAAGGAACTCGGCAAATTTGCACCGTAACTTCGGGAGAAGGTGCGCCCCGGTAGGTTGTAGAGATTTACTCTCGAAGGCCGATGGGGTTGCAGTGAAAAGGTGGCTGCGACTGTTTAATAAAAACACAGCACTCTGCAAACACGAAAGTGGACGTATAGGGTGTGACGCCTGCCCGGTGCCGGAAGGTTAATTGATGGGGTGCAAGCTCTTGATCGAAGCCCCGGTAAACGGCGGCCGTAACTATAACGGTCCTAAGGTAGCGAAATTCCTTGTCGGGTAAGTTCCGACCCGCACGAATGGCGTAACGATGGCCACACTGTCTCCTCTCGGGACTCAGCGAAGTTGAAATGTTTGTGAAGATGCAATCTACCCGCGGCTAGACGGAAAGACCCCATGAACCTTTACTGTAGCTTTACATTGGACTTTGACAAGATTTGTGTAGGATAGGTGGGAGACGTTGAAGCGGAGTCGCTAGATTTCGTGGAGTCAACCTTGAAATACCACCCTGATGTTGTTGAGGTTCTAACCTAGGTCCGTAATCCGGATCGGGGACCGTGTATGGTGGGCAGTTTGACTGGGGCGGTCTCCTCCCAAAGAGTAACGGAGGAGTGCGAAGGTAACCTAGGTACGGTCGGAAATCGTACTGATAGTGCAATGGCATAAGGTTGCTTGACTGCGAGACGGACAGGTCGAGCAGGTGCGAAAGCAGGTCATAGTGATCCGGTGGTTCTGTATGGAAGGGCCATCGCTCAACGGATAAAAGGTACTCTGGGGATAACAGGCTGATTCCTCCCAAGAGTTCATATCGACGGGGGAGTTTGGCACCTCGATGTCGGCTCATCACATCCTGGGGCTGTAGCCGGTCCCAAGGGTATGGCTGTTCGCCATTTAAAGTGGTACGTGAGCTGGGTTTAAAACGTCGTGAGACAGTTTGGTCCCTATCTGCCGTGGGCGTTGGAAGTTTGAGGGGGGCTGCTCCTAGTACGAGAGGACCGGAGTGGACGGATCTCTGGTGGACCGGTTGTCATGCCAATGGCATAGCCGGGTAGCTAAATCCGGAAGAGATAAACGCTGAAAGCATCTAAGCGTGAAACTTGCCTCAAGATGAGACTTCCCTGTGCTTTAAGCACACTAAAGAGTCGTTCGAGACCAGGACGTTGATAGGTCGGATGTGGAAGCGCAGTAATGCGTTAAGCTGACCGATACTAATTGCTCGTGAGGCTTGATCCTATAACCTTAAATCTTGATCTCTTGATGAGATTCAAATTAAGGTTGTTCTAAAGCAATGTAATCAATTGCAACAACCCAATAATCTTTACTTCTTCCAATTTGTTTAAGACAAGTTTGTGAAAAACAAACATGTTTTACTCGCTGAGCAAGCAATTGCTCACGACAGCTTAACGATTACTTGGCTCCCAAGAAATCACGGTTATGTCTGGCGGCCATAGCGAATTGGAACCACCCCTTCCCATCTCGAACAGGGCCGTGAAACGATTCTGCGCCAATGATAGTATGCTTCGTGCATGCGAAAGTAGGTCACCGCCAGACTCTTTATACGAAGTGTTGTTATGTTCATAACAGCACTACTTAAAAGCCCACAATCGTGGGCTTTTTTGTTTGTGACAAACGCTAACCATTGCGCTAAATGGTTGATAATAAAAATGAATGGGCATTAAGCCCATTTTTTGTTTCTGATGCTTAAGTAATTATTTGGAACAGGAAAGATTAATTGGCAGATTTATACGGATTAATTGAAAAAACGGTAACGCAGCTAGGTTACGAATTAGCGGATTTGGAAGTCTCCAACCGCGGTAAATTATTACGCCTATTTATCGATAAGCCTGAAGGCATCACAATTGATGATTGTGTACTTGTGAGCAATCAACTTGGTAATGTATTAGCTGTTGAAAACGATATTGATTATGACCGATTGGAGGTTTCATCTCCTGGCCTAGATCGTGCTCTGAAAAAAGAAGCTGACTTCGTTAGGTTTGTTGAATCCAAAGCATCGGTGAAAGTAAGAATGCCAATTGATGGTAGAAAGAATTTTATTGGCGTACTAAAAGGGGTTGATGACGGCGATCTGGTCATTGATGTTGAAGGTGTGCTGATTAAAATTGATCTTAATAACATTGATAAAGCACGCTTAGCCCCTGAGTTTTAATAGTTTGTATTGTTGTTGATGGATCAAATTTTTAAGCGGAGATTAAAATGAGTCGCGATATTTTATTATTGGTAGATGCACTAGCACACGAAAAAAACGTAGACAAAGAAGTTGTGTTTAGCGCACTTGAGTACGCATTAGCTTCAGCTACCAAAAAACGCTTCACGGATGACGCAGACGTACGCGTACAAATTGATCGTGATACAGGAGAGTACGATTCGTTTAGACGTTGGACCTTGTTAACTGATGATGAAGCCATTGAAAACCCCGGCGCACAAATGTATGCAGATGATGAACGTGCTGAAGGTAAGCTAATTTCTGAAGTAAATACTTTTGAAGAGCCACTAGAGTCCGTTGAATTTGGTCGTATTGGAGCACAAGCAGCGAAACAAGTTATTCTTCAAAAAGTACGTGAAGCAGAGCGTGAGCAAATTCTTGAAGACTTTTTAGCACGTAAAGAATTTTTAGTCACCGGTGTGATTAAACGTATGGAAAAAGGGAATGCTATTATTGAGGTAGGACGTATTGAGTCGCTCTTACCGCGTGATCAAATGATTCCAAAAGAGAATCTACGCGTAGGCGACCGTGTGCGAGCTTACTTGCTACGTGTAGAACGTAGCGGTCGTGGACCTCAATTAATTTTGTCGCGGATTGCACCTGAATTCATTATTCGCTTATTTGAACTTGAAGTGCCTGAAATTGAAGACGGCTTGCTTGAAATCAGAGCTGCGGCGCGTGATCCTGGCTTGCGTTCAAAAATTGCTGTTAAAGCAAATGATCAGCGTCTAGATCCAGTAGGCACATGCGTTGGTATGCGTGGTTCACGCGTACAAGCTGTAACGGGTGAGCTTGCAGGTGAGCGTGTTGATATCGTGTTGTGGTCTATGGAGCCGGCACAATTTGTCATTAATGCAATGGCGCCTGCTGAAGTTTCTAGCATTGTCGTGGATGAAGATGCACATAGCATGGATGTTGTTGTGGATGAAGAGCAATTGGCACAAGCAATTGGCCGTATGGGTCAAAATGTACGCCTAGCATCAGAGCTCACTGGTTGGACACTCAACATTCTCACTATCGATGAAGCAGCGAAAAAGAGCGAGGAAGAATATACCAAAACACGTCAAATTTTCATTGAAAAACTAGATGTGGATGAAGAAGTCGCAGATATTTTGGTGCAAGAAGGTTTCGGTACACTAGAAGAAATTGCCTATGTGCCAATGGCAGAAATGTCAGAAATTGAAGCGTTCGACGAAGACACCATTAATGAGCTTCGCAAACGTGCAAGAGCTGCTTTGCTCACCGACGCTATTGCTAAAGAAGAAAAAGTTGATGAAGCCTCAGCTGATTTGCTTGGTATGGATGGCATGGATGAAGAAACAGCGCATCTACTTGCATCAAAAGGTGTGTCTACCATGGACGACTTAGCTGATCTAGCTGTTGATGATTTGGTTGAATTAACCAATATGGATGTAGAGCGTGCAAAAACATTGATCATGACAGCGCGTGCGCCATGGTTTGCCTAAGCATCAGATTAATATTTGTAAAAAATTTATCGCCGAAGTAATGAGTATTTTGAGTGGTTGCGTAAAGAATAGACTGGAGTAACAGATGGGACAGACAAGCGTATTACAATTTGCCAGTGAGTTAGGCTTGCCGGCCGAGCTTCTGCTAGAGCAGTTGAAAAGTGCTGGCGTCAGCAAAGTTGCATCAAGTGACCAGTTGTCCGAACAAGATAAAACCTTGTTGCTGGACTACCTACGCAAAGAGCATGGTGCGCAGGCACCTAAAAATAAAATTACCTTAATGCGTAAGCAAAACACGGAAATCAAAAAAACAGATAGTTCAGGTAAAGCCCGAACCATTCAGGTTGAGGTTCGTAAAAAGCGCGTATTGGTTCGTACTGATGAAACGGTCGAGCCGGAAGTGCCTGTTGTGGATCTTATCGAGGAAGCACCAATCGTTACTGAAGCTGAGGTAACTGTTGTGCCTGAAGTCGTTGAAGAACTACCAAGCATTATTGAAGTAGAAGTGCCTGTCGTTGTTGAGGTCTTGGAGGAAGCTCCAGTAATCGTCGAAGAGACTCCACAAGCGGTTAAATCAGTTAAACCAAGTTTGCTTTCTCCAGAGCAAATCGCACAGCGTGCGAATGAAGCTAAACGTCATGCAACATTAATGGCAATGCAGATGGAGGACTTGCGTAAAAAGCAAGAGCTAGTGCAAAAGCGCCTAGAAGATGAAGCTAAAAAGGTTGCGGATGCTGCCGCTGCTGCCAAAAAACTTTCAGAAGGTACGCTACATAAGCCAGCGCCTAAAGAGGGTGTAAAGACTGAAGATAAAACAGCTAAAAAGAGCAACAAAAACAAAGAGTGGGCTGACGCTGAGAATAAAAAACGTGGGATCAAGACGCGTGGCGACACTGGGATGAACCAGGGCTGGCGCGGTCAAAAGAACAAATCAAAATCTCATAAAGATGATGATGCTGAGCATGCATTTAATGCGCCAACAGAACCTATCGTTCATGAGGTGTTAGTACCTGAAACGATTACTGTGGCTGATTTAGCGCACAAAATGGCGGTTAAAGCAGGTGAAGTAATTAAAGCGCTCATGAAAATGGGCATGATGGTGACCATTAACCAAGTCCTGGATCAAGAGACGGCTATTATTATCGTTGAGGAAATGGGTCACGTAGCCAAGGCGGCAGCCGCGAATGATCCAGAAACATTCTTGGATGATACCGAGCACGCTGAAGCGATTCTTGAGACCCGTCCACCAGTGGTAACCGTCATGGGTCACGTTGACCATGGTAAAACTTCATTGCTAGATTATATTCGTAGCAGTCGTGTTGCGACCGGTGAAGCTGGCGGTATCACACAACATATTGGCGCTTATCACGTTGAAACAGATCGCGGTATGGTCACTTTCCTAGATACCCCTGGCCATGAAGCATTTACTGCAATGCGCGCACGTGGTGCTAAGGCAACGGACATTGTGATTTTGGTCGTGGCGGCAGATGATGGCGTGATGCCACAAACCATTGAAGCCGTTCACCATGCAAAAGCTGCAGGTGTGCCACTCGTTGTAGCAGTGAATAAAATTGATAAGCCGGATGCTAATTCTGAGCGCGTGAAGCAAGAACTTGTTGCTGAAGAAGTGGTGCCTGAAGATTGGGGTGGCGATACCATGTTCGTAGAAGTCTCTGCAAAAACAGGTAAAGGCATTGATGCTTTATTAGAAGCTGTCTTGCTGCAAGCTGAAGTGCTTGAATTAAAGGCGCCTAAGAACACGCCAGCTAAAGGTTTAGTGATTGAAGGCCGTCTAGATAAAGGTCGTGGTCCTGTTTCAACAATTCTTGTGCAATCAGGTACATTAAAACGTGGTGACATGATCCTCGCTGGTAGCGCTTTTGGTCGCGTTCGTGCAATGTTGGATGAAGCGGGTAATGATATTAAAGAGGCTGGCCCATCTATTCCTGTTGAGATTTTAGGTCTTTCAGATGTACCTAACTCTGGTGAAGAAGTCATTGTGTTGAACGATGAGCGTAAAGCGCGTGAAATCGCCTTGTTCCGTCAAGGTAAATTCCGTGATGTGAAATTAGCTAAACAACAAGCAGCGAAGCTTGAAAACATGTTTGAAAACATGGGTGAAGGTGAAGTGAAAACATTAGCCTTGATTATTAAATCAGACGTTCAAGGTTCATATGAAGCGCTTGCTACTTCATTACAAAAACTATCGACAGATGAAGTAAAAGTAAACATTATTCACACGGGTGTTGGTGCCGTGACTGAATCAGACGTGAACTTGAGCGTTGCTTCTAAAGCTGTATTGATTGGCTTTAACGTGCGTGCAGATGCTGGCGCACGCAAACTGATCGAAAGCTCAGGCGTTGATGTACGTTACTACAACATCATTTACGAAGCTGTGGATGAAATTAAAGCAGCACTTGGTGGCATGTTGGCACCAGAGAAGAAAGAAAGCGCCATTGGCTTGGTTGAAATCCGTGAGGTTTACCGTATTTCTAAAGTTGGCGCGGTGGCTGGATGTTACGTGCAAGATGGTGTAATTAAACGTAACTCCAAGATTCGTGTGCTACGTGGTGATGTGATCATCCACACAGGCGAGCTCGATTCACTTAAACGCTTCAAAGATGATGTTAAAGAAGTGAAATCTAACTTCGAGTGCGGTTTGTCATTGAAGAACTACAACGACATTGAAGTGGGTGATTTGTTAGAAGTCTACGAAGTTGTTGAAGTGGCTAGAACGCTCTAATGGCTAAAGATTTCGCAAGAAGCGACCGTGTGGCTGAGCAAATGCGCCGTGAGTTAGCGGATTTGCTTCAGTTTGAAGTAAAAGATCCACGTGTGGGGATGGTTACGGTGACGGAAGTTGAAGTTACTGGTGACATGGCACATGCAAAGATTTATTACAGTACGGCTGAACAGGACGCGAAATCCGCAGCTGAGCTACAAAAAGGTTTAGAAAAGACCGCTGGCTTCTTACGCAGTCAGCTTTCTAAGCGTATGTTGCTTCGCACAGTCCCTCAGCTTCATTTTGTCTACGATGCTTCGATTGATAATGGCATGAAATTAACACGCCTCATCAATCAAGCTTTGGCAGATAGTCCTAAAGAATAATTCTCTTCAGAATTTAAATCTGCCAAATGGCGCAATTCAAAAGAGTTAAACGCAATATCAACGGCGTGTTGTTGCTCGACAAGCCCATCGGTTTTTCATCCAATCAAGCCTTACAAAAAGTAAAATGGTTGTTCCAAGCAGCCAAAGCTGGGCACACCGGCACATTAGATCCGCTTGCAACTGGCTTGCTACCTATTTGCTTGGGTGAGGCGACTAAGTTTGCACAATACGTGACTGATGCAGATAAAACCTATATAGCAACCGTAAAGTTTGGCGCCACGACAACAACGGGCGACGCCGAGGGTGAGGTAATTGCGACCGGTGATGTGAATTTTACTCGCCAGCAGCTTGAGTCCGTCTGCCAATCTTTTATCGGCGAAATCAGCCAGGTCCCACCGATGTATTCAGCGTTGAAGTTCGAAGGCAAGGCCTTGTATGAGTATGCGCGTGAAGGGGTTGATATTGAGCGCCAATCACGGCAGGTCACCATCACAGACATCACCATTCATCGTTTTGATGCTGATGTTGCCGAAATAACGGTGAATTGCAGTAAAGGCACCTATATTCGGACCTTAGCCGAAGATATTGGCAACGCGCTTGGTTGTGGTGCTCACTTAATCGGTTTGCGAAGAATTGAAACGGCGGGCTATCAGTTAGCTGATGCGATTACGCTTGAGCAACTAGAACAGAGAATTAAAAACACGCCTGTCGAGTCTTTGCAGAGCTTAATTTTGCCAATTGACTCTGCCATTGCTTATTTACCAGCAGTGACCCTAAATGGCGATGCCGCACACTATCTCATGCAAGGCCAAGCCGTGTGGGTTTCAGGACAAATTCCGCATGGTGAAATCCGTTTGTTTGATGAAAATTCACGATTTCTTGGATTGGGATTTTTACAGGACGATGGAAAAATCGCACCTAAGCGCTTAATGCGAGATTTTTCTTAATTCTGCTTGATAAATCACAAGCTTAGAGATAGAATCCCGACCCTAGTCGTAAATGAATGTATGAGCGGATTCCCTGCTTTTACATTGACGCTAACTTAAAGGAAATAAAAGATGGCAATGACCACACAAGATACCGCTAAAGTTGTCGCAGACTTTCAGCGCGCTCCAGCAGATACAGGTAGTCCAGAAGTGCAAGTTGCATTGTTAACTGCACGTATCACCTACCTAACAGAACATTTCAAATCTAACAAAAAAGACAATCACTCACGTCGTGGTTTGCTAGCGATGGTTAGTCAACGTCGTAGTTTGTTGGACTATTTAAAACGTAAAGATCTAAGCCGTTATCAAGTCTTGATTGAGCGCTTAGGTATTCGTAAGTAAGTTTTTGCAAAAAGCGATATACGATTTTTGCAGTTGAATAAAAAGCCAGAAGCATTACGCAAGCGCGTGGTGCTTTTGGCTTTTTTGTTGTACCAAAGTGGCGTCATGCCATCTATCGTTGCGCATTATTAGGGTTGTAAATAATGCGCATTAATGTGAAAAAGGAAGACAAATGTTTAATAAAGTAAAAAAGAGTATTCAATACGGTGCGCATGAGCTCACCTTAGAAACAGGTGAAATTGCACGCCAAGCAGATGGCGCTGTGATGGTGACTTATGGCGACACAGCAGTATTGGTCACTGTCGTTGGTAAAACCGAAGTTAAAGCGGGTCAAGACTTCTTCCCGTTGACTGTTGATTACCAAGAACGTACCTACGCTGCAGGTAAAATCCCAGGTGGCTTTTTCAAACGTGAAGGCCGTCCTTCAGAAAAAGAAACACTGACATCACGTTTAATCGATCGCCCATTGCGTCCATTATTCCCAGAAGCTTTTTACAATGAAGTACAAGTTGTTGCTACTGTGATGTCATCAGATAGCGAAATCGATCCAGACATTCCTGCCATTATCGGTGCATCAGCAGCGATGGCAATTTCAGGTATTCCTTTCTACGGCCCACTAGGTGCTGCACGTGTTGGTTACATTGATGGTGAATACATCATCAACCCATCAGCAACGCAAATGAAAGAGACTGAGTTGGATTTAGTGGTTGCAGCGACTGCAAGTGCTGTGATGATGGTTGAGTCAGAAGCGAAAGAGTTGCCAGAAGATGTCATGTTGGGTGCTGTTGTATTTGGCCATGAGCAAATGCAAGCAGTGATTAACATGATTAATGAGATGGCAGCTGAAGTTGCTAAAGAAGCTTGGGACTGGACACCTCCAGCGCCAAATACAGCAGTGATTGAAAAAGTTACAGCAATCGCGAATGCAGACATTAACGCTGCATACCAAATCAAATCAAAAGGTGCGCGCTCTACGAAGTTAGACGAAATCAAAAATCGCGTCATGGCTGAGTTGATTACTGAAGAAACTTCTACACAAGAAGCGAACGAAATTAAATCAGCATTCTTTGATTTAGAAGCAAAAGTTGTGCGTAGCCAAATCTTGAACGGTGAGCCGCGTATTGATGGCCGTGATACTCGAACAGTCCGTCCTATTACGATCCGTACAGGTGTGTTGCCACGTACCCATGGTTCAGCATTGTTTACGCGTGGTGAGACACAGGCGTTGGTTGTAGCGACATTGGGCACAGGCCGTGATGAGCAAACAATTGATGCGCTTGAAGGTGCTTATAACGACCGTTTCATGTTGCATTACAACATGCCTCCATACGCGACTGGCGAAACAGGCCGCGTTGGTACTCCAAAACGTCGTGAAATCGGCCATGGCCGTTTAGCTAAGCGTGCTTTGATTGCTGCGCTTCCTTCACAAGAGGACTTTGGTTACACCATCCGTATCGTTTCTGAAATTACAGAATCAAACGGTTCTAGCTCAATGGCTTCAGTGTGTGGCGGTTGCTTGGCGTTGATGGATGCTGGCGTGCCAGTTAAATCACACGTTGCTGGTATCGCAATGGGCTTGATTAAAGAAGGTAACCGTGTAGCTGTGTTAACAGACATCTTAGGTGATGAAGATCACTTGGGCGACATGGATTTTAAAGTAGCGGGTACAGAAGAAGGTATTACTGCACTTCAAATGGACATCAAGATTACAGGGATTACTGCTGAAATCATGCAAGTGGCATTGTCACAAGCTAAAGAAGGCCGTATGCACATCTTGGGTATCATGAAGTCATCAATGGATACTTCACGTACTGAATTGTCAGCATTTGCACCACGTATCATCACGATGAAAATCAACCCAGAGAAGATTCGTGATGTGATTGGTAAAGGCGGTGCTGTTATTCGTGCTTTGACTGAAGAAACTGGCGCGACGATTGATATTGAAGATGACGGTACAATCAAAATTGGTTGCGTAAGTGCTGAAGCAGGCGAAGAAGCTAAAAGACGCATTGAAGCGATTACTGCTGAAGTTGAAATCGGCCAAGTTTACGAAGGTCCAGTGATTAAACTATTAGACTTTGGTGCAATTGTTTCATTGCTACCAGGTAAAGATGGTTTGTTGCACATCTCACAAATTGCACACGAACGTGTGAATGCTGTGGGCGACTTCTTAAAAGAGGGTCAAATCGTTAAAGTTAAAGTAGTTGAGGCTGATGAGAAGGGCCGTGTGCGTCTAAGCATGAAGGCTTTGATTGATGCACCAGTTGCTGCAGAAACACCAGCTGCCGAGTAATTTGTAATAACGGCAGTGAATAAAAAAAAGGCCCGAGCAATCGGGCCTTTTTGTTTTTTTACGAAGAAGCTAATTATTTGGCGACTTGTCTCTCACGCATCTCATCTAGGGTTTTGCAGTCAATACATAGGGTAGCTGTTGGGCGAGCCTCAAGACGTTTTAGACCAATCTCGATACCACAGCCATTGCAATAACCATACTCGTGCTCACTAATCTTTCTTAAAGTGCTTTCGATTTTCTTAATCAGTTTACGTTCGCGGTCACGATTGCGTAGTTCTAAAGTCATGTCTGACTCTTGGCTAGCCCTATCATTTGGATCTGCGAACATCGTCACTTCGTCCTGCATCGTGTGCACTGTGCGGTCGATGTCATGACTTAATTCGTTCTTCCATTCAGTCAAAATCGCTGTGAAATGCGCAAGTTGCTTATCATTCATGTACTCCTCATTAGCAGTTGCTACATAAGGAACAAATTGTTTTGAGATTTCAGCCATGTGACCCTTGAAGATTTAAATGATGATTGACTTAACTGCCATTAACATAAAATTAAGGCGGTGCAAAGTGTACACGTATTGCTTAATGTATGCAAAGTTGTTAAATCAATCATAATTGTTATTTATACGCCACGTAACTCCATGGCTAATAATGTATTTTCCATGAGTGTGGCCACTGTCATTGGCCCAACGCCACCTGGTACAGGCGTAATCCAGCCGGCACGCTCTTTTGCCGTTTCAAAATCAACGTCACCGCAGATGGTGCCATTATCTAAACGATTAATACCAATGTCCACGACGATAGCACCAGGTTTGATCCAATCGCCTTTAATTAAGCCAGCTTTGCCTGCGGCAGCCACTACTAAATCAGCGCGTGCAATGTTGCCTTGTAAGTCTTTAGTATGACGATGACAACAAGTCACCGTACACCCTGCAAGTAAAAGCTCAAGTGCCATCGGGCGGCCTACATGGTTAGAAACGCCCACAACAACTGCATCTAAGCCCTTAATATTGATGTTTGCACTATTGAGCATCTTGATCACCCCAAAAGGCGTGCACGAGCGTAAGGTGGGTTGGCGAACAGCTAAGCGACCAATGTTATATGGATGGAAGCCATCCACGTCTTTACTTGCACTGATATGCTCAATAATTAACTTCTCATCAATTTGAGGCGGTAAAGGCGACTGCACCAGGATGCCGTCGATCGTGTCGTCCTCGTTTAGTTTTTGGATGAGCGCAAATAATTCACTTTCTTTAATATCTGAGGCCAGATCATATGCGATCGAATTGATGCCGACTTTCTCGCAGGCCAATCGTTTGTTTCTTACATAGATGCTCGATGCAGGGTCGCCGCCAACCAAGATCACTGCGAGAGATGGTGCGCGCTTGCCAGCACTTAAACGTTGACTGATGCGTGACTTGATGCCGTTGAGCATGTCCTCCGCGATTGCTTTACCGCTAATAATTTGAGCCGACATAGATTTATATTTTGAGGGGCATGTAAAAAAATAGTATTTTAACAGGCTATTCGCCAATATTAGAATTGACCTTTAGAATAATATGCGAGATAATCTCGCCCCTCGGGGTGTAGCGTAGCCTGGTAGCGCGCCTGCTTTGGGAGCAGGATGTCGGGAGTTCAAATCTCTCCACCCCGACCAGTTTTTGTCCCAATATTTGTATTAAGATTGTCCGACAATCTGCCCGTAGCTCAACCGGATAGAGCACCAGCCTTCTAAGCTGGGGGTTACAGGTTCGATTCCTGTCGGGCAGGCCATACAAATCCAGTTTTATGGTGGCTGTAGCTCAGTTGGTAGAGTCCCGGATTGTGATTCCGGTTGTCGTGGGTTCGAGCCCCATCAGTCACCCCAAAAACCCTAAATTATTTCAATGAGTTGATCGCGCGAACCTGTTTTGTGAATTGGTTTGACTACCTTAAGCCTTATTCGTTGAATTGATGGATGGGCAACGGATTTGCATATAGAATTTCATGACATGAGTGAAAATAAAGTTAACGATGAGGATGAGGTTATTTGTATGTGCAGCGGGACCACGCGCGCAAAGGTACGTCTCCTTTTTGAGCAGGGCCTCGATGCCGAGGCCATCTCTCGTCGAACGGGTGCGCTCTCGGGTTGCGGTGGCTGCGAGTGGGAGATTGCGGACATGCTAAAAGCCCTTACGGCAGAAAAAGCTGGGCATTAAACCTTCTTATACTTCTTCAGTGCACTTCTCGTCCTACTATCCAGCAAACTCCAAAGTCCCACTTTCTCATCGTTTTCTAGCATCTCGCATCGTTCATGCGCGAGCCTTAATTCTTCAAGTTGTACAAGCTCAGTCACTTCCTCAGCGATTTTTGCGAGTAAGTCTTTCTCATCGTTATTAAATTCTTCTAGTGCGCCTGCCGTTGGGGTAATCGAGTCTCTAGGGGCCTTAATCTCTTTCGCTTTATTTATTTCTTGCTCTTCCTCCTTGGTCTCTTTCATCTCTGACATGGGAAGATCCTCCCCTGCGTAGATATACATCCCGAGTCCATGGAGTGATATCGCTTTGGCTAAGCATCTTTGCATTGCCGTATTCACAGAGAACGCATCAGGGTTATGAATCGCCTTATTTCTAAAGTCCATCACCGGCAACTGCGCTGTTCTGGATTTACCAAAGGCATGCACCGTACAGAACACCATCATGGTCTCACCAAAGATCCTAGGTTCTGCATACTCCCAACTCGCACTCTCATCAAGTTGCAGCAGTTGATCCACTGCCCAAGACCATGACAAGTAAGCTAAGCCATTCTTACGCTCGATATAGTCATTGACGTTGATCTTCCTCAGTTCTGTGTAATGCATCATCATTTCCCTCCGCCTCAAGCCGCCTTGTCATCTAGAACAGGACCTTCAATCCCCTCATCAATCAAATACGATAGCTGAGACATGTCTTTGAAGTGGGGCGCATTTAAATTGGCGTTAATTTCTTCCATAGCCTTCTCATACATCCACTCAATACTCTTCCTATCCATCAGCTCAATGATATTGATCTCGCTATCCACAGGTCTGATCTCATCGATCTGCTCAAATACCATGCATATACACACATCATAAGAAGCTCCCTCACATGCCACCGTCGCCCACTCATAGTTCCTTGCACGTCTATTAGTCATCTCTTTTCTCCCGATTGTTGGAATTAATGTAAAATGAATAATTGTTACTTTGCATAAACAAATTTCATTCTAAATGTAATTCTAGATGAAAATATTGCACTCAGCAATACTTATTTTCATTCAGAATGAAAAAGGAGTTTTTTTGATTAAATGTCATTTGTCTCGCATCATGGGCGAGAAAAAATTAAGGGTTGCTGATGTAGCTAGGGCTGTAGGTGTTCATAGAAATGCAATTACGCTACTTTATGAAGAGACTGCTAGTCGAGTTGAAATGGATACCATAAACAAGCTTTGTGCTTTTCTGGACTGCGGAATACAGGATCTATTTGAGTATCTTCCTGAGGGTGAGAATTAGCCCTTGTTTTACAAAACGGACTAGTTCTCATTTAAAAATACCCAAAAAATAGCTCCCTAGAAAAAACAAAGCCAATCCTTTGGAATTGAAGACTAGCATTAGCTTACAGCAATTTTCTATGTAAATTACTCATTAAAATATGCTTTTTGCCAAACGAACCCAAGTGAGCGTTAAGCCATCTCTTGGATGAGATTCAGAGTTATTTGCATGATGCATAAGAATCTGTTTAGTCTGACTAACGCTTGCTGGTAAAATTCTATAGATGAATGACAATCAGCTCCTCCGCTATAGCCGCCATATTCTGCTTCCTTCTATCGCTTATGAAGGCCAAGAGTTACTAACCAAAAGCCATGCGCTGATAGTCGGTGCTGGCGGACTAGGCTCGCCAGCTGCTTTGTACATGGCCGCGGGCGGTGTCGGCACTCTAACGATTTGTGACTTTGATGAGGTGGATTTAACTAATTTACAGCGTCAAATCATCCACACCACATCCTCAGTGGGTATCAATAAAGCGCTTTCTGCTCAGCAAGCCATACAGTCGATTAATCCTGAAGTAGTTGTGAATACGGTACAAGAAAAGTCGACTGAAGCCAGCATGGCTGCTTTAATTAGTGCTGCCGATGTGGTGTTAGATTGCTCAGATAATTTTGCTACACGCTATGCCCTTAATCGGCTTTGTCACCAATATAAAAAACCGTTGGTCTCAGGTGCAGCGATTGGTTTTGAAGGTCAAATTACCGTATTTGATTTTAGGCATGAAGCTAGTCCTTGTTACCACTGTTTGTTTCCAGATGATGGTTCTGATACAGAAATGCGTTGCTCTGAGAATGGCGTATTTGCTCCGCTGGTCGGCATGATCGGTACCGCGCAAGCGGCTGAAGCGATGAAGCTTGTAATGAACATTGGTAAGAGTCTGGAAGGCCGTTTGCAATTACTAGATGCGCTGGCGATGGAATGGCGTACGATTAAGCTGAGTAAAGATTCAAAGTGCCAAGTCTGCGGCACAAAATCCTCAATCTAATTTTTGATGACGGCTGTCAAGCTGATATGGCTGATACAAGGCCTTATGTTAAAATTACGGCATGAATACAGACACCCAACAAAACAACACGGCCGCAGTTAGCGAACTCGCCAAGTCCTTTGACCCCAAAACCCTTGAAAGTAAGTGGTATGAATTCTGGGAAAGCCAAGGCTATTATGCTGCTGGTTTAGACACCACCAAGCAAGATAACTTTTGCATCTTGCTGCCACCACCCAATGTAACAGGCACCTTGCACATGGGGCATGGCTTTAACCAAACCATTATGGACGCGTTAACGCGTTACCACCGCATGCGCGGCGATAACACGCTTTGGCAGCCGGGCACTGACCATGCAGGGATTGCAACGCAAATCGTTGTTGAGCGTCAATTAGATGCCCAAGGCGTGAGCCGTCATGATTTAGGCCGAGAGAAATTCCTAGAAAAAGTTTGGGAATGGAAAGAATACTCAGGCGGCACAATAACGAAGCAAATGCGACGCTTGGGCACATCACCTGACTGGTCGCGTGAGCGCTTCACGATGGATGCTGGCCTTAATAAAGTGGTGACTGAAAGTTTTGTGCGCCTGTATAACGAAGGTTTGATTTACCGCGGTAAACGCTTGGTGAATTGGGATCCGAAACTTGGCACAGCCGTTTCAGATTTGGAAGTGATTTCCGAAGAAGAAGATGGCTCAATGTGGCATATCAACTACCCATTGGCAGATGGCTCAGGCCAATTAACCGTTGCAACGACACGTCCTGAGACGATGTTGGGCGACGTTGCGGTGATGGTGCATCCTGAAGATGAGCGTTATAAACACCTCATTGGCAAGCAAGTGAAGCTGCCTTTATGCAACCGTGAAATCCTGATTATTGCTGACGATTATGTGGATAAAGAGTTTGGCACAGGCGTTGTAAAAGTGACGCCAGCGCATGACTTTAATGACAATATGGTCGGCCAAAGACAAGGTTTGGATAAGATCATTATCTTGAACCTTGAAGGTTTCGTACCAAGCACTGCAGAAGTCTATGCCGCCAATGGCGAGGCAAAACAATCGATCGATTTACCTAAAAATCTAGTGGGCTTAGAGCGCTTTGCGGCGCGTAAGCAAATCGTTGCTGATTTAGAAGCGCAAGGCTACCTAGTTAAGATTGATAAACACAAACTTAAAGTGCCACGCGGCGACCGTACAGGCGTTGTAATTGAGCCGATGTTGACTGATCAATGGTTTGTGGCGATGAGTAAACCATCGGCAGATGGTAAGAGCATTACGCAAAAAGCGATAGATGTTGTGGCTTCTGGTGAGATTAAGTTTTATCCAGAAAATTGGGTCAATACTTACAACCAATGGCTCAATAACATTCAAGATTGGTGTATTTCTCGCCAGCTTTGGTGGGGTCATCAAATCCCTGCTTGGTATAGCGATGATGGCAAAGTGTATGTGGCACATGATGAAGCCGAAGCAAAAGATTTGGCCGCCAAAGATGGTTATGCAGGTAACTTGAAACGAGATGATGATGTCCTTGACACTTGGTATTCATCAGCGCTTTGGCCTTTCTCACTTTAGACTGGACTGGCGACGAAGCGAAAGATGCTACCAATATTGCGCTACAACAGTACTTACCTTCATCTGTGCTGGTGACCGGTTTCGATATTATTTTCTTCTGGGTCGCGCGCATGGTCATGATGACCAAGCACATCACAGGAAAAATCCCATTTAAAGACGTTTATGTGCACGGCTTAATCCGCGATGCGGAAGGTCAAAAAATGTCTAAATCAAAAGGCAACGTGCTTGATCCGATTGATTTGATTGATGGCATTTCGCTAGAAGATTTACTGAAAAAACGCACTACTGGCTTGATGAATCCTAAGCAAGCGGAAAGCATTGAAAAGAAAACACGTAAAGAATTCCCTGAAGGAATTTCAGCTTTTGGTACGGATGCGTTGCGCTTTACCTTTGCAAGTCTTGCCAGCCCTGGCCGTGATATCAAATTTGATATGCAACGCTGTGAAGGCTACCGTAATTTCTGCAACAAGCTTTGGAACGCAACCCGCTTTGTGCTGATGAATACTGAAGGCCAAGATTGTGGACTTGAGCAATGTAGCACTAAGCCAGAGAACTATTTGAGCTTCTCACAGGCAGATCGCTGGATTGTGAGTTTATTGCAACGTGTAGAAGCGGATATTGAAAAAGGGTTTGCAGATTACCGTTTTGATAACGTCGCACAAAGCATTTATAAGTTTGTTTGGGATGAGTATTGCGATTGGTATTTGGAACTTGCCAAGGTGCAAATTCAGCAAGGGACAGACGCTGAGAAACGTGCAACTCGCCGCACCTTACTTCGCGTGCTAGAAACCATTCTTCGTTTGGCACACCCAGTGATGCCATTTATCACCGAAGAAATTTGGCAGACTATCGGCAAAATGAGTGGCCGCACTGGCCCAAGCATTATGTTGGAAACCTACCCTAAAGCTCAGCCTGAGAAGATTGACGAGGCCGCAGAAGCTTGGGTGGATTTGCTAAAAGAAGCGGTTGATGCATGCCGTAGCTTACGTGGTGAAATGAATATTTCGCCGGCAACTAAAGTGCCGCTAATTGCCGCAGGCGATGTCACTAAGTTGCAAGCTTATGCGCCACATTTAAAAGCCCTGGCTAAATTAGCGGATGTGGAAATTGTGGCTGATTTACCAGAAGCGGATGCACCTGTGGCATTGGCTGGTGACTTCAAGCTCATGCTAAAAATTGAAATTGATGTTGCGGCTGAAAAAGAGCGCTTGGGTAAAGAGATTGCGCGATTAAGTGGTGAGATTGCGAAAGCAAATGGCAAATTAACCAATGAGAGTTTTGTTGCCCGGGCACCAGCCGCTGTGGTTGAGCAAGAAAAGGCACGTGTGGCGGAGTTTTCTGCAAATTTAGAGAAGTTAAGTGCACAATTGGCGAAATTAGATAAATAAACGCCAGTTAATTGTAAAAAAAGCAGCCTAGTTTAATTTAAAAGCTAGGCTGCCTTTTTTTGTATGTGGAATATATAAACCGTTATTTCGTCTTCTTTGATTTCTTCCAGTGAAAGCATGACATGGCCCGTTTGCTTGCAAAAGGCCTGAAAATCTTTGACCGCGCCAGGATCGGTTGCGTAAGCTTTAAGTACTTGCGAGGCGGACAACTCAGATAATGCCTTTTTACATCGCAAAATTGGTAATGGACATTTAAGTCCTCGCGTGTTTAATTCTTGATCAAAGTGCATATTGTTTTATGTGGTTGAAAGCTGAGTAAAGCCATAACCAGCATTTGCCCAAGCCAAAATACCACCGCGAAGATTGTAAACGCTAGCATCAATTTGATCCGCAACAAAAGCAGCAGCTTGCGCTGAACGCACGCCTGCATGACAATAAAAAACGACGGTTTCATTCTCAAGCGGCGAGAAGTCAACAGATGGGATGGATGACAGGGTGATAAAGGTTGCGCCGGGAATCACGCCCTGCGCAACTTCATCGTTGTTGCGAACGTCGATTAAATAAACTTTCTGCGTATCGAGTAAGGCATGAAGCGCAGTCGAGTCGATGTCTTGAAATTTTTTCATGAGATGGTTTTTTACGGCCTAGATTGATAACGATGTGGATTTTCTGATTAGCTTCAAAATAAGGCTAAATAATAGCATCATGATCGCGATGCCAAGTAAATCACCCACGAACATCGTTAAACAGTTTAGCCACGAGGTGGTTAATTCCGCGTAATAAAAATATAAATGATGCGTCAGTGCGTTAAAACCAGCAGAAAAGACACCCATTAAAATTAATACTTTTGCATTGAGATTGTTAAGCAGGAAGTCCACCTGGAAAAAGCGCTTTGTTACATGAATTGCCAAGTAAGGGTTGATTGCTGAAATAAGGCAGGTCGCCATCATGATCGTAATATTGATCGATGAGCTTGTGATTAAAGCGCCAAGTAACAAACCAGCAACGCCAAGTTCTGCAAATAACAAGACTGCGATTAGACGAACACCCGCGGGCATAAAAAATAAGTTAACAAACTGATTCTTCTCAAAGTAAGAAAATAGGAGAGTGTTAAGCCTGAACAACATTGTCCATAGCAAAGCAACTCCTAAAATACAAACCGTCGCCTTTTTTGCGTCATTGAATAAATATTGCATGGCGTGACAAGAGACAGCGTTATTGGCTGGCGGCTTTCATCATTAGCTTGCCCATTTTATTAAAATAACTATCGGTCATGGACGTTGGTGAGACGTATTTAACCCGGTTATCTAATTCGTCAACCATTAGTTCAAGATAGCCTTTTTGGCGTAATTTTTTCAAGTAACGAAAAATAGTAGACGTTGAGATTTCATCCGTCATATGCATGGCTTCAACCACGGTGATTTTTTGTTTTGTTAACCAGTATTTGCTCAACAGAGCCAACATTTTTTGTTCAACGGGATCAAGCGAAGGGAATTCTGATAGCTCTTCAACTGCGTTGGCTAGGTTCAGAAATTTTTGATAAATGTGCTTGAAATTAGCCATTGTTTGCCTTTTTTAGAAAGATTTTGTTAAATATTACATTATTAATATTATATGACAAATATTGATCATTACGCCCATTTTTCTGCAACGATTGTTGTTTGAAGGCATGATCGAAATTAGTCTCTATTAATTGATTTTTATCATTTTTCTTTGAACTCGCTGTGATAAAGTACTGTCACATTTAGGTGTTTTATTTTATCAATGGGACGACATTATGAAAAAAATTCAAGCTTTAATTTTGACAGCGCTTCTTACAACAGCAGGCAGTGCCTCTGCTGAGCATCAGGGCATGGGAGAGCATTGTAAAATGCATACCAAAGTTACTTTTGAACAGGCAGATAAAGACAAAAATGGCACCTTGGATCGTGAAGAAGCAAAAGCAGTTTGTGGTGAAAAATTTGATGTCATGGACACAGATAAGGATGGCACACTTTCTAAAGATGAGGTGATGGTATGTGGCCGCAAAAAACATGATGAAAATGATCAGTTGCATGTAAAGAGGTCAAAAGAATTTGCAGCGGCGGACAAAGATTCAGATGGCACACTCACAAAAGAGGAAGCCAAAAAACTGAAAAAAGTTTACCAAAACTTTGACGCAATCGATGCTGACAAAGACGGTACGGTTAGCCGAGAAGAAGTGCACAACTTTATGCACAAAGATAAATAAATATCAGGATTTTATCTGCGCTAAAAGGCAGCTTTCGCTGCCTTTTTTATTTCAAGATAGAGGATTTGAGAATGTTACTATGGACGCTTGTTTTACTGCTTTTTTCAAATATAACGATGGCCACTGAAGAACCTAAATTTGAATTACTCGAAAAAGACCAGTCTTTTGAGTTGCGTATGTATGAGCCCAAAATCCATGCTGAAGTGATCGTGACCGGCAATATGCGTGAGGCCTCGAGCAAGGGTTTTAGAATGATTGCTGATTTCATTTTTGGGGACAATGTGGCCATTTCTGGCCAATCTGAAAAAATCAGTATGACTGCACCGGTACTGATTGAACCTCGACCTGAAAAAATTTCGATGACCGCGCCCGTCGTCATTGAGCAGTCGAGTGCTGGGTGGAGAGTAAATTTTGTGATGCCTAGTCAATACACCCTAGCAACCTTACCCAAGCCTAACAATTCACTTGTTAAAATCAAATCTGTTCCGGCAAAGAAATTTGCAGTCATTCGCTTTTCAGGCTTAGTGGATGAAGAGAAGATGTCTAAAAAAGTGTCTGATTTAGAACAATGGATCAATAGTAAACAGCTAAAGGTCATCGGGAATGCTGAGCTTGCTCGATATAATCCGCCATGGACACTGCCTTTCTTGCGGCGTAATGAGGTCTTGATTGAAGTGGAATAGTGGCTTGTCATTGTGCAGTTGCGTTTAATTTCATGGATACGTGAAAAAGGAAAAGGCGATTGTGCGAGTTAAACCTATAATGCGTGATAATCCTTAATAGAATGGTAGATAATTTCAATATGCGTAATTTTTTCTCGTCAACAGTATTTGTTTTAATGGCATGCCTCATGGGTATTTCTTCTGCGCAAGCCGCCGATAAAATTGATCGCGATACTGAAACGGCGATTCCTCGCAGTAAAAATCTTTATGGTATTGGCGTGGCTGTTCTTCCAAAAACATCAGGTTCAGACGAGTTTAGATTCATGGCATTGCCGATTATCAACGCCAATTATGCGGATCGTTTTTACATCAATGCCCTACAAGCTGGCGTATGGTTGCTCGATTCAGATGACAAACGCCTTCGTCTTGGCGTGGCAGCTCAAGCAAGATTTGGCTGGGATGCAGGCGATGGTAGGTTAACGCGCGGCATGCGAGATCGTGATTTCACGGTTGAAATCGGCCCCGCGTTGCGTTGGCAAACGGATTTTGGAACAATCAATGCGCAATGGGGACTTGATGCTGGCGGCGCAAGTAATGGGCAAACGGTAGATTTGCAATTCATCAAAAACCTTTATCGTGACAACGCGTTTAAGTTAAACGGTAGCGTGGGCCTCACATGGAGCGATAACAAGTTTAATGACTATTACTTTGGCGTGACTGCAAGTGAGGCTACTGTGAATAGGCCGCAATATGCTGCAGGCTCCAGTGTTGAATATAAAGCTGGGATTAATGGTTCTTACTTAGTCGGTACAAATAGCTACATTTTGTTTGGCGCTGCGGTCACTAGATTAGGCGATCAACAAGCAAACAGTCCAATTGTTGAGACGCGATTCCAACCATTTGCTTATCTGGGATACTCGATTGCTTACTAAGCACATCAATCTTTGATTGATGTGGTGAGATACGTCATCAAGCGCTACTTTACCGTGATATGGATACTTTTGCGCATCGGTTCACCATAAGACTGATGTAATCCATTGGCAAATTGTAAAGTCAGCATATAGTTGCCTTTTGGCAAAGTAACTTCTGTTTCAGTTTGACCTTTTCCAAAATGTAAATGCTTTTCGTCCGCGGGCACCACTTCGCCTGCTGCAACACCCTCCACATTAATCAGTAAATGATGGTGACCTGTATTCTGCGTTGTCTCACCTGCAGGAGCCACTTTCATGCCCATCACAGCAAATTTTACTTTGAATGGACTGGATACTTCATCGCCATTTTTAAGATCAACGAAATCTACCTGAGGTGATTCTGCCATTGCGGCATGCATGTAGAATGAGAAAAATAGGATTACAAAGTTTCTTAATGTTTTCATGGCAACCTTTCGATTTTGATTGGATGATTATTGCACATAAGCCAAGCTCATGTAGCAACGGGTTAAGAAGATCGAGGTTAGCTTAAATTGGACTAACGTTGCTTCCCCGGAAAAATTTCGTTTTACTGAGTTAATAGCGAGGCAAAGTTGTGGTTGACGTCTCGATGGTTCATTTCGTCATTTCTTACCGCCATGATGACATCTGACAATCTTGCATCTTCATTAAGGTGCCAATAGTTAATTGCAATTTGCGGTGCGGCAATGTTTTCATATTTTCCGCTCTCAACGCCATTTAAATATTCACTGTAACTATAAACTGCTTCCTCCTCAAAGTAGCCCACTAGCCTGTGAGCAGTTTTTGCTGAGAACAAATAAAGCAGAAAAAACAGGTTGTAAAATATCCCTTGGGCGATAACAATCATTAGCCGCTCAAATGCATTTGGCCTCGCAATCTCAATAAAAGTCATTAAGTGCATACGCTCGTTTTCGGCTTCTTCTAAGAGTATGTTGATCCAGCCATCATCACTTTTCATCGTTCTTAATGATTTAAGATGTTGCAATGCCCCACCTACCATTCCTGGCACGGCGGCAACCGTCTCTAAAACGACAGCGCGATGTCCATATCGCCCTGCAAAAAAGGTATCTGCAAAAAAGCGCAGGAACTTAGTGCAAGCGAGCGCGAAATAGTCGGAGAAGTTAACGGCCTGAAAATGCGATATTTTTTTCATATCAGTAAGAGAGTTTTTTAATTAAAGAGTTTCATGCTTTGCTAGATCGTCTTCTTTATTACATAGTATTTCAAATAAAAACGCCATTGAGTTAAACATCGACAGTGTGCCTATTTTAAAAAGTGGTATCGAGGTGTTGATTGTTTTATCGCCAATACTCGTAAGTTTTGATTGATAGCACATTTAAACTTTGCCTGTGATTCAAAGTCGTAATAACGGTTAATTTTTAAATTTAACAACCAAGGATGAGACCATGAGCGCTAATCTTCTCACTAAAGCTGATCGTATGAGAGGCTTGTTATGGGGTTTATTTATCGGGGATGCACTCTCAATGCCAGTGCATTGGTATTACGATATTTCGGCATTAGCAAAAGACTTTGGCCAGATTCGTGATTATCAGGCGCCCAAAGCACATCATCCTAACTCAATCATGTCTTTAGCTAACACCAGCAAAAGCTGGTCGTGGCTCACAAGATGGAGATATTGTTGGGGATGTGATTCTGAAAGGAAAAAAACATCACTGGGGTCCTGCTAATCGCCACTACCACCAAGGAATGCATGCTGGAGACAATACGCTTAATTTGTTATGTACTCGTGTTTTGATGCGCGCTTTAAATGGCAAAGACCATTACGATAAAGCGAAATTTTTGAACGATTATATTCACTTCATGACGACGCCAGATCAGCATAACGATACTTATGCAGAATCTTATCATCGTGATTTCTTTGCAAACTTTGCTAAAGGGCTTGCCCCAGAAAATTGCGCAGGCGAGGAGGGTCATGACACAGCCTCTATCGGTGGTTTAGTAAGCTTGCCTTTGGTGATCCTCGCCAGCTTGGCAGAAAACAACCTTCAGGCCACTAACGAAGCAGCCTTAACGCAACAAAGACTGACGCATCAATCATCCGTGCTTGAACGGTATACCCTTGAGCTAAGTAAGTTGCTGTTTAATCTTTTTCAACAGACAAATCCAAATGTAGAGCAACTTGCTTATGAAGCAGCACAAAACTTGGGCTTTCCAGCGGATCAGGTGGTTGAGAATGTTTGCCTTCATCAAAGATCAGACTTGGAAGTCATTGGGGGACTTCTCAGCCCCGCTTGCTATGTAGACCAAGCATTTCCTTCGGTACTTTATTTAGCTGCACGCTATCATAATGACTTTGAGAGTGCTTTGGTCGCTAATACGAATGCCGGAGGTGATAACTGTCATCGAGGGGCTGTGTTGGGAGCCATACTTGGAGCTGCTCTGGGGATGAGTGCTATTCCTCGGCGCTGGATTGATGGGCTCACGGCTCATGCTCAAATTAACGAAGAGATTGAACAGTTTGTTGCAAAGTATGCATCTGATGAGTTGATCGCTTAGGGAACCAGCCACGCCCAAGTATCAGAGCTTATATTGGCGCGCCGATGGCCTTCTCTGGATAATTCAAGCCAATCGATTTGCTTTACCTCGGCAGTTAACACAGTGAACTGATGATTGTCGATGACGGTTTCTTGTTCAGTTATTGTGTTTGTTAAAGTGGTCCCAGGCGCTTCTGCACGCAAGTAATCCATTGCGCTTGGGCCGTCTTTAACGGTTTGCCACAAAGTATTTAGCATCGTTAAATCTGTCATCACTGATACCTCAACATCAACACGCAACTGCCAATTTAAACGTGCACTCCAAAACACAAAGATCGCTTTGGGTTGCTTAAGTATTTCACGTACTTTCAAACTGCGCTGGTCTGTAAAAATCATTAAGGATTGATTTAATCGATCTACTTTTCTTAGAACAACCGTCCTCGCATTCACCGAATCATCGCTTGATGTCGTCGCCATCACTGGCGTTCTCCAGGCATGATGCCGATCATGACAAGCTTTTTCTAGCTCTCGCCATACTTGCTGGCGAATATCATTTGGATTGTCTAATTTTGGCTTCATTATTATCTATACTGATCTAAGCGAGGTTTGTGATACATGGTATGAGGACTGTTGATTTGAAAAGAATCGAAAGTCATATGTTACCTCAGGAGAAGTCACATCTTCTAGACGATTAAATTAAGCCTGATTACGAATGCCAGGCGTAAAAAAAGCCCACATAAATGTGAGCTTGTTTAGTTTGGTGGCTGGGGGCGGAATCGAACCGCCGACACGCGGATTTTCAATCCGCTGCTCTACCAACTGAGCTACCCAGCCATCATTTCATGGTGTTTGCACACTGCGAAAGACCGGCATTATAGCAAACTAAATCTATTGTGGCATCCTTTAATAGTAAATCTGTTGTGATTCCGTTTGAAAAAGCTTGCCCTGTGCAATAATAAATACATTAAATGCTGTTTTCAATTGTGCATCTCATGGATATTTTTCTAGTAAGACATACGACTCCAAAAATCGACTCTGAACTGTGCTATGGGCAATCTGATGTGGGGCTGGCGGATAGCTTTGAGGCGGAATGGTTGTCGTTCAGATCAAAAATTGCGCATCTAGAGTCTCCTCTCGTTTTCAGCAGTCCGCTGCAACGTTGCTTTAAATTGGCGCAAAAAGCCGTGACGCATTTTGATTTCTCAGAGCAGTTTATTGATGACCGATTGATGGAACTTAACTTTGGAGATTGGGAATTAAAGGCTTGGCGAGATATTCCGCAGGGGTTGGTTGGTGAGTGGACCGATGAGCATGTGAAGCAAGCACCGCCAAATGGAGAGTCTTTTGTTGAGTTGCATGAAAGAGCCAAAGCATTTTTATATGATTTGGCTAAGCATCAAAATAATCAACAGGCGCTAGTTTTTACCCATGCAGGCGTTATCAGAGCATTAGTAACTGAGGCTTTAAAGGTGCCTTTGCGAGAAGCATCGGGGGTGGAGGTGAATTACGGAAGCGTGACTCAGATTGCATTAGATGCAGGAGTCACGCGACTTGAGTTTGTGAACCGTTAGGCTGTTTTACTTTGATGAATCGCTAGTTTTTGGAAAGCCGCTTGGGCAATCCAAGCTACGCCCAAGTAGAAAGCTGTGTAGCCGAGGTAGGGTGTGAAGTATTGAGCAACACGTGCTGAAAACTCAGCAATAGTTAAGCTGCTAACCTTATCTGAAAATGCATACCAAAACGCGTTCGATAAAACAAAAGCTAGGCTAGTAGCTATCAAAGCGGAAGGAACAAAAACTTGTAGTGCAAAAGGATTTTCTTGTTTAGCAATGTAGCGACCAACACCCCATACCATGGCATAAGTTGGGATTAAGCCCCAATAGCCTAATGACATGCAGTAGTCAGAAACGCCAGCAAAGCCCAGCGCGTAAAAATCCACAGCAAAAGCAACTGCGATAGCGATCGCTAACCAACGTAGTTTTTGCATCAACATGCCAGTTAAGAAAAGTGCTGCGATGGTTGCATCAGGCAACAAAAAGCTAGTGCCAAAATGACTGCTACGCGTGAGCAAAATTAACGCAATAATCGCCATTCCAATGAGTGTTGAATTTTGTGTTTTTGAAGACATAACGAACTCCATAAATATTTAACGTTATTGTAACCCTTATCCGACGGTTTTTGTCGGATAAGGGTTGGGGTTTAAAAATTATAGCTTAGTGTTGCAAATACTGACCTTGGGTCACTTGGGTAGTAGTAGTAGCCGGCATAAAAACTTGGATTATTTTTATCTTGATAGCCACCGTAAGTTGCATAGCGCTCGTTGGTTAAGTTCTTAATTGCCAATTTCAAATCCCACTGATTAATTTTTTTATTCAGATACAAGTCGCTGACAATATAAGATGGCATTTTTGTATAAGCGCCTTTATCATTTGCGCCATCGTAATATTGACTGCCAACGTAGTTAGTTACCAAGCCCAAAGACCAATCATTGTCGAATTTATAATTCACACGTGCATTAATTATAAGTTTCGGCACAAGATCAAAAGACTTTCCTTTATAAGGCCCATCTTCATAGATTGCTTCTTGTAGCTTTGAGTTTGTGTAAAAACTTAGGCGATCCGTAATCAAAGATGCAGTGCTCAAGTAAACGCCTTTTCTTTCAACTATGTTTGCGTCATTGATGTTTTTTTGAGTGCTAACGTTATATCGAATTCCATCCTCTGTTCTTGTCCGGAAAACAGAGGTTGTAAGTCTTGTATTGCCTATTTCAAATGTTGAGCCAATTTCTGCCGTGCGATCTATTTGGGGATTGATTAAGCCTCCAAAGAAGGTGCGACCGCTGCTGCTATATCCCCAAAATTCATCAATGTTAGGGAATCGGAAAGATTGTCCGTATTTGACGTAAATTTTTTCGGCATCGGAGAATTTATAGTTAAGCCCCAACTCCCAAGCGTTAGCGGAGGTGGTTTTTTGAGCATTGGATAAATCATATCCGTCATCGTCATTAGCACTTATTTGCTGAGTTTGTCTTCTGAATCCCCCTGTTAAATCTAATTTTTCTTTTATTGGCAATCTATGGTTTAGGTACAATGAATTGTCTATCAAAGAGGCGTTAGAATTTGAGAGTGCAGTGTAGCTGGTGAAAGTATTAGAGTCGTTTTGCGATCCATATGCGCGACCATAGTCGTATCCAATTATGAGGGTGCCCAGCTTTTCTAATTCAACTTTTAAACGGGGTGAAAAGTCTATGCGCCATCGGCTATAGTTTGCGGTATAAGGATAATACTGAGGAGGGTTATAGAGGGCGTAGCCATTTAAAGGATCACCTTGATTGTCGCCGTTTTTGAAAAACTCAGACTTTGTGTTTTTATAAGAAAAGTCACCTTCAAATTTAACGCTGTCTGTAACTTCAAAAGTAGTTCCTAATCCAAGTCCGTAGTTGTCATACTTATTGTTTGCTCCTTTGAAGCAACTATAAATGTCACATTTCACATCGCGCGGGTTGCCTTGTCCAATAGGCGCTATCACAGCACCAGGCGTTTGATTTTTGTTGTGATTCCCGAAAACTTCTAGATAGGCAGAGCTTTTTTCGAAGTATTGAGTAATGCGGGCATTGATTGAATACTGTTCTGAGGCCGTGTTTTGTCGCCAGCCATCTGAGTGGTTGGCATTGCCTGAAATCCTAAAAAGCGTGTCGTTAAATTTGTTCTGAAGGATTGCGTTCATACCACTTGTGCCGAAGCTACCTATGGTTGCAGATGCTTGATTAATTGATTTCTGACTTTCATTGGTGACGATATTAATAACCCCACCCACTGCGCGATCGCCATATTGAACCCCTGCGCTACCTTTAATGACTTCGATACGATCAATAGATTGAACTGGGATGATTTCCCATGGTGTGGCGCTGGAATCAATAGAACTAACTCTTTGTCCATTGATTAAAACTAAAGTTGTACTTCCTGCAGTAGCTCCATAACCACCAATATCAACAGTTGCACCTTGATTGAATTGGCCAAGGGCAGTCCCTGTGACATTTAACCCGCCTAGTTGCGAGAGAATCTGTGGGATCGAGGTTGCGTTGATTTCTTGAATATCTTCACGGCTAATCACCTTAATATTAGCTGGAATATTTTGAATTTTTTCATGGACGCGACTAGCTGTAACGATGACGTCTTTAGCGTTAATGTTTGTTTCTGCGGCTAAGATTGGCGTACTAAAAAGCAGGCCTATCAGGCCGGCAATGGTGGTTTTTTTCATTATCATTCCCTAGTAAAGGCGTACGTCCCCGTGCGCCAATATCAAAAATGAAAATGCCGAGTGTATGACTCGATGAGATAAAAGATAGATTAAGTGGTGCTAACCTGACAAGATCAAACACAACAGAAACCGTCACCCCGCGGCATTTCCATGCTTAGGTTGCGTAGGCCGGTCTCCGGGCTTGTGAGGATATGATTTGCGCCTTCCCAAACTTTCGTTCAGTGGCATGTTGCAAATCTACAATCACTTACCGTTGCGGGGGCAGCATAGGATTTGTTTTAAGAACGCACCTATTTCCCAGTTTCACCTTTGTTGCTGAAAAGCAACGCGGGCACCTATCAACTTCAATCATTATATTGGATTTTAATTGGCGACGTTTAACAATTTAAATAAATGGACGCTTAGCAAGGTGCAGTAAAGCTTTCAGAGTAATCGCTTATAGGTTGACTAGATAAGGATTTAACAATTATAGTGCGTGCATGGATGCTGATTTAAAAGCTTTAGAAGAAAAGATTACACAACTCGTACAGTTGTGCCAATCGATGCGCGAGGATAATCATGACTTGAGGCAAATGCTTGCCCTAGCGCAGGATGCTGAGCGTCAACTAAAAGCGAGAATGCAGCAAGCCCAAGTGCGTATTGAAAACATTATTGATCGCTTACCAGAGGATGTCTTATGAGTGACGTTAAAGGTGTAGAAGTCAATATTATGGGGCGTGAATTTACCATTGCATGCCCACCTGATGAGCGTGAAAGTTTATTGAACGCCGTCGGATATTTAGATAAAAAGATGTGTGATATTCGTGATGCGGGTAAAGTAGTTGGTGTTGAGCGCATTGCGATGATGGCAGCGCTAAATTTAGCGCATGAATTACTTTCGACTCGTTCCGGTGGTGTCGACGTTGGAGGCATGAAGGGTAAGATTGCGCGCATGCAAAGTTTGGTTGATACTGCGATCGCTGAACAAAATAAATTGTTTTAAAACGTTTTCGATCGGTTGTTTTACAAGTTTCTTTTGTTCCCCGCGGTGTGGTTTAGGTTATATATTCCTTGAACTAGTTTCTAGCATAGGTTTCCGTTATTCAGGTTGCTGTGAGCGCGATCCACTGCGGTTGCGCCTAATGCGCTTTAGATGGTGACCACTTGAGCCTTTTTGGTTCAGGATGCTAGCCTAGGCCGCATGCGGCGGGGAACTCCCATTTTCTAACGAAGTGCGTGATATTCAAGATCAGCAATGCTGATTTTTTCTAAGCACTTTTCATGTGTCGCTTCAAGAACGACTGGCGGAGCAAAGCCGGCCTCAGCAGCTTCTAGCCACCTTGATGCACATAAACACCATCGATCACCCGGTTGAAGTCCTTCAAATCCGTACTCGGGACGTGGTGTGCTGAGGTCATTGCCCTGGGCCGAAGAGAAACTCAAAAACTCTTCTGTCACTTGCGCGCAAACGGTATGGCTTCCTGTGTCTTGAGGGCCAGTTTCACAGCACCCAGTGCGCGTAAATCCTGTCATTGGATCCAGACTACAAACCGCTAGAGATGTACCTAATACATTTTTTGCCATGATGCTTTTCTTTTTTAAGATTAAGTCAGGTTATGATAAGCGCATATTTGAATAATCAGGAAATATTGAGGAATAAATAATGCGTTATTGGTTGATGAAGTCTGAGCCTGCTGATGTTTCGATTGATGATTTGGCATCTTTCCCAAATCAAACGGTGGATTGGTATGGGGTGCGGAATTACCAAGCACGTAACTTTATGCGTGATCAAATGCAAGTCGGTGATGGGGTTTTGTTCTACCATTCGAACTGCGATCAGCCTGGCATTGCAGGACTTGCAGAAGTCTCAACACTCGCTTATCCAGATCGATTACAGTTTATCAAAGATCATAAATATTATGATCCAAAAGCGACGCCAGAAACACCGCGTTGGTTTAATGTGGATGTGAAGCTGGTGCGTAAGACGCGATTGCTGAGCTTAAAAGAAATGCGCGAAAATCCTGCGCTAGAAAACTTAAAAATTTTGCAGCGGGGCAATCGGCTCTCGATTACGCCCGTTGATCCAAGAGATTGGCAAACGATTATGGCTTTGTTAGCCTAAGCCAATAAAAAAGCCCTGAAAATTCAGGGCTTTTTTATTAATCACTAAAGATAAAACTGATCTAGTTCTTAAGGCTGGTCTAGGCTACCCATCGATTTAGGATAAGTCACCACGCCCCAAGGCATTTCCTTATTAGCAATTTCTTTGGTTTTTTCTAGCGTTTCAGTGTCAATCACCATCACCGCTTGAGATTTACCACACGCAAGTAAGATCTGTTTGTCATCTGGCGTAAAACTAAAATGCCAGCAACGATTGCCAGTGCTGATGTCATTAATCTTCTCAAACGTTTTTGCATCATAGACTTGCAAGGCTTTTTCTTTTGAAGAGGCAACATAAATCCGTTCGCCCTTTCGATCAAAAGAAACACCATAAGGCGATTGGCCGGTTTCAACAGTTCGAATGACATCAAGCTTTTTGTCCAAGACTAAAAACTTATTGCCGTATTCCAAAGTGGCTAAGTAGGTGTTGCCATCAGGTGAGACTTTTATGCCGCGTGGGCGATCGCCATACTCTTTTGTCGATACCGTTTTGAGTAGCTTGCCGGTACTAAAGCTATGGACTGTAATTGTATTGTCCGCTTCATTGGTGATGATGATTTTTTTACCATCTTTGGAGAATTCAATGCCTTCAGTTTCAGGACCGCCAACGATTTCTCTTACCTTTTTGCCTTTTTTTACATCCACAACGGCAATAATTGCGGGTGACTTGTCGTCGTCGTCTTCCTCTTTGACTGCTTCACCTGGCTTAGGTGGCGGGCCACCTTTTGAGCTGGGTTCTGTTGAAACAAAGACAAGGCCCTTGTGTACTCTAACGAACTCTGGATTTTTACCAACAGGAATAAGCTTAACGAGTTGTCCGCTGGCACGGTCAATCAACGAAATGTTGCCATCATCCTTATTCGCGGTAATCAGGTATTTACCATCAGACGTGACCGCGATCCCGCGGGGGCTTTTGGCTTGAATATCAATATTGCCCGTGGTCTCCATCGTATCCAGATCGATCACGCTGACGCCGCCATCTTGATTTGACACATAGGCGTTACCCTTTCCTGCTGCAACGCTGTGTAAACTCATGGCTGAAATCATGAGTGCTGTTAAAAGTACTGAGAAATTTTTCATATCGCTGATTTCCTTTATAGAGTGACCTATTTTAGTCAGTTGTCTGTTGCTTAGGTTCTATCTAATCCTAAGTCGGGAATTTATCCTAAAAAAAGCTTGTAGGCAGGGTTGTTGGTTTCGTCCCAATAGGGATAGCCAAGCTGATCTAAAAAGACTTTAAATGCGGCGCGATCACTTGGGGGGACTTGCATGCCGACTAATACACGTCCGTAATCAGCCCCATGGTTGCGATAATGAAATAAGCTGATATTCCAATCATGTCCCATGGTGTCGAGGAAATTCATCAGCGCGCCAGGTTTCTCTGGAAACTCAAACCGGTAAATGACTTCGTTTGTTGCTTGAGGCGCATGGCCACCCACTAAGTGACGTAAATGTAGTTTTGCAACTTCGTTATCGCTTAGGTCTAGTGCAGGTAATTCGTTTGCTTTAAGCATTTCCACTAATTGGCTTGGTGCTTTGTTGTCGTTAATCGCAATGCCCACAAAAATGTGTGCTGATTGAGGATCTGAATAACGATAATTAAATTCCGTAATGCTGCGGCCGCTCAGGAGACGGCAGAACTTTTTAAAGGAGCCGGGTTTTTCAGGGATGGTCACCGCTAAAACGGCTTCACGCTTCTCACCAATTTCTGCGCGTTCCGCTACAAAACGCAAACGGTCAAAATTCATGTTGGCACCAGAAGCAATCCCCACCATGGTTTTACCGTGCGTGTGATTACGTGCGATATAGGATTTCATTCCAGCGACCGCTAACGCCCCAGCGGGCTCTAAGATTGAGCGCGTGTCTTCAAACACGTCTTTGATCGCAGCACAAATCTCATCATTGTCGACTAAAACCATCTCGTCGACATAGGCTTGGCAAAGCTTGAATGTATGCTCACCGACCTGCTTCACCGCAGCACCGTCAGCAAACAGTCCCACTTGATCTAGCATCACGCGCTTCCCTGCTTTAAGAGATTGTGTCATCGCATCCGCGTCAACTGCTTCAACGCCAATCACTTTAATGTCAGGACGTAAGGCTTTTACATATGCGGCAATCCCAGCGAGCAAACCACCACCACCCACGCAACAGAATATCGCTTCTATTGGCTCTGGATGTTCATTAAGGATTTCCATTGCAATCGTTCCTTGGCCTGCAATGACCTCAGGATCGTCGTAAGGGTGAACAAAAGTCAGCCCTTCAGACTTTTCAAGCTCTAGGGCATGAAGGTAAGCATCAGAGTATGAGTCGCCAAATAAGACCACCTCTCCGCCCCGGCTTTTAACGGCATTAATTTTAATTTGTGGGGTTGTCGTCGGCATCACAATGACCGCCCGACACTTAAGTTTTTGTGCAGATAAAGCGACGCCCTGGGCATGATTGCCGGCAGATGCTGCAATGACGCCACGTGCCAACGATTCTTTTGAAAGATGCGCCATCATGTTGTAGGCGCCGCGGATCTTGAAAGAGAACACTGGCTGCATGTCTTCACGTTTGAGTAAGACGCGGTTATCTAGACGTGCCGACAAATTTGGTTGGTATTCGAGAGGCGTTTTTTTAGCAACGTCATAGACGAGTGCGGCACGAATTTTTTCTAAGTAGTCGTTTTTCATTCAGTCTTGCTAAGTGTATGATTGAGGGTAGCTTGTAATTATAAAGAAAACGCATCATTAAAGAATTTTATTATGCAATTTGAAGGATAAAAGAACATGACAACGCAAGACGAATTAAAACAACAAGTCGCAAAAGCGGCGGTCGAGTATGTAAAAGGTGGCATTATCGGTGTGGGCACAGGCTCAACAGCTAACTTTTTCATTGATGAGCTTGCAAAAGTAAAATCAAAAATTGACGGGGCTGTCGCTAGCTCAGAAGCAACTGCGCAGCGTTTGCGTGCGCATGGTATCGAAGTGTTTGATTTGAATGCGGTTGATGGCATGGAAATTTATGTAGATGGTGCGGATGAAATTACTGAACATCTTCACATGCTTAAAGGTGGTGGTGGTGCGTTAACGCGCGAGAAAATCGTGGCAGCTTGTGCAAAAAGCTTTATCTGTATTTGCGATGAGAGCAAATATGTCCCAGTACTCGGTAAATTTCCTTTGCCTGTAGAAGTGTTACCAATGGCGCGTAGCTATGTGGCTCGTGAGTTAGTGAAGCTGGGTGGACAGCCAAAATTGCGTGATTTCACAACAGATAACGGCAACATGATTTTAGATGTGCACGGATTAACGATTAGCAACCCAATTGAAATGGAAGCGAAAATCAATCAAATCGTGGGTGTGGTGACCAATGGTTTGTTTGCGGCGCGCCCAGCAAATGTCCTGCTGCTCGCAACTGCGCAAGGTGTTAAAACTTATACATCAAAATGACATCAAACTGTCATAAACATAGTCTATGCTTTCCCATTTAATGCTTTTGCTATTCATTTTTAATAAGGATATTTCGGATGCAAACTGAACACACCTATAAGCAGTTCGATGCTGAACTTGAAGCTGTGCGCGCAAAAGTCCTGCAAATGGGCGGCTTGGTTGAGCAACAAATTGTAAACGCGTTAGAGTCACTTATCAGCGTGAATCCAAAGTTAGCAGCGGAAGTGATGGAGACTGACCAACGCGTGAATGCGTTGGAAGTTCAAGTGGATGAAGACTGCAGTCATATCATTGCGCGTCGCCAGCCAGCAGCAAGTGATTTACGGATGATTATGATGGTCGTTAAGACAATCACGGATCTTGAACGTATTGGTGATGAAGCGACAAAAATTGCGCGCGTTGCTCAGAAGATTTATGAGTCAGATCGGATGTACAAGCCACGTTTTAATGAAATTAAAACAATGGTGACTCTAGTGCGTGAAATGCTCCGTACGGCATTGGATGCGTTCGCACGTTTAGATGTGACAAGAACAGTTGAGGTTGCTCGTCAAGATGAACAAGTGGATGAACAATTCCGCGCGGCGATGCGACAATTAATCACCTTTATGTTGGAAGACCCACGTACAATTTCAATGTCATTAGAAGTGTTGTTTGTGGCTAAAGCGATTGAGCGTATCGGTGACCATGCCAAAAATATTGCAGAATACGTTGTTTACATGGTCAAGGGTAAGGATGTTCGCCACACCTCTGTTGATGAGATGGAGCGCGAAACACTCGCACCATAATTTTTTTGTTGTTGTGTTAAAAATAAAGGTTGGTCTTGGTCAATAGTAAACCAACTTTCTCTGAAATTGCTGCAGTTGATTTAGGCTCTAATAGCTTCAGGTTGCAGCTTGCAAGGGTGGTTGATGATCACCTGATTTTCCACGATTCCTTGCGCGAAGTCGTCAGGCTTGGTGCAGGGTTAGGTGATGACAAAGTCCTGAGTGATGAAGCCCTGAACCGTGCAATTGAATGCCTCAATCGTTTTGGTGAGCGATTGCGCGGTTTGCCTCCACAAGCGGTCCGTGCGGTAGCAACAAACACATTTCGTGTCGCCAAAAATGCCCCTCAGCTTTTAAAAGCAGCTCAAGAAGCACTTGGTTTTCCGATAGAAATTATTGCAGGGCGTGAAGAGGCTCGAATGATTTTTGTAGGGGTTAGCCACAGCCTTCCTAAAGCTGAGCACAAGCGCCTCGTGATTGATATCGGGGGCGGCTCAACCGAATTCATTATTGGCGAAGGCTTAGAACCATTAGAGATGGAAAGTCTCTACATGGGCTGTGTCAGCTATAGCCTCAAATATTTTGCCGATGGAAAAATAACGGAGGAAGCATTTGAGCGTGCTCAAATTGCAGCAGCCACAGAAATCCAAACAATTTCCAAAAACTTTAAATCTAAACATTGGCAAGAAGCCGTCGGCTCCTCTGGAACTGCTCGCACGCTTGGCGAAGTCCTTAGACTGAATGGTCTGACAGATGGGGCCGTGACGATAGAGGGCTTGTATCAATTGCGTCAGCTGTTGATTCGCGCTAAGGATGTGAAAAAAATACAACTTAACGGACGACTCAGTGTCGATCGCTCCTCAGTCATCTCTGGTGGCTTAGCCATCATGATCGCTGCGTTTGAGGGATTGAGCATTGATAAGCTAACTGTTGCGAATAGTGCATTAAGAGAAGGCGTGCTTTATGAATTGCTTGGTCGTATGCAGCATGATGATACGCGTGATGCGACGGTCAATAGTTTTATGCGTCGATATCATGTAGACCGCGATCAAGTAAAGCGTGTTCAATCGTTAGCGTTAGTCCTGCTCTCGCAGGTGGCACACAAGTTAAGCATGGATACTCAAGTAGCCAAGCAATATTTGGTTTGGGCAGCTAAGTTACACGAAATTGGAGTTTCTATTGCCCATGGTGGATACCACAAGCATTCGGCTTATATTATTGAAAATGCCGATATGCCTGGATTCTCAAAAATGGAGCAAGAGATTCTAGGTTTCTTGGTCCGAGCACAGCGAAGATCAATGACAAAGATGGCTTCACCATCCCTATTTGATCATCACACTGTGTTGATGATGATTTTTAGGCTGGCCGTTTTGTTTCATCGCAATCGTTTAGATATCACGCCGCCTGAACTTAATTTGGCTTGGCATAAAGCAGGCTTCGGATTGGATGTGGAGCCCGGATGGCTAGCAAAGAATCCTCTGACGGATGCTGAACTAGCGAGTGAGGTCATTTATTGGAAAGAAATCAATATTACCTTGTCGCTCGCTTAACTCTTGAGCGCTTCTTGAACTGGTAAATCCTGGCCATATAGTTGCATCAAAGACTGTTGCGCTGAATTTTGCAGGCCGCGTTTATGTGCCAGTTGATACGTGCTATCAGGCATCATTTCCCAAGCATTCACATTGTCTTTTAGATAGATATCTAAGCCTTCTTGAATCACACGTTTTTTAGCTTTGGGATCCAAAATTGGAAAGCAGACTTCGATACGTTTAAAGAAATTGCGATACATCCAATCGGCACTTGATAAATACACGTTCTCCTCTCCTTCATTGAGGAAGTAAAAGATACGCGTATGTTCTAAGTAGCGCCCAACCACAGAGCGTACCCTAATATTTTCAGAAACGCCCAGCACACCTGGCTTAAGGGCACATACACCGCGCACCAATAAGTCAATTTCGACGCCAGCACAAGAGGCCTCATACAGTGCTCTAATCACATCGCTTTCCAATAAGGCGTTCATTTTGGCAATGATGCGTGCTTTCTTGCCCGACTTCGCAAGCTCAGTTTCTTTGTGAATCGCTTTAATTAAGTTGCTATGGAGTGTGAATGGAGACTGCCATAGATGATTAAGTTTATTAGATTTACCCAGACCGGTAAGCTGGGCAAACACATCATTGACGTCAGCACAGATTTGCTCGTTACAAGTAAATAGACCAAAGTCGGTATAAAGTTTTGCGGTACGTTGGTGATAGTTGCCAGTGGCAAGATGAGCGTAGCGGCGCAAGATGCCATCTTCCCTGCGAATCACCATGGCCATTTTGGCATGGGTTTTGTGACCAACAACACCATAAACAACATGCGCGCCTGCATCTTCAAGCTTTGCTGCCCAATTGATATTCGCTTCTTCGTCAAATCGCGCAAAAAGCTCCACAACAACCGTCACCTCTTTGCCGCGTTTAGCCGCTTCAATCAGTGATTTCATTAAAGTGGAATCTGCGCTGGTGCGGTAAAAGGTTTGTTTGATTGCTAACACGTTTGGATCTTCAGCTGCTTGCGTAATGAAGTCCGTCACGGCATTAAATGACTGAAATGGATGATGCACTAAAATATCTTGTTTACGTATCGCTTTAAACACATCGGACTCTTTAACGAGTTCTTTGGCTTTTGAGGCCGTGTATGGCGGATATTTGAGGGCAGGTTTGTCTACCAAGTCTGGAATTTGCATCAAACGGACGAGATTAACAATGCCGTTTACTTGATATAAATCTTCTTTATGTAAGCCAAATTGACCAAGTAGAAAATGTGACATTTCAGCAGGGCAATTGTCGGCCACTTCAAGCCTTACCCCGTCACCGAATTGACGATGAGATAACTCACCTTGTAATGCAATCTTTAAGTCTTTTGTCTCTTCATCATCCAGTGTTAATTCACTATCACGAGTCACTCGGAATTGATAACACCCTTTAACGGTCATGCCTGAAAAAAGCTCGTTCACATGGGCATGCAAAATAGACGATAAAAATACAAAGCCATGGTCACATTGAGCGATTTCAGGGGGTAAGCGAATGACTCGTGGGAGCGCTCTGGGCGCTTGAACAATGGCGATGCCAGAATTACGCCCGAATGCATCTTTGCCATCTAGCTCCACTGCAAAATTTAAACTCTTATTGAGTACTCTTGGAAAGGGATGTGCCGGATCAAGTCCAATGGGAGTCAGAATAGGCATCAACTCTCTAAAAAAGAACTCTCTAATCCATAGGCGCTGCGCATCATTCCAGCTTGTTCTTCTGAGAAAGTGAATGTTTTCTTCTGCAAGTTTAGGTAGCACAACTTCATTGAGAATTTTGTACTGATGATCAACCAGGATGTGGGCTTCAGCACTGATTTTTGCGAAGGCTTGTTTGGGCAGAAGACCATCTGGGCCTGTTTGCTGATCGTTATATTTGATTTGGTCTTTAATGCCTGCCACGCGGACTTCAAAAAACTCATCCATGTTACTGCTAAAAATACACAGAAATTTTAGGCGTTCTAACAAAGGCACTCGCTCGTCTTCTGCTTGAGCAAGTACGCGTTTATTAAAGGCTAGTAAGCCAAGTTCACGATTGACGAAGTGTTCAGAGTTCAATTTGATGGCACGCGACAAAATAATCCTAAACTGTATGCGTCTATGATGACGATTTTATGACAAAAAAGCGATTTGGCTGGATGATCAAGCTTGTGGTGGAATATAGCCACTGGCTTTGTCAGCACCATCACCAAAGAAGTAAGCTTCCGTTTGCTCTTTGAGATACTGACGCGCTTGCGCATCTGCAAGACTTAAACGATTTTCGTTCACCAACATGGTTTGTTGTTTGAGCCATGCCGCCCAAGCTTCCTTAGAAACGCTTTCAAAAATCTTCAGGCCTAATGGGCCCGGGTATGGAGGGAAGTCCATACCATCTGCTTCTTTACCTAATTTGATGCAATTAACTGTACGTGCCATATTCATCTCTTTAATAGAAAATTATCTAGAGTGTTCATGATAGCGCAAGCGCAGAAACACTGCACCTGAGTATCAGGCAAAACCCCCACTAAAATTCACCGCGTAAGCCAAACAAAACTGAGCGACCGCCCATCGGGGCGATTTCCTTCAAGAACGAACTGTGGTCTCGAATATCTTCATCTAATAAATTCCGCGCCTTTGCAAAGGCTTCGAGATGAAGTGCGGTTTTAAGGCGGTAGCTAATGGTTGCGTTAACAAGTGTGTAGCCATCAGTCGCTAACTCATTCGTGGCAACCCTATCTTGTTTGAAACCATGCAGAACATCAACTTTCGATGCAAATCCGGCAAATTGATAATCAAGACCTGTGCCAATTCTCATTGGTGCAATTCTAGAAAGCGGGGTATCAGTGATTTCGTTTGTGGCTCTGACATAATCTCCGCGTACATTAAGATCTAAGTCGCCAATCCCTTCATAAATACGAAATTTACCTTGTGCTTCCATTCCTGTAAAAGTTGCTGGCACACCAATAGTATTGGCTTCTTTAAGGCCTTCATTGATGATGCCCGTATTGTAAACATTAATAAAATTATCAAATTTTGTGTAAAAGGCGCTTATGTTGAAGCTGTGTTTCTGAGATTTCCAGCGAATTTGTGCGTCTATACCATTGGCTTTTTCAACTGCTAAATTTTTATTACCAACTTCATACTGATTGGTTGCCACGTGCGCGCCATTTGAAAACAGTTCATTCTGTGTTGGGGCGCGTTCTGTATGGGTAATGTTTGTCGCAATACCCCAGTGCTCATCAATACTAAATAAAGCGCCAGCTGAAAGATTCTTTGGGGTGAATTGTTTCGATGTTGCATCGCCAAATTTGGGAAGTAAGGTGTTTTGATCATCAGCACCACCGCCAGCTGATTTGACCGTGGTCTTATCAATCCGACCACCTACAGAAAGTTTTAAGCGATCAATTGGAAGCTCTTCGTATAGATAAACTCCCTGACTAGATGTGCGAGTAGATGGCACAAAAGCTTCATCGCCTAAAGCTGAGAATCTAGTGTTTTGGGTTTGTAGACCAATTACCCCAGATAAATTACCTATTTTGGCATGGCCTGCTTCAAGCGTACTCTCCACACCTTTGTTTAAGAATGTAGTGCCAATCGTCCCATCGTCAATTTCTTGATGTTTATAATCCGTGAACGCCATGCGGAATTTAACCCGCTCTATAAAGCTTTCAAGATGATGTGCTTCTGATGAAAAGTCCCAGCGCTTACTTTTCATATGCACTTTTACACTGGGTTCAGCGACAGTGCCATAAAAGTTATTAGATTCTGAATATGAGACGCCGACATGTCCTTTATCAAACGTTAATGATGCACCAAAAGCACCTCCGTCTGACTTTGCCGCACTATTGGCAAGTTTGCCCTTATTGACATGCTCGGCTCTTCCGGAGCCGATGAGTTTGTTTTGCGCACTGCTTGGAATGCTTAAGTCATCTGTTTTTCGTGTGTAAACATCGGCGTGAATGGCAAATGTGCCATTGCCGACATCAATGACAGCTGCACCACTTCGCTCATTGTCTGCACCACCGAATCTTGTTTCTCCACGACCCATGACACCATTCAGTGGCTCTTTGGGAATGCGGTGATCGATCACGTTCACCACGCCGCCAATCGCACCTGCACCATAAAGTACGGTAGCGGGTCCGCGAATGACTTCAATTTGCTCTGCAATTAAAGGGTCGATTGCAACAGCATGGTCTGGGCTGAGAGAAGATGCATCAAGCGCACCCACGCCATTTTGCATGATTCTTACGCGATCCCCATCCATGCCACGGATAATTGGGCGTGAAGCATTCGGACCAAAATAGCTAGAGCTGACCCCGGGTGTGCCAGTAAGGGTTTCGCCTATGGTTGATTCACGCGTAATGGATAATTCCCGACCACTTAATACATACACGGGAACAACTAATTGGTCTGAGCCAGCGCCAAGCGGATTGCCGGTGATTGGCACTGAGGGCGCTTTAATTGAAGTGCTTTCAGCCGCTTGAGCTGGATTGAATGATGTCGCTTGCATGGCTATCAAGCCAACAAAAGAGATCAAAGATTGCTTGGTTTTCATCGTGCCACCTTTAAAAATAAACAGCATTCCTCTCCTGAATCAAGAGAGAAAATAAAACGCATATTTGCGTTAGAGCGATTTAATTAAACGTGCAATGGGGGAGCGCGGGCAGAATAAACAGCATAGGTATTGCTGAAGTCCTGAAGGATAAGATGCGCAGTTTGGTCACAGTTAAAAGCAGAAAGTTCGATTGCAAATGATTTGCATGTAATGCTGTTGGCCAATTCGCCAAAGCTCACACATTTTTCACAAAAGCTAAGATGTGTTGTCTTATCTTGTTTTTGCGTGTTTTGTTGCACGTCTGAAATATGAGATATCTCATGCGTAACAGCTGCTTGCTGTGTCAATGCGAACAGCAAGGCAAAAGTAAAATAAATAAAATAACGACGAATCATCATTAAATTGTATCAGATTAAAAAATCTTGAATGGTGTTAAGTTCTTGCATGGCATCCGGGTAATCCTCAAAACGCACCTGGCAACGGGCGTACCAGTATTGACTGTTGTTTTTGTCCCCTTCAATTTTGTGGAGCACCGCATGTATCCAACAAGCATAGGCGTGTTGCTCGTCCTGTACGATAACGTGTGACGCAGCCCATTCTCCTGCTTGCGCCAGATTAACTGCTTTTAGTAATCGATTCTTTAAGGATTTGTCCATGATCACTGTTTCGTTTCAGCATTAAAAAAGCCCAGCTAACAAAGTAGGCTGGGCTTGATGCTAAATACGTAATTTAAGCGCTGAAATTTGCTGAAGCAAAGTCCCAGTTAGCAAGTGATGCCAAGAACACTTCTACAAATTTTGCACGTGCATTGCGGTAGTCAATGTAATAAGCATGTTCCCAAACATCGATGGTCAACAGTGCTGTGTCACCTGTTGTGAGTGGTGTGCCAGCTGGACCCATGTTAACGATATCGACAGAGCCGTCAGCTTTTTTAACTAACCACGTCCAGCCTGAACCAAAATTACCCACTGCTGAAGCTTGGAAAGCTTTCTTAAATTCATCAAATGAACCCCATTTTGCATTGATTGCATCAGCCAACGCGCCAACTGGAGCAGCACCGCCGTTGGGTTTCATACAATTCCAGAAAAATGTGTGGTTCCAAACTTGTGCTGAATTATTGTAAATGCCAGCTGAAGATTTTTTTACGATTTCCTCAAGGCTGCTATTTTCAAACTCAGATCCTTTGATTAAGTTATTGAGGTTGGTTACATACGTTTGGTGGTGTTTGCCGTAGTGAAAATCAAACGTTTCCTCTGAAATGTGTGGAGCGAGCGCATCTTTCGCATAAGGTAGCGCTGGTAATTGATGTTCCATGAAAATTCCTTAGTAAGGGTTGGCAAAAAATTTTGAAATTCGATTTTGCCACATTAGTGAAAGATAAAAAACAATGCTCTAGTTATGGGTAAGTGATTATTTCTTCTTGGCCCGCGGGTGCGCTTGATCATACACTTTAGCAAGATGCTGAAAATCAAGGTGAGTGTAGACTTGAGTGGTGCTGATATTTGCATGACCCAGCATTTCTTGCACGGCGCGCAAGTCACCGCTTGATTGCAAAACATGCGTTGCGAAGCTATGTCGGAGCATATGGGGATGCACATCGCTATTAATTCCCTGTTTAACCGCCCATTCTTTTAAGCGATATTGAATTGCACGTGGGCTAATGCGATTGCCTTGTTTTGTAATAAATAGAGCGGGTTGGTCTGCCTTTGAAATTGCGGCTCTCGCCGTTAGCCAAGTTTTAATCGCATGCACAGCGTGGCTCCCCACTGGAACGATGCGGGTTTTATTGCCTTTGCCGGTCACCGTAATAGTGCCATTGGCTAGATCTAAGGTATTAAAATCCAGCCCAACTAACTCAGCTAAACGCAGTCCTGAGGAGTAAAAAAGCTCCAGGATTGCATGGTCACGTAAGCTCAGTAAATCATCTGACTTAATATCAACTAATTGCACTGCTTGATCAGCTGAAAGCGCTTGAGGGAGGCTTTTTGCAGATTTTGGAGCGCGCATGCCGATGCAAGGATTGCTGCTGAATTGATGTTGTTTGACGAGATAATCAAAAAATCCTCGCCACGCAGAGAGCATCCGAGCAATGCTTTTTCCGCCCAGTCCACGGCCGTGTAATTTGGCAATGAGCTGTCGAATGTGCGCTGGTTTTAATGCATCTAATGGGGGTAAGTGATCTGCACTTGCATCAATGAGTAATTTGATATCCCTTGTGTAATTGTTTTGCGTCAGCTTACTGAGGCCTCGCTCGAAGGTGATGTGGTTGAGATAAGCTTCTAAGTAATTCAATCCAAGTTGCCTTCGAGCGACCGGCTCAACATTAAGCGAGATGCTGGCTAAGCGCAGCGCTGAAAAGCTCGCCGATCCGCTTTACAAACAAGGTGCCCATGTCTGGATAGAAGCGATTTTCGTCATTTGATGCCAAGATTAACATGCCGACAGGCGTGCCAATTTCTAATAGAGTGATGGCGTAAGATTTCGCTTCGTTGTTCTTCATCATGCCTGCAAGGTTCTCATTAGGAAATGCACCACAATAGGGTTCAATTAAACCTTCCGCCCATGCTTTTGAAATATCATCCACTTCATCAAATGCTGCATGATTTGCGTCCTCAGTCCGTTTTGGCTCAGTCCAAAGAATGATTTTTGTGTTCGAAATATCAAAGTCATTTTTGAGGCTAGTATTGAGAGTATCGATTACTTCGGCTAGGTGAGTTGCTACTAATAATGACAAGGTTAGCTTGTGAACTTTATTGCTCTTTTCTTCATTGTCGATACCAAATTGCAGAAGTTCGTTATATTTTCGTTCAATTTGACGGATTTTGTCGCGCTGGGCGACTTGTTGACGCTCTGCAAGTGATACTGTTCCGCTACCATGCGGGTTGGGCAAGTACATTGTGGCAAGTATGCCAGCATGGTTTGAGAAAAAAAGCGGATTGCTTTGTAAGTATTGGGCAACATCTGCTTCGTTGATCATTGGATTATTTTCTTGATTTTCCATCGTTACATTCCAGCGGTAGGTGTTAAATTAAATAGTAATTTCGCCTGAAAATACATGGACTGCCGGCCCTGTCATCATGACAGGGCTGTTGCCACCATTCCAGCAAATGTTGAGATTGCCGCCCCGCATCATGACCTTGACTGGTGATTGTAATTTACCTAAATTTATCCCAGCGACCGCTGCAGCACATGCGCCTGTGCCACACGCCAATGTTTCACCTGCACCACGTTCAAAGACCCGCAGACGAATTTCGTGTGGATGAATGATTTGCATAAATCCTGCATTCACACGCTGTGGGAATCTCGGATGATTTTCTATGATGGGGCCATGCACGCTAACTGGGGCTGTATTAATGTCTTCAACGATTTGAACTGCATGTGGATTGCCCATTGAAACGGTGGAAATTTCAACTTCGGTATCTGCGACATTGAGTTGATAGGTGATTGCATTGGCATCAGCAATAAAAGGAATTTGACTGGGCTCAAATTGAGGCGCCCCCATATTGACGGTGACCAAGCCATTATCCTCAAGGGTTGGGTAAATGAGTCCGTTCGCTGTTTCAACCGTAATCTGCGTTTTGGTAGTCAGTTTTTTGTCGTGAACAAAGCGAACAAAACAGCGTGCACCGTTCCCGCACTGTTCAACTTCACCGCCGTCTGCATTAAAAATGCGATAACGAAAATCTGCGCTAGGGTTTGTTGGTTTTTCAACCAATAGTAATTGGTCACATCCAATCCCAAAATGCCGATCAGCAAGTTGGCGAATTTGATCTGAGGTCAATTCAATCGCTTGGCTATAAGCATCAATGACAACAAAGTCATTGCCTATTCCCTGCATTTTTGTGAATGATATATGCATATTTAATTGATCAAGCTACCTGAATAATTACCCATATTGTATGGGATTGTTTCAGGCGAAGGTAGTCGTCATTTTGCGAATGAGGCTTATTTTGCTATCCTAGTCATCTTTGTAAAATTTATTGATAATTCATTATGTCCGAATATTTATTTACCTCAGAATCTGTTTCTGAGGGCCATCCAGATAAACTTGCTGATCAGGTGTCTGACAGTATTTTAGATGCGATTTTAGAGCAAGATCCAACTGCACGTGTGGCAGCAGAGACCTTAGCGAACACTGGTTTGATTGTGCTTGCAGGTGAGATCACCACAACAGCGAACGTTGATTACATCAAGGTTGCTCGTGAGACGATTAAACGCATTGGTTACGACAACACAGAATATGGCATCGACTATAAAGGCTGTGCTGTATTGGTTGCTTATGACAAACAGTCTCCTGATATTGCTCAAGGTGTGGATAAGGCAGAAGATGATCCACTAGACCAAGGTGCTGGTGACCAAGGTTTAATGTTTGGTTATGCGTGTGATGAAACACCACAAATGATGCCATTACCAATCTGGCTATCGCACCGGATCATGGAACGTCAATCTCAACTCCGTAAAGATGGCCGTTTGCCATGGCTTCGTCCTGATGCGAAATCTCAAGTGACGATTAAATATGAAAACGGCAAACCCAGTGCCATTGATACTGTGGTTGTTTCAACACAGCACGCGCCTGAGATGGAATTAAAAGACATCCGTGAAGCGGTGATTGAAGAGATCATCAAACCAACATTGCCTAAAGAACTCATCAAGGGTGATATTAAGTTCTTAGTGAACCCAACCGGTCGCTTTGTGATTGGCGGCCCACAAGGCGATTGCGGTTTAACTGGTCGTAAGATTATTGTCGACACTTACGGCGGTGCAGCCCCTCATGGTGGTGGTGCATTCTCTGGTAAAGACCCTTCTAAAGTAGACCGTTCAGCCGCTTATGCAGGTCGTTATGTGGCTAAGAATATCGTTGCAGCAGGATTGGCTTCACGCTGCCTAGTGCAAATCTCTTACGCAATTGGGGTGGCACAGCCTACTTCTATCATGGTCGAGACTTACGGTACAGGTAAGGTATCAAATGAGGTGCTGACAGCGCTTGTGCGCGAACACTTTGACCTACGTCCTAAAGGCATTGTGAAGATGCTTAATCTGCTCCGTCCGATTTACACAAAGACAGCGGCTTACGGCCACTTCGGTCGTGACGAAACTGAGTTCTCTTGGGAAGCGATTGATAAGGCGGCAGCGCTCAAAGCTTCTATTTGATTATCTTTTTTTGAAATTTAAAGCCTCAATCATGAACTGATTGGGGCTTTTTTGTGTCTTCATTCAGGTATTTTGAAAACACTAATTAAGGCTAATGTGTTGAATTTGTGTAAAAACAATATTTGCGTATAATAGCCGACATTCCGAGGAGCGCTGCGAGAGAAAAACTCCCAGGCTCGGAAAATGTTTTAACGGCGCTCACCATATTAACCGTGCCGGGCACGGGATACGGGTGAGAGTGTTAGAACTTCAAGTGGCATCACTTCTAGTTTTTCAAGCAACTCCAAATTTTCCGCATTCCCTCCGGTCACACCATTCAAGGAAAAAACATGAATACTGTGACTGATATTAAAGATTATGTAGTTGCTGATATTAATTTAGCTGGTTTTGGCCGCAAAGAAATTGCGATTGCTGAAACTGAAATGCCTGGTTTGATGGCGATTCGCGAAGAGTTTTCAAAAGCGCAGCCGCTAAAAGGCGCACGTATTACTGGTTCATTGCACATGACTATCCAAACTGCGGTGTTGATTGAAACACTCAAGGATTTGGGTGCGGAAGTGCGTTGGGCATCATGCAATATTTATTCAACGCAAGATCATGCTGCTGCTGCGATTGCTGCTGGCGGCACCGCAGTGTTTGCAATTAAAGGCGAAACATTAGAAGAGTACTGGGATTACACACATCGCATTTTTGAATGGACTGATGGTGGCTATTCGAACATGATTTTGGATGATGGTGGCGATGCTACTTTGTTGTTACATCTTGGTACGAATGCTGAAAAAGATATTTCTTTGCTGAACAATCCTGGTAGCGAAGAAGAAGTATGTTTGTTTAACGCCATCAAAGAAAAGCTTAAAACAGACCCAACTTGGTACTCAACACGTCTTGCTGAAATTAAAGGTGTGACAGAAGAGACAACAACAGGTGTTCATCGCTTATATCAAATGCACAAAGAAGGCCGTCTAGCTTTCCCAGCAATTAACGTGAATGACTCTGTGACAAAATCAAAATTTGACAATTTGTATGGTTGCCGCGAATCATTGGTTGATGCAATCAAGCGTGCAACAGACGTCATGATTGCAGGAAAAATTGCAGTGGTTGCAGGTTACGGCGATGTAGGTAAAGGTTCAGCACAGGCTTTGCGTGCTTTATCAGCGCAGGTTTGGGTAACAGAAATTGATCCAATCTGCGCGTTGCAGGCGGCGATGGAAGGTTATCGTGTAGTGACAATGGACTATGCTTGTGAGCATGCTGATATTTTTGTCACAGCAACAGGTAATTATCACGTGATTAGTCACGACCATATGATGAAAATGAAGGACCAAGCCATTGTATGTAACATCGGTCACTTCGATAACGAAATTGATGTTGTTTCAATCGAAAAGTATGAGTGGGACGAAATCAAACCACAAGTTGACCATGTGATTTTCCCTGATGGCAAAAAGATTATTTTGTTAGCAAAAGGCCGTCTAGTTAACTTGGGTTGCGGAACTGGTCACCCAAGCTATGTGATGAGCTCATCTTTTGCAAATCAAACGATCGCACAGATCGAATTGTTTTGTAACACTGAAAAATACCCAGTCGGCGTTTATACGTTGCCTAAGCATTTGGATGAAAAGGTTGCAGTATTGCAATTGAAAAAACTGAATGCTCAGCTAACGCGTTTATCAGACGAACAAGCAGCTTATATCGGTGTTTCACAAAACGGCCCATTCAAGCCTGATACTTACCGCTATTAATTAAGACATTAGCAGGTCGCTCGTCGACCTGCTAATGTCTTAATAATAGAAATTGTAAGAGAAGAAAGCATTTATGAAACCTGAAATTAGTGTTGAGTTTTTTCCGCCAAAAACGGAAGAGGGCGTATTAAAGCTTCGTGAAACGCGAAAGCAGTTAGCGCGACTTAATCCGAAGTTCTTATCAGTGACTTTTGGTGCTGGTGGTTCAACGCGTGATCGCACGATGGATGCAGTGCTTGAAATTCAAGCTGAAGGGTTTGAGGCGGCGCCTCATATTTCAGGCATTTCTTCATCTAAAGAAGAAATATTAAGTCTCCTTAAGACTTACCAGAGTCATGGCATTGGCGCCTTGTCGTCTTGCGTGGTGATTTACCTTCAGGAGAGGTGAGTAGCGGTGACTTTGCTTACGCCAGCCAGCTGGTCGCATTCATACGCAAAAAAACGGATGACTGGTTTCAAATTGAGGTGGCGGCTTATCCTGAAACACATCCTGAAGCACGCTCGGCTAATGCCGACTTAAAACACTTTAAGACCAAAGTAGACGCCGGTGCTAACGCAGCAATTACGCAATACTTCTATAATGCAGATGCCTATTTTCAATTTGTTGAGCAATGCCAGAAAATGGGGATTGAAATTCCAATCGTCCCAGGTGTCATGCCTATTTACAACTATACGCAGTTAGCACGTTTTTCTAACGTATGCGGCGCAGAGATTCCACGCTGGTTAAGATTACGCCTGGAGGATTACGGCGATGATATGGTTTCACTTCGTGCACTTGGCTTAGATGTTGTGACGGATTTATGTGGAAAACTGATGGCAGGTGGTGCGCCAGGGCTTCATTTTTATACATTAAATCAATCGAGTACTATTAGTATCATCGCTGAAAGACTGGGCTTGATAAAGTAATCCTTGGTGAAATAATCCTTGGTGCAATAATCTTAGCTAGCTAATCTAGAAGTGTTGCTTTATAAAATAAAAAAGCCTAGACGCAATCTAGGCTTTTTTATTGAGAAAAAATGATGAACGGCTAATGAAACGTTGGGCTATCATCACCGAAAACGGCATCTTCAACAAACAAAAAATCGTCCGTGCGGCCTTGTTTGCGGAGTGCCATTAATGCAGTCCAGCGGATTTCATCTAAGCCGACATGTTCTTGTGAAAGCGCCATGGCACGATCCATAATGACTTCATGCAATGCGTGATTGATGACATTCGCTTGCATCAAAAACATCAAAAAGCTTAAGCCTTCAACGTCAATTTTTTCGGTTTCAACATCACTATAAATGCGCGTTGATTGAGTAAGGCCGCTTGGTGCGTTTCCTGCCTCATCAGCCATTGACTCTAAGGAACTAAACCAATCGAATGCACCATTGATATCGGAGCTGTCAAAGCCTGCTTCAAATAACTCTTGAGCAAGGGTGTTATGGTCAGGCTGAATATTTGCCTCGACGTAGTTTTCGAACATATAAACCAAGACTTCAAACATAGATTCTCCTATCAAATTTATATGGTCAAATTTATTCAGTTAGCCGATACGCTGATAACGACCTCCTGGTAGAGAAGCTATTTTATTTTCCAACTCCAGCACGAGTAGTGTGGCCGAAAGGCCTTCACTCGTCAAGTTGGTCAGCGCAATGAGTGCTTCCATATTAATGGGGTCAAATCCCATTAAGTCAAGCAAGGCCGTGTATTCTGAGCTTTCAGGTTTTTCCGAAGCTGGGCTAATGAGGTGTGCGAGATGTGGCGCCAATTCGTTTGTGATGTCTTGAATGCAATCGACTAATTTTGCACCTTGTTTAATGAGCTCGTGACAGCCTTTGGACATTGGAGAATGAATGGAGCCAGGGATTGCAAATACCTCGCGACCTTGGTCAGCAGCAAATTTTGCAGTAATGAGTGAGCCGCTTTGCGTGTTCGCTTCCACCACTAAACACCCCAAACTTAGGCCGCTAATAATGCGATTCCGCCTTGGAAAGTTTTGTGGGCGAGAGGGTGTGCCAATTGGAAATTCTGAGATGATCAAGCCTTGGCCGACAATTTTGTGCGCGAGTTCGCGGTGCTTAGCGGGATAAACGATGTCTAAGCCAGTGCCAACTACTGCAATCGTTCTCCCTTGCTTATTTTTTAGTGCGCCCCGATGTGCAGCTCCGTCGATGCCAAGTGCCATGCCACTGACAATGCAAAACCCTTGTTCGCTTAATGCATATGCAAAGTCTTCAGCATTTTTTTCACCCTGCACAGAAGCGTTTCTACTGCCGACCATCGCGATGGTCGGCATCGTTAAGCAGCTTAAATCACCTTTGGCATAAAGCACGGGCGGGGGGTCGGGAATTTCTAAAAGTGCTTGAGGATAATGCGTCTCAGCAAGTGTAATAAGATGGTTATTTTCTTTTTCTAGCCAAGCCAATACTGATGCCGCTTCATCTAGATTAGTGCCTTGCTTAATTGAGCTGGCGACATCTTCCGAAACCACTTGCTGGAGGGCTTGATGTGAGGCGTTAAAAATATTTTCTGGAGAACCAAACTGCTGAAGTAGCTTACAGATCCCCTGGCCACCAAGGCCATGAATGTTCTGTAAGCATATCCATAAAGAATTTTCTTTGTTTTCTTGAATGGTCATTTTGAGCTTTTTTATTGGGGGGCTTCTACTAAGTCATCATTTCTGATGGGTTTGGTGGATTGTACAATTATGCGTAAGAAATACGTTCAAACGCACTTAACACAATCAACAAGCCTATCCGCTCATTGGGTAGTTTAATGCGTTTTGAGTTGATCGATGGTTTATTAATTTCCCATAAATGCGGCCATCGCCATGGATCCTTGAGAAACTTAGCAGAAATTCCCCATGAGGTGTCACCTTCAGTGACGACATAGCGATCTGAGTGGTTATCTTGAAGTTCAATCATGCTATTTGCCGCATGCGCAGTTAAACAACAAAACATAAGCAGGGTTATAATAGAGCGAAGAATCATATGGGCTTTGTAAACGGCGTTAAGTTTCAGTTGAGAAGCGGTGAAGCTGTATTAGATTCTGCATTTAATTTGTATAACAATCAAGTTTTTATGGCAATGAATTCAGATGGCAATATTAGACATACTTAATTATCCAGATGCACGTTTATATACGGTTGCAAAGCCGGTGGTGCAAGTGGACACAAAAATCCAGCGTTTGATCGATGACATGGCTGAAACCATGTACGAAGCGCCAGGCATCGGTTTGGCTGCGACTCAGGTGAATGTGCACCAACAAATTATCGTCATTGATATCAGCGAATCTAAAAATAAGCTGCAGGTATTTATCAATCCTAAAATTAAGGCTAAGACGGGCTCGCAAGAATATGAAGAGGGTTGTTTATCTGTTCCTGGTGTTTATGAAAACGTCACGCGTGCAGAGGCCGTAGTGATTGAGGCCTTGGATAGAAATGGGACGCCTTTTGTGATGGAAGCCGACGGCTTGATGGCTGTATGTATTCAACATGAAATGGACCATTTGCTTGGGAAGGTCTTTGTCCAATATTTGTCTCCGCTTAAACAGAATCGCATTAAAACCAAAATGCAGAAAATGCAGCGCGGTCGATAACATGAAGCCACTCAAGATTATTTTCGCAGGGACGCCGGATTTTGCTGTCCCAGCTTTAGCGGCGCTTATTAAAGCTGGACATGATGTAGTGCTAGTGCTTACTCAGCCAGACCGCCCTTCTGGGCGAGGGATGAAGCTGAAGGCTAGTCCTGTTAAAGAACTCGCTTTGCAACACGCAATAGCGGTTTTTCAGCCTGAAACATTGAAAGATGTTGATGCGCAAGCGCGGATTGAGGCGGTGAAAGCGGATGTGATGATTGTCGCTGCTTATGGCTTAATTATCCCAACTAACGTTTTGCAAATGCCGCGATTGGGTTGCTATAACATTCATGCTTCATTATTGCCACGTTGGCGTGGTGCCGCACCAATTCATCGCGCCTTGTTAGCAGGCGATGCTGAAACGGGGGTTACCATTATGGAAGTAGTGCCAGCACTTGATGCCGGCGCCATGGTTTCTAAAGGTGTGCTGCCCATTAGCGAACGCGATACTTCTCAATCTTTGCATGATGACCTTGCCCATATGGGAGCAGATTTAATGGTCGATGCTATGCAACAGCTTGCTGAAACTGGCAATTTGCCAGCGACAATTCAAGATGAGTCTTTAGTGACTTATGCGGCCAAATTGCAAAAAGCGGAGGCGAGCATTGATTGGACTCAATCTGCCGATTTAATTTCACGGCAAGTGCGTGCATTTAATCCGTTTCCTGTTGCCCATGCCATATTGAATGGTGAGGTTTGTCGTATTTGGATGGCGACACAATCTGATGTTGTTAGTCATGTAAAACCTGGCACTATTTTGGATGTTGGCACCAATATTCAAGTTGCTTGTGGGCAAGGCGCGCTCATTGTTGAGGAGTTGCAACTTCCTGGCGGGAAACGATTGAAAGCTAAAGATTTTATTGCTGGGCAGAACCTGAAAGTGGGACAACATTTTGAGTAAGTTTATTTTTTATATTTCGATGAGATTGGTCAAATAACACGTGCATATCTCACAACAAATTGCCGCAGAGGCAATTGGACAAGTTTTTGCGGGCCGCAATTTAGGCGTCGTACTAGACGGCTTATTTTCTAGATATTCAAATATCACACCTCAGCAACGTGCAGTTGCTCAAGATTTGAGTTATGGCACTTTGCGGTTCTACGGTGCAATACAGTCTTTGTTGGATCAGCTTTTGCAAAAACCGTTGGATGACGCACGTTTACAGTGCTTGTTGTTGGTTGCAGTCTATCAGCTGCAATACGACAAAGCGGCTTCGCATACGGTGGTCGATCAAGCGGTCAAGGCTGCTTCGCAGTCTAAAAAAACGTGGGCAAAAGGTTTGGTCAATGGCGTGTTACGTAACTTTCTACGTCAACAAGCCGAATTGTTGACGAATATTCAAGATGACGAATTCGCGAAATACTCTTACCCAGCTTGGTGGATTACTAAGCTGAGATACCAATATCCAAACAATTGGCAGGAAATGCTGGAAGCTGGAAATCAGCATCCGCCGATGATATTACGTGTCAATCAGCGACAAATTTCATCTGCTGATTTTATCGCCAAACTCAGTGCGGAAGGGATTGCCTCCCAAGCGCTTGGTGCGAATGCAGTAATGTTGGAAAAGCCTATTCCTGTTGATCTTATCCCAGGCTTTGCAGATGGCGAAGCTTCGGTACAGGATTACGCAGCACAAGTCGCTGGTTATGCGCTGGATTTACAAAGTGGGCAACGTGTTTTAGATGCTTGTTGCGCTCCAGGGGGTAAAACAGGCCAAATTTTAGAGTTGGCAGATGTCGATTTAGTCGCAGTGGATAATGATGAAACGCGTATCGCACGGACTCAAAGTAATCTTGAGCGTTTAAAACTGAAAGCGACTTTGCTGGTTGGGGATGCAGGCAAGTCAGCAGACTGGTGGGATGGCAAGCCATTCGATCGTATTTTGGCGGATGTCCCGTGTACGGCTTCAGGCATTGTGCGACGTCATGTGGATATTAAATGGTTACGTCGCGAGGCCGATATTGCTTCATTCACTAGACAGCAAGCGCAGATATTGCCATCTTTGTGGCAGCTATTAGCAAAGGGTGGTAAATTGCTTTACGTGACTTGCTCAGTGTTTCAAGAAGAAAATCAGCGGCAAATTGATAGTTTTTTGAAGTTGCATGCAGATGCGGAGCAATTGCCTTTAAATGAACCAATTTCAGGCTTGACTTTAAACGATGGACAACTAAAACCGGGTGCCCAGCATGATGGTTTATTTTATGCGTTACTACAGAAGCACTAAGCGTCTTTACGCACATGTTTGCCTCGTCATTATTGCGTTAACATTGGCTTTTAGCCAGTTAGCGAATGCGGCAGGTAGCGCCATTCATATTAAAAGTGCAGAGTTGCTTCCAGTCGAAGAAGCCTACACATTGATTGCTGATTTTGATATCAGTTTTAGTTCCGTCATTGAAGACGCGTTAAATAAAGGCGTACCACTTACATTTCTCGTTGAGTTTCAATTAAGCTCACCTCGTCGTTATTGGTTTGATGATGAAATTGTTACTCAAACGCAGTATTTGACGATAAGTTATCACGCACTTTCACGACAATATTTAGTCAATCGCAACAATCATCAACAATCATTTGCAAACCTGCAACAAGCCAAAGACGAGTTTTCAAAAATTAAACCATGGCCAGTTGTGGATAAAAAATTACTCAAAAAAGGGGACGCATATGTTGCCGCGATAAAAGTGCGTCTCGATCAAACAAAGCTACCCAAACCTTTACAAGTGGAAGCGATTGGTTCTGATGATTGGAATATAGCGTCAGAACGATATCGCTGGACACCTGTATTCGCTTTTTAAGATGAGCACTTACTGATGCGATATATCGTTTTTATTACTGCTTTGCTCGGTGCAGGCCTGCTCTATCTGCTCTCGCATGCGAGTGGAAATGGCAATGTTTCCGGCGCAGATTACACGATGTTGCTTGGCCTTAATATTGGTCTTGCTTCGGCCTTGCTGTTGCTGATCGCATACCAGTTATCGTTACTTTTCAAGCAGATGCGAGCAAGAGTAATCGGCAGTCGCCTGAATTTACGACTGTTAGGAGCATTTGCATTGATGGCGATTACGCCAGGCGTTCTTGTTTATGGGGTGTCGGTCAATTTTCTTACGCATTCGATTGAATCGTGGTTTAACGTCAAGGTTGAAGCCGCCCTTGAAGGGGGTGTAAAGCTTGGTCAGAGCTCATTAGATGCGATGTTGGCAGACCTCAAGCAAAAGGGTGATGGAATGGCGCTAAATCTTGCTTTCCAGCCGACCAACGCGCAGCTAACCGTGCTAAATGACTTGCGTGAAAAAAGTGGCGTGCAAGATGCCGTTTTGCTGACGATGCAAGGCAAAATTTTAGCCTTTTCTAGTAGTGACGCCACCAGCTTCTTGCCCGATACGCCAAGTTTAGAGCAGCTTAGACAAGCACGCCAAAAAGATTTTGGCATTATTGAGCCTATCGCGGGCAAGGGCTTATATTTGCGTGCGTTAGTACCAGTCAATATGAATGATATTGGGGGGGAAACTCGGATTTTACAATTACTCCAGCCAGTTCCGAGTCAACTCTCGAATACAGCTGAAGCCGTCCAAAACGTTTATCAAGATTATCAAGAGCTGTCATTAAGTCGCGAGTCACTTAAACAGGTATTTTCTCTCACACTTACTTTAGTGTTAATGCTAGCCATGCTAACCGCTGTCTCGGTTGCTTTCGTATTGAGCCGTCGCTTATCATCGCCGCTTGGTGTTCTGGCCGAAGGGACTAGGGCGATTGCGCGGGGCGATTATGAGACCGTACTCCCTGTACACGGCAACGATGAATTGGGTATTTTAGTTCAATCTTTTAATAGTATGAGTAAACAGCTTGGTGAGGCAAAACAAGCTGCAGAAGCCAATCGCGCAAGCGTGGAAGCGGCAAGAGGTTATTTAGAAACGATCTTAGCGCATTTGTCATCTGGTGTTTTGGCTTTGAACGACAAAGGTGAATTGCGGACTTATAACGCAACTGCGTCAAATATATTAGGGGTTGTGTTAGGACATTTTTCCGGACAGCCCTTCACTAAACTCGGGCAGGCATTTCCTAATTTAGCCGCGCTGACCGATACCATTCTTCAAAATGCGAGCGAATCAAAAACGAATGACTGGCAAGCAGAAATGGAGATTGTGACCACACAAGGTCAGCGCACGCTTCTCCTTCGGGGAACGCGACTGCCTTATAGTGCCGATAGTGGTTATTTAGTCGTATTTGATGACATCACAATGATGGCACAAGCTCAGCGCGATGCTGCATGGGGTGAGGTAGCAAGACGCTTGGCCCATGAAATCAAAAATCCACTGACGCCTATTCAACTTTCAGCTGAGCGAATTGAACATAAGCTTTCAGCTAAGCTAGACGTCGCAGACAGTGAGATGTTGAAGCGAGCGACAGGCACGATTGTTGCCCAGGTGGATGCATTAAAAACGATGGTGAATGAATTCAGTGAGTACGCTCGAGCGCCAGTGCTTAATTTAAGCCAATTAGATCTTAATCAATTAGTGCGTGACGTCCTTGATCTGTATGAACTGACAGGGGTGACGCTTAAAGTAAATCTCGCTAAGCAGACACTTGATGTGCTTGGGGACAACACGATGTTGAGACAGGTGTTACATAATCTGTTGCAGAATGCACAAGATGCGTTAGAGGGCGTGGATGCACCAACCATTGAGGTAACAACATCAAAGCTTGTTGATCATGTTCAATTAACTGTCATGGATAACGGTGCCGGCTTTCCTATCGAGATTATGTCTCGTGCATTTGAGCCATATATGACGACTAAACACCATGGCACAGGTTTGGGGTTAGCGATCGTGAAAAAAATTGTAGAAGAACATCAGGGTACGATCAATATCGAGAACCGAAAAGGTGCGTCTCATCAAGACAGCGGAGCCATTGTGATTGTGACCTTGCCGCTTCAACAATTAGCATCTAAAAAACCAAGTATTAACGGTAAAAAGGCAGATTAGGTATGACCACGAGACAAGTCCTAGTGGTGGACGATGAAATCGGCATTCGTGAACTATTAAGAGATATCTTGCAAGACGAAGGCTATCAAGTACAACTCGCAGAGAATGCAGCTGAAGCCAGAGAATATCGCCAACACACCCGTCCAGATGTTGTTCTTCTCGATATTTGGATGCCAGATTGCGATGGTATTACGCTCTTAAAAGAATGGGGCACTGGCGGTATGTTGACCATGCCAGTGGTCATGATGTCTGGACATGGCACGATTGATACCGCTGTTGAAGCTACGCGGATTGGTGCTTTTGATTTTCTTGAAAAACCAATCGCGCTTCAAAAGCTACTCAAGACAGTGAACGCTGCCCTAAAACATAGTGAGCAACTTCCAAGATCTGATATGAGTTTGCTTAATCTTGGCAAAAGTGTCGTGATTAATGAGCTGCGTCAGCGACTAGAGCAAGTCATGATGAGCAAAGCACCGCTATTGCTTATTGGTGAAAAAGGAAGTGGAGCTGAACTTTGCGCGAAATTTTTACATCAGGCCAACACCCCATGGATGGAACTCCTCGAATCTCAACGACTTGCAGATGCGCCACTCGATGTCTTGGAGCAGCTACGTGAAGGAGTTTTATTTATTCCCGAGGTAGCTGATTTAGATAAGACCCAGCAAAAAGGCTTGTTGGTGCTGCTGGCAAAAGCGGAAAAATATGGAACGCGTGTGGTATGTGGCACATCCAAACCTCTCCCTGATCTTGTCACAGAAGGAATGTTTGATAACGGCTTATTACAGACCTTGTCCGTCAGCACCTTACGAATTCCAAGTCTCGCAGACCACAGAGAAGATATCCCTGATTTAGCCCGTGCCTTAGCATTTCTGTTGGTCGAAACCACAGCATCTCCTTACCGAGAGTTTGAGACAGCCGCGCTCAATATGCTGAGAAACGCCGATTGGCCCGGTAATCTCTCGCAACTCGATAGCGTAATTCGTAATTTGATGCAATCAAGTTTAGGGGAGAAAATCACATTAGACGATGTGCATCGTGTGATGGAGCAATTCTCACCACTGCAGTCCGCGTTGATGGAGCCGGCATCTAAAGAAGGTAGCGGCTTGCCTATTGATTTTGATTTGCCATTACGAGAAGCACGCGATGAATTTGAGCGATTATATTTTGAGTATCATATTCAAAAATCAGAGAAGAACATGACTCGTGTAGCTGAAGCGGTTGAGCTTGAGCGCACCCATTTGTATCGCAAGCTCAAGCAATTAGGCATTAAAACGAAGTAAATCTAATTGGCTTTTAATCGCCAAAGTGAAGTAATTTCAGCTTTTCTCGCCTGGTGCAATCTATCTGTCTGATCCATGACCTTGCCATGCTTTGGCGTAATATCTATTTTTTCTTCAACGACTAAACCAGCGTGAGCAATTGCGTTTTGGAATTCATCTTTGGTCCTTAGGCCTAAGTTTTCAGCAAAGTTAGACATAATCAGCCAGCCTTCACCCTCTGGCGTCAGGTGATTTTTTAGCCCATTTAGAAATGCCATCAACATACGGCTATTTGGATCGTAAACTGCATACTCAATCGGTGAGCTTGGCTTGGCTGGTAACCATGGCGGGTTGCATACAATCAAGGGTGCTTTACCTTCAGGAAACATGTCAGCTTGTTTGACTGAAACCTGTTGTTGATAACCTAAGCGGGTGATGTTTTCTTTAGCACAAGTTAAGGCACGCGGATCTTGGTCAGTGGCGATAATCTTTTTGACACCACGTTTAGCAAGCAGCGCGGCAATCACGCCTGTTCCTGTCCCAATATCAAAGGCGAGCTCTCGACTCGGTAACGGTGCATTGGCGAGCAATGCTAAATACTCGCCGCGGATCGGCGAAAATACACCGTAATGTGGATGAATGCTGGCACCTAAGGCTTCAATCGGCACGCCTTTTTTACGCCATTCATGTGCACCAACCAAGCCTTGTAGCTCGCGTAATGAAGCTACAAATGGGCTGGTAAATTCGCCATAGGCTTCCGAGCAAGCTTGCTGAAAATCTGGTGCTCTCTTCAGGCGTACTTGAAAGTTTTCTCCGACTTCGATCAGCAGCATCCCTAATACTCTTGCGCGCTGTGCTTGCGCAACACGATGTAAATTAAAGGCTTGCTTAAGGTCTATTGTTGCAGATTCTTGGTTGATTTTTTTTGGTGATTTTTTTTGGTCACAGCGTCTCGCCATTGCTTGTAGGAGTTGGCGCGCATTGTGAAAGTCACCACGCCACAACATCGCTGTGCCTTCACAAGCTAGCCTATAGGCTGTGTCAGCGTTAATGGTGTCATCAGCAATAATGACCCGCTGAGGCGCGGCAACACCAGCTTCGGATTGCCAGCGTGCACTGAGCGTGGCGCCGCCTTCTACCCAACTAATCAACATTAATGATTGAATTCCAGTACCACAGGGGTGTGGTCACTAGGACGCTCTAATTTACGTGGGGCTTTGTCGATATAGCTAGCTGTGCTGACTTTGCTGAGTTCAGGCGTCACTAAAATGTGGTCAATTCGCATACCTAAATTACGTCTAAACCCTGCCATACGGTAATCCCACCAGCTAAATTGTCCTTCACCTTTTTCAAATAGGCGGAAGCTGTCTTCTAACCCTAATTGCGTAAACGCTTTGAAAGCTTCACGCTCTGGTTCACTCACGAGTACTTGGCCTACCCAGGCCACAGGGTCGTGACAATCAATATCTTCTGGTGCAATGTTGTAATCACCTAACAAGGCAAGCTTAGGGTGCTGTTTGATTTCGGTGCTGAGCCAAGCAGTAAATGCCTGTAACCAACCAAGCTTGTAAGCGTATTTGTCTGAACCTACTGCTTGGCCATTTGGGATATAAACACACACAATACGAACGCCATTAATCGTCGCGGCAATCAAGCGTTTTTGCTCGTCTGCAAAATGAGGAATGCCCATGTGGGTATCGTCTAATTTGTGAGGACTAATAATGGCAACACCGTTATACGTTTTTTGTCCGCTGTGAATCGCGTTGTAGCCAGCTTCTTTTAACGCTTCATAAGGAAACTTGCTGTCTTCTTGTTTGGTTTCTTGCAAGCACAAAGCATCGGGCTTGTTGGCGACGAGCCAATCCAACACGTGTGGCAAGCGCACATTGAGTGAGTTAACGTTCCAGGTGGCGATTTTCATAAAATATCTAAAAGAGGATTATGCCGAAGCGGTCATGCCATTATGGCGCAGTAGGGCTTCAATATCTGGTGCACGACCACGGAACGCCACAAAAGACGCTAAGGCTGGACGTGAACCGCCTTTAGCTAAAATTTCATGCCAAAAGCGTTGGCCTGTTTCTGCACATAGCACACCATTTTCTTCAAACATGCTGTATGCATCTGCTGAAAGGACCTCTGCCCATTTGTAGCTGTAATAGCCAGCTGCGTAGCCGCCTGCAAAAATATGGCTAAACCCATTTGGAAAGCGGTTCCATTTTGGTGGGCGAACCACTGCAACTTCGTCACGAACTTGTTCGATTAAATCGAGTGCAGTTTGTTTGCCATTTGGGTCAAATTCACCATGCAAACGCATATCAAAAAGTGAGAACTCAATCTGACGAACAGTTTGCATGCCTGCTTGGAAGTTCTTAGCGGCAATCATTTTGTCGAACAATGCACGAGGCAAGCTTGCGCCTGTTTCCACGTGCTTGGTCATATAACGAATCACATCCCATTCCCAGCAGAAGTTTTCCATAAACTGACTTGGCAGTTCCACTGCATCCCATTCAACACCTTTGATCCCAGACACGCCGTAGTCATCAACTTGTGTAAGCATGTGGTGCAAACCATGTCCGAACTCATGGAACATCGTAATGACTTCATCGTGCGTGAATAGCGCTGGTTTGCCGCCCACTGGTGCTGAAAAATTGCAGGTGAGGTAAGCGACAGGGGTGACGATATTGTCTTCGCCATTTTTATCATCTTGTTTGCGGCGGGTGATAGCTTCATCCATCCAAGCACCACCCCGCTTGTTGTTACGTGCATATAAATCTAAATAAAACTGACCAATTGCTTTTCCGTGCTGGTCACTAATTTCATAAAAGGCTGCATCAGCATGCCAAACTGGCGCTTGAGATTTTTTAACGTGCACACCAAAAATGGTTTCGACCACTTTGAATAAGCCTGCTAACACTTGTGCTTCAGGGAAGTATTGTTTTACTTCTTGATCTGAAAACGCATATTTTTCTTCGCGTAATTTTTCTGACACGAAAGCCACATCCCATGCTTGCATATCAGCAATGCCAAGCTTCGCAGCATACTCAGTGAGTTCTTGCATATCGCGTTTTGCAAAAGGTTTTGCGCGCTGCGCCAAGTTATCTAAAAACGAGATGACATCTGCTGGTGCATCAGCCATTTTGGTAGCGAGTGACATTTCAGCATAGTTTTTGTAACCTAATAAAGTCGCCGCTTCGCGGCGAAGTGTCAGAATTTCGCTGATGAGCGGGGTGTTATCCAGTTCGCTTTTGCCAAACTCTGAAGCTCTTGTTGCATAAGCGCGGTAAAGTAACTCTCGCAGTGGGCGATTTTTGCAATATTGCAATACAGGCATATAAGAAGGAAAGTGTAGCGTGAATTTATAACCTGATTTTCCATCGCTGGAAGCTGCTTCTTGCGCGGCTTGAAGTGCATCCTCTGGTACGCCTTTTAGCTCAGCGACATCTTCTACAAAGTGTGAAAAATCATTCACGGTATCCATCAAATTTTCTTCAAACTTGGTGGTGATTTTGGAGAGTGATTCTTGTATGGACTTGAAGCGAGCTTTTTCTGCGTCCGCTAGCTCAGCACCACCTAAACGAAAGCTAAGTAGTTCGTTCTCTACGATTTTTTGTTGGGCAGTATTGAGCGTGTCGAATTCAGCACTATTTTTAAGCGCGCGGAATTTTGCATACAAGCGTTCGTCTTGGCCCAAATCAGAATAAAAGTCAGTCAGTTTTGGCAGGCTGGCATTGTAAGCTTCGCGAAGTTCGGGACTGTTGACGACAGCATTCATGTGACCAACTTGCGACCACGCACGCGAGAGCTTTTCTTCCATGTCCTCTAATGGCTTGGCAAAATTAGCCCATGTGGGCGATTCGCTTGATGACGCTAGTTTTTCAACAGAGCTGCGACCCGTTTCGAGTAAGTGGTCAATTGCAGGTTCAACGTGCTCTGCTTTGATTTGGTCAAATTTTGGTAAGCCAGAAAAGCTCAATAACGGATTGTTTGCTAAGTCGGTCAATTCAAATTCCTTTTGGTCGTGCACATGTGTTGGGTTTTGTTATAATTTAGAGATTCATTTTTTGGAGTAAAGGTTCAATCTTGTCGCTGTCATGGCTAGACAAAATCTTACGTGCGGTGGGGACTAATTTTACAAGATCACTTTGTAATACTTGATGCTTGACTGACAAAATGTGCGATGGGTGCATAGAAAACTGACGCAAGCCCAAGCCTAACAATAGACGTGTTAACTTTGAATCGCCAGCCATTTCACCGCAAACCGACACCTTTTTACCAAGCTTAAGACCAGCTTTAAGTGTTATTTCAATTAATTGCAGAATCGCTGGGTGAAGTGGGTTATACAAGTGCGAAACGCTATCATCAGTTCGATCGATGGCGAGTGAGTATTGAATCAAATCGTTGGTGCCGATAGAGAGAAAATCCAATTCTTTAGCAAAAGCTTCTGCACACAAAGCGGCTGCTGGAATTTCAATCATGCCGCCAACTTCAATCTCATTATTGAATCCAATTTTTTGGACACGCAAACTTTGTTTAGCGCGCTCGATTAATAACAACGTTTGCCTGAGTTCAGTCAGTGAAGACAACATTGGAATCAGAATCTTAATGTTGCCAAAAGCGGAGGCACGTAACAACGCTCTCAACTGGATGTGGAACATTTGTGGTTCAGCTAAACATAAGCGAATTGCACGCAACCCAAGTGCAGGATTCGTGCATGTACGCTCTGTATCAGCATTCATTTGTTTGTCAGCGCCTAAATCCAGCGTTCGAATGGTCACTGGTTTGCCATCCATCGCTTCTGCTACTGCTTTATATGCTTCGAATTGTTCTTCTTCATTAGGGGCTTCTCTGCGGTTCATGAATAAGAATTCGGTGCGATAGAGGCCAATGCCGGAGGCCCCTGAGGCTTTTACTTGAACAACATCATCAGGCACTTCAATGTTCGCGTATAAATCAATCGCTGTGCCATCTAAAGTCACTGCTTTGGTGAGCTTGATACGCTTTAGTTTTTGTTGCTCGATTTGCCATTGCTCTTGTCTGAGCTTGTATTCAGCCAGCGTGTCTTTGTCAGGGTTAACAATGACAACGCCCTGCGTTCCATCGATGATCAGTAATTCACCATCGCGGATAAGTGTTCTTGCACGTTGCAGCGCAACAATAGATGGAATATTGAGACTACGTGCCAGAATGGCAGTATGCGAGGTTGCGCCGCCGACATCCGTACAAATGCAGCAAATTGGTGATGCTTAAACTGAATGGCATCCGCTGGTGAAATATCGTGTGCAACTAAAATAATGGCTTTTTCTTGCTCCAGCACAGGCACTTGGCTAGGCCGTCCAAGCAAGACTTTAATAATGCGTTCTACAACTTGTACGACGTCATGTTTACGTTCACGTAAGTATTCGTCTTCGATCTGGTCGAACTGCTCGACGATACTTTCCATCTGCTGTTTGAGCGCCCATTCGGCATTGCAGTGCTCATTTTTGATGGTGAGTTTTGGGTCTTCAGCGAGCGTGTGATCATTCAAAATCATCAAATGTGTATTGATGAAAGCAGTCAGTTCGGCAGGTGATTTGCTTGGGAGTTGTGCTTTTACGGTTTCTAAATCATGTTTAACCGTATTAATTGCTTGGTCAAAACGCGCAAGCTCTTGATCGATTAGATGCTTTGGCACTTGGTAATGGACGACTTCTAACAGGGCGTGCGAAACCAAATGGGCATGGCCGATGGCAATGCCGTTTGATACCCCTACCCCATGAATAGAAAAGCTCATTACTCTGGCTCACCAAAACGATTGTTAATGAGGGCAACGAGCGCATCCATTGCTTCAACTTCGTCAGCGCCATTAGCTTCTAAAGTGACTATGCTGCCCTTGCTGGCAGCTAACATCATGACGCCCATAATGCTTTTTGCATTCACGCGACGTCCGTTGCGCTCTATCCAAATGTCGCTTTTAAATTGGCTGGCTGTTTGCGTCAGCTTTGTTGACGCGCGGGCATGGAGGCCGAGCTTATTAATAATGAGAATTTCTTGCTTCATTTGCTCGCATCCTTAGCCGAACTTTCTTTGCAGGCGGCTTCTGTAAAATTAATCACACCTTCTTGCCCGCCACTCATGGCTTTTTCTGCAAGCTTGGCTAGGTCAACATTGCGATACGTGAGGGCACGGACAAGCATCGGCAAATTCACGCCAGCAATGCCCTCTACGCTATTTTGTTTCACTAATTTGCTCACGATATTACAAGGGGTTGCACCGTAAATGTCTGAAAGGATTAGCACCCCATCACCTTCATCAAGATCTTTTACTACCTTTTGCATCACAGGTAACAAGGTCGCTGGGTCGTCGTGGGTATCAATCCCAAACTGCTCTAATAATGCTGGGCGTGCGCCCATGACATGCGTAGCGCATTGAATAAGGCTTTCGCCAAGTGCTCCGTGCGCGACAATTAAAATACCAATCATAAAGATAGTTCCAGTTCTCGATGTCTGATTAAGACTTGTTGTTGCTGTGAAAAGTGTTTGCCCAGCTCTTCAACAATATGAACAGAGCGATGTTGTCCACCCGTGCAACCAATGGCAATGGTGAGGTAACTACGATTTTCTTGGACGAAGCTTGGTAACCAGCGTGTGACAAAGTTTTCAATGTCTTGGTACATATCATGCACCATAGGTTGCTGCGCTAAAAAAGCTTTCACCGGCGCATCACGGCCTGTCATTGGTCTGAGTAGTGGGTCGTAATGTGGATTTGGCAAGCAGCGCACATCAAATACAAAATCTGCATCAAGCGGAATGCCATGCTTAAACCCAAAAGAGGCGAATAAGAGCGTGATTTCTTTATTTTCTTGAGCGACAAAATCTTTCACCCAGCCCCGTAAGGTGTTCGCGCTTAATTCACTCGTGTCAATGTGATGTCCCAACTCAGAAAGTGGTGCTAATAATTCACGCTCAAGTTCTATGCTTTCTCCGAGCGTAATATCCTCATTGCTGAGTGGGTGTCGCCGACGCGTTTCACTAAATCTTTTAACTAAAGCTTGTTTGGTCGATTCAAGAAACAACACTTGAACGTTAACGCCTACAGCTTTTAATTTTTTAATATTCTCAGGCAGGGCTTCTAATGCCCCGCTTCTGGTATCAGTGCTAATCGCCACTCGATTCTGAGTGCCTTTTAAATTTTCATAGATTTGCGGGAGCAGGGTTGCGGGCAGATTGTCCACGCAATAATAGCCAGTGTCCTCAAGGGCTTTGAGGACCACGCTTTTACCTGAGCCAGATAGGCCTGTGACGATAATCAGTTGCATCAGTCTTGATTCGCATTATTTTTAAGTTCGCGTGCTTGCCTATCCATAAATTGCTTGGTGCCATTGACGCCGCGCAATAAAAGCATGTGATTGCGAACAGCTACTTCGACTAAAACAGCAATGTTGCGACCAGCAGCAACAGGAATGACAACTTTTTGCACCTTGATGCCTAGCACGTCTTCATCATGTGATTTGATTTTGAGTCTATCTAAATTTTGTGGGGCTAATGTGTCAGCCATTTCAAGCTGAATAATTAAATCAAGCGGCTTAGTTGGCTTCACAGCGCTATCACCAAAGAGCGCACGGATATTCAAAATGCCCAATCCGCGCACTTCTAGAAAATCTTGCAATAAAGGCGGGCAGCGGCCTTCAATGCGCTCAGGTGATACACGATAAAAATCGACAATATCGTCAGCGACTAAACGATGGCCGCGTGATATCAGCTCTAATGCCAACTCACTTTTACCAATAGCCGGGCTACCTTTAATCAGCACACCAAAGCCCTGAACCTCAATGAATACGCCATGTGCACTGGTTGATTCAGCCAGAGCTTGTGCTAAATGATGGCTTAATAAATCCATTAAGTTTGGGCTAGCCAACGGCGATGTCATTAAAGCAGTCTGGTGATTGTCTGCTGCCACCATTAGCTCAGTCGGTACTTTCTCTCCATTGGCAACGATGAGGGCTGCAAGTTTTTGAGAGAATAAATGATTAATCGACTGTTTTTGTTCTTCTGGATCTAAGCCGTTCAAGTAGTCCATTTCCGCACAACCTAGGACTTGAACGCGGTTGGGATGGACGAAATTACGATGACCAGTTAAAGCCAGCGAGGGCTTGGAAACTGTCTCACTGTTTAATAAATTGTCTCCGCCAGATTTACCCGCCACCCAAGTGAGTTTGAGCTTGCGGCGGGTTTCTTGGTGAAGCTGGTGTACGCTAATTTCGGCCATCAGAAGTTACCTAGTGAATTACTCAGTTGCTTGATGCTTCACAGCACCATTTGTTTTGTGATGATCCGCATTTTTTTCTTTATGTTTCAATACCTGACGATCAAGCTTGTCGGCCAATAAATCAATGGCGCTATACATATCTGCATCACTTGATTCGGCATGCAAATCAGCCCCAGGAACATGAATCGTCGCTTCAACTTTTTGTACCAGTTTTTCCACCGACAATGTCACTTTAACATCAATCATATGGTCAAAATGATTGCTGAGTTTAGCCAATTTTGTTTCGATATATTCACGTAACGCTGGAGTAACTTCTAAGTGATGCCCCGTTAAGTGTAAATTCATGATTAACTCCTTTTGGTAGTGATGCAAGTCTTACAAGGACTTGCGTTGGTTGGCCGCAGGTATGTTAAGAGACTCGCGGTACTTAGCGATTGTACGTCTTGCAACGACAATGCCTTGTTTTGATAATACTGCAGTTAGTTGATTATCTGAAAAAGGTTTTTTTGGGTTTTCTTCTGCCACCAATTGTTTAATCAGAGCTCGAATGGCTGTTGCTGAACATGCGCCACCTGTATTTGTCGAGACATGGCTTCCAAAAAAATATTTTAACTCGTAAACGCCACGTGGTGTGAGCATGTACTTTCGCGTCGTTACACGTGAGACAGTTGATTCGTGTAAACCAAGTGCATCTGCAATTTCACGGAGTATCAAGGGTCGCATTGCAATCTCGCCATGTTCGAAGAACTGACTTTGTTGGTCAATGATTGCCTGAGACACTCTTAAAATCGTGGAGAACCGTTGCTCAATATTTTTAATCATCCATTTTGCTTCTTGCATTTGGCCATTTAAATATTGGCTTGAGCTATCTCGATTACGTTTCAGAATATCGGCATAGAGCTTATTAATACGTAATTTAGGAACGACCTCATCATTCAAACTTGCAAGCCATTGCCCTTTGACTTTTTTCACCATAATTTCATGTTGAATATAATGACCTGAGGCGAGTTTTGTGAATTCACTTCCTGGGCGCGGATCGAGATGCTTAAGCATTTTCTGGGCTAAGCGAAGGCTCTCATCATCGCAACGGAGGTTTTTTTTCAGTTTGGCAAAGTCGCGTGACGCGAGTGATGGTAAATGTTGCTCCGCCATTTGCAGGGCTAAATCAAACACGTTTTTATTCTCTTCTCGCAGTTCATTTGGCAGCAGCTTGAGTTGCAATGTGAGGCATTCGGATAAGTTTCTAGCCCCCACGCCTGGTGGGTCAAGGTGTTGTATGTGTTTGAGTGCAGTTTCAAGTTCCAGCATGTCCACTTCAAGTTCTGCGTTGAGAATTTCAGCGATTTCTTCGAGAGATTGCTCTAGGTATCCATCTTCATTAATCGCATCAATGAGCACCATTGAAAGCAGTTGATCTCGATCTGAGAGCGGCATTAAATGAAGTTGACTGATGAGGTGTTCGCGCAAGGAAGGTACAACGACTTCTTGAAATGTGTAGTCGATATCTTCATCAGCATGGTTGTTTTCTTCCCAACGATGATTGCTGGTTCCACCAAAGTAATCATCGCTTAATGAGTCTTGAAATGCGCTTTCGTTCTGATTTTGCTCGTTTGTTTGGGCAGGAGTAATGCTAACCACTGAATCTGCTGTCGCAAACCCTTCTATGCTGAATTCGTTTATATTGTCTGACCCATCGTCATTTTTATCCGTGCGTTCGAGCAATGGGTTTTCTTGCAAGATGGTTTCAAGCTCTTGATTGAGCTCTTGTGATGAAAGCTGGAGGAGTCTAATAGACTGCTGCAGTTGCGGGGTTAGCGCTAAGTTTTGTGAGAGTTTGAATTGTAAGCTTTGTTTCATTGAGTGCTTGATTTGGCTGATCTCGCTGATTAAAGACGAAAATCTTTCCCTAAATAGACTGCTCTCACGTCTTGGTTTTCAATAATTTCTGCAGAAGTGCCAGAGGCAAAAACACGCCCCTCATTCACAATATATGCGCGATCACAGATACCCAATGTTTCTCGAACGTTATGGTCGGTAATCAGCACACCAATGTTTTTGGCCGCTAAAAATTTGATGGTTTTTTGAATGTCCAGCACGGCAATTGGGTCAATACCCGCAAAGGGTTCATCCAATAAAATGAATTTTGGGTCAGTAGCTAAGCAACGTGCAATCTCAACGCGACGCCGCTCCCCGCCAGACAAACTGATGGCTAAGTTGTCACGTATATGAGAGATATGCATCTCCTCCATGAGTTCATCAAGCCGCGTCTCTAGTGCACCAGGTGTAATCTTCTTTAACTCCAATACAGCACGCACATTATCTGCTGCACTTAACTTTCTGAATACAGAGGGCTCTTGGGGTAAATAAGAAATTCCCATTCTTGCACGCTGGTGAATGGGTAAACGGCTAATGTCTTTACTATTTAGAATAATGCGCCCATCGTCAGAGGGGACTAAGCCAACAATCATGTAAAAGCTGGTTGTTTTACCGGCACCATTAGGCCCTAGCAAGCCTACAACTTCTCCACTTTTAATGTGTAGCGAGATGTCTTGTACGACAGTGCGTGCTTTGTATTTCTTGCGTAAATTTTGAACAATTAACTCGGTCATGGTGATGCTTTATTGATTATCTTGCGCTGGTTTACTTTTAGGTTGAATAATTGCCTTTACACGACCCGTTGGCGTTGCTGGTGTGGCAGACTTTGATCCGCCGCCAATGACTTCAGAGTATTCGGCATTAGCGTCATACATAATGTAGTCGCCATGCACGATATCGTTGGCACGTTTTACCCATGCTTTGGAGTAAAGCTGGACTTTATCCATCCGACCATCATATTCGATACGTTGTGCAGAGCCTTCCATGTACTCATCTTTTCCTTCACGCTTTTGTTTAAACGTCGTAGGATTGCCGTAAGAGGAGCTGTGTTGAAAGCCGGACTCGTCTTCACGCACCACTAACTTGTCTGCTTTGATGAGTAATGTCCCCTGTGTAACAATCACATTCCCAGTGTAAACGCTAATTTTCTTGGCATCATTCACCGTCACAGTATCTGCTTCAATTTCAATTGGTTTGTCTTTGTCCGCCTTTTCAGCCCAAGCGGGTGTGACAAACAAGGCAATCAGGCAGTAGAGAAAAAAATGACGCAGCATCATGACTCCGAAATCAGTTTTTCTTGTTATCGCGATTTGATTTTCGCGATGAGGTTGAAGTTTTGTTGACATTATTTGCCTTGTTATTTGAGGTTGTTTTATTTGTCACTTCCTTGGGGTTTACCTTAGCGCTTGATTCGTCTTTAGGCAATACTGAAAGCGTTGATTTGACATGGGGCTTTTCATAATGGACACGGACTCTTTTTTGCAATGTAAAGTTTTTGCCATCTTTATCATAAATCATTCCAGTGCCATGAATGATCGTTTTAGGATCTTGGGTAATCACAACATCACTGTCAGTAGTCGCGTACTCAGTTTTAGGTAAAATTTTCAAATAGTCTGTTTTTAAGCGCATCTCACCACGCCCCTCAAATGCTTGTCTAACAATAATAACCTTATCTTTAAACACCACTTCTTCACCATTGGCAGAGATAAACCCTCGTTGCGCTTCGATTTGCGTGTAAGGTTTGTTTTGCCCGAATTGCGTGAAGCGAGGTCTGATCAGTTCTGTCGTATCATCATCGGGATAATGTCGCATTTCAACCGCTGCAAGCATGTGGCGGAGATTGCCATTGACGTCAGTTTTTGTCGTGACAAAGTTTTCTACAAAGTAATCAACATCGTGACGATGACTACCGTCGATTCTTTTGGTGTCAGATTGGACGGTACTATTAATCCAAAAAGTAATGAATGCGAGCACACTCAATACAACCAGTGGAAAAATAATCGTGTTTCGTCCATTCATATCAAGCCTAGCGCTAAAAAATGGCGTCAGTTTATTTAAGGAACTTTGCCATTTGGCCGTCAAACGTTCCTTGCGCTTTCATGAGCAATTCGCAAAGCTCACGCACTGCCCCATGTCCAGCTTCACGAGTGGTAATGTAATGCGCATATTCTTTTACCAATGGCATGGCGTGTGGAACGGTCACCGCTAATCCAGCCCGGCGCATTGGTGGTAGATCAATCACATCATCCCCCATGAACATACATTCTTCAGCCGTGACGTTTAAGTCTTTCAGAATCTCATTAAACGCTTCTAATTTATCTTCAACACCTTGGTAAATGTGCGTGATTTTGATGTTTTCAGCGCGCTTAGTGACCACGTTAGAAGTTCGACCTGTCACAATGGCCATCTTAAGACCCGTATTGTGAAGAAGCTTTAAACCTAAACCATCTTGCGAGTGGAAGTTTTTGTATTCCAAGCCATCATCCCCGAGCATGAGGCCGCCATTGGTCATGACGCCATCCACATCAAAAATCACTACTTTGATTTTCTTAGCGCGTTCTTCAATTGAAATATTGTCTGTTAAAGCCACTGTTAAACCACCTTTGCGATCAGTAAATCGTGCATATTTAATGCACCTAATAAGTCACCTTGTTGGTTTACGACCAACAAGGCAGTAATTTTTCTTTGCTCCATGATTTCAACAGCCTCTACAGCAAGCTGTTCTGGGTGGATATTTTGCGGATTTGCATGCATCACATCGCGAATCACCGTTTGATTAACGTCAACGCCATTTTCAAAGGCGCGACGTAAATCGCCATCGGTGAATATCCCCACCACTTTGTTTTGATTATCCACAACAGCAGTCATGCCTAGTCCTTTGCGAGACATTTCAATCAGCGCATCTTTTAAGCTGGCTTGAATGTGTATGCTAGGAATCGCGTCACCCGTTCGCATAACGTCTTGAATGCGGATGAAAAGCTTACGGCCGATACTGCCGCCTGGATGGGAGCGTGCAAAATCTTCTGCTGAAAATCCACGTTGATCTAGCACCGCTAAAGCAAGTGCATCACCTAGTGCTAGCATTGCAGTGGTGCTGGCTGTTGGTGCTAAGCCAAGTGGGCAAGCTTCAACGGCAACTTCTGCATCTAAATGCACGTCACCTTGTCTTGCAAGTGTTGAATTATTTTTGCCGGTCATGCTGATGATTTTTGTGCCCATGCGTTTAAGCAATGGCAAAATAGTGAGAAGTTCATCACTCTCGCCAGAGTTGGAGAGCGCGATCACAACATCGTCTTTAGTAATCATGCCTAAATCACCGTGGCTTGCTTCCGCAGGGTGCATAAAAAAAGCGGGTGTGCCAGTGCTTGCTAATGTGGCTGCAATTTTATTGCCAATATGGCCAGATTTTCCCATACCACTCACCACAACCCGGCCTTGGCATTGTAAAATAAGGCTTACTGCCTGAGTGAAGTTGTCGTCTAGCTTTTGTGCAAGTGCTTCAACCGCATTTGCTTCGATTAACAGCACTGTTTTTGCTAGCTCGATAGGCGTTTTGTTGGCGCTTGATTTTTGTAATGATGATTTTTCCATACCCGCCAAGTATAAAAGGGAATCCATCACGAATAAAGGATACATTTGCAAATAAAACCGACTTTTAGCAAAGTCGGCATACATTTTGCATCATTTAAGAACTTATGCACGAAACCCTCCCAGCTATTCTGTTATTGCTCGTCAGCTCAGTGCTTGTTGTTGCACTATTTCGTGCGCTTAAATTGCCTGCAATGTTGGCCTATATTTTGGTCGGTTTGTTGCTGGGGCCGAAAAGCTTTGGGTTTTTGCCTGATACAGAAGCTAACCGTCAGCTTGCCGAGTTTGGGATTGTTTTTTTGATGTTTAGCATAGGCTTAGAATTCAGCCTTGGTCAGCTATACGCGATGCGCAGAATTGTATTAGGGATTGGTAGCTTACAGGTCCTCATCACGATGGGGGCCATCATGCTGTTGTGCTTGAGCTTTGATCTTGACTGGAAGGCTGCATTGGTCGTGAGTGGCGCATTGACCATGTCATCGACAGCGATTGTTTCAAAACTGCTGGTTGAGCGCTTGGATCTCAATGCGCGTCATGGTCGAATTGCTATTGGCGTGTTGCTTTTTCAAGACCTCGCGGTTGTCCCGTTGTTAGTGTTGATTCCTGCCATTGCAAGCCCAACTGGATCATTGGCTTACACACTCGGGATTGCTTTTTTAAAAGCAGCTGTGATGCTGTCTATTCTTTTCTTTTTCGGTAAAAATTTAATGAATCGCTGGTTTGGGATTGTAGCTAGACAGCGGTCACGCGAATTATTCGTGATGAACGTTTTGATGGTCACGATGGTGTTGGCATATGCAACGAAAGTGGCGGGCTTATCCTATGCGCTGGGTGCTTTTATTGCGGGGATGTTGATTTCTGAAACACGTTTTCGCTATCAAGTGGAATCTGATATTGCCGCGTTTCGTGACATATTAATGGGCTTATTTTTCATCACTATTGGCATGCTCTTGGACTTCAATAGTTTAGTAGGCAATCTCTCCAGTATTTTGCTGGTGATGGTTGGACTGATTATTTTCAAAGCATTAGTCGTCGCCATGCTGAGTCGCTTTTTCCGGTATGAGCCAGGTGTGGCAGTTAGGGCAGGCGTGACTTTAGCGCAAGCAGGTGAATTCTCGTTTGTGGTCTTCTCGCTTGGCTTGGAAAACGACTTAATTGGTAACGGCGTCTTACAAATCGTCCTTGCCGCCTCATTGCTCTCTATGTTTATTGCGCCATTCATTATTCAGCGTAATTTACAGATCGCTGAGTTCTTCTCTCGCAGTTATACCCGCAATCGCAAAAATCAAATTGAGGGCATTGAAAGCGTCGGCAAGCAACTTAAAGATCATGTCATTATTTGTGGTTTTGGACGAAGCGGTCAGTATCTAAGCCGCTTCTTAAAAGAAGAAAAATTTCCTTTCATTGCATTGGATATTGACCCTGCGCGGGTACAAGAAGCAGCCAGCGCTGGTGAAAATGTGATGTATGGCGACGCAGGTAAGCGCTTGGTCTTGGATGCGGCCGGTGCTGCACGCGCTAAAGCGCTAATCATTAGTTACGATGACCCACCATCGGCGATTAAAATTTTACACTTAGTGAATGACTACTTTCCGAATTTGCCTGTTGTGGTCAGGACTGTCGATGATACTAATATGGAGCGTTTCCGAGATGCGGGTGCATCAGAGGTTGTACCAGAAGTCTTGGAAGGCAGTTTGATGCTGGCTTCACACGCATTGGTCTTGTTGGGTGTTCCTCTTAACCGCGTGGTGAAGCGCATTCGTTTGTTTCGTGAAGAGCGATACAAAATGTTCAAAGGCTTTTTCCATGGCATTTCGGATGGGGATGAAGCCGTTGAGCGAGCAGTGCCACGCTTACATTCTGTTCCTATCAATGCACTTGCTTATTGTGTAGGTAAGCCACTTAAAGATATTTATTTTGGTCTTTGCAAAGCAGAAATTACAGCGGTGAGGCGCGATGCTCACCCCGAGGAGGTATCCCCAGACTTTGTCTTTAAGGAAGGGGATGTCGTTGTGATTCTCGCCAAGCCACATGATTTGGTCTTGGCGGAAAGAATATTGCTCACAGGTAAAGATACGTGAGTGAACATGTCGTCATCGTTGGCGGTGGCATTGTAGGCTGCATGACGGCGATGGCCCTTGTTGACAGCGGTTACAAGGTCACGATTGTCGAACGCAATCAAATCGCTAGTCAAACTTCTGGTGAGTCATCGTGGGCAGGCGGCGGTATTGTTTTCCCCTTGCTTCCTTGGATGTATTCCGCGCCTGTCAATCAACTCACTGCTTATGGTGCAAAGGCCTATCAGCAAATTTGTGAGCGCTTAACCCGTGAAACAGGTTTGCCCACAGGGTTTATTAAATCAGGTTTTTTGTTACTCCCGCCTTATGACCAAGCAGCCGCGATTCGTTGGTGTGAGCAACATCAGCAGGACTATACTTTGTTGGATAACGTGGATGAGCAACTTGCAATTAATCAGTCGCCGCATCCATCACTTTGGATGCCAGATGTATGCCAAATTAGACCGCCTTATTTAATGAAGGCCCTTCGCCAATGGTTAGTACAAAATCATGTGACCTTGTTAGAGCAAACCGAGCTGAGCCCGCTAGACGAAAGCAAGCCACTTAAAGCATGGAGCACTTTAGATGGGCTTGAAATTAAAGCAGATAAATTTTTGGTCACGTCTGGGGCTTGGAGCTTTCAGCTATTAAAAACGGTCGCTGGAAAGCTCAATATCAAGCCGATGCGTGGCCAGATTTTGCTTTATCAGCCAACCCAAAATTTAGATCAAATTGTTTATAAAGATGGCTTTTATATGATTCCGCGAGACGATGGTTATCTTCTCGCGGGGAGTACGCTGGAAGATGTCGGCTTTGACGCTACGGTGACCGATGCCGTGAAAGCTGAGCTGGCGGCCAAGGCGGAAGCGATCATGCCGGCATTAAAAGACCAAGCTGTTATCAAGCACTGGAGCGGATTGCGGCCAGGCACCCCTGAAAATTTACCCACAATTTCAGCGCATCCACGCATAGAAAATCTCTATCTCAACACAGGACATTTTCGCTATGGCTTGACCATGGCGCCAGCCAGTGCGCGATTAATTGCGGCGTTGATGACAGAACAAACCCCATTTATTGACCCAGCTCCTTTTCAGTTGGTCATGGATTAAAAATTATCCGCCACGAATCAGGATTGCTTCTGCGAAGCCAACTTTTATAAAATGCCAACATTACGCACAGTAAAGTGATGACCATGAAAACGATTATCTTAGGCTTGTATGCCGCTTGTATTTTATTTGTCCATTTTCGTGGCAAAGCCAGATTGCCATTTTTTCGGCAAATATTTGACCACTCTTCTGTGGTTTCGCCGATTAATATTTTCATTTATCTATTTTCAAAAGTATCCACCAAGCAAGCCTATATTCCAGTGACGGAATTCAAGGGCTTAAAGCTTTTGGAAGATAACTGGCAGGTGATGCGTGATGAAGCGCTGGCACTTAATAAGCTTGAGAAAATTAAAGCGGCTGAAAAGAATGACGATGCTGGTTTTAACTCTTTTTTCAAAAAAGGCTGGAAGCGTTTTTATCTAAAATGGTACGAGGCAAAACACCCATCAGCACTTCAATTTTGCCCAAAAACAGTGGCATTATTAGCACAGGTCCCCGAAATAAAAGCCGCCATGTTTGCAGAGTTGCCACCAGGTGCAAAGCTCAATCCTCATCGAGATCCTTACGCAGGATCACTGCGCTACCACCTGGGTTTATCGACCCCTAATGATGATCGTGCTTTTATTGATGTGAACCAACAGCCTTATAGTTGGCGTGATGGCGAAGGCGTGATTTTTGACGAAACTTACATTCATTGGGCGATTAATCAAACCGAACAAACCCGTATTATTTTGTTGTGCGATGTGGAGCGTCCAATGAAATATCGCTGGGCAACAGCGATTAATCGCTGGCTAGCAAAGGTAGTGATGTCAGCCGGGAGTTCGCCTAATGAAACGGGTGATCAAACGGGCGGTATAAATAAAATCTTCCGCTTTTTTTGGCTGGTGGGTAAATACAGACGCAAACTTAAACAATTTAGCAGGCCTTTATATTTGGCCATCAAGCTTGGATTGGTGTTTGGCTTTATTGTTTGGTTGATAGGCGCAGATCATTTATTGCGCTTAATACATTGGCTTGCTACTTAAGCTTATGCAAGCCAGTGCCCCGATTTGCCACCTTGTTTTTCTAGCAGTTTAATCTCGCCCATTACCATGCCGCGGTCAACGGCTTTGCTCATATCATAAATGGTCAGCAATGCTACGCTAGTGGCGGTGTCAAAACCATAGAATCAACAAGTTATCAAAATTAAAAAATCCTAAATCTGTAGTTTTTTAAAATTCACTAGACCATATTTCGGACGAGTGATTTGAAAAGAATATCACTTAATTCGAGTTTTAATCTCCCTTTAAAAATAAAAAACGAGCGTCTAGTTACTGGACGCTTTGTTAAAAAGTAGTCGATTCGTAGTTAACGACTTTTTCGACTACAAATACAGGTAGCTCAAGCACAAAGTTATCATTAATAATTAATCATTTTGAGGCTCTCAAAATGATAGGAATTGATACTTTTGATCAAATTAACATCCCAACTCGTCATCGCACCGCAGCAATCCCAGGAACGGTTACGCCAGTTCCACACTACCCAAGAAAGTTAAAAGTTTATCTGAACAACGCTTCGCCATACTGGTGGGCAACCTATTTTGATAGAGGAAAGACTTATCGTCATAGCTGTAAAACTCAGGATAAATTTGAAGCTTTCAGAGAGGCGAGAGTATTTTACGAAAAGCTTCTGATAACCAAATATCAGCACCCAGCCCATTTGCTAGAACATCAGATTAGTGATGCGAATATGCCTGTCAAGGGGATACAAGTTGATTTGCGATTGAAGAAAATCGCATCGCAATGGCTGTCTCGTCGCGCTTCAAAATGGACACCTGCGCATACAAAACAGGTTGAGAGCAGGCTAATCAATAACATTCTTAAGTATGTTGCCGATAAAAATATACAGCGAATTACGAGAAATGACTTGCTCGGGCTATTACAGAAAATGGAAGAGCGCGGAGCATATGGTTTAGCTCGCCGTGTACTAAATGACTGTCGCCAAATATGGCAATACGCAATCATCATTGGTGTATGTAAACATGACATTACCATCGGTTTAAATAAAGCATTACATGAGCATACTGTCGTTCATTTTAATGCTGTAACACCCAAAGAATTACCTAAGTTAATGAGTGACATCGCAGGATATGAAAAATTAGGTGATTCAATTGTGAGATATGCCTTACAACTTATGGCGCTGACATTTGTTCGCAAGAATGAATTATTACAAGCCACTTGGGATGAATTTGATTTAGAAAAGGCTATATGGAAAATTCCAGCAGAGCGGATGAAAATGAGGCTTGAGCATGTTGTGCCATTGAATAAACAAGCTCTCTTAATACTTAATCATATTAAATCTTCTTATCCAAGCGATGGCTATGTATTTCATAAAGCAAAAAAACCATTAGTTGATCACGCATTAATTTATGCGCTTTATTGGATGGGATACAAAAACAGAATGACAGTACATGGATTTAGGGCAGTCGCTAGTACTGTTCTTAATGAAAACGAATTTAGACCTGATGTGATTGAAAGACAGTTAGCTCATACTGATACTAACCAAGTCCGTCGAGCCTATAACCGAGCGCAGTACCTAAATGACCGAATTGCGCTAATGAATTGGTGGGGCAATTACTTGGAAAAAATGACGCCTTTCAAAGTCAATTTGATAATATAAATCGACTACATTTTTGTTCCGGAATTAGTTATTAAAAATCATATACATAACCCAGTCTTAGGTGATGCTGGTGCGTTAGTAGCATTCGCATCTACAGCAAACGCTGGTATCACAATCCCAGCTGGTGATTGGACTGTTGACATCGGTGGTAACGTTAACGCTTACTACACAAACACAAACTTCAGTGGCAATCTTAACAAAGAAACAACAAACACAATTCAAACTGGTTTGTTGCCAACAGCGCTTGCTATTGGTGCTAAAACACGTCAAAACGACTTAGACGTTGCTGTTCAATTCTCATTCTGGACTGGTATTAACGCTTCTTCAGCTGACAACTTGAATGGTTCAGGCGCTTCTAACGGCGGTTTGGGTTACAGCTCATTGAACATTCGTCAATCATTCTTGTCATTTGGCGATGCTTCATGGGGTACTGTGAAGGCTGGTCGTGATCTAGGTGTATTCGGTTCTGATGCTATCTTGTCAGACATGACATTGTTAGGCGTAGGTTCTAACGCTGGCTCTACTGGTTCATCAACATTGGGTCGTATCGGTTCAGGCTACTTGTATGCTGACTGGTTAGCTCAATTACAATACCAAACTCCAAACTTCAATGGCTTCCAAGCAACTGTTGCAGTTCAAGAAGCGTTGGGTCAAGTTGACAACAGCAACCTAGGTTATGCTGGTAAAGTAACTTATGATTTCGCAGCTAATGATGTAACTGGTCGCGTATGGGTTGGTGGTGTTACTACTAAACGTCAAAACGGTGCAGCAGCTCGTGGTGCTGACGGCCTAGCAGTATCTGCTAGCGAAGTTACTGCGGACGCATATGAAGTTGGTGCAAAAGTTGCATACCAAGGTGCTGAATTGGTTGGTTACTACTACGATGGTCAGAACATGGACGGCGGCGTAGGTCAATTCCCTGGATCAACATTCGCTGGTGCTGCAATTGCAGAAACAAAGAACTCAGGCGGTTATGTACAAGGTACATTCAAATTGCCAACAATCGGTACTAAACTTGGCGCTTCATGGGGCGTAAACAACATTGGTGCTGCTTCACGTGAAGCTTGGATTGTTGGTGCTTACCACCCACTTACTAAGTCAGTTAACTTAGTAGCTGAGTACAACAACCTTGAGACAGATACTGGCGTTGCCGGTGCTAATGCAACAGGTAAAGCTCGTACAGTTTCACTTGGCGCGATCTTATTCTTCTAGGATTAAATTCTTAGTTTAATATGAATAAAACGGCACCTTCGGGTGCCGTTTTTTATTGGATAAAAAAATGAAAAAAATTACTTTATTAGTACTCTTAAGTTTGAGTGGCTGTGCACAATTAATGCATGGTGCTGTTCAACCTGTCACGGTTAAAAACTTACAAGAGAGGATTTATTTTACGACTTGTTCTGGTGTTGTTGAGACTTCTGGGACGTGTCAAGATAAGGCTAGAGAAACTTGCCAAGGTGGTTTCAATGTTATTGAGCGATATGAGACACCAACTGGTGCTCGTCGTGAATTAACATTTCAGTGCAAAAAGTGATTTTTAGTGGTGGGAAGAAATGGCAGTACTTTAAGAAATCTTATTTTGGGTTTATATGAAAAAATACTTAGTAATATTAGTGTTTCTTTTGTCAGCGTGTGGTGGGGTTAATCAACCTGATGTGCGCAGATGGGAAACTGTTTCATGTAGCAGCAACAAAGGCTGGGATGCTTGCATGAGTGTTGCAGCTAAGTCATGTCCTAAAGGCTTCGATCTTAGAAACCAAGAAGAAGATATGATGACGCAGAAACGAGTTATGCAGTTTTCTTGTAAGTAATTAAGCTGATTGCCATGACCGCGCAAAGCAAACCTGCCCTAATGGCTATGACTTGAAAGAAAGAAACCAAAGCCCTGTGGGTGGAAAACGTGAGTTGGTGTTTCAGTGTAATAAATAATTTAGCAGTCAAAACACCTGCTAAATTTTCCATTGACCGTCCAGTAACTAGACGCTTGAATTGAAAAAAGCAAAGGTGCTTTCGCACCCTTGCCGTTTAATTAAACATAGTGTGTTTGCTGAATGCGTCCAGCGTTGTGATTACGCTGAATATCACTGAGCGTGTCAAAGTACTTGCGCATATCACTTAAGCTCTGTTTGGTTTGTAATTGACCCAATACATAGCTATCTTTTAGCTTGATATTTTCCTGCCCTAAAATCTGCTGTGCGCGAGGCAGGAAATCATCTGCTGTGATTAGCCCAAAGTCCAATAACTGAAAGCGAGAGCGAACTGCTTTCTCGATTTTCATAAAGTCATTCGCTGTGGCAATCACAATCACTTTGTCATTGAATGTATCCATTGTTTGCCAAAGTGCTGCCAAGCTATTCTTTACCTTATCAAGCTCGTCAAAAAGTACGTACTGATACTTTTGAGCAGCCCATCCAAAGTTGTTAATGGTGCTTAGCTGATTGATCGCATTACTCACATCAAACTTCTCCTCACCAACTAAATGAACAGTATTGGGAGGGAAGCCTTCAATCAAAATCGGCATTAAGTGTGCTGCTGTACTTTTGCCTGTGCCATTTGTGCCCACAAAACAAAGCTTATTAATAATGTACCCATTTGCCATATCATCTAGCAAATCCTTAATAGCAGTATTGGGGATCACAAGATCGTTAAGGTTTTGTGGTTTGTATTTGTTGAGCAAGCTCATGTTTTTTCCTTTCAATAAAAAAGGGGCAACCACAAAGGCTGCCCCATAGTTAAGTATTAAGCTACTTCAAGCTCAGCATCGTTTGCTGCTTGTTTGCCAGTTAAGCTTGCCATTTCTGTTTCAAGCATTTTCTGCGCAGCTTCGTCAGCAATGTTCTGCTTAGCAATGTGCTTGTAAAGTGCTGTAACAAGTTTTGCTTCAGCATTTTTAAGCACAGCAATCACATCACCTTCACCATTAGCATTAGGCTTAGTAATCACAATCGCAAAAGGCGAGGTGTTCTGGCTAAGATCAATGCTAACCGTTGCTAGAGGCGCAAGCTCAGCTTGTTCAGCATTAGCGTTAACTGCTTCTAGTGCTTTTTCACGCTTGGCTTTATTAGCAATCGCTTCTTCGCTCGCAACCATTTTGCGTTTGATCTCTTCAATGCCCCCTTGCTCAACAATAAACTTAGCTAAGGCTTCAGCAGAAATTTCATAAGAAATCGCTGCTTTTAGTACGTAAGCGTAACCGTGCGCACGTTTGCGATCTGAGCCAAATACATAACGCACAAACATAGTCAGTGTAGGCGTATTTGTTTGTACTTTAATGCCGTCTGTTTTAAGCAATGTAGCTAGCTCGTGACGTAGTGTTTTACGATCACTGTCACCAGCTGTCACAAACTTGCTGTTAAACATCTCTAAGCAGCTTGACAACAAAGCATACAAACCTTCGTTTGCTTTCTTGTAATCCGTGCTTTCCCATTTCTCACGCTTAACAACTAAATCGCTTAACTGCTTAACAATCGTTTGCGCATATTTGATATTAGTATCGCTAGGCACAAACACTTGTTTTGCTTTAGCTGTTGTTGAAGAAGTTTTTACTGCTGTTTTGTTAGTAACTGTAACCATTTTTTACTCGCTTTCATTTTCAAAAAACAACACAACAAGTTATGACGAAATGTCTGTTTGTTTTGTCATGCTGTAGATCGAATTATTTCAGCCATAACATATACGTGCGAAAGTACAAACAAAGTGTTACGATTAATACATGAACAAACAGCAGCCATTTTTTAAGGGGATATTAGGATTTACTCGCCAAAGTAGCGGGATGCTATCGAGGGATGCTGAGGACAGTATTTATCGATGGTGGTGGGAGTTCATGCGATTAAGTCCAGTTTTCTGGTATGCGAGAACAAAAGAAATTGATCCTGTAGATCCAAAGATTGCCGAGACCTATAAGTTAGTTGGTGATTTAAGTCATCCACATTTCAATCAATGGTGGCATAACACTGGAGTGAATGTATTTGCGGAAGTGATAAGACCCCCTAAGGTAGCCAACCTAGATTTATTCAATCTAGATAAACATACTTTTATGGATGAAGCTCTTTATCTTGAAATACCTCTCAATATTCGCAAAGAAACTATTCTTAAACAGGTAAAGCAATTACTTAATGAGCACCATGATGGTCGTGGGTTAGATTTAGCTGGAACAACTACTGCGCAATTAAAACTTCATACGAAGCGTTACAGATTAAGAGTAATTGAAATTGAGTATTGGGCATTACTTTATCGAATGCTTTATCCCAATATTGAAAACTGGAGGATAGGTGATCGTTTACAGTTATCACCTCATTTAAAGTTAAGAGATATGGATCGTAAAGGTGAGCCTCGTCTTTTTGATGGACTAAGTAGCCTAACTGGCAGATATCTGTATAAAGGAAAATTCACGCTGAATAATCTTTTATATGGCAAGTTCCCAAATAGCACAGCTTTGAATCTTGACGAGTCATTTATGCCCTTTGGTAAAGAACATCAACAAGCTTATTTAGACGCCACTAGGTTATCTGGGGATAAACCAAAATCAGAGTTTCATCTTTGGCTATTAGGTCAATATACCAATAGTCTGAAACATGAAGTAATCAAAAGAAATCGTTTAGAAGAAAACTACCGCAAGCCATTAAGTCAAACGTGGCGACGAATGCAAGCGTTTGTGGCAGGAGAAAGTGATTTGGTTTGATACAGCGTCTAGTTACTAGACGCTCGTTTTCTTAAATCAATTCCACAGCATTACGCTTCATATCATCATTCACATCAATATATTGCTGTGTGACCATAATTGATTTATGACCTGCCAGACTTGCTAATACACGCACACCAATACCTTTGCTAGCTAGGCTTGTAATAAAGCTTCTTCTTCCACTGTGACTACTAGCCCCATTAATCCCTGCTCGCTTATAAGTCCAAAAGAACCACTGACATAATCCATTAGGACTAAACCCTAATCGGTTCTCGGTATGAAATAACGGTACATCTAAATGCTGCACCTTTCTTGTCGTTAAATAACTAGCCCATTCATCTTTGAGTTTTTGTGGAATGAATACTAAACGCCCTTTATCTCCTTTTGTTTGAGCTGCACTTAAGCGTACTTCGTTTTTCAAACTACCATCATCGTTTAATACATCGCGCATTCTCAAGTTAGCGATTTCACCCACACGCATTCCCGACCAGAAACTAGTCAATATCATTGCGCGATCCCTTAATGCGAATTTTTTAGTGCTGATAAAACGAAGAACTTGATCTAGTTCTGATTGAGTAAATGTCTTTGCTTGTGCCATTTATAAATATCTCCGATAAAGAAAAGTATTTATACATTTTGTTTTCTTAGGCTTAAATGGACAACCGAAAAAAGCACTAGCGAAGAATCAATAAAATCAATTGGTTATGTTTTAGGTTAAGAAAAGTGTAATTTTCTTTACCTTATTTTTAAGGTTGTGATTAGTATTGAATCTAAATTAAGTTAAAAAGTGAGCCTAGATATGAACTCATATAAACAAGTTACTCAAAATTTGAAGGAAGCGTTGTTAGAATCTGATAACAAAGTTATAGCTCTTGCAGGAGAATGGGGTGTTGGTAAAACGCATTTATGGAAAGAGATCCTTGAGCAAGAAACTGGAGAGTCCTATAAATCTTCGATATATATCTCTATATTTGGTGCTAAAGATATTGATGAGATAAAGATGCGAATCCTCCAAAACGCATTCATTTTGGGAGGGGAAGCTGCAAAAGGCATCATTCAAACAGGCACAGATCTTATTGATAAGTTATTGAGTAAATTCGCTGGTCTTTCTTTGAAAAGCCCAGCCTTGTTATGGCTACCAAAAGTTACATCAGGAAAACTAATAGTTATTGATGACTTTGAAAGAAGAGGCACTGATCTTAAAATTCAAGAAATAATGGGTTTCTTAAATGAATACTCAGAAAATTATGAAACTAGATTTTTAATACTAATTAATATCTCTAAACTCGACGAAGGAGAATCGGATTGGTCACTGCTTCATGAAAAGGTTATTGATGCTCAAGTAAACCTTAATCCAGACTCAACAGAATGTTTTGAAAAAGCAATTACCTCAAATGAATGTAAATACGAGACTGAGGTTCTTCGTGCGGTAGAGATTCTTAATTTAAGAAATATAAGAGTCATAAGAAAAATCGTTAAGAATATAAATTTAATAGCGACGAAATTCCCAGTAAATAAATTATCAGCAGAACGATGGATACCCTCTACAGTTCTTCTAACAGCATTAGCCTTTAAAGCTATTGATAATGCTCCGCCCTTCAATTATGTGTGCTCCTATAACCCTTATAGTAGATTGTTAAATCAACATAAAAATCAAGATTCAGATGAGTACAAATGGAACTCCCTGCTCGATAGCTTAGGAATCAATCACACCGATGACTTTGAGTTAATCTTTAATGAATTTCTAGAGACAGGTCTGTTAGATTCTGAAAAACTAACTAATCTCTTCAATCAATATCAAGATGATCTAAAAAATCAAACTTTGCATGACGAAATAAATTCGTTTTTAAAGTCTTTTTTATGGGATGCTCATAAATCAGAAAGTCAGCTATTACAGGAGGCTGATAATTTACTTTCCGCAGCCGAAGTTATGAACCCATCAATGATTACTAATATGATTGATGTTATAGAAGAATTAGATGGCAAAGATTTGGCAGAGAGATTTATTGCTGCTTGGGAAATATCTCTTTCTAGCAGACCCGCCTATCAGAATATAGAAGAAAGAATTTTTGATACCTCTTTTCAAAAAATACATCCGAGAATTTTAATGAAAATGAACCAATTAAGGGATGAGCAGCACCCGCCATTGGATATATATGATGCGGCAGAGAGAGTTATCAAAGGTTCTGGTTGGGGTGATAGAGAAAGAATTGCTTTTCAAGTGTCAACGCAAGAGCAATACATTGATAAAATTCAAAGCCTAGATAGAAATCAGCTTTATATTTTCTTTAAATTACATTTTGAGTGGTTTAGAAATAGCTCTTTTGATTCTGAATTTGAAAATGGCAGGGCTAATTTTCTAGCTGCATGCCAAGAAATTATTGGCTTGAATCCAAAATCTAGGTTAGCTCAAATCATCATTAGGCAATTTAAGGTTAGTGGTTATGAAAGTAAGCTTAGTAATGAACAGAGCTTAACTGAGCCTGTCCAGCCTTAATTTTCTGCCTAGCCCTTTCGGCTTTCACTGCCTGCTGTGCCTTTTTAGCTTGAATTTTCATTGCCTCAATTCGAGCTTGATCTGGCGTCAGCGGTTTCTTCACAGCACTAGCGAACTCATAAAAACGCATAATGTTTATCCAATTTTAGTAGGGGCGAATGGCACATTGCTGTGTCCAAACTGATATTGCGCAATCAAACGAGCGTGTAGATCATTGTCAGCAAAGATCACCGTCTTCACCCATGTCCCATTTACTCTCGCTTGTACTTGATATCGATGCATAAAAGTATTTATCGTTTATCGGACTTCACGCCTTTGCGTCCAGCGGACTCGGCGCTTCAGGTTCGGCATATCTCACTTTTCAAAGCACCAGTTCACGCAACTGTTCAAAGTGAGCTCGCATCATCTTGTAAGCAGCTCTGGCCCGAGCACAATATGATGCTTATGCCTCAATCCCTTTACGTCGGCTAGCTTGCCGACTATAGGCGGGGCACTGCCCCGCGTTATTAAGCGTCTAGTTACTAGACGCTTGTTTTAATTTTTCTCCTTCGCTAGTGCTGAAAGCCAGCTCTTAAGTTAGTACTCGCTGTTTCTATCTGACTATCTAATTCGCCACTTTCAACTGCGACCTTGATAGTCTCTAGTGTTTTGACTAAATCCTGTGGACTGTCCACTTCAACGCTAGGTTTGCCTTTTGCTAGCTCTAATACGCTAGTGCCGTATTTGATAGAAATACATACTTTCCCGTTAGCTGAAATAAACCACCAAGGTCTAATGCGTTTAGGTACTTCTAGTTGTTTCCGTAATCCTGTTTCTTGATCTTTAAATGATCGGTATTTCTTCACCACAAACTCTGTGCCTTCAATTTGGCTTTTGGCTAATTGAATCTGTTCCCATAATCGATGCGATAGTTTGTTTCTGCGCTGCTGAACTGGCGCAATGTGTTGTGGTTTAGTTTCTGCTGTTAACTTCAATTGACCTAATGTGCTCATTTGTTTTCTCCTATTAATGAATGGGCACTCAGTAAGTTAATGTCAGATTCGGTGAATGGACAACCGATTTATTGGTGTTCTTTCGTTTTGACTCATTTTTTACCAGTTTTAAGTGGTTTTTCTTATACAGGCATAAATACTTTTGCGAGTTGCTAGGTTACAAAGTTAGGTCGCAGAAGAAATAAAAGAAGTTGCTGTTGAGTTAAGTGAGTTAGTTACTTAAGTCACTAGGGGTTACAAATGAGTAACTCTGACTAAGCAACACACGAAGCAACATCTTTTTCTCTTGTCTCTTGCGACTTAACTCGAAGCAACATCTTTTTGTCTCGACTCCTTTGTAACTAGCACAACCTCGCAACTTAAGAAAAAGGAAAAAAGAAAATGATAGAAAGAGAAAGAGAAATAGCAGTAAGAGGTTTTGTTAATGAGAAATTCAACACGACGTTTGGTAAGAATCAATTCCGTAGAGCATTCTTTAATGGCTCAGTAGAACTTAGAAATCCCAGTAGTAAATATCTAGTCGACTACTACCAATATGCTGCTTGGGAAGCATCAGCCAAAAGCGATGAACAGATGAGTGTAATTCGACAACTACGTGGTTCAGGCTTTCCTGAAAATGAGGATTTATTGTTTAGTTGGCTAGTGCGTTATGACCCGCTGACCAAATCAAAAACCAAAGTAGATGGCTATTCAATTTACGCACCAAGTACTAGTGAGCTTTATACAACGATCAATGATCCTGACAATCAAACTGTCGAGGAGTGGACATTAGATGTTCATCTTTGTCGAAACATCGGCGCTAACAAACCTGTGTTTATAGCGACCAATGTTGATCTAAATTAGGTGTCTTAGATTAACGCTAGGGTGTCTTAAAGCTGAAAACTAAGCGTCTAGTTACTAGACGCTTAGTTTAACTAGATGGCATGTAATTACTAATTATTTGTAAGCCGCCGCCTAAGGCTATTAAGAACAACCCAAGTTTAGATAACAGCAGAGTTCTTTTGAACTTTGCTACATCTTCTTTTGATGGGGACGGAATATTTAAAACTCCTTGACCCTGTAAATACTTATCTTTATCTGCAAAATTAATTTCTGTTAAATAACGCCAAACTAAAAATGCTCCAATAGTCGCACTCAAAATACCTAGCGAATTTATGGTTGTTTTCATAAGAATTACACCTGCAAATGGTCAGTAAATTTGCTAATTATATTGAGTAGTACAAAGGTTAGCTTTTATATCCGCTTACTAGCCTTGGTGTATGCTGCCAATCCATCTCGCCGACCGACAGATAGGACAATGATCACCAAGCGGCTATCAATAACATCATAAACTAAGCGATAGCCAATTTTTTGAAGTTTGATTTTGTAGCAGCCTTCAAGATCGTTACCTAATCTTGCCGAGGGCAAATGCGGATTTACCAAGCGCTTTTCTAATTGCTTTTTAAACTGCGCCTTAATTGATCCGTCTAAGTCGTTCCACTCTTTTAGAGCTTCTTCGTTAAACTCTAACTCATAGATCATCAAGCGATACTTTCACTGTCTTACCACCGCGACGCTCTCTCACGATCTTGCTTAACTCAATATTCTCGACTTGATCAAGCAAAGCTTCATAGTAGTTTGCTGACAGTAAATAAGCTGCTGGCTTGTTATGGTTTAACACGGCTACTGGTGAATCACTGACAATATCAGCAATGCTGGCACGACGTAAATCTGTCATGCTAACAGTAGCAGGTGCATATATTTTGTGTGTAATAGTCATAATATTCGTGTCTTATAATGTGTAAATTAATGTGTATTATTGTGTGGATTTTTTTGACTGTCAATCACTATAACTTATGGAGATATTTAAATTTAAAGCGTCTAGTAACTGGACGCTTAATTTTGCTAAGGATTTGCTTTTGTTTGGTCATCCAACTTTTTAGCCAGTTCACTAACGTTTAAATGGATATAGCGTTTGAGCATTGATAGCGATCTATGACCAGTTACGCTAGATAGTTCAATTACATTGGTAAGCTTGCCTGACATAGCAGTAATCGCCGAATGTCTTAAATCATGAAAACGCACTCCCTTTACGCCTGCTTTGCGAGAGTATCGAGTGAATGCCAGTGATACAGAGCCATTTATAAATGGGAAAACTCTGTCGTGATTACGAGGTAGCTCGTTAAGAATTTTGATCGCAGTATTTGATAGTGGTACATAACGGCAACTACCATTCTTCGTGATCGGTAAGAAAGCTGTTCGATTATTGAAATCTACATCTTTCCATAAAAGTGATGTAATTTCGCCTAGCCTCATCGCAGTGGCTAAAGCAAACTCTATTATTGCTGGTACCCAAACATTTGTATTAGCGGGCTTGGCTCTCTGAATGGCATTAATTATTCGTATCTTTTCATCTTCAGTTAGCACCCTTGTTCTGCCTTCGGGCATTGGTGGCTTTTTAATCATTGCGACGGGATTTTCAATGTTAAGCCCCCATTCACGTCTCGCATGATTGATGATGGCTGAAAAATAGGACAGTTCTCTTAGCATCGTATTAGGAGCAATGATTTTTAATCGCTGATCTCTATATTCTGCTAATTTGGTTGGAGTCAGTTCGGTCATGCTGAGTTTACTGATTGGTCGCCTTGCGATCGCACGAAGACGATAAGTATCTGCGGCAGCGCCACGCATTGATGGAGTTACTTCGTTAATAAAACGTTCGATTAGCTCTTTGAATGTTATCTTTTGGGCATAGCGAAGGTTTTTATATGCGCCTTTATCAATATTGCTTTCAATACCCCTTGCCCAATATTGCGCATCTTTTTTAGATACAAAGGTTTTGCTTAGTGTTTCATAGCCTTTGCGTGTTACACGAGCTTGCCATTTGCCGCATCGTTTTCTATATGTAGCCATTATCTATCCTAGTTAGGACAGATTTAGGACAATTAGCTAATTTTGATTATTTGAATGTAAGGATAGGTTATTTTTAAGCCACCCAGTGCCCCGATTTGCCACCTTGTTTTTTTAGCAGTTTAATCTCGCCCATTACCATGCCGCGGTCAACGGCTTTGCTCATATCATAAATGGTCAGCAATGCTACGCTAGTGGCGGTGAGTGCTTCCATTTCTACGCCAGTTTTACCTGTGCATTTTGCAGTTACCGTGCAATGAATGGTGTTATTTTTTTCGTCGATTTCAAATTCAACCCCCACTTTTGTAAGGCTAATTGGATGGCAAAGTGGGATTAAGTCTGAAGTGCGTTTTGAGGCTTGAATGGCAGCAATGCGTGCAATACCAAGCACATCCCCTTTTTTAGTATCGCCTTTGATAATCATCGCTAAAGTGCTCGGTAACATAACAATATTGCCCGTCGCGACGGCTACACGCTCTGTATCGGCTTTACTACCAACATCGACCATATGGGCTTGGCCTTGGCTATCAAAATGGGTGAGTTCGCTCATCAATATTGCCTTATTTTTAAACCTTTTCGCAAGAGAATTTCGAAGCGAACGGTGAACTTGGTCCTTAATGTCGTTATCATACGCAAACATGAAATTAGTTTATAGCCTTCTATTACTTTCTCTGATTGCGCCTATCGCACTGGCGGATGATTTGCCCGATTTGGGTGATGTTTCAGCGACCGTGCTCTCACCCCTTCAGGAAAAGAAAATTGCCGACCAAATCATGCGAAGCGTGATGTCCAGTGATGAGGTGATTTCTGACCCAGAAATTACCGACTATATCCAAAACCTTGGTATGCGATTAGCGAGTAATGGCCCAGATAAAACCCAGTGGTTTAATTTTTTTGTGGTGAGGGACAACAGTATTAACGCGTTTGCCATGCCTGGGGGCGTGATTGGCGTGCATACAGGCCTCATTGTAGCGGCGACCAATGAGTCTGAGTTAGCAGGCGTGATAGGGCATGAGATTGGTCATGTGGTGCAACACCATATGGCAAGGATGATGGCACAACAGAAAAATGACTCACTCATTAGTCTCGCCGGCATGGCATTGGCCATTTTATCGGCTCGCGCTAATCCACAATTAGCGAGTGCGGCGATGATGACCTCATCAGCCAGTACGGTACAAAAACAATTGGATTACACCCGCGATCATGAGCGTGAAGCTGATCGCGTGGGCATCTCAATATTAGAAAGCGCAGGTTACGATACGCATGGCATGGCCAGCTTTTTCCAAATTATGCAAAAAGGCACACGTTACGTTGAAGGCAGTGCGCCAACTTTTTTGCGTACACATCCAATTACGAGTGAGCGTATTGCAGATGTCACTGCCCGAATTGCCAACAGTCGATATCGAATGGCGCCATATTCCCCAGATTTTGATTTGGTCCGTGCCAAGATTCTTGCCAGCGGCGGCATTGCCACTCAGGCGGTCAGCTTGTTTCAAAGCAATCTACGAGATAGACGCTATACCAGTGAAAGTGCTCAGCATTACGGTCTTGCGATTGCCATGTTGCGCGTTGCAAACGTAGATGGGGCAAGCAAAGAGCTAAGTTGGTTACGCGCCAATGCGCCTAGCCATCCATTTTTTGCCAGCCTTGCCGCCAATATTGAAGTGGCGCGTGATCATCCAGCACAAGCTGCAAAAGCCTACCAAACTGGTTTGGCTGTTTATCCGGGCAGCAGAGCCTTAATCTATGGCTATGCCGAACATTTTTTGCGCGTTCGCCAGCCACAACAAGCCTTGCAATTGCTCAATGAAAAACAAAGCCTATATCCTGATGACGCTTATCTCTATGAATTAAAATCTAAAGCGTATGCTGATTTAAGTAAAAATTTACTTAGTCATCAAGCACAGGGAGAGGGCTATTTTAGGCGTTACAATGTACCTAAAGCGTTGGAACAAATGGATTTGGCGGTGAAATCAGGCGACGGTGACTTTTATCAACAGTCGATTGTGGAAGCGAGATTAAAAGAACTTCGTGGATTAATTGATGAACCTAAAAAACGTGGCTGGTTTAACTAGTTTGAAAAGGAGCGCTCCATGATGCAACGTAGAAAATTCTTAAAAGCCTTATTTGCCGCCAGTGCATTGGCCATGTTACCCATTAAAGCATTTGCTGCCATTTGGAACACGCCTGCTTTTCAAGCGACAAAGCTACAAGAGGCCATTGCCGCTATGAAAATCAGCAATGTGACTGTTTCAAACGATATTCAAATTATCGCGCCAGATAAAGCTGAAAACGGTGCGGTGGTGCAAATTGAAATTACTAGCCTTGTTCCTAATACGGAATCGATTGCCATTTTTGTGGAAAATAATCCCACCGCTTTAATTGCCAACTTTGTCTTTGGTGAAGGCGCGGATGGTTTTGTGATCACGCGCATCAAAATGGCCGAAACCTCAGACGTGCAAGCCGTGATTAAATCAAACAATCGCTATTATTCTGCCAAAAAACGGGTGGAAGTTTTAGAGAATGGATGTGGCTAAGATGGCTGAAAATATGCGTATGCGTGCCCTGCTTAAGGGCCAAATGACAGAGGTGAAAGTGCTCATGACCCACCCCATGGAAACAGGGCGTCGTAAGAATGATTTTGGTGAGGTGATTCCTGCCAATTTCATTCAGCTAGTAAGCGCTACCCTTAATGGAAAGCAAGTAATGGAGGCGCAATGGGGAACAGGGATATCAAAAAATCCTTACCTTACTTTTCATCTGCATGGGGCCAAAGTGGGGGATATCATCCGGGTGACTTGGACTGATAATCATGGAAAAACAGGCGAGGGTGAAATTGTTGTGAGTGCTGCATAAAATTTGATTGCATCCAACTTCATGTCGTCCACATTCGGTGGTGGTACGTTAGGATGAATGTCAAAGCAAACTATTTTGACGCAGTTTTTAAGTGCGAATTTAATCGTGCAGTTTCAAGATCCATTTAATTCAACCAACGGAGTTCAAATGAAGCGTGTATTTTATTTTTTGTTGACCAACATTGCGATTATGCTTGTGTTATCCGTCACCATGCGACTGCTTGGTGTGGGGCCTTATCTCACCGCTAATGGCTTAAATTACACCAGCCTCTTAATATTTTCAGGGGTGATGGGCTTTGGTGGCGCGTTTATCTCATTAGCGATCTCAAAATGGACCGCTAAACGCATGTCTGGTGCAGTCGTTATTGAACAAGCGAACACACAAACGGAGCGTTGGTTGCTCGCAACCGTTCGTCAGCAAGCGGATAAAGTGGGGATTAAAATGCCAGAAGTGGCTATTTTTGATTCCCCAGAAGCCAATGCATTTGCTACCGGCATGACCAAAAACAGCTCACTGGTTGCTGTCTCAACAGGTTTGCTTAGAGGCATGACACAAGAAGAAGTCGAAGCCGTCTTAGCGCACGAAGTGTCTCACATTGCCAATGGCGATATGGTGACCTTAACCCTCATCCAAGGGGTGGTGAATACCTTCGTGATGTTCTTCTCTCGTGTGATTGGCAATATTGTTGATAAAGCCGTGTTTAAAACCAAAGACGGTAACGGCCCTGCCTTCTTTATCACCATGATTATTGCCGAGATGGTGTTGGGTGTGCTCGCATCAATTATCGTGATGTGGTTTTCACGTCAGCGAGAGTTTCGTGCGGATGCCGGCGCAGCCAATCTTGCTAGCGCACAAAAGATGATTGCCGCATTAGAACGCTTAAAAAATGCCCACGAGCCATCTGTTTTACCCAAGCAAATGGCTGCATTTGGTATTGCTAGTTTAGGTGGTGGGATGTCACAACTCTTTGCAAGTCATCCAAGCTTGGATGACCGTATTGCTGCCTTAAAAGTACGAGGATAGTCGCACAGCACTATTCTGTTGATTACTTGTATTGATTAGGTTTTGCGGAAGAAAAGGACGTCTAGCGATTAGTTAGACGCCCTTTTTCTTTCCAAACTACATAAATTAAATCCTTACATTACTTATATTCAACGCCACCGCCTCAGCAATCTTAATTCCATCCACCGCTGCTGACAAAATCCCACCTGCATAGCCAGCACCTTCACCCGTTGGGTAAAGGCCTTTGGTATTAATGCTCTGGAGTGTTTCGTCGTCGCGTTTAATTCTAATCGGTGAGGACGTTCTCGTTTCAACGCCGGTCAGCACGCCATCAGGCAAATCAAAGCCTTTAATCTGTTTGGCAAAAGCGGGGAGCGCCTCGCGGATGGCGGTAATCGCATATTCAGGTAAAGCGGTGCTTAAGTCAGTAAGGTGCACGCCTGGGGTGTAGGAAGGTTGCACTGTGCCAAATTCGGTAGAAGGTTTGCCATTGATAAAGTCACCTATGAGTTGCCCTGGCGCTTGGTAGTTTTTGCCGCCCAACTCAAAAGCGCGTGCTTCCCATTTGCGTTGAAACTCCATGCCAGCAAGCGGGTCACCTGGATAATCCTTCTCTGGGTCAATGCCCACTACAATGCCCGCGTTGGCGTTACGTTCGTTACGTGAGTATTGGCTCATGCCGTTGGTGACAACGCGGCCTTCTTCTGAGGCAGCCGCCACAACTGTGCCACCTGGGCACATACAAAAGCTGTAAACGCTTCGTCCATTTTTGGCATGATGGACAAGCTTATAATCTGCCGCGCCCAAGACCGGGTGCTGAGCATTTGGGCCAAAGCGCGCATGGTCAATCAGCGATTGTGGATGTTCAATACGGAAGCCAATAGAAAAAGGTTTTGCGTCAATATAAATGCCACGTTTGTGGATCATCTCAAACGTATCTCGGGCACTATGGCCGACCGCCAATACAAGATGGTTGGTGGCGATGCGCTCTCCGTTTTGTAGCACTACGCCTTGCACTTGGCCGTTTTCAATTTCAATATCATCCACACGACTTTGGAAGCGGATTTCGCCGCCAAGCTCGATGATATTTTGACGCATTTCTTCTACCATACCCACCAAGCGGAATGTCCCGATATGCGGATGGCTGACGTATAAAATTTCTTCTGGTGCGCCTGCTTTTACAAATTCATGGAGCACTTTTCGACCGTAATGTTTAGGGTCTTTAATTTGGCTGTAGAGTTTGCCATCTGAAAAAGTCCCGGCGCCACCTTCACCAAACTGCACGTTAGACTCTGGGTTGAGAACATTTTTGCGCCATAAAGCCCATGTATCTTTGGTGCGTTCGCGCACCGATTTGCCACGTTCTAAAACGATAGGCTTAAAGCCCGATTGCGCCAAAATGAGCGCAGCAAAAATGCCTGCTGGGCCAAAGCCGACAATCACAGGTCTAGGCGCCTTGCTTGCCTCTGGCGCTTTTGCCACAAAGTGGTAAGACGTGTCAGGCGCCACTTTGACGTGCGGGTCTTTTTTGAATTTGGCTAAAATTTTGTCCTCGTTTTTCACTTCAACATCGAGTGTGTAAACAAACAAAATCGCGTGCGATTTACGGGCATCCACACCCCGCTTAAAAATCGCCATGCTAATTAAATCGCTGGCTGGAATGCCAAGCTTTTTAAGAAGCGCGGCTTTAATCACTTCGGGTTCGTGATGCAACGAAGTGGCGTTATCTAAAGGGAGTTTGATTTCGGATGCGCGTAACATATTTTTAATTTTTAATTGAGGTCAAATAAGCGGTAATTGAAGCAATTTTTTAAGAAGAGGAACGGTCACAGGACGCTTTTCAGTGAGCGACCATTCATCGAGCGCATCTAAAATTGCCATCAAGCTTGGCAAATCACGACGCAAATAGCGCAAGCAATAATCCACTACTTCATCTGGAAGTTTCATTCCGCGCTCTAAAGCGTGGGCTTGCAACGCTTGAGCTTTTTCTTCATCGGTGAGGGGATGTAATTGGTAAGTTAAGCCCCAAGCCAATCGAGTTGCGAGGTCATCACGCAGATGCATTTGATTAGGCGACGCGTTGCCCGCGGCAAGAAGCACGCCGTTTGCCGCACGTGTTTGGTTGTAAGTGTCGAATAAAGCGATTTGCGCTTCGTCATTGAGAAAATTGACATCATCTGCTGTGACGAGTTGAATGTTGGATGTTTTTGCTAATGCTTGCGCCGCTTTGAGCAGATGCGTTTTGCCACTGCCTGCTGCGCCCCAAAAGTAAATAAAACGACTCTCGGCGCCTGTTTGCAACGCCTGATGCAAGCTGTGCAAGGCCTCTGCATTGCGGCCAACAACGAAGTTGGCAATGCTAGGCAATGCGTCTGGCTGAATATCTAGGAGCAGTTGTTTCATTTATTTAATCTTGCAAAGCAATTAAAGCGGCATAACTCCGCTTTAATCGTTCAGTCTTTTCTCGTTTAGGCGTCATTTAGGTTAAAATTCGGGTGTTGCAAAAAATACGCGAACAATGTGTATTTTAACCTTTTATTTGTTTTTATCTTGTAGAAAGCGAGAAAGCTTTGAATTCGAACGACCAAACCAATGGCACATCTATCAGTTACCGTGATGCTGGGGTAGATATTGAGGCTGGTGACGCGCTGGTTGAACAGATTAAGCCTTTCGCAAAACGCACCATGCGCCCAGAGGTTTTAGGCGGTATTGGCGGCTTTGGCTCATTGTTTGAGATGCCAAAAAAATTCAAAAATCCAGTATTGGTGTCTGGCACAGATGGTGTGGGCACTAAATTAAAACTCGCTTTTGAGCTGAATAAACACGATACAGTCGGTATCGATCTTGTTGCGATGAGCGTGAATGATATTTTGGTGCAAGGCGCTGAGCCATTATTTTTCTTGGATTACTTTGCCTGTGGCAAGTTAGAAGTTGGCACAGCGGCTCAAGTGATCAAAGGTATTGCACAAGGTTGTGAACAATCTGGCTGTGCATTGGTCGGCGGTGAAACGGCTGAAATGCCAGGGATGTATCCGGCGGGTGAGTATGACTTGGCTGGTTTTGCAGTGGGTTGCGTGGATAAAGAAAGCATTATTACGGGTAAAACAATCACTGAAGGCGATGTTGTGTTGGGCTTGGCTTCAAGCGGCGCACATTCAAACGGGTATTCATTGATTCGTAAATTAATCGCGAAATCTGGCATTGATTTCAATGCAGACTTCCACGGTAAGCCATTCAAAGATGTGGTGATGGCGCCAACACGTATTTACGTAAAACCTTTGCTTAAATTGATTTCATCCATGACGGTAAAAGGCATGGCCCACATCACTGGCGGCGGTATTACAGAAAATGTGCCACGCGTATTGCCAGAAGGTTTTACTGCTGAAATCAAAAAAGGTAGCTGGGATATGCCGCCTTTGTTTACCTGGTTGCAAGCTCAGGGCAATGTTGCTGAAAGCGAAATGCACAAAACATTTAACTGCGGCATTGGCATGGTAGTGATTGTGTCTAAAGACCAAGCAAAAGCGGCGATGGAATTGCTCAAAGCCGAAGGCGAGCAAGTATTTGAAATCGGCTTTATCCGCAAGCAACAAGCGGGCGAAGCGCCAACGGTCGTGGTTTAAATTAAAGCCTTCGCTAAATTAGCACTGCTTAGTTTTTTGGCCAGCTTTTTGGCCATTTCAAACCTTGCGTTTGCCGCTCCAAAAAATGTAACGCTGACTTATCAAGCAACGCGAAACGGTAAGCCTTTTGCGAATGTGACGGAAACATTCAAACAAATAGGCGACCAATATGTGATTGAAAGTGTGACCGAAGGTGTGGGTTTAGCGGCGCTGTTTGGTAAACGTATTTTAAAGAGTGAAGGCATTGTCACTGCCGAGGGCTTAGAACCGAAACACTTTGAACAACACCAAGGTGATAACGAGAAAAAGGCGGTGTATGCAGATTTTGATTGGCTTGCTAATCAATTGCGCATGACAAATAAAGGCAATGTCACTTCAGTGCCATTAGCCAAAGGCACGCAAGATGTGGCAAGTTTTCCTTATCAGTGGATGCTCTTGCCACCCAAGGCTGATGAAGTGAGTTTGATGATTACGACAGGCAAAAAACAGCGCATCTACAGCTACAAAGCGATAGCGCGTGATGTGAGCCTATCGGTGGATGCAGGGCAATTTAAGACCCTGCATTTAATCAATGCGAGTGAAACTGGCGGCGGTAACGAAAAGGAATTTTGGTTGGCGGTTGAGCGTTTTTACTTGCCAGTTAAAATCATCATGCGTGAGGAAAATGGCACGGCCATTGAGCAAACGCTGACCAGCATTCAAACAGATTAGCAGTGTGCAAAATGATTTTTGATCGTTTTTTTGAAAAAATCAGTAAAACATCATTTGAAAAATAGCAGATTTTTAACCTTTCAATTGCAAAAAATTACTGTGCCGCAACGCTGGCTTTGGGCAGTGTTGTTGTCCCTGTTATTACATGTTGTATTGCTTGGCGGTTGGAGTTTTGTGATGCCGAGTTTTGAATCGTCATCACATTTAATTGAAGCGGAACTGCTTCCGCCACCAGTTAAAAAAGTAGAAAAAAAGCCATCACCACCTAAAAAGGTGCATCAATCACTCAAGCATAAGGAAGTCCCTAATGAGGTGAGTCGAGAGTCGATAGCGCCCAGTACGGATGAGCAAGCAGAAGTGTCCCAAGTGGCTGAGCCGTTATGGCGTGAGGAAGATAGGCCAGCGTATGAAGAAATGGCGCGATTGCTTCCACCTTCATTTGTGGACATGGAGTTTGATGTAAAACGCGTGAATGGTTTTGGTAGTGGCCGAGCGCATTATCGCTATCAAGCTGAGCCACAAGACCGATATAGTTTGCGTAGTGAGATGGAGGCGGTAGGGTTAGCTTCTATTGCTTTTGCTGGAAAACGCATTGAAACCAGCATCGGCAAAATCATGGAACAGGGACTTAAGCCAGAAGCTTATCGTGTGGAAGTAACAGGCAAGCCCGACAAGTTGCAAGTGGCGAATTTTGATTGGGACAATAATAAATTGACTCTCAAAACGGCTAAGTCAGAAACTGTGGAGGAGTTGCTAGAAGGCACACAGGACTTTTTAAGCTTTATGTATCAGTTTATGTTTGTGCCACCGCTTGAGCGAATGGCGTGGCCATTAACCAATGGCAAAATGTTACGTGTTTATCACTATCAGTTTATTTCTGAAGAAGTGATTACAACCAAGTTTGGTCAAATTAATACGTATCACATCGCTAAAAGTAGTGGTGATGCAGAAGAAAAAACCGATGTTTGGTTAGCAGAAGATTATCGATTTATCCCCATTAAAATTTTGAAAATAACAAAGGACGGTAGCGGGTACGAATTCATCGCCACTCGCATAGATACCGATATCGCAAAATGACAATAAACCCTAATTTATTACGACTCGCTGGTGTGGCGCTTTCGGATGTGTTGTCCAACACCGGTCCTGCTGATGTAAAGCTTGGTTGGTTCTTTAAGCAAAACCGTGATTTGGGTACTAAAGATCGCGCATTTATCGCCGAGTCTGCTTATGGTGTTTTGCGCCGTAAATCATTTTTGACTTATGTGGCTGATGGTGATGATCCACGTAAGCTCTTAGTGGCTTATTTGGTGCGTGTGCTTGGCATGAGCACGCGTGACTTAGCCGACACATTAAACGCACAACAAAAAGAGTGGGCTTTAGAAATTAAATCCAAGAAAACGGACGATATTAGCAAAGCCATGCAAGCTGATTTGCCAGAGTGGTTTTGGGATAAATTGGTTGAGCAGTATGGCGAGGAGCAAGCACTAACCATCGCTAGAAGTATGCACCAATCAGCAGCTTTGGATTTGCGTGTGAACTTGGTCAAAGCCACGCGTGAAGATGTGATGGCGAAATTTGCCTCTGAAAAAACTGAAGTAGTGCCAACGCCATATTCGCCAAATGGCTTGCGTATGGCGCAAAAAATGACCATCAGCCGCCACATGTTATTCACAGATGGCAAGATTGAAGTGCAGGATGAAGGCAGTCAATTATTGGCGCAATTGGTCGCACCGCGCCGTGGTGAAATGGTGGCAGATTTCTGTGCGGGTGCTGGCGGTAAGAGTTTGGCATTGGGCGCTTTAATGCGTAATTCAGGCCGCATTTACGCATTTGATGTTTCTGAAAAACGCTTGCAAAACTTAGGGACACGTTTAAAACGTTCGGGCTTATCAAACTTACATAGCCAGTTAATCAGCAGCGAAGCTGACCCGAAGTTAAAACGCCTCAATGGCAAATTTGACCGTGTATTGGTCGATGCGCCTTGTAGTGGTCTTGGGACTTTACGCCGTAATCCAGATTTAAAATGGCGTCAAAAACCACAGGATGTGTTGGAGTTAACTGTCAAACAAACCAACATTTTGGCGCGTGCTGCTAAATTGGTGAAAGCTGGCGGTCGTTTAATTTATGCGACTTGTAGTTTGCTGCAAGATGAAAATGAACAGATCGCTGAAGCATTCTTAAATGCAAACCCTGAGTTTGTATTGGTGCCAGCGAACAGCATTTTGGCGCAACAGCAAATCAATTTGGATACGGGCAACTACCTAAAACTGTTGCCACATGTGCATCAAACAGATGGCTTCTTCGCAGCAGTATTTGAAAAAGCCGCAGCAGCTAAGCCAGCCCTTGATACAAAAGCTGAAACGGCAGAAGTAATGACTGAAGCAGATGAGGCTGCAGTCAAAGCTGAGCGTAAAAAAGCAGCAATTTCGAAATCTAAAGCCTTAACCAAAGCTACGGCTACTAAAGAACCTGCTAAAAAGGCTACACCCAAAAAAGCCGCGCCTAAAAAGGCAAAAGCGTAAACATGAAGCTGCCTAGCCTCAATCTCCAAATCCTCATTGGTGCTATCACTGGGCTAGGCTTGGGCTGGTATTTTCATGGACTAGACGCTGAAAATGCGGTTGTTGAATTAGGCTTGTATTCAGCAAGTTTGGTCGCGACTTTATTTATCGACTTGCTGAAAATGATTTTAATTCCACTGGTGTTTTGCTCGATTGCGGTGGGCATTGCTAACTTGCGTCAGCATCAGCAAATGCACAAAGTTTGGGTCACGACGCTAGCATTTTTTGTGGCTTCGATGGCAATCGCTATTGCACTGGGTTTATTGGCGAGCAATTATTTCAAACCTGGTGCGGGTTTGCACTTGGCGATGTTTACTGATGCTATGCAAAACTTTGAGGCTAAGCAATTGCCTTTACCTGAATTTTTCGCCCAGTTTTTACATAGCATTTTTATTAATCCTTTTACTGCACTTTCACAAGGCAATGTGCTGGCGGTAGTCGTCTTTGCTTTGATTTTGGGCATTGCGCTGGTGATGGGTGGCGAGCGCTACAAAAATATCTTGGCTCTGCTACAAGAAGCGCTAGAAATATGTATGCGTATTGTGAGCTGGATAATGCGCTTAGCGCCTTTAGGCATTTTTGCACTACTGTTTAAATTGGTTGTTTTACAAGATGCAACCATGCTCACTACTTTAGGTAAGTTTATCGCTGTTGTTTTAGGTACAACTTTATTCCATGGTGTGGTTGTGCTTCCGCTGATTTTATTTGTCTTTACGGGCAAATCGCCACTGTGGTTTTGGCGTGGTGCACGTGAAGCATTAGTGACCGCTTTTTCGACTAGCTCAAGCAATGCAACATTGCCAGTGACGTTGCGTTGCACGATGCAACATTTACACGTTAAGCCAGAAATTGCTGGGTTCGTAATTCCGCTTGGGGCAACCATTAATATGGACGGAACGGCGCTTTATGAAGCGGCCGCTGCCTTATTTATCGCAAATATTGCAGGCATTGATTTGAGTTTAGCTCAGCAATTTATTGTGTTTTTCACCGCCATGATTGCTGCCATGGGTGCCCCAGGCATTCCGAGTGCTGGCATGGTGACCATGGTGATGGTCTTACAATCCGTTGGTTTGCCTGCAGAGGCGATTGCGATTTTGTTACCGATAGATAGATTGCTAGATACGCTCCGCACCACAGTCAATGTGCAAGGCGATATGGTGGGTAGCCTGGTCGTTCAAAAGCTAGTGAGTAAGTAAGCGATGCTTAGTTTTTACAAAGCAGAAATAAATGATGCCACCGCAATTGCGGATTTGGTCAATTCCGCCTATCGCGGTGAAAGTAGTCGTGCGGGTTGGACAACGGAAGCGGATATATTAGATGGCATGCGTATTACTACCCCTGAAGTTGCTGCATTAATCAGACGTGATGACGCTTTCGTTTTGGTTGGCGTTTTGCGTGATCAGATAGTTGCTTGTGTTGCATGTGAGCACAATGAAAATACAGCGAAGTTTGGACTGGTTGCAGTTAAGCCAACACTCCAGAACAAAGGCTATGGCCGTGAAATGCTAATGGCCGCCGAGGCGATGACGGCTAGAGAGTGGCGAGTGGCAGGTTTTTATTTATCAGTGATTACTTTGCGAACAGAGCTCATTGAGTTTTATGAGCGCTTGGGATTCGAGCGCTCTGGTCAGTTTGAAGATTTTCCCGTCAACCCTACGCTATGGCAACCCAAAGTCCCTGCACTTGCGTTGGAATACCTAGTGAAGCTTATTCGTCGATAGAAGGGTTCCCTGCTTAGGCCTTGGATCTTGGAAATCGGGTCTTCCATTTCTCTAGGCCGTTCATAACTAATGAATAAGCTGCCGGGACAACGACTAAGGTAAGTAGGGTCGATGAAATCATCCCCCCAATAATCGCAACAGATAATGGCTTGTTAGTTTCGCTACCAGCTCCAAATCCAAGCGCAGCGGGCAGCAGTGCTAAAATAATAGTGAGTGATGTCATCACCACTGGGCGCAGTCTTATTGGACACGCCTCTCTCAGAGCTTCGTTAATTCCAGCCCCTCGATCACGCAATTGATTGGTTAGGTCGACCAATAAGATGGAGTTTTTAGCGACCAACCCGATGAGCAGGACTAGACCAATCATGGAGTAAATGTTGAGCGAATCGCCCGAAAGTAGGAGCGCGATTAATCCACCAATAATCGCGAGTGGCTGAGCCAACATAATAATTAGTGGTTGAATAAAAGAGTTGAATTGGCTTGCGAGGACCATGTATAACAAGATGAATGCAAGAATAAAAACAAATTTAATGTTCTTAAATGTTTTACCAAACTCTTCTGCTTGGCCAGTCATTTTGAGTGTGTAGTTTGGAGGTAAAATTTTTGCGGTAGTTTCTTTAACAAGCGTAACTGCTTCGCCCAGTGGCATACTGGGGTTGGCATAAAAGTTGGCTGAATATTGCAAGTCATAGCGCCCAATAACTGCTGCGCCCAAGGTTTTTTTAAAGCTAGCAACCGAATCTAAACGCACTAACTCCCCGCTTGCACTCCTTAAATAAATTTTACTTAAGTCTGTGGTCTGCTTTAAGTCATCCTCATTCGCCTTGAGCCTGATGTCGTAACGTTGTCCATCTCCATTAAAATCATTATATTTGGCAATGTTTAGACCCCCTGCATACATGCTTACAGCACTCGCCACGTCTTGAGCACTTAAGCCCAAAGAAGCTGCGCGCGCGCGATCAATATTCATATCCAGTTGAGGCAGGTCTAGTTGTACATCTAAATCCACTTTTCCCATTTCAGAATTTTTAGTGAGGGACTGTTGAATTTGTTTGGAGAGGCTACCAATCTCTTCAAGGCGCTGACCAGTGATAATGAATTGTAGCTTCTCGGAACGTTGTCCTTTTGCGATTGAGGCCGGAGAGGGGATAGCCTTTACGCCAGGGATAAGGTCGAATTGTTTTTTGAGTTCCTTCATCAGGTCTTTTTGAGATTTTTCGCGCTCGGTTTTGGGGACCAAACGTACATTGACGTTGCCTTGATTGACCTGACCTTTAGAGCCTGAGCCTATCGTAGCAAAGTAACTCGAAATTTCCTTGGGATGACTGGCGAGGGTTGCTTCTACTAATTTCATTCTAGTGTCGGTGTAGTCCAAGCTGGAGCCAAGCGGTGTCTTGACGCTGATTGTGAAACTCCCCTCATCGGCTTCTGGTACAAAATCTTTTTGTACATTTTTCATCGCATAGCCTCCGCCCAATACCACGAAAAGTATCGTAATAATGAGGACGCGCCAGCGATAATTGAGGCTCATGTTGAGTAAATAATGATAAGCCGCATCAAGCTTTGCTAAGTTTTTTTCAATCGCACTATAGAATTGATTCTCTTTGTGACCGGCGGTTAAGTAGCGTGAACAAAGCATTGGGGTAAGTGTGAGAGAAACAAAGAGTGATGCAAGCACACCGAAGGTGACGACCACACCGAAAGATTTAAAAAACATGCCGACAATGCCATCCATAAAAATGACAGGTGCAAAAATACAAATAAGTGAAAGTGATGCGGCAACGACTGCAAAAGTCACCTCTCTTGATCCATTGATGGCAGCGCTCATTGGATCCTTATCGATATGCTCACGATGACGGAATATGTTTTCAAGCACCACAATTGCATCGTCCACCACCACGCCAATTAAAAGAAGCAAGCCCAGCAATGTCATTGAGTTGAATGTAAACCCTGAGAAGTACATCACCGCAATTGCTCCCAAGAGTGATACTGGAATTGCAGTGGCAACGATCAGTGTTGAACGTATTGAACGCAGGAAAATAAATACAATTAGAGCTGCAAGCAGTGTGCCAGTGAACAAATGCTCTTTGAGTGAGGCGACCATTTGATTAATAAAAATTGAGTCATTGGTGGAAATTTCTAGTTTCATGCCAGGTGGTAAGTTGGGCCTTATCTCCTCTTCTAATCTACGTTCGACCTCTTTGATGATTTCAACCGTATTGGAGTTGGCGATTTTTACCATGCCTAGTCCAACCGTAGGCTGACCTTTATAACGCGCCACTTGTCGATTGTCAGTGATGCTATCAGTCACAGTTGCAATATCTTTAAGATGAACTGGCGAGCCATCTTTGTAATGAATGATCAAGTCACCTAAGTCTTTAATATTATGAAACTCTAGATCAAGTTTAATTAACTTCTCCGTTTGGCTGCTGACTAGAAAGCCACCAGGTAACTGGACATGCTCTCGGTTAAATGCGTTGATTAAATCACTTGCGGTAAGCCGGTAAGCTGCCATTCTCTCGGGAGAAAGGGTGACGCGAACAACGCGATCACGGCGCCCGCCTAATGTCACTTCACCAACGCCGTTGATGGTTTCAAATTTCTTTTTGAGTACATTGGTTGCGTACAAGTTGAGTTGTTGTATCGTTCGGTCGCCTGTAAGCGCCAGCCATATAACAGCCTGAGCATTGGTATCAACTTTTTGGATGGTCGGTGGATCTGTATCCGCTGGCAGTTTCTTGAGCACTTGACTCACTTTAGACTGGACTTCGTTATACGCAACATCAATATTTTTATTGAGTGCAAATGTAATGGTGATGGTAGAAACGCCAGGCGACGATGAAGACTGTATGTGTTCAATTCCAGGCGTGGTGTTTACTGCTGTTTCGATAATGCTAGTAATGCTGGCATCCACCACGTCCGGGTTAGCCCCCTTGAGCGTAGTGTTCACCATGATGATTGGAAAATCGATTGCTGGAATGCGGTCAATGCCAATACGTTGATAAGAAATAATGCCGAAGAGGACGATGACGGCGGACAGCATCCATGCTAGTACATGGCGTTTGATAGAAAGCTCAGGCAAATTCATGCGATTTTCTCTTAAATTTCTTGATGAGTGCGTTTATTGTTTGGATGGTTTTTTGGCTTCAATTTTTACTTTTGCTTGATCGGTCAGAAATGCTGCGCCATCTTTTGCGATGACTTCTCCAGCAACTAAGCCCTCGATAATTTCGATTTTCCCATCCTGACGTATGCCTGTTTTTACAATACGTTGCAGTGCTTGTCCTTGATGAATGACATAGACCACTTCGCCGGCTGGCCTTAATACGACACACTGCTCATGCACTAAGACAGCATCGGAGTGCTCCCCTAAAATAATTTCACCTGTAACACTTGCGCCAGGCTGCCATCCGGCCTGATCTGTCACATCAGCAATCACATCCACGGCACGGTTTGTTTCACTGATTAAAGGTTTTAATTCTTTGATTGTGCTGACTAAGATGTTCGACGAGGTGGGCGTTGTGAGCCTCACCTTAATCCCAGCATGAATTTTGGCAGCCATATTTTCGGGGAGTGGTAAATGCGCACGTAATTTTTGTTTGCTGATGATTTGCAAAATTGGGTCACCAATTTTGACATATTCACCTGTCGAGACGATTTGTTTTTGCACCACGCCATCAATCGGGGCAACGATGGTGGTTTTTGCACGCGTATGTTCGATGATGGCAATTTGCGCTTTTGCGCCATTAAGTTGATTTTGTAGTGCAAGATGTTGTGTGGTGACGTCGTCTAATGCATTTTGTGAGATGAACTTCTTTTGAACGAGCGTTTGATTTCGCTCTACGATACGCCCCTGATTGATTGTGAGTGCTTCCAACCTTGCCACTTCTGCTTGTGCATGTGAGCGCTCTAAATTGTAATCGGTTGGATCTAATAAGGCTAAAATAGCGCCCTTTTTGACTGTCTGTCCAGGGTGCGCTAGCATTTTGATCACTCTGCCAGAGGCCTCCGCTACTAAAGTTGGATCCATTAAGCCCTCTAATGTACCGACAGACACTTCTCGAATCTCTAAAACGCTTGATTCTGCAACAGTGGTGCTAATGAGTGCGGCTTGTGGTTTTTTCTTCGCGTCAGCTTCAGACTCTTTTTTACCGCAAGCCGTGAGTGCAAGGCTAATGATTAAAGTGGTTGAAATTAAGATGGTCGTTATGATGCGGCTTGAATAATATTGCTTATGTTGCATTCTAAAAGCTTTCATTAGGAATTGTTTAGAGTATAGCGAAGTCACTTAACAAAGTATCATTATGTATGAATGCTTGACCAATCAAAGTAAGGCCCAGGATCAGTTTTTCTGTCAGGCGCAATGTTTGAATGACCAGTGATTGCTTTAATCGGATACTTTACTTTAATCGCTTCGATTAAAACGTTGAGCGTCTGGTATTGAGGAGGTTCAAATGCTTCATAATCACTTCCTTCCAGTTCAATACCGATCGAAAAGTCGTTACATTGCTCCCGGCCCTCCCAGATTGACTTTCCAGCATGCCACGCGCGATCATTGCATGATGCAAATTGAATAATACTTCCATCGCGACGAATGAAAAAATGCGATGAAACTTTTAGGTGAGAAATTTCTGCGTAATAAGGATGTGCCTTAGGATCTAGCTGGTTAGTAAAAAGCGCTGTGACTGCGTCGCCGCCATATTGATTGGGTGGCAGGCTAATGTTGTGAATCACAATTAAAGAAATATCGTTTGCATCAGGACGCGCATCTCTATTTGGTGAGGCAATAAAATTTGCATCTAGATATATGCCTTGATCATTAATCTTAATATTCTGCATGCTTAATAGTCGCTTATCCGATAAAATTCAGCTATATATTTTTGAGGGGTCATCATGATTTTTGCCGAATTGTTTTTGTTTCTCATTGTTATTCTAATTGCTGCCGAAGTGTTTACCAATGCACTTGAGCATTTAGGCGAAAAACTTGGCATCTCTGAAGGGGTGACAGGCTCATTATTTGCAGCCGTGGGGACTGCTTTACCAGAGACTTCGGTCCCATTATTAGCGTTAATGGCAGGGACAAGTAACACGCATCTCAATGAAGAAATTGGAGTTGGTGCCATCTTGGGCGCCCCATTGATGCTCTCTACGCTTTCTCTTTCTTTACTATCGTTTGCTGTTTTAAAAAACAGAAAGTCGACCGGACATTTTCACCCTGAAAAAACAGGCTTAAAGCGAGATTTAGATTTTTTCCTCGTCGCTTTTGGTTTTGCGACATTGGCGTTATTTTTACCCCACGGCGGTGTGTTACGTTATGCCATTGGCTTCTCAATGGTCACGATTTATTTTGTTTATATCATGTTGACGTTAAGGGCTTCAAAAGCCTTGGTGGCAGATGGTCATGCGACTGAAGCCGATAGCCCGATGTTTTTGTGTCGCTTAGGCTTACCCAATTATATGGCAGTCGTGGTTGTGCAGTTGGTGTTAGGTTTGTTGTTGCTCATTTATGGTGCAAAAGGTTTTATCTCAGGCATAGAAGGCGCTTCTGAATTACTCGGGATAACGCCTTTGTTACTTTCTCTTTTAGTAATACCGATTGCGACAGAGTTACCTGAAAAAGTGAACAGCATTCTATGGGTGCGTAAAGGTAAAGACACTTTGGCCTTTGGAAATATTACGGGTGCGTTGGTTTTTCAAGGCACGTTGTTGCCAGCCATCGGTATTATGCTGACCCCGTGGGTTCCACAAAAAGAAGTGTTTGCGGGGGTCGTAGTGACCTTGCTGGGTATCTTATGGCTTCGCTGGATGATTTCCCGCGGACAGCTTCGTGTTTGGCACGTTTGGGTCAATGGTTTGATGTATGTTGGGTACTTGGTGTTTGCGCTTAGTTAAATTTTTTTATTGTTAGTCCTCATCGCTTTTACTAAATCCAAGTTTAGCGAGGCGGTAACGTAATGTCCTAAAGCTAACGCCCAGTAATTTTGCTGCTGCCGTTTTGTTTTGTTTTGTTTTTGCTAAAGCCTCTTTAATCGCCTGCTTCTCAATTTTCTCCAAATAACTTGGGAGTGATAGCGCTGTAACATCAAGTGTCGCTGATTCGGGCAGTGCGATCTGCTCTTTGATGTGTAGATCCTCTGTCGTAATTTGCTTGCCATCACATAAAGCAAATGCTCGCTCTAATGTATTCTTCAATTCCCTAACGTTGCCAACAAATCGACAGTTTTTTAATTTATTGAGTGCGCTATCGGAAATAGTGACAGGGCTTTCGCCAGATGCTTCAGCAATCTTAACAAGCAAATGTTGAGCAACCACGGGAATATCATCTGTGATTTCTCGCAATGCCGGCATTTGAAGACTCATGACATTGATATGGTAGTAAAATTTTTGGTTCAAAATACCTTGTTCTATTAGCGCCTGAATATCTTGATGTGTGGCTCCAATATATCGGATGTCTAGGGTTTCATTTTCAATGAAATCAATGAGTTTGTTTTGAATAGAAATTGGTAATTTATCAATGCTATCTAAAAAAAGCGTGCCGCCTATAGCCTTTTTCAAGAAGCCCTCATGTTCCTTTTTTGGATCTTGAGGATTCGTTTTCGTGTATCCAAAAAAGTCTTTTTCAGCATTGTCGAGATGAAGTGCTGCACAATTTACCTTAATAAAAGGCTGTTCACGTCTCAGACTATTTAAATGCAATAATCTTGCGGCAGTTTCCTTGCCAGTACCTAGCTCGCCTGTAATGAATAGCGGGGATTGATTGTGGGACATCTTTTCAAGTGCCAACCTAACATGCTGCATAGCAATTGAATTTCCGAGCAGGGAAATTTTCGCATGACGCAGCTCATTGCTTTGTCCAAATTTAAGTGCGGCTCGAACCAATGCTTGTAATTGTTGCAATTCAATCGGTTTGCTCAAATAATCAAAAGCGCCTGCCTTTAATGCAGATACGGCATTATCAGCGTTAGCAAATGCAGTCATGATGGCGATAGGTAAGCCCGATTGTTGAAAGCCAATATGCTTCACCAAGTCAAGACCATTGCCGTCAGGTAAACGCATATCTGTCAAACACAAGTCGTAATGACGGTGTGCAATTAAATGCTTTGCATCAGCAACAGTCTCGCTGCATTCTGCTTTTATACCCATTTTCTCGAGACTGGCCGCAATAAATTTTAGTATGGTAGGTTCGTCGTCAACAATCAGGCAGGTGGGTTTTGTGGTCATGAGTTTTTGGTTATTATAAAACTGTCGTAGATTGTAGCTAAATTATGGCCTAGCTAACAATCAGAATATTTAATCTCTTAACACGCAAGCAATCTACTTTGCTTTTTGGCTTGAAAGCGATACATTAAGACAAATGGCAACAAGACATGAACTATCAGATTTTCTTGAGCAGGTTGAGCGAAGGGCTTTTAAGCAAACGGCTTACGCCGTTCGGGACGAACATACAGCTTTGGATATTGTGCAGGATGCAATGATGAAGCTTGTGGAAAAGTATCCGGATAAGCCTGTAAGCGAGCTTCCTATGCTCTTTCAGCGCATATTACAAAATACGATGCGTGATTTTTGGCGTCGTCAGAAAGTCAGAAATATTTGGACTACCTTACTTTCTTCTTTTAGTGTGCCCGGCGAAGATGGTGAAGAGTCCGATCCACTTGAAATGCTGACATCATCTAACCGAAATGTGCAAGACGAGCCTGAGGCTCAGCTTGAACAACGTCAAACAATGCGTTTAATTGAAGAGGCATTACATCAACTCCCCACGCGTCAACGTGAAGCCTTTATCATGCGTTATTGGGAAGATATGGATGTTGCTGAAACAGCGACAGCAATGGGTTGTTCTCAAGGAAGCGTAAAAACACACTGTTCCCGTGCAGTCCGTGCGATGGCAAGCACTTTAGAAAAACATGGTTTAGTTGAAAAGATGTTGGCTAATCATCGATTGGTAAAGAAAGAAGTGAATGATGAAGCTTGAACAGAAAAATTTAGAGCTGCAAGATGAGCAGCTGGCTAAAAAAATTGCATTAATGTTGAATAAACAATGTGAAAATATAGATGAGAGCACCGCCTCTAAGCTTAATTACGCGCGTCAACAAGCGCTTGCTAAGATGGCAAAATCTCCCTCTGGCATGTCAATCAGCCAAAATGGGATGTTAGTATTGCTCGGTGGTTATTGGCATCAGTATCGCTTATTAATGACCGTCATGATGGGTGGGCTCGGTCTTGTTGCATTATTAACTTTACAAAACATGACTAATCAAGAGGTGTATGGCCAAGAAGATGCTGATTTATTGTCTTCAGATCTCCCGCCTGAGGCTTATTTGAATGAGGCTTTTGATACATGGCTATCACAAAACGCAAGTTAATATTGATTGTTTTCGCATTGACTGTTCTCTTGAGTCATTTAGTCAGAGCGGATGATGGGACTTTAAAACCTTGGGCATCTCTTAATGAGGACCAGCGTAAAGTGTTGGCGCCACTAGCGGAAGATTGGGACACCCTTAGGCCGTGGCAACGTGAGCGAATGCTCGAGATTGCGCATGAGTATCCTAAAATGACGCCAGATCGTCAGGAGCGCGTCCAGCAGCGATTGAATAGTTGGAGCAGAATGACGCCTTTTGAACGTGAGAACGCGCGTAAACGCTTCCATCAATTCAAATCGTTGCCTCCTGAAAAAAAAGAAGAGCTTCGTCAGCACTGGCGGGTATATCGAGAGGCATCGCCGGAAAAGCGTCAGCAATTAAGAACGCAACATCCTGAAATTTTCGGCATAGAAGAAATCGAGCGGTAAATGCAGTCAGTTTCATTATTAAAACGCGCTGCCTGCATGCTTTACGAAAGCATTTTGGTCTTCACACTCTTGTTTGTGACGGGAATTATTTATCGTGCCTTATTTGGCGATCCGCAATCCGGTTTTCAACAACACTTATTTTTTCTTTATTCTTGGTCGATAGCAGGGATTTATTTTGTGTTTTGTTGGGTAAAAGTAGGGCAGACATTAGCAATGCAAACGTGGCGTGTAAAGTTGGTCGGTCGAGATGGTCAGCTATTGTCATTCGAACAATCTTCAAAACGTTATTTACTGGCCACTTTTAGTTTGATGTTTTTCGGACTGGGCTTTATTTGGGCATTGTTTGATCGTGAGGGTTTGTCTCTGCACGATCGCTTGGCTGGTGGACGATTAGTGATGTTGCCGAAAAAAGCAGCGCCTTAAGTGAGTCATTTTCAGCGCATCTGAAATTATTGACGCTCAACCCATATCAGCATAAAAATTCCCGTCATCAAGAACAAGAACGTTGGTAAAACAGCACTGGTCAATGCAGTCCAATCATTAAGCAAACCCAAATGGAGGGATACTCTATTGAGGACTTGATAAAGTATCCCCAGTAATACCCCTGCAAAAAGTTTGTTCACTGCACCACCAGACCGCTGTTGCAAAAAGCCAAAAGGAAGTGCGAGTAACACCATCACTAAGCAAGCCAACGGATAGATTATCTTAGCCCACAAGGCAATATCGTAGCGTGATGTCTTTTGTTTGCTTTTATTCAAGTGTGAAATATAGGAATATAAATTCCAAGCAGACATTTTTTCTGGCACCACCAATAGAATACTCATTAATTCAGGCCGAATAAGTGATTTCCATTCTGATTGCGCTAAATGAGTTGATTCGACATTCGTTTTTGCTAAATTCGTTTGCGTGAGGTCGGTTAAGTCCCAACTTTCTCCATTGTAAGTACCTGTCTTCGCTTGATTGATCGCTTTCATTTCAAAGTTTTCGTCAAACTCATAAATGTGGATGTTCACAAGTTGTGCGTCAGGAAGCACTTGCTCAACGTTCACGAAATTTTTACCATCTTTCACCCACAGTCCTGAGCGAAAATCTTGCGCAATAACAGAGTCAATCGCCTTAATCCGCATACGTTGGCCAGTTTTTTCGCTGATGGGTGTAATCATTTCACCAACGACAAAAGTAAGCACTGCAAACACAAGACCAATGCGGATGAGGGTCATGCCTATGTTGAGGATGGACATACCGCTGACCCTCAGAATAATCAGCTCAGAATTTCTGGATAGCTGACCTAGTGAGTAGATACTACCGATAAGCACGGCAACTGGAACAATCTCATAAAAGTGTCCTGGGGTGCTGAGCAAAACGAACGCAACAATTTTTACTATGCCATAAGAGCCTTTGCCGACACTTTCCAACTCTTGAAGTAAGTCAAAGAAAGCAAACATGGCAAGCAGCGCACCCATGATGAGCAAAATACTAGTGGTTGTCTCCTTGATTAAATAGCGATCAACCGTGTTAATTTTTAATAGGCTCATCTTCCCCACCATCTTGGTATTATAGGAAGTTGAAATGCTCTTAGATAGAATAAATAAGCGGTCAGCGATGTAAACATTAAGTGAACGGGCCATAATCCGATCATTGGGCTAAGGTGTCCCTGCACCAGCCAAGCTTGCATAATACTAATCATGTTGTTATAGACAATATAGATCAGAATCGCCATCGCCATATTGCCAGTTCTGCCAGAACGCGGATCTACAAAGCTCAAAGGAATCGCAAGCAATACTAAAACTAAAGCAGAAATGGGGATGGCGATGCGCCCCTGGATCTCGGCATTATTAGCAGGCGTATGTTCACTCATTAATGCCTTGCTTGAGAGGGCCTGCACAATGACAACGGGGGCTTCTTTAGATTCTTTAGCCTCAATGCGTACTGCGTATTTTTCAAAAGTAGTGGATGAGAATTCAGATGAAGCTGGCTTTCCCTCATATCGCCGGCCTTTGAGCATGACTAGGAAATTATCATTATTAGTCATTGTTTCACGATGACCTTCTTTAGCAACAATCACCCCTAATTGCTGGTGTTGTATCGACTGAATAAATATATTCTTAACCGTTGTACCAAGCTGATCAAATGCTTCAACAAAATAAACGCGATTCGCATGCTTTGACTCTTTGAAAACTCCAGGAGTAATCGTGGCAAGTTCATCTTGCTTTTTTAGTTGTGTTTTATAATCGGCGCTTTTGTTGGTTGCCCAAGGAGTAACAAACAAGCTTAAAAATGCAATGAGCACAATGACTGGGCCGGAAAAAGTTAAGATGGGCCGTATCCAAGCAGCTAATCCTTGCCCCGAGCTAAACCAAATGACCATTTCGCTGTCTCGATGTTGGCGAGTCAATGTAAGTAAGACAGCTAGAAAAAGCGTGAGTGAAAGTAGCATAGGCAAGAATTTGAGCATGCTAAAGCCAAGAAGCGTATTGATGGCATTGCTTGCAATACCACCGTTTGCGGCGATGCCGATGTAATAAGTCACACGCTGCGCGATGACAATGCCGAATAGCACTGCAAATGCACCAATGGCAGTATGAAGCAGTTCTTGAGAAAGTGATCGTTTAAAGATCATGCTGGACTTTTTCTTTTGCTAGGCTGAGTAATAAATGCATTTAAAAAATGATTTCGTACAAAATTTTGATTTCAAACCAAAACGCAGGATAATTCACCGATATTAAGCGAAAAGGATCTATTCAATGGAATTTAGCATAAAAAGTGGTAAACCGGAAAAACAACGTAATGATTGTGTGATTGTTGGTGTTTATGAATCAGGCAAACTCAGTCACGCGGCTCAATCCATTGATGCCGTCTCTGATGGATTAATCAATGCTGTTTTGAAGCGTGGTGATATGGATGGAAAACTAGGATCAACTTTGCTGTTACAAAGCGTCGGGGGCATTCATGCTGAACGCGTCCTGTTAGCTGGCTTGGGTAAGCATGATGAGCTGTCTGAGAAGGGCTTTCGTCAAGCCCTGATTGCTTCTGTCAAGGCGCTTGCTAAAACAGGTGCTAATGACGTAGCGAGTTTTTTGGTGGAAGCGGATGTACTGAATGCTGATGATAAAAAACAAGATGCTACATGGAAAATTTCACAAACGGTTGAGGCTGTGAATGACGCTTTATATCGTTTTGATGTCATGAAAGGTAAAAAAGAGAAGGCTGATAAAGGCATCACTAAAGGCATTACGCGATTAGAAGTGCATGTAGCTGAGGCTGACGACAATCAAGCGGCAAAAACTGCTTTGAAGGATGGTCTTGCGGTGTCTTCTGGCGTTAGCTTTGCTAAGGATCTTGGCAACTTACCGCCTAATATTTGTACCCCGACTTACTTAGCAGAGCAGGCATTAGCGATGGTAAAAACCCATGGCCTCACGGTGCAGATATTAGAGCGCGAAGAATTAAAGAAATTGGGCATGGGTTCGTTCCTTGGTGTTGCGCAAGGAAGTGTTCAGCCACCTAAATTAATTGTGCTTCAGCATTTACGTGGCAAAAAAGATCAAAAGCCTGTGGTGCTAGTGGGTAAAGGTATTACCTTTGATACAGGTGGGATTTCTCTTAAGCCTGGTGCTGACATGGATGAAATGAAGTATGACATGTGTGGCGCTGCTAGTGTGTTAGGAACATTCAAGACAATCTCGGAAATGGATTTGCCCTTGAACGTGATTGGTGTTATTCCAGCTTGTGAAAACATGCCAGATGCAGATGCCATTCGTCCAGGTGATGTATTAACCAGCATGTCAGGTCAAACTATCGAAGTATTGAATACGGATGCTGAAGGCCGTTTGATTCTGTGTGATGCATTAACTTACGTTGAAAAATTTGATCCCTCGGCTGTGATTGATATTGCAACACTCACTGGTGCCTGTGTCATTGCACTCGGACATCATGCAAGTGCGGTATTTAGTAATCAAGATCGATTGGCAAAAGAGATTTTATCGGCAGGTGAAACTGCATTGGATCGTGCTTGGCACATGCCGATGTGGGAAGAGTATCAGTCGCAATTGGATAGTAATTTTGCGGATATTGCCAATATTGGTGGGCGCGCGGGCGGTAGTATTACCGCTGCGTGTTTCTTATCTCGTTTTGCCAAGAAATATCATTGGGCGCATTTAGATATCGCTGGAACGGCTTGGAAGTCTGGCAAAGAAAAGGGCTCCACAGGTCGACCAGTGCCTTTGCTCACACAATTCCTCAAGCATCGTGCAGAAAAGGCTTAGTTTCTGATGACGCGAGTGGAGTTCTTCTTTAATGTGGAAGATAAGTTACAGAAGCTCGCTGAGTTAAGCGAAAAAGCCATCGCAAAAAATGTTAAGTTGCTAATGCTGACGCAAACAAATGAGGCGGCGCTTCAAATACAGGATTATTTGTGGCGCTTGCCTCAGCAGTTTTTGCCTAATCACCCAGCGCATCATCCTTTGGCGGCACAAACCCCTATCATTGTGGACTGGCGTGTTGATGAACCTCCACACGATGAGGTTCTTATTAATATGCAACATCCACAACCAGTTTTTTTTAGTCGTTTTAGACGATTGATCGAGGTGGTAGGTACAAGCGAAGAGGAAAAGATTGAGGCGCGTATTCGATATAAATTTTATCGGGACCGTGGCTATGAAATTAAAAACTATGATGCACTTGGTCGGATTGTTTAGCGAAAAAAATCTCATTAATCGAGAATCTCATGGCATCAAAATATAAAGATATTCCCGTGCTCACTGAAGTCTTCAGTACTGCGGATTCCCCAGTATTAACCCCTGCATTCTTTGAGTACGCGATGGCGCAACTAAAGCCTCGTCTAGATCAGGCTTTAACAGAGGCCGCGCTTGATCAGCAAAGTGAAAAGCTTAAGCGTGAAATTCTTGAGGAGTTGAAACCCGCATTAAGTGAAGAATTTCAAGCGCAGATGACTAGCGTTTTAGAAGTAAGTCAGCAAACGTTAATGCATGACATGCGCGATTTCTCAGATAAATTAAAAGCAGATTTAGCGACAGAAGTTCCACAAATTTATCATGCGAGAGCAGAGTTTTTTCAAGCAGATATCGTTGAAAAACTATCTTCGCTTCAAGCACAATCTTTGATGTTATTGCGCGAGGCGTTTGAACAGCTTGCGCCGCAACTTGAAAGCGGTCTAATCGAGAGAGTCAATGCGCGGCTTAATGACTTGCAAACGGCTACAATAGAAAAAGTGACGGATATTTTGCAACAAAAAATCTCTGACTTCCACGAAGCAACGCTCGATAAAATGCGTGATGATTTAGCGCTCGAGCTCCCGGAAATCTATCAATCCATCCTAGAGCAAGCCAAGCTGGCCCTTGCACAACAGCTAAACAGTCTTCAAGAGGATGCAAGCCAAGAGCTTGGCATTAAGATGAATGAGACCTTGCCAAGCATCTATGCGTTAGCTTCCATGCAAGTAAAAACAGATTTGCTTGCTGAGATGTCTGAGTTTGCCCAAACAACCAAGGACGGATTTGAATCAGGCTTGAAATGTGACCTTCCTGAACTTGAGCAACTGCTCAAAGATAGGATAAAGGATGCTTTTGAGAACGAATTGCCAACAATGCGACAAGAAATAAGTGCGCAAGTAAATGCTGAAATTGAGGCGATGATTCGGTCTGTTCGCTTGGTGACATCGCGTCACCAAGTAGATGAAAGTTAGTTGGCTCAGCCAAGCATTGTTTCATAGGCTTTGGCATCGAGAAGTTGCATGATGTCATCAGGATTGTTAGGCTTGAATTTAAAAATCCATGTTTTATAGGGGGCATCGTTAATCTGCTCGGGATTGACCTGCAGACTCTCATTGATTGCGGTGACTACACCATCGATCGGTGCATGCAAGTCAGAGCCGGTTTTGACAGACTCAACTAAGCCGCACGGCCGTCCTGCTTCTAATACTGCACCAACTTTAGGGAACTCCACAAAAACGATGTCGCCCAGTAAATCTTGGGCGTAATCTGTAATTCCGCTGATATATTCACCTTGCTGATTGATGCTAACCCAAAGATGTTCGCGAGAGTAATGTAACTGATTGTCGATTTTCATGCTGGTTATGACCAAAACTATTAAGACTTAATTCTCCCATAAACGAAATAAAATGGATAAATATTAATCACTCTCATAAAATAGCTTACCAATATGCGCTATCTTAATGACAAATCAACATAATTTAGTTAACATTGTTAAGGATTTAACAAATAGGGGTCATCCTATGACATCAAAAATAATAGCTTTCAGTCTTGTGTTGTTAATGGCTTTGCCATTTAGCACGGTCGAGGCCTCGACTAAAAAAAATCAACACCGCGTTCATCACCAGCTTGATGCTAAAACGCATGCTATTTCTAAAAGTCAAAAACCAATCGTTTCCAGTAAAAAACGTTTCGCTTCTCATAAAAAACTATTGGCATCTAATAAAAAATATTTTCAAAAAGCGAGTCTGAATTCACAATTTAATCAGGAGAGTGTCACGGCTGCTGGCGAGCCTCAGCTTGCATCCGCAAAGGCTTTGGTGATGGATCAAGCGACTGGTGAGATTATTTTTGCCAAAAATATTAATACGCAAACACCGATTGCTTCAGTGACCAAGTTAATGACGGCGATGGTGATGTTGGATGCGCATCAGCCGATGGATGAAGTGTTGGAAGTGACAGATGCAGATGTGGATATGTTTAAAGGCTCAAGTTCAAAATTGCCAGTTGGTTCTCAACTAACAAGAGCTGAGTTGCTGCATATGGCGGTTATGTCCTCAGAAAATAGGGCGGCTTCCGCTCTTGGCCGTAATTATCCTGGTGGTATTCACGGTTTTGTTGCTGCCATGAATGAGAAAGCGCGGGCATTGGGGATGACGAACAGTCATTTTGTCGATTCAACAGGTCTTCATAGTGAAAATATATCGACAGCAGCAGATCTTTCGAAAATGGTGCGTGCAGCATACAGCTACCCACAAATCAGGCAAGTGAGCACCTCCGCTTCGCATGAATTTAATGTGCATGGATATCGTAATCCTGTGAACTTCTCTAATACCAATTTATTGGTGCGTAATAACAGTCAGAAATGGGTAATTGGATTGTCCAAAACTGGTTATATTAGTGAGGCAGGTCGTTGTTTGGTCATGCAGGCCGAGATTTCTGGAAAATCAGTCGTACTTGTTTTTCTTGATTCAATGGGTAAGTTCTCCAGAATCGGTGACGCTGAACGTATTCGCAAGTGGATGGAAGCACGTAACTTCAGTCCCAGTATGAGTTAGTCTGGCACACATAAAAAAAGCGGCTTAATTGTTAAGCCGCTTTTTTTATGTCATGCATCCGTTATTTTTTAGCCAAGGTATTATTCAGTGGCTGTTTTCTTGACGGCTGCTTTTTTTGCAACTGTCTTTTTAGGCGTTACTTTTTTAACCGCAGTTTTTTTCACAACGGCTTTTTTGACGACTGTCTTTTTCGCTGCAACTTTCTTGGCCGTCGGTTTTTTCTTAGCTGGCGCATCTTTTAGCACTTTTGCAGCCAAAAGTTCCAGTGCCTCTTCTAAAGTTAATGATTCAGGATCTTCGCTTTTTGCAATTGTCGCTCTGACCTTCCCATGTTGAACGTATGGACCATAGCGTCCTGCATATATTGCAATTTGACCATCTTCTGTTGGGTGATTTCCAAGCTCACGTATTGGCGCTGGTCCTGTGTTTGCTTGTGCAAGTAATTCAACTGCACGGGGTAAATCGATATCAAATACGCTATCCGTTTTGGGGATGGATTTAAACTTCGCATCATGGTTGACATAAGGGCCAAAGCGACCGATGTTAGCAATCACCTTTTTATTGGTTTCCGGATGCAAGCCTAAGTCACGAGGCAATGCGATTAATTGCAAAGCGATGTCCAGATTAACATTTGCAAATGGAATATCCTTAGGAATACTCACACGTTTAGGTTTCTTCTTCGCATCCGCTTCTGGTAGACCAAGTTGAAGGTATGGGCCATATGGGCCATTCAGTAATAAAATGTCCTTGCCTGACGCAGCATCCAAGCCCATGACGATTGGCTCACTACTAATGGCAGCAGCGCCATCCACATTGCGCTTGTAGTCACATTTCGGAGTATCGTTATAGCCTGTGCAACCGATAAAACTTCCGTAGCGGCTGAGTTGTTTGGAGAGTTGCTTGCCACATTTTGGACAAGCTTCATCTATGAGTTCAGTGCCTGGGCGCTCGACATCTTTTTTGTCGTCGATTTGCTTATGTAAGCCATCCCAAAACTCTTTTAGAAGCGGAATCCATTCGTGCTCGCCATCTGCAACACTATCCAGTTTATTTTCAAGGTTGGCAGTGAAGTCATAATCCACATAACGCGTAAAGTGATCTGTTAAGAATTTATTCACTACGCGACCAACATCAGTAGGCGTAAAACGTTTTTTATCTAATAAAACATACTCTCTATCTTGCAGGGTAGAAATGATGCTTGCATAAGTTGAAGGGCGGCCTATGCCATACTCTTCGAGGACCTTAACCAAGCTAGCTTCACCGTAGCGAGGAGGAGGCTCTGTGAAATGTTGGTCACCAAAAATCTTTTGTACGTCTAAAATTTCACCAGTTTCTAGTACAGGTAATTTCGTTTCGTTTTCTTCTTCCGCATCATCAACGCCTTCCATATAGACGCCCATAAATCCAGGGAATACAAGGGTTTGACCTGTGGCGCGGAACAAATTGGCATCGCTACCAACGGACAAGTCAACACTGACTGCGTCAAATTTTGCAGGCGCCATTTGGCATGCTACAGAGCGTTTCCAAATCATTTCATAAAGCTTGAACTGCTCTGGTGTTAAGAACTGCTCAACGCTTGTTGGTGTGCGTGAAATATCAGTAGGGCGAATCGCTTCGTGGGCTTCTTGTGCATTTTTTGATTTAGTTTTGTATGCAATCGGTAACTTAGGTAGATATTCAGCCGAATAGTTATCTTTGATATAGCCACGAATCTGCGCGATTGCTTCAGCAGCTAAGCTGAAAGAATCAGTACGCATGTAAGTGATTAAGCCAACTGCACCGCCACCAGTGTCTATGCCTTCATAAAGCTGTTGTGCAATTCGCATTGCACGACTCGTTGTAAATCCTAGTTTACGAACGGCTTCTTGTTGTAGCGTTGATGTTGTGAATGGCGCAGCTGGGCTTCGGCTGCGTTGCTTTTTCTCAACGCGACTAACCGTGGTTTTTCCTGCGCTTTTAAGGAGTAACTCACCAACAATATCTGCTTGTTGATCTTGATTGATGACGGTGAATTGCTCAACTTTTTTCCCATCAAGTTGGATCAATTTTGCATCAAAAGCATGCTGATGTTTGCGTGATTCTAAGTGAATAGACCAATATTCTTGGCTCTTAAACGCTTCAATTTCAAGCTCACGCTCAACAATTAAACGCAGTGCTGGGCTTTGTACCCGACCAGCTGATAGGCCGCGACGAATTTTTTTCCACAACAGAGGAGAAAGGTTAAAGCCCACTAAGTAATCAAGTGCCCGACGTGCTTGTTGTGCATTAACGAGCGGCATCAGAATATCGCGTGGCTCATCGATCGCGTGCTGTACGGCTGTTTTAGTGATTTCGTGAAAAACTACACGCTTCATTAATTTGTTTTTAACGAGATTCTTGCTTTTTAAAATCTCTGCGATGTGCCAAGAAATCGCCTCTCCTTCTCGGTCCGGATCGGTTGCGAGGTAGATAGCGTCTGCATCTTTGACTGCACGGGTAATGGCATCGACATGTTTTGAGTTGCGATCGATAATTTCATATTTCATCGCAAAATCATTGTCAGTATCTACCGCGCCAGATTTTGGAATGAGGTCGCGCACATGGCCATAAGAGGCAAGTACTTTGAATTCCTTGCCCAAATACTTTTCAAGTGTTTTGGCTTTGGAAGGGGATTCAACAATCAACAGTTTTGACATGTGGGCTTTATAAGAATGATGCTAATTGGGGGGATGATAAGAGTAAAACCTAGTCTATACAAGGACAGAGACGCAAGATCTTAAATAATTTTTTCAAGAATTGCTTAAACTATACTGTTTTTATTGCTAAAGATTGCGCACAAACTCAATACGCGTTCCTTCGCTTGTGCCCAAGCTTAATGCGCCATCTGGCTTGTTTTTCTCGGCAATATCACCAAACAACGGATCTTCATCTTCTGCTGATGCTTGGCTGAGATTTTTAAAGTCATATAAATTCGTATCTGCGAGATGTGAAGGTTCAACGTTGCCAATAGCTCGGAAAATATTATTCACGCGTCCAGGCTGTTCCAACTCCCAAGCGTGGAGCATGTCTTTTACTTTTTGTCGCTGTAAATTCTCTTGTGACCCGCAAAGGTCGCAAGGAATAATGGGGAAGCCCATTTGGCGAGCGTAAGTGGCAATGTCTTTTTCAGCACAATAAGCCAGTGGACGTATCACAATATTTTGCCTGTCATTGGTCGCTAATTTGGGGGGCATGGCTTTCATTTTTGCGCCAAAGAATAAATTTAAAAATAAAGTTTCAACGATGTCATCGCGATGATGGCCCAAGGCGATTTTATTGGCGCCTAACTCTTTAGCCGTGCGATAAATGACGCCACGACGTAAGCGAGAACATAAGGAGCAGGTGGTTTTTCCTTCTGGAATCTTTTCCTTTACGATGGAATAAGTGTCCGCTTCCACAATGCGATATTCAACACCAAGCTTTGCTAGGTATGCGGGCAATATATCCTCAGGAAAACCAGGTTGTTTTTGATCCAGATTCATTGCAATAATTTTGAAATCAATCGGCGCGCGCTCTTGCAGTGCTAATAAAATCATGAGCATTGCATGCGAATCTTTGCCCCCACTCATGCAAACCAAAACAGTATACCATCTTCGATCATGTTGTAATCGCCAATCGCCTTACCTGTTGCGCTTATTAGGCTATTGCGGAGTCTTATAAATGTATTAGAGGCGTTGTCTGGGAGATGTTTAATCATTTAATACTAACTAATTTTAGAGGTTAAGAGAGCGGCCGCCATCAACAGCAATAATTTGACCAGTGATGAAAGGCGCATCTTGAATAAGAAATTTTACCGCTTTTGCAATATCGTTTGGTTCCCCGATGCGTTTTAATAAGGTTTGAGAAATTACGCGCTGACGATAGAGCTCATCAAACTGAGGGTTGTCTTCAGGCCACATCACAGGTCCTGGGGCCACCGCGTTAACACGAACATCCGGTGAAAATTCATGCGCCAAAGATTTGGTCAGCGTTACAAGCCCTGCTTTGGCGACACTGTAAATGATGTAGCCTTTCTTGGGTCGTTCAACGTGCATATCCGTGATATTAATAATGCACCCATGCTGTTTACGAAGCTCATCCGCTGCCGCTTGCGCTAAAAATAAAGGTGCTTTTAAATTTGAGCCCATTAAATCCTGCCATTGTTCATCTTTGATATCACCAATTTCAGTTGGGTAGTAACTCGAGGCATTGTTGATCAGCACGTCTAATCGTCCAAAATGTTGAATGCTTTCTTGCACCAAACTTGGCAAAATGGACAAGTTGAGTAAATCCCCCTGAATAATGGCAACGGAGTTCGGACGCTGTAAATTTAGCTCGGCCTGAAGTGCGCGGGCCTCATTGACCGAGCTGCGGTAATGAATCATCAGGTTTGCGCCGTTTGCATGCAGCAGTCTGCAAATAGACGCACCAACGCGTTTAGCGCCACCAGTGATTAAAATAACTTTATTTTGTAAGCTGTCTTTCACGTTTTTTCCTGACATTTTATCTCTTGCAATTATAATCTAATCTTTATGCACACTTCATTCCCGCAACCAGATTCAGATGCAGTCGCACACAGTGTGGCATTGCTTGCGTCCATCCAATTGCTGATCGCAAGCAATGGAGGTTGGATTAACTTCGCCCAGTTAATGGACGCCGCCTTGTACACCCCTGGCCTTGGTTATTACAGTGGCGGTGCTAAAAAGTTCGGTTTAAGTGGCGATTTTGTTACAGCACCAGAAATTTCACCTTTATTTGCACAAGTGATTGCGAGGCAAGCACAGCAAGTCTTAAACGTGCTTCAACTACAAAACAAGCCAGGTGATATTTTAGAGCTGGGAGCAGGTACAGGCCGTTTGGCTAAAGATTTACTGCTTGAATTGGCCAAGCTCGAACAGTTGCCAACACGGTACATGATTTTAGAGGTGAGCGCTCATTTACGTGAAGTGCAGCAATCTACTTTAAAAGCTGCTTTGCCGGATGATTTAATGAAGCGCATAGTTTGGTTGGATGCATTGCCCGATCATTTTAATGGGCTGATGTTTGCTAATGAAGTCTTAGACGCGTTGCCTGTGCATATGATTAAAAAAACGCTTGAGGGCGTTTCTGAATTGGGAGTGGTTTCAGCCCATGAAGGGTTGGCTTGGCAAGAAAAGCCTGTGTCGCTACCCGTATTAAAAGATTTTGTCGAAACCCTTGATTTAATGGAGGGCTACACAACCGAAATTTGTCTGGCCGCAACCGGCCTAGTTTCTAGCCTGGCTAATAGCCTGCAAAGCGGCATGCTGCTGATGATTGATTATGGTTTTTCTCGTGCGGAATACTACCATCAGCAACGCAATCAAGGCACTTTAATGTGTCATTATCGCCACCGCGCTCATGGTGATCCTTTGGTTTATTTGGGATTGCAAGATATCACTGCACACGTTGATTTTACCAGGATTGCAGAAGCAGGCGTGGCCAATGGTTTGGAATTGATCGGCTTTTTAACACAGGCGCAGTTTCTAATTAATGCAGGCATTACCGAGTTACTTCAAAGCATTCCTGCAGAAGATTCAGCGAACTATTTACCATTAGTTGCTTCGGCTCAGAAGTTATTGTCACCGGCTGAAATGGGCGATTTATTTAAAGTTATTGGCTTTGAGAAAAATCTAGACATACCTTATATTGGATTTTCCAGCGGGGATAAATCGCATACCTTGTAGCTTCACGTATAATGCCGCCCATGAATAAAGACACCCCACACATTGAACTAGAAGAAGACCTCACACAGCGTCGTATTCGTAGTTTTGTATTGCGCCAAGGTCGCCTGACAAAAGGGCAAGAAAAGGCGCTTGCTGATCATTGGCCAACATTTGGCATTGATTACATCCCTGAAGCTTTAGACTTGTCCAAAACTTTTGGTCGGTCAGAAAGCTTGAAAGTTTTGGAGATTGGTTTTGGCATGGGTGAAACCACAGCGACGATTGCAGAAGGGATGCCAGAGAGAGATTTTTTAGGCGTTGAAGTGCATACGCCTGGCGTTGGCGGTTTGCTGAAATTAATCGGTGAGAAGTCGTTGAGTAATGTGCGCATCATTCAGCATGATGTTGTGGATGTGCTCAATCATATGATTGCTGACGCTAGCTTGGATGGCGTTCATATTTTCTTCCCTGACCCTTGGCATAAAAAACGTCACCACAAACGCCGCTTAATTCAAGCTGAGTTCGTGAAGCTATTATGTTCAAAATTGAAATCAGGGGGCTACTTGCATGTAGCGACTGATTGGCAAGAATATGCCGAATGGGTGTTAGATATCTTGAAAGTCGAGCCATTGCTGACTAACTCAGCAAATGATTACGCGCCTAAACCAGCTTATCGTCCGCTGACCAAATTTGAAAATCGTGGAATTAAGTTAGGCCACGGCGTCTGGGATTTGATTTTCATTAGACAATAAAGGGTCGTTTTTAAGCCAAGCACCAATGACGGTTTCAGCCTCTTCTACGCCTTGTTTTTTCAAGCTTGAGAAGAGTTGAATCGTACAATTTCCCCAAATGCTTTGTAATTCTTTTTTCACCGCTTGCAAGGTTTGGTTGGCAGCGTTGCGTGATAATTTATCTGATTTTGTAAGTAATACATGAATAGGTCTGCCACTTGGTGAGAACCAGTCCAACATTTGGCGGTCAAGTGGAGTGAGTGGATGACGGCAATCCATCACCAACACTAAGCCATATAATGTACTGCGTTGGCTGAGGTACTTTGATAGGGTCATTTGCCAATGTGCACGCATCGATGCCGGTACTTTTGCATAGCCGTAGCCTGGTAAATCGACTAAAAAGCGGTCGTTGCCTAAGCTGAAAAAGTTAATCAGTTGGGTCCGGCCAGGTTGTTTGCTGACGTATGCCAGACGATTGTGGTTAGCCAAGGTGTTGAGCGCACTTGATTTACCCGCATTCGAACGTCCAGCAAATGCAACTTCAATGCCAACTGGGTCAGGCAGATCGCGGAGGTGGTGAGCGGAAATGTAAAACGTAGCATTTTGGAACAACGGCATAAGATAACCCTTTCAAGGCCGAAAATGCTACCACGATTAGGCGATTTTCGATAAAATGTTTTAATTATTGTAAATGTATCAGTCACAAGGTTTAAGGGAAAATAAGCATGAAAATCGGTAACGTATTAGCAATTGTCCTAGTGTTTGTTGGTTTTATTACAACTGCGCAAGCAGCTGGCAATGCGGCTGCGGGTGAGAAAATTGTGACTGGCGTATGTGCTGCCTGCCATGGTGCTGATGGCAATAGCGTCATTACAAGCAATCCTAGACTTGCGCAGCAGCATCCTGAGTATATTGCGAAGCAATTAGCCAATTTTAAATCTGGCGAGCGTAAAAATGCTGTCATGTCAGGGATTGCTGCAGGTCTCTCGGCTGAAGATATGGCCAATGTAGCAGCATACTTTGGCGCGCAAAAAGGTAAAGTTGGTAGTGCAAAATCGAACGTCGCAGGCTCTCTAGGTGAAAAAATTTACCGTGGGGGGATTGCCAGTGTTGGTGTTCCAGCTTGTGCGTCATGTCACGGCGCTACAGGCGCTGGCATTCCTGTTCAGTTTCCAAGATTATCTGGTCAACATGCAGAGTACGTTGTGACTCAGCTGAAAGCTTTCTATGCAGGAGAGCGTGCAAATGATAACGCTAAGGTCATGCGAATGATTGCCTCAAAACTTTCCGACGCTGAAATGGCTGCAGTGGCAGATTACATTCAAGGTTTGCATTAATTTGAAACTATTTGGTTACTAAGTGTTACCAAGTAAATGAGGGTGGCGCTGCCACCCTTAATTTTTTGGTATGCAACTCTGCTCCTTCACGGGCAATTTCATCATAAGTTTCACTTCAATATTGGTTGAAAGTTTTTAATGACGAACTCTAAAAGACTCTATGAACTACTAAGCTCCATGCGCTTTGCGGTGAGCGTATTAACGGTCTTGGGAATTGCTTCGATCATTGGAACAGTGCTCAAACAAAATGAGCCCTATGCCAATTATGTCATTCAATTCGGACAATTTTGGTTTGATATGTTTGAAATGATGGGGCTCTATGATGTTTACCACAGTGCTTGGTTTTTAGTTATTTTGGTTTTTTTGGTGGCATCTACCAGTCTTTGTATTTATCGCAATACCCCCTTGATGCTCAAAGAACTGCGTGCTTATCGTGAGCATGTTACGGAGAAATCTCTCAGGGCTTTTAGTCACCAGCATGAATATACAAGCACTCAAAATTTTGATCAAACCAAGCAAGACTTAAGTCACTTTTTAAAGGCACGTGGTTTCCGATTTAGAACCGTTAAGCATAAGGATGGCAGTGAGCTAATCGCCGCTAAGGCGGGCAGTTACCAACGTCTTGGCTACATATTCACCCATGCCGCAATTGTCATTATTTGTGTTGGTGGCTTGATGGATGGCAATGTGCCTCTCAAAATTGAAGAGCTGTTTGGCAACAAAACAGTCGAATCTAGAGACATCCCAGCAAGTGAAGTCCCGAAGAAAAGTCGACTGTCTGTTAGTAATTTATCTTTTAGAGCGAACATGACACTCCCTGAAGGGGCAAGTGCTGATGTAGCATTTCAGCGTGTGCGAGATGGTTATATGGTGCAAGAGTTGCCATTTAGTATTGCACTCACAGACTTTAGAATTGAGCATTACCCCACAGGGCAGCCAAAGTCGTTTGAAAGTGATTTGGTGATTATTGATCCCGACTTAAAAGAGCCGCTTAAGCAGACGATTAGCGTGAATCATCCTTTGATTTATAAAGGGATCGCAATTTACCAGTCTGACTTTCAAGATGGCGGCACACACTTAAATTTTGATGTCTGGGGGATTCTAAGTTCTGCATCAAAATCTATTCCTTTGGCAGGAAATATTTTCGGAAAGACGATGTTTGGTGAAGGCGATGGTGCATTACAACTCGAGTTTATTGATTTTCGCAAATTCAATATCTTAAACTTAAGCCCTGATGGAAAAGGGAAGCCACACAATGTTGGTCCAAATGTGACTTTTAAGGTGCGTGATAGTGCTGGCCAAGCGAAAGAGTATGTGAACTATATGCAGCCATTGCAACTAGATGGTAAATACTATTTTGTTTCAGGAATGCGTTCAACGCCTCAAGAAGAGTTTAAATACCTTCGCGTTCCAGCCGACAGTAATTTTGAGATTCAGGGCTTTATGCGCACGCGTGCAGTCCTTTTTAATAAAGGACTTCATCAAGAAGTAGCACGTCGATTCGCACTAAAAGCGCTCAAGCCAACTGATGACTTGGTGGTTAAACAAAAATTTGAAGCAAGTGTTGTTCAGTTACTTGGTGCTTTTGCGGATGGTGGGTTTGCCGAAATTGCTAAACTAATCGATGCCTCTGTCCCTCAGGCGCAACGTGAGGCTGCAGCTCAAACTTATATAAAGATCATCACGGGCGCTGCTTTTGAAGCTTATCAAGTTGGTCAGGAGCGTGCTGGGATTAAAAATGCAAAAGTGGATGAAAGTACGCAGACATTCTTACAAGACTCACTTAATGCGATCAGTGATTTGTTCTTTTATGGTGAGCCAATTTACTTGCAGATGACTAAATTTGAACAGCGCGAAGCAAGCGGTTTGCAGTTAACCCGTTCGCCAGGTAAGAACTTAGTGTATTTGGGTTCTGTCTTACTCGTGTTGGGAATCTTTGCGATGATTTATATTCGCGAGAGACGGATTTGGTTGCTAATCAAGCCTGAAAAGAGCGTGTTATTTGCGATGTCAGCAAACCGGAAAAATCGCGATTTTGAGATTGAATTTAATCGCTACCAAGGTCAACTGTCAGCACTCTTACAACGTTAAATATCAAAAGTCATTTTAGGATAACGCCATGGCGACGAAGCAAAATACAAGCCCTACCAATATAAATAATGACCCTGTACCATTTTTTAGCCAGCTAGGCTGGAAGGATTGGCTTTATGCCATGGTGCTGATGGCGGCAACGATCTTTGCCTATACAAAATACAATGCCTACATGGACATTTACGAAACAACGTTCTTGTTTGGGGCGGGGGTTGTTTTTAGTGTGCTAGGTTGGTGTTGGAAGCCGATTCGTCTTCTGCTCGTAGGCATTGCTGCCCTTAGTTTGTTTTCTATCAATCTTTACCAAGGAGATCTTGAGCGGGCAAATCAAGTGTTCTTCTTAAAGTTCATGATAGGCAGTCAGACTGCTGTCATGTGGATGAATGTGTTGTTTGTATTGGCCATGCTCACTTATTGGTTTGCGCTATTTGCACGCTCTACATTTACTGGCAAGGTGGCAACTAGTCTCACATGGGCGGCAGTATTGATGGGTTTTGTAGGCTTAATGGTGCGCTGGTATGAGTCATATTTAATTGCACCCGATGTTGGCCATATCCCACTCAGTAACTTGTATGAAGTGTTCATTCTGTTTTGTCTCATCACCTCGTTGATGTATTTATATTACGAGCAACGCTACGCCACTAAACAGTTGGGTGGTTTTGTCATGTTGGTGGTGAGTGCAGCTGTTGGCTTTATCCTTTGGTACACATTTAGTCGTCACGCTAATGGTATTCAACCTTTGGTGCCTGCGCTCCAATCTTATTGGATGAAAATCCATGTGCCAGCGAATTTTGTTGGATACGGCGCCTTCTCCTTAGCTGCAATGGTCGCCATTGCATATTTGCTTGCTGAAAAAGGTGTGATGTCGTCTCGTTTACCAGGAACGGATGTGCTGGATGACTTGATGTACAAAGCGATTTCAGTAGGCTTTGCATTCTTTACCATCGCTACTATTTTGGGTGCAGTTTGGGCGGCAGAGGCCTGGGGTGGTTATTGGTCTTGGGATGCAAAAGAAACATGGGCGCTTATTGTTTGGCTTAACTATGCGGCATGGCTGCACTTACGTTTAGTGAAGGGTCTGCGTGGCCCGATGCTGGCTTGGTGGGCGCTTATTGGTTTGCTAGTTACAACCTTCGCATTCTTGGGGGTGAATATGTTTCTCTCAGGGCTGCACTCTTACGGTACGCTATAGTTTTATAAAGCTTTATAACTCCCTATAGGTCCTGCACTCGTCAGTATTTACTGATGATGCAGGATTTTTTGTTTACCCCTCTCTATTTTATTAAACCGCATTTTTATGGCTTAAATTCACACCTTTTAACCTGTCGTATATTGTTAAATATTTAACAATTAAAATGTTTATTTATCATTATGTTGCATTGGTTTATTCAGTAAACTATTATTTGAAAATATTGAATCTTAGGCCGTGCACAGATGGCTTCTAAGCAATTAAATCGTGGTTCTGATCAACACCATACCAATGTCTTGAAAGGCGGGAATGAATAAAATGAAAAAAAATGCTGGATTTACACTGATTGAATTAGCTATTGTGCTGGTGATTATTGGCTTGTTGCTGGGCGGGGTGCTGAAGGGGCAGGAGCTCATTAATAGCGCCAAAGTAAAAAATTTGGCTGCTGATTTTAGAAATGTGCCTGTATATATTTACGGCTATCAAGATAAGTTCAAGGCAATGCCTGGCGATGATAAGTCCGCAGTAACACATTTGGGCGCCTCTGCAACAAATTCGACAGGCTCCACCAGTGGAGATGGCGTGATTAATGGTGTATGGGATTCCAATACTGCAGCAGATGAGTCCATTTTATTTTGGCAGCATGTTCGATTGGCTGGTTTAGCACCAGGCCCAACTGTTATTCCAACTGGCACTGATATGTCTAGTTTTGTCCCATCAAATTCTAACGGAGGGCGTATCGGTGTTTCTGCAACTACTCCTATCACTGGAATGCCAGGCACATATTTTATGTGTTCGTCTGGTATAGATGCCAAATATGCTTTGCAAATTGACACGACTATTGATGATGGTAATACCTCAACGGGATCAATTCGCGCAGTTGCAACTTCAGCTGCGCCAGCAACTGCAATAGCCCCTGCAGTTATTACAACTACTACAACTGGCGCTTATACCGTTTGCCAATCATTCTAGAATATTAGAAGTAAACAAAAGCCCGCTTCGGCGGGCTTTTTCATTTCTATTATCAATCACACTCAATATGCATTAAAATAACGAAATACTTTTAATGCGCAATATTATGTCCGACAACATCGTCGAAATTGATAACTTATCGTTTGGCTACAAAGGCCGATTGCTGCACAAGGGCATCAATATGGTGTTTCCACGTGGCAAGGTGGTGGCCATTATGGGCGGTAGCGGAAGCGGCAAAACCACCTTACTTCGTTTGATTGGTGGTCAGCTCAAGCCTAACTTGGGCGAAGTACGTGTTGACGGCGATGTCGTGCACGAGCAAAGCCGTGATGGTTTGTATCAATTGCGCCGCAAAATGGGCATGTTATTTCAATTTGGTGCGCTTTTTACTGATTTGTCCGTCTTCGAAAATGTCGCGTTCCCGATTCGCGAACATACCAACTTGCCAGAGTCTATGGTGCGTGACTTTGTGATGCTTAAATTAAATGCGGTAGGCCTTCGAGGCGCACATAATTTAATGCCAACAGAGCTTTCTGGTGGAATGGCCCGCCGCGTTGCATTGGCGCGCGCTGTTGCGCTAGATCCCCAAATTATCATGTATGACGAGCCGTTTGCTGGTCTTGATCCTATTTCTATGGGTGTGGTGTGTAATTTGATTCGTAGTTTGAATGATGCGCTTGGCGCGACTTCAATTGTGGTGACGCACGATGTGCATGAAACCTTCACTTTTGTGGACTACATCTATTTTGTGTCTGGCGGTGTGGTAGTGGCTGAAGGCACCCCAGATGAACTGCGCAGTTCGTCAATGCCATTTGTACATCAATTTGTGCACGGCGAAGCGGATGGCCCAGTTCCTTTTCATTATCCTGCCCCAGACTACAGAAAAGAAATGTTAAGAGGCCATGATGCTTAAGGGGCTATCACGGGTGCTGGTTGGACTTGGTCATCGTGTAACAGCGGGTATTTGGCGCATTGGTGCTGCTACTCGCCTGTTCTTTTATATTTGGGTTTATCTTATTGAGAGCTTTAAGCGCCCAGGTTTAATTGTGCGTGAGATTTTCGCCACAGGCGTTCTTTCATTACTCATTATTTTGGTTTCCGCTTTTTTTGTAGGCATGGTGCTTGGTTTGCAGGGCTACAATACACTGCAGAAGTACGGTTCATCTGAAGCGATTGGTGTCTTGGTCGCTTTATCTTTGGTGCGTGAATTAGGTCCGGTAGTAACAGCACTGTTGTTTGCGGGTCGAGCTGGGACAGCGATTACCGCAGAAATTGGTCTAATGAAAGCAACCGAACAGTTGTCTGCCATGGAGATGATGGCCGTAAGCCCTGTAGCACGTGTGATTGCGCCAAGATTCTGGGCTGGTGTGATTTCAATGCCAATTTTGGCTGCATTGTTTTCGATGGTTGGTGTATTAGGTGGTTATTTTGTCGCAGTGCCCATTATTGGTGTTGATGATGGTGCTTTTTGGTCACAAATGCAGGCGAACGTAGACTTTAGAGATGACATTATGAATGGGGTGATTAAAAGTCTAGTGTTCGGTGTCGTATGTACCATGATTGCCTTATTCGAAGGCTACGATGCCCCACCAACAGCTGAGGGCGTGAGTCGTGCAACCACCAGAACAGTTGTGAATTCCTCTTTAGCTGTATTGGCGATAGACTTTATTTTGACCTCATTTATGATCAGTGTTTAATTTTTTGAATGGAAACAGTAGTAAATTGGAGATGGCATGGAACGCACAACAATAGATTTATGGGTGGGAGTGTTTGTCGCCTTAGGCTTAGCTGCCATATTTGGTCTAGCGCTCAAAGTCGGTAATCTGACATCAAGTAATGTTGGTGAAACTTATACGGTGACTGCAGCATTTGAAAATATTGGTGGTTTGAAACCACATGCGCCGGTGAAAAGCGCTGGTGTTGTTATCGGCCGCGTAGATGGCATTGTGTTTGATAGCAAAGACTATGAAGCCAAAGTGACCATTAAGTTAGATAAACGTTATCCATTCCCTGTGGATACGTTTGCGAACATATACACTGCCGGTTTGCTTGGTGAGCAGTATGTTGGTTTAGAAGCTGGTGGCGATGAAGTGGTCCTTAAAGATGGCGACAAAATCTCATATACGCAAGATGCAGTGGTTTTAGAAAAAATGATTAGTCAGTTCTTATATAACAAGGCTTCAGATAACAAATCTTCTGAAACAACAAAGGCGGCAGAATAATATGAAATATGTAATGACTATTTACGTTGGTTTGATAATGATTGCTTATTCAGCTATAGCCCAAGCCATTGTTCCAGCCGATGTTTTTGTAAAGTCAGTGGCAGATGAAGTATTAAGCATCGTCAAAAAAGATAAAGACATCCAGAACGGTGACCAAGCGAAGGTTTTTGCATTGGCTGAAGAGAAAATTGTACCTAACTTTAATTTTGACCATGTTTGTAAGCTGGTATTGGGTAAAAATTTCAGTAAAGCAACTAAAGAGCAACAAGAAGCATTTGAGCGTGAATTTCGTAGTTTATTAATTAGAACCTATGCCTCGGCATTGTCAAAATATCGAAATCAAACGATTGAATACAAACCGCTTCGCGAAGCCGCTGATGATAAGCAAGTTGTGATTAAAACACTTATTTTACAACCTGGCGGTCAACCACTTGGCGTGGACTACAGTGTTGAACAAGTTGGTGATGCATGGAAAGTTTATGACATTACCATTGAAGGTGTGAGCTTAGTGACGAACTATCGCGGCCAGTTCAGCAGTGAAATACGTCAGGGTGGTATGGATGGCCTGATTCAAAAGCTTGTCGACAAAAACAAAAGTAATGCCGCCGCAAAAAAATAATTCATTTTGATAAAATACACTGAGAAATTAATTGGCCCAAATCAATAAATCAGATAGCCGCTGGGATATCGATGGCGATATCACTATCGCTCAAACACAGGCGCTATTGGTTGAAGGTAATACGATGCCGATGTCGGGGTCTCTATTGATTGATTTTTCAAAGGTCAGTCACGTTGATACAGCAAGCATAAGCTTGATGTTTGAATGGCTTCGCCAGGCACAGGATAAAAAGTGCGACTTGCGATTTTCAAATTTCCCTAAAAATCTATTAAGTTTGCTAGCGCTTTATGGCGTCACTGATTTAATCCCCTCAAATTAGTAATTAAATTAAAAAATGGGCAATTTATCGGCCCTAGGAATCCATGACGCCCGCTATTAAAATCGAGCAAGTACACAAGCAGTTTGGTGCATTGCATGCACTAAGAGGTGTTGACTTGACCATTGAGCAGGGGGAGTTTTTTGCTTTACTAGGCCCTAATGGGGCAGGTAAATCAACGCTGATTAACTTGCTGGCTGGTTTGTTGCGTCCTTCCAGTGGCAATCTTTCAGTGATGGGGAATGACGTGATGGCGCAATATCGCCAAGCACGCCACGCGTTGGGAGTTGTGCCTCAAGAGTTGGTGTTTGACCCATTTTTTAATGTGCGTGAAATGTTGCGTTTTCAAGCCGGTTATTTCGGTAAAGGCCCTGAAAACGACCCATGGATAGACGAAGTGATTGAGTCTTTGGGGCTCACGGATAAAGTGAATACAAACATGCGCCGCTTATCTGGCGGCATGAAACGTCGTGCACTTATTGCGCAAGCTTTGGTGCATAAGCCGCCTGTGATTGTGCTGGATGAGCCAACTGCTGGCGTAGACGTTGAGTTGCGCTATATGTTATGGGAATTTATTAAGCGATTGAATCGCGAAGGTCATACCATTATTCTCACCACGCATTATTTGGAAGAAGCTGAAGCCTTATGTTCGCGTGTTGCTCTGCTAAAACAGGGCGAAGTGATTGCCCTCGATAGCACAAAAAACTTATTGGCGAGCATGCCAGGTAAAAAATTACGCCTCAAATTGGCGAGTGAATTGCCACCCTCTTTAATTGGCATGGTGCGTCATCAAGAAACGCAAGACTACACGCTATCACTCAATGCGATTAATCAAGTGGAATATGTTTTGGCTGAATTAAGAAGTGCCAATGTGGCGGTGGAAGATATGCAGTTGATTGAGCCAGATTTGGAAGACGTGTTTGTTGATTTAATGGGGCGGGCATGAGTTTAATTAGCCAGCGTTTTCGTGGTCCTTGGACATTATTCAAAAAAGAGATGCTTCGTTTTTGGCGCGTCAGTTTCCAAACGGTAGCAGCACCCGTCATGACGGCGCTCTTGTATTTGTTAATTTTTTCGCATGTGCTGGGTGAGCGTGTTGAGGTATACCCCGGCGTGGCTTATACCGCATTCTTGATTCCTGGCTTAATGATGATGTCTGTTTTGCAGAATGCCTTTGCAAATAGCTCATCAAGCCTTATTCAATCAAAAGTAATGGGGAGCATTATTTTTGTGCTACTGACACCATTAAGTTATTTGGAATTCTTTTTGGCGTTTTTAGCGGCGTCCATTATTAGAGGATTGGTCGTTGGTTTGAGTATTTATTTAGTGGCAATTTGCTTTATTGATTTGCCATTGGTGCACCCATGGTTTATTTTGGCGTTCGCGTTATTTGGTAGCGGTATGTTAGGGGCATTTGGGATTATTGCAGGCTTATGGGCTGAAAAATTCGATCAAATGGCCGCTTTCCAAAACTTTGTCATCATGCCACTGTCATTCTTGTCAGGCGTGTTTTATTCGATTCATTCGCTGCCGCCATTTTGGCAACAAGTTTCGCATTTAAACCCATTTTTTTACATGATTGATGGTTTTAGATATGGCTTCTTTGGGCAAGGCGACATCTCAGCTTGGTTTAGTTTGAGTGTTGTTGTGGGGAGCTTTGTTGTCCTATCATTGGTGACAATTGGCATGTTAAAAGCTGGATATAAATTACGGGGTTAAGATGTTAAGTGCGGATGAGTTAAAAACCTATATTACGAATGGCCTTATATGCGAGCATGTCGCAGTGCTTGGGGATGATGGGCAGCATTTTGAAGCCATTATTGTGAGTGCGGCTTTTGTAGGTAAGAATATGGTGCAACAGCATCAATTAGTTTATCAAGCGCTGGGCGATAGAATGCGCTCAGAAATACATGCGCTTTCAATGCGCACTTTTACACCCGATGCCTGGCAGGCTAATGGTAAGCGGGCTTAAAAAAGAATTTTTATTAGGAGTTAAGTATGGATGTTCAAGCAGCAATTAAGAGTCAAGTAACTAGCAACCCTGTTGTGCTTTACATGAAGGGCAGTCCTAAATTTCCACAATGTGGTTTTTCTGGTTTAGCGATTCAAATTTTACAAGCATGTGGTGTGCAGAATTTAGTGGCGGTGGACGTGTTAGCTGATCCAGCAATTCGTGATGGGATTAAGGTTTACGCAAACTGGCCAACGATTCCTCAACTTTATATCAATGGTGAGTTCGTTGGTGGTTCAGACATTATGCGCAGTATGTATGAACAAGGTGAATTACAAAAACTATTAGCGGAAGTGGCTGCTTAATTGGACAAACTCCTTATTCAGGGTGGTGCTCGTCTTAATGGTGAAGTCACCGTTTCAGGCGCTAAAAATGCAGCATTGCCAATCTTGTGTGCGGCATTATTAGCGGAAGATACGTTGAAGTTGTCTAGCGTTCCTAAGCTCAAAGATGTAGGCACCACAATTCATTTGCTTGAGCATATGGGCGTTAAGGTGAACCGCCAAGCGGACAAAGTAGATTTGGACGCGCGTCATATTCAAAGCCTTGAAGCCCCCTATGAAATGGTGAAAACCATGCGAGCTTCTATCTTGGTGTTAGGCCCATTGTTGGCTCGCTTTGGTAAGGCGCGTGTTTCATTGCCAGGTGGCTGTGCAATTGGCTCTCGTCCGGTGGATTTGCATATCAAAGGCTTACAAGCCATGGGCGCTAAAATCCATATCGAGCATGGTTACATCGAAGCAACAACAGAGCATTTGCCAAATAAACGCCTGCAAGGTGCACGTTATTACATGGATTTGGTCACAGTCACTGGGACTGAAAATTTGATGATGGCTGCTGCACTCGCTAACGGCACCACGGTTTTAGAAAATGCGGCTAAAGAGCCTGAAGTTGTTGATATGGCAGAGTGCTTGATTAAAATGGGCGCTAAAATTAAAGGTGCTGGTACCGATGTGATTACGATTGAAGGTGTTGAAAAATTGCATGGTGCGACTCATCAGGTAGTGTGTGATCGTATCGAAGCGGGCACTTACATGGTCGCAGCAGCAATGACAGGCGGAGAAGTGAAGCTTCTTAATGTCAAAGAAAACTTACTGGATGCGGTGATTGAGAAGCTGCGTGAAGCTGGTGCTGAAGTGATTTGTGACCAGAATACCATTACCGTTAAAAGTGATGGCAAGCTTAAAGCTGTGAATATTCGTACCGCACCGCATCCTGCTTTTCCAACGGATATGCAAGCCCAGTTTATGGCGCTTAACACGGTGGCTGAAGGCGTTTCAAAAGTCACAGAAACGATTTTTGAAAACCGCTTTATGCATGTTCAAGAAATGCAGCGCTTAGGTGCAAATATTGATATTGATGGCAATACGGCTTTAGTAAAAGGCGTTGCCCAGTTAGAAGGTGCGACCGTCATGGCGACAGATTTACGTGCCTCAGCAAGTTTGGTGTTGGCTGGCCTAGTTGCCCAGGGGCAAACCGTGATTGAACGTATTTATCATTTAGATCGTGGATACGAAAATCTTGAAGAGAAATTTAATGCGCTTGGTGCAAATGTGAAGCGCGTTTCTTAAATAACGAAAACTAATGACAACATGATTACCATTGCACTTTCAAAAGGCAGAATCTTCCAAGAAACCACACCATTATTGGCGGCGGCAGGTATCCATGCGCTTGAAGATCCTGAAGCCTCACGTAAGTTGATTTTGCCAACGAATCGCGATGATGTGCGTTTGATTATTGTGCGTGCTTCCGATGTGCCAACCTATGTGCAATATGGCGCTGCCGATTTGGGCATTGCAGGTAAAGACGTCCTAGATGAGCATGGCGGAGAAGGTCTTTATCAGCCGATTGACTTGCAAATCGCAAAATGCAAAATGATGGTCGCGGTGCGTGAAGATTTTGATTATTTTGCTTCTATTCGAAGCGGTGCGCGTCTTAAAGTCGTCACTAAATATGTTAAAACGGCGCGTGAACATTTTGCTGCTAAAGGCATGCACGTAGATTTAATTAAGCTTTACGGTTCAATGGAGCTTGGCCCTTTAGTGGGCTTGGCTGATGTGATTGTGGATTTGGTCAGCACAGGGAGCACCCTGCGTGCGAACAATCTCAAAGCGGTTGAAGAGGTGGGGGAGGTCAGTTCACGCTTGGTGGTTAATCAAGCTTCCTTCAAGCTCAATCGCGCTAAATTACAGCCTATGATGGATGCTTTTATCGGCGCTATCGGTAAGTAATTATTTAAAATAGATATTAGAAACAGGTTCAATTGACTATGAGTGCAGAAATTAAACTTAGACGTTTTTCCAGTACAGATGCTGATTTTGATAGCAAATTAAAAGCATTGCTCGCATTTGAAACTGCACAAGACGACAGTGTTGATGAGGTGGTTGCGAATATTCTCAAAGACGTGAAAAAGCGTGGCGATGCTGCGGTCTTGGAGTACACCAACCGCTTTGATAAAACCAATGCGACTTCTTTGACGCAATTGGAAATTCCTCAAGCTGAGCTTTTAGCTGCATTAAATGGCTTACCAGCCGAACAGCGTGATGCTTTAAAAGCTGCGGCTGATCGTGTTCGTTCTTACCATGAAAAGCAATTGATGGCTTCGTGGCAATACACTGAAGCGGATGGCACAATTTTAGGTCAGCAAGTCACTGCTTTAGACCGTGTAGGCCTTTACGTGCCGGGAGGCAAAGCTGCTTATCCATCTTCCGTCTTGATGAATGCGATTCCAGCTAAAGTGGCGGGTGTTGAAGAGTTGATTATGGTAGTGCCAACGCCTCATGGCGAGAAAAACCAATTGGTCTTAGCTGCTGCAGCGATTGCTGGTGTTGACCGTGTGTTCTGTATTGGCGGTGCGCAAGGCGTTGGCGCGATGGCTTACGGAACTGAAACGGTGCCACAAGTCGATAAAATCGTAGGCCCAGGCAATGCTTATGTGGCTGCTGCAAAGCGCCGTGTATTTGGTTTTGTTGGTATTGATATGGTCGCTGGACCTTCCGAGATTTTAGTGATTTGTGATGGCAAAACCAATCCTGATTGGGTAGCGATGGATTTGTTCAGCCAGGCGGAGCATGATGAGTTGGCACAAGCTATCTTGCTCAGTCCAGATGCTGCTTTCTTGGATCAAGTGTATGCCAGCATTCAAACGCTAGTGAAAACCATGCCACGTCAAGACATCATCTCTACTTCATTGACAGATCGTGGCGCTTTAATTCAAGTGCGCGATTTGGATGAGGCCGCTGAAATCAGTAACTACATTGCGCCTGAGCATTTAGAGCTGTCGCTTGAAGACCCGCTCGCATTCAGCAAAAAAATCAAACATGCGGGTGCTATTTTTATGGGTCGTGATACTTGCGAGGCACTTGGCGATTATTGCGCAGGCCCGAATCATGTGCTGCCAACTTCACGGACTGCACGTTTTTCATCGCCATTAGGTGTTTATGACTTCCAAAAACGCTCAAGCCTAATCTTTGTTTCGTCAGCGGGCGCACAAACATTGGGTAAAGTTGCCGCGACTTTGGCTTATGGCGAAGGGCTGCAAGCGCACGCCCAATCTGCGGAATATAGACTAAAAAAATGAGCCAATACTGGAGCAAGCTTGTTCACTCGCTGACACCCTACGTGCCAGGCGAACAGCCTAAAATCAACAATCTCATTAAGTTAAATACTAATGAGAACCCTTATGGGCCAAGTCCAAAGGTGATTGCTGCTTTGCAGAAAGAAGCTGCTGATACCTTGCGTCTTTATCCAGATCCAAATTCTGATGCGCTTAAACAAGCGGTTGCTAAATATCATGGATTAAATAGCAATCAAGTGTTTGTTGGAAATGGCTCTGATGAAGTGTTGGCACATGTTTTTAACGCATTGCTTAAGCATGATAAGCCTGTTTTATTTCCGGATATTACTTACAGTTTTTATCCTGTTTACTGCGGACTGTACGAAATTGAATTTGAAACAGTGCCGCTAAACGACACATTCGAAATCAAAGTCGACGATTACTCTAAGGCAAATGGTGGAATTATTTTCCCAAACCCTAATGCGCCTACTGGGCGTTTAGTTGCCCTTGCAGACATTGAGCGGTTGTTGAAACACAACACAGATTCTGTCGTGGTGATCGATGAAGCTTATGTGGATTTTGGTGGTGAATCAGCAGTTAGGCTGGTGAACCAATACCCACAATTATTAGTAACTCACACCCTATCAAAGGGTCGTTCGCTTGCTGGGTTGCGGGTTGGTTATGCCGTCGGCCATCCAGACCTCATTGATGCGCTTCACCGAGTTAAAGACAGTTTTAACTCCTATCCGCTTGATCGTTTTGCCCAAGCTGGGGCAATTGCGGCAATGGAAGACCAGGCCTATTTTGAAAATTGTTGTCAGCGCGTGATTGAAACTCGCAGGGTAGTTGTAGAAGCGATGCAGCGCCTAGGTTTTGAAGTCCTGCCTTCAGGGGCCAATTTCATTTTTGCGCGACACCCAAATCATGATGCAGCCCATTTATCTGGATTGTTAAGGGAACAAAAAATCATTGTTCGTCATTTCAAAAAGCCAGCACGAATTAATCAGTTTTTGCGCATCACTATTGGTACAGATCTTGAGTGTCAAGCGCTGACATCTGCCTTAGAAAGCATGATTAAATCGTAAACAGTTTTGACCAAATAGAGAAATCGTTATATAAAGTCATTTTTGGTAAATCAGTATCTATTTACCATTAAGTTCATAAAAAAATGTATCATTACGCGGTAGTTAAATCGTAAACGTGTAATTAAGCGGAGGAAGTAACATGGCATTAACACAAATGGCTTTAGACTCATTGGATTTTGACGCAACAGTAGCATTGGCTACAAAAGTTGCTCCACATGTTGATATTCTTGAAATTGGCACACCATGCATTAAGCATAACGGTATCAAATTGCTTGAAACACTTCGTGCTAAATTCCCAAACAACAAAATCTTAGTTGACTTAAAAACAGCGGATGCTGGTTTTTACGAAGCTGAGCCGTTTTACAAAGCTGGTGCAGACATCTGTACAGTTTTGGGCACTTCAGATATTGGCACTGTAAAAGGTGTAATCGATGTAGCTAACAAGTACGGCAAAAAAGCACAAGTTGACTTGATCAACGTTGCTGACAAAAAGGCATTAACAGAACAAGTTGCTAAACTTGGTGCGCATATTATTGGTGTGCATACTGGTTTAGATCAACAAGCTGCAGGTCAAACACCATTTGCAGATTTGGCATTAGTGGCTGGTTTGAAATTAGGCGTTGAGATCTCTGTTGCTGGTGGCGTTAAAGCTTCTACAGCTGCTCAAGTACGTGATGCTGGCGCAACAATCATTGTTGCTGGTGCTGCAATTTACGGTGCTGCTGATCCTGCTGCTTCTGCTGCAGAAATCACAGCAATTGCACACGGTGGCAAATCAGGTGGTTTGTTCGGTTGGTTGAAAGGTTTATTTAGCTAATATTAAGTTGGCTAAATAAAAAAGGTATTAAACGACCATACTAGACCGCTGCAAAACAAATAATGATGTTTTGCGGCGGTTTTTTTTTAAATTAAGAAAGAAAACATACTCTCATGCGTAAAGCTGAAGTAAGCCGTAATACTCTAGAAACCCAAATTGTTGTTTCAATTAATCTTGATGGCACTGGGGCCTCTCAATTGGCGAGTGGGCTAGGTTTTCTTGATCACATGATTGACCAGATTGCCAGACACGGCATGATGGATATCAAAGTTGAAGCGAAAGGTGATTTGCATATTGATGCGCATCACACTGTAGAAGATGTTGGCATTACCCTTGGCCAAGCCTTTGCAAAAGCAATTGGCGATAAAAAAGGTGTGCGACGCTACGGCCATTCATATGTGCCTCTTGACGAAGCGCTGTCCCGGGTTGTTCTTGATTTGTCAGGTCGTCCTGGTTTGGAATTTGGTGTTGAATTTAAACGGGCACGCATCGGTGATTTTGATGTGGATCTTATCCACGAATTTTTCCAAGGTTTTGTTAACCATGCTTTAGTGACTTTGCATATTGACAACTTGCGTGGTGATAATGCACATCATCAATCAGAAACAATCTTTAAGGCATTTGGCCGTGCGCTTCGTATGGCTGCCGAACTAGATCCTCGTATGGCAGGCATCATGCCTTCTACCAAGGGAAGTTTATAAGTCTGAGTGTTAATTACTCAACACTTTGGTCATCCAAACTTAAATAGTGGATGACGAAATTTTCAGAAAAGTATGATGATTGATATCGCAGTAGTAGATTATGGCATGGGCAATTTACGCTCAGTTTCAAAAGCTTTGGAGCATGTTGCACCCAATAAAAACGTTGCGGTGACAAGTAGCGCTAAGGAAATTTTGGATGCAGAGCGCGTTGTGTTTCCTGGGCAAGGTGCCATGCCTGATTGTATGCGCGAACTTGAGTCTAGAGGTTTGCGTGATGCGATTGTGCAATCAGCAGCTAGCAAACCATTCCTCGGTATTTGTATAGGCTTACAGCTTTTGTTTCAGCACTCTGAAGAAGGCGATGCAAATGGCTTAGGGATTTTAGCTGGTAAGGTAAAACGCTTTGCTAGCGATGCTATGTATGATGCAGAAGGCAGTAAACTCAAAGTTCCGCACATGGGATGGAATCAGGTTTATCAAAAGCAAGATCACCCGATGTGGAAAGATATTCCGGATGGTGAGCGTTTTTATTACGTGCATAGTTATTATGTCCAGCCAGATGATGAAAGTTTAGTGGCGGGCGTGACTGAGTATCCTAAAGCATTCACAGGCGCTATCGCTCACAACAATATTTTTGCAGTGCAATTTCACCCAGAGAAAAGTCAGCACGCTGGATTACAGTTGTTATCCAACTTTGTTCAGTGGAACGGCAAGTCTTAATCCCTTTATTCACTTTTATTTGTAAAAACAGCCTTTATATTATGTTAATTATTCCTGCTATCGATTTAAAAGACGGTCACTGTGTTCGTTTGAAACAAGGTTTGATGGAAGACGCGACGGTGTTTTCTGAAGATCCTGGTGCAATGGCCCGTCATTGGGTAGATCAAGGCGGTAAGCGCCTGCATCTTGTTGATTTGAATGGCGCGTTTGCTGGTAAGCCAGTAAATGAAGGTGCCATTAAAGCCATTGTTGAAGCTTGTCGTGGTGAAATTCCAATTCAATTGGGCGGTGGTATTCGTGATTTGGAAACCATCGAGCGTTATCTCGATAATGGGATTGATTATGTGATTATTGGCACGGCCGCTGTTAAAAATCCAGGTTTCTTACATGAGGCATGCTACGCATTCCCCGGTCAAATCATGGTGGGTTTAGATGCAAAAGATGGCAAAGTGGCTGTAGATGGCTGGTCTAAATTAACTGGTCATGACGTGATTGATCTAGCTAAGAAGTTTGAAGACTACGGTGTTGAAGCGATTGTTTATACCGATATCGGTCGTGACGGGATGCTAAGTGGTGTCAACATCGAGGCAACAGTTGCCTTGGCACAAGCGCTCAATATTCCAGTGATTGCGAGCGGTGGCATTACCGATTTAGATGATGTGCGTAAGCTTTGTGCGGTTGAAAGTGAAGGTATTATGGGTGCGATTACAGGCCGTGCAATCTATGAAGGCACGTTGAATTTTGAAGCGGCACAAGCACTTGCCAATGAGTTGAACGGTTAATGCTAGCAAAACGCATCATTCCATGTCTTGACGTGACTGATGGTCGCGTCGTGAAGGGTGTCAATTTTCTTGAACTGCGTGATGCAGGTGATCCAGTAGAAATCGCGCGCCGTTATGATGAGCAGGGCGCAGACGAGTTAACTTTCCTTGATATCACTGCCAGCTCAGATAATCGCGGATTGATTCTGCACATTATTGAAGAAGTGGCTTCACAAGTATTTATCCCATTAACGGTAGGTGGCGGTGTTCGTGAGGTTGAAGATGTCCGTCGCTTGCTGAATGCGGGTGCTGATAAAGTGAGCATTAATACCTCCGCTGTTGTAAATCCGCAGTTGGTTGCAGATGCTGCCGATCGTTATGGGTCACAATGTATCGTGGTGGCTATTGATGCTAAACAGGTTGGCGTCGATGCTTTAGGGCAGCCGAGATGGGAAGTTTTTACCCATGGCGGACGTAAAGAAACAGGCCTGGATGCCGTTGAGTGGGCGCGAAAAATGGTGAGTCTCGGAGCAGGTGAATTGCTCGTAACGAGTATGGATAGAGACGGCACCAAAATAGGATTTAATCTTGGTTTGAATAAAGCCATTAGCGACGCAGTCGATGTGCCTATTATTGCTTCTGGTGGGGTTGGTAATTTGCAGCATTTAGTGGATGGTGTGAAATTAGGCGGCGCCGATGCTGTGCTTGCGGCGAGTATTTTTCACTATGGAGAATACACTGTGCGTGAAGCTAAGGAATACATGCGTGCCCACGGTATAGAGGTACGGCTGTGAGCTGGTTGGATAAAATAAGTTGGACTGACGGACTGGTGCCAGTCATCGCCCAAGAGCTGGGTACCAATCAAGTATTGATGTTTGCTTTCATGAACCGAGAAGCTTTACAGTTGACGATGGAAACAGGGCATGCCGTGTATTGGTCACGTTCGCGTGGCAAGCTTTGGCACAAGGGCGAAGAGTCTGGTCATGTGCAAAAAGTGCATGCGTTACGTTTGGATTGTGATGCCGATGTTATTTTGATGACTGTTGAACAGGTTGGTGGCATTGCTTGTCATACTGGGAGACATGACTGTTTTTTCCAAAAACTAGAAAATGGTGAATGGACGACAGACAAACCTGTGATTAAAAATCCAGAGGAAATTTATAAACATGAATGACATTATTCAGCGCTTAACAGAGGCTTTAGAAGCGCGAAAAGGCGCTGATCCGCAAACATCTTATGTGGCAAAACTGTATAGCAAAGGGATGAATAGCATCCTTAAAAAAGTCGGTGAAGAAGCTGCTGAAACTATTATTGCTGCAAAAGATGGCAGTAAAGAAGACTTAATTTATGAGACAGCTGATTTGTGGTTTCATACCATGGTGATGTTGGCGCAAGCTGGGCTCAATGCGCAGGATATTTTAGATGAATTGGCACGTCGTGAGGGTTTGTCTGGCATCGCTGAAAAAGCCTCACGTCCTAAAGATTAGAACCAGCGAGATTAGAGATCAACATGAGCGCAGATTGTATTTTTTGCAAAATTACGAGAGGTGAAATTCCTTCAAAAAAGATTTTTGAAGATGAGGACGTGATCGTTTTTCATGACATTCATCCAATTGCGCCAGTTCATTTTTTGATTGTACCTAAACTACATATTGATAGCCTTGCCTCTACAGATCAATCTCATCAGGCTTTGTTAGGTAAAATGCTTTTGCTAGCGCCAAAACTGGCTGCAGATCAAGGCTTAAAAGGTTTTCGAACCATGATTAATACAGGCCGTGAAGGTGGACAAGAAGTGTTTCATATTCATGTTCATGTATTTGGTGGTGGAACAACTTTACCCAAGACTTAATTAGGAGTTATCTCATGTTTAAAGAATTAATCGTTATCTTGGTGATTGCACTTGTTGTTTTTGGCACTAAAAGACTTCGTAATATGGGCGGGGACTTGGGTGGCGCTATCAAGAACTTTAAAGACGCGATGAAGGGCGATACGACGCCTGAAGAAGGTCGCAAAGTGGAAACAATTGATGCTGAAGTGATTGATAAATCGAAGCACTGATTTATGTTTGATGTCGGGTTTTCAGAGCTGGTGCTCATTGCTGTTGTTGCCATGATTGTCATCGGCCCGGAGAGGCTCCCTAAAGTAGCGCGAACAGCTGGCGCATTGCTTGGACGCATGCAACGTTATGTGGCCAACGTCAAATCTGAAGTTGAGCGTGAAATGCAATTTGAAGATCTCAAAAAATTGCAGCAAGAAATTCAGGCGCAATCTAGAGAACTCGAGAATAGTATTCTGGCGCCAACTGCCTCAGATGCATCTCCAGCTCAAAGCGAGCTTCCATTACAAGACCAAAAAGCAGCAATCACCCCCCAATCTATTATCCCCCCCAAAATCGAATGAGTATGACGGAGACATTCATTTCTCATTTACTTGAGCTACGTAATCGCTTACTGAAGATCGTGTTGGGGTTGGTGGTTTGCGTGATTGCTTTTCTGCCATTTTCAAATCTGCTTTATACGTGGTTGGCACAACCATTATTAAGTCACATGCCTGTTGGTACCCATATGATTGCAACGGCGGTGACTACTCCATTTTTAGTGCCGATGAAGGTGGCGACACTTGTTGCGATAGTAGTTTCATTGCCATACACCCTTTATCAAGCTTGGGCATTTGTTGCGCCGGGTCTTTATGCTCACGAACGTCGCTTTATTGGCCCTTTAATTGTGGTCAGTACGTTGTTATTTTTAGCTGGGATGGCTTTTGCTTATTTTGCGGTATTTCCGGTTTTATTTGGATTCATTACGGCATCAGCTCCAAAGGGTGTAGCGGTCATGACGGATATTGGTAATTACCTAGATTTTGTAACCACCATGTTTGTTTCATTTGGCCTCGCTTTTGAAGTGCCGATTGCTGTGGTGGTGCTAGTAAAGTTTAATCTCGTTAAGATTGAAATGCTAAAAGAGGCACGATCTTACGTGATTGTCGGCGCATTTATTGTCGGTGCCATCCTCACTCCTCCCGATGTTATTTCACAAATTATGCTAGCGATTCCACTCTGGCTTTTGTATGAAGCTGGTGTTTTTGTTGCCAAATTTATCCAGCCAAGAGGAGATGGTAATCAATTGGATGGTTGAGGCTGTCCCATTAATTTATCATCAGCTTAGGTCTTCGACCGATCATCACTGTAATAAGCATTTCTTTCTGATTGCGAGCGACCTTTAATGTGGCTGCTTTATTAGGCTCTAATTCTGAAATAATCCCCAGCATGCTGGTGCCATCCGCAACCCTAAGGCCGTTAATTTCAAGAAGTACATCCCCAGCCTTAATACCGGCTTGCTCGGCAGGACCCCCTTTAATCACCCCTGCAATCAATGCGCCATTGGTGCTTTTAAGCTTAAAAGAGTCAGCAAGGGCCAAGGTTAAGTCTTGCGCCTCGATCCCAATCCAGCCGCGCGTTACGCTTCCTTGACGAATGATTTGCTCCATGACCTGTTTCGCAATACTTACTGGAATTGCGAATCCAATTCCCATGGATCCCCCATTTCGAGAATAAATAGCACTATTGACCCCCACTAAGTTGCCTTCTGTATCAATCAGTGCGCCACCAGAGTTACCTGGATTAATGGATGCATCAGTTTGAATAAAGCTTTCAAAGGTGCTGATGCCTAAATGGTTGCGCCCAAGCGCGCTAATAATGCCCTGAGTAACAGTTTGACCAACCCCAAATGGGTTACCAATAGCAAGGACGACATCTCCCACTTTATTTTTTTTAGGGTCAGCAAAAGTAATGGCAGGAAGATGGTTGACGTCAATTTTGAGCACTGCTAAATCAGTCTCTGGGTCCACGCCAACAACATGCGCTCTTACCGAGCGACCATCTTCTAATGCGACTTCAATTTCATCTGCCGCTTCAATAACATGATGGTTGGTCAGAATGAGGCCGTTCTCATTGACGATTACGCCAGAGCCCAGACTAGTGTCATGTTGAGGAGTTTCATCCATTTGATCACCAAAGAAATGTTTGAATACTGGGTCATCCAAAAATTGTTGATGAGGATTAATCTCATTTTTTTTGCTGGTGAAAATATTAACCACAGAGGGCATCGCTTTTTTAGCTGCGACACTGAAAGAGCCGGTATTAGCCGCCGACTCGAAATTTTTAGAAATGTGACTTTCAACAGACTCATAGCTTGAGGGCAGTATTGTTGGATAAAAAATTTGTATCACGAACACAACAGCAAGGGTTGCGGTGACGGTTTGTGCGAAAATGAGCCAAAGCTTCTTCATTCAATATACCCGTTTAAAAACTAACTCAATGACTGCGGATTAAAATGGAACTAAAACAACTCGTAAATTATACCCGACAAATTTTGCAGGTGGACCAGTTCAAAGACTATTGTCCTAACGGGCTTCAGGTTGAAGGGCGATTGGAGGTGAATAAGATTGCAAGCGGCGTTAGTGCGAGTTTGGCTTTTCTTGAGGCAGCGAGAGATGCCGGTGCGGATGCTGTATTGGTGCATCATGGCTACTTTTGGAAAAATGAAGCGCCTTGTATGGTGGGTGTAAAGCGTAAACGTATTAAGTTTCTATTGGATAATGAAATAAGCTTGTTGGCTTTTCATCTACCTTTGGATGCGCATCCAGAACTCGGTAACAATGCCCAGTTGGCAAGGGTGTTGGGATTAAGCGCTGAAACCAATTTTGGGAATGAAAGTCTAGTTGCAAGTGGAAGTTTAGTGGTACCTCAAACGCTAAGTGATTTTTCAACATTTGTTCATTCACAATTACAAAGAGCCCCATTGGTGATTGGGGATCTAAATCGATCGGTTCAAAGTATCGCTTGGTGCACAGGTGCAGCTCAAGGTTACTTTGATGAAGCTATTGCGCTTGGTGTCGATGTATATATCAGTGGTGAGATTTCAGAGCAAACGGTTCACCTTGCTCGTGAGTCAGGCGTTGCATACATTGCGGCTGGCCATCATGCGACCGAGCGTTACGGGGTTAGGGCACTAGGTGAGCATCTTTCCCATCACTTTGGCTTAAGTCATGAGTTTATTGATATTGATAATCCAGTTTGATCGACCGGCATTAGTAATCAATGATTTTGATGGGTATGCCATAAATTAAAGGCTTCAAGGGTTTAAGTTTTGAGATGAAACCTGTAAAATAGATGGTTAAATTTTAATAGTATGTCGATGTAGTTTAGAAATTAAGGACATGTAATGGCGAATCAAGAAGTAGACCAAAGTAAGCGTAAGTTTCTGATTGCGGCAACCTCGGTTGCTGGTGGTGTTGCAGCCGCGGCTGTTGCTGTGCCTTTCGTTACTAGCATGCTGCCTAGCGAGCGTGCGAAGGCAGCTGGTGCGCCTGTAGAGGCAGACATCAGCAAGATTGAATCTGGTTCAATGATTACTGTTGAGTGGCGTGGCAAGCCTGTATGGATTGTTAATCGCAGCCAGGCGATGCTTGATGGACTTGCAAAGCATGATGATAAGCTATCCGATCCGAAATTGGCTGTAACCAGCCAGCAACCTGACTATTGTATAAATCCTGCTCGCTCGATTAAGCCAAACATCATGGTCCTTGTTGGGATTTGTACGCACTTGGGTTGTTCACCATCGCCGAAGCTTCAAACAGGTGGTGATATGGGTGCGGATTGGGTTGGTGGTTTTTTCTGCCCATGTCACGGCTCTCGATTTGACTTGGCTGGCCGAGTATTTAATGGTTCTCCAGCGCCAATTAATCTGGTTGTTCCACCGCATAAATACATCAGCGATGCAGTTTTGCTCATTGGTGCAGACGATAAGGGAGTTGCATAATGGCAAACAGCACGCAACAAGATTCTAAGAATCTAGTAGGTTGGATTGACGCTCGATTCCCGCTCAGTTCAACGGTCAAAGCGCATATCACCGAGTATTACGCACCTAAAAACTTTAATTTTTGGTACTTTTTCGGTGCATTAGCCACGTTAATTTTGGTGATACAAATCCTCACTGGTATCTTTCTAACCATGAATTACAAACCAGAAGCATCGTTAGCATTTGCTTCAGTTGAGTACATCATGCGTGATGTCTCTTGGGGGCGTTTAATCCGTTATATGCACTCCACCGGCGCTTCAATGTTCTTTGTGGTTGTTTACCTGCATATGTTCCGTGGATTAATGTACGGGTCTTATAAAACACCGCGTGAACTGATTTGGTTATTTGGGGTTGGTATATTTCTAGTGCTAATGGGAGAAGCGTTTTTTGGTTACCTATTGCCTTGGGGCCAAATGTCCTATTGGGGCGCACAAGTGATTATTAACTTGTTCACTTCAATTCCGTTTATTGGTCCAGACATTTCACTATGGTTGCGTGGTGACTATACGGTCTCTGATGCAACGCTCAACCGATTCTTTGCATTTCATGTAATTGCCTTGCCGCTTGTTTTATTGGGCTTAGTAATGGCGCATTTAATTGCACTGCACGAAGTTGGGTCAAACAATCCTGATGGTGTTGAAATTAAGAAGAATAAAGATCCAAAAACACATATCCCTCTTGATGGTATTCCGTTCCACCCTTACTACACAGTCAAGGATTTGATGGGTGTTTCAGTATTCTTAATTGTGTTTACAGCAATCATTTTCTTTGCGCCTGAAATGGGTGGTTACTTTTTAGAGGCCAATAACTTCATTCCAGCGGATCCCTTGAAAACGCCAGCGCACATTGCACCCGTTTGGTATTTTACGCCTTACTATTCTATTTTGCGTGCAGTGCCGCCGATCTTGAACTCGCAATTCCCTGGTGTGGCAGCGATGGGATTGTCAGTAGTGAGCTTCGCATTTTTACCTTGGTTGGATCGTAGTCCAGTTAAATCAATTCGCTATCGCGGTAATTTATACAAAAAATGGCTTGCAGCATTTGTAGTGAGCTTCCTGATCTTAGGATATTTGGGTACTGAACCGTCGAATGTTTGGGGTCAATTCTCAGCCAACATCCCTCTCTTGGGCGGCGCTGATCGAGCGACTGTGGTAGCTAGGATATTTAGTGTGGTTTACTTTTCATTCTTTGCTTTAATGCCTTGGTATACCAAGAGAGATAAGACCAAGCCAGTACCAGAAAGGGTAACAGGATAATGAAGACTAAAATTTTATTAGTGCTCGCTTTGTTGGTGCCTTTTTTAGCAGCAGCAAACGAAGGTGTAAAGTTGGATCACGCTCCAATCGATCCAAACAATCAAGCTTCCTTGCAGCGTGGAGCAAAAACGTTTGTTAATTACTGTTTAAATTGTCATAGCGCAGCTTATATGCGCTACAACCGTCTTCAAGATATTGGCTTAACTGATGCGCAAATTAAATCGAATTTGATGTTTGCTGGTGACAAAGTGGGCGACACAATGACTGTTGCCATGCAAAAAACTGAAGCTAAATCTTGGTTTGGCGTAACCCCACCGGACTTGTCGGTTGAGGCGCGTGCTCGAGGTGCTGATTGGATTTACAGCTACTTACGCAGTTTTTACCGTGATGATACAAGGCCGACTGGTTGGAACAATCTTGTGTATGAGAAAGTCGCTATGCCACATGTACTTTGGACATTGCAGGGTGAGCAGGTATTAAAGGTTGATGCAAAAACAGAAACGCATCGTCTTGTGTTGAATAAGCCAGGCATTCAGACACCAGCTGAATACGATCAAACGATTGCAGATCTTGTGAATTATTTAGTTTTTATGGCAGAACCTTACAAAGAGCGTGACAAACATCTTGGATTATTGGTGTTGGCCTTTTTGGGTTTAATGTTTGTACTAAGCTATTATTTGAAAAAAGAGTTCTGGAAAGATATACACTAAAATAACAACTTAGCGGGAAGCCAGCTATTCGGTTGGCTTCCCGTTTTGCTTTTGTAAGCGAGGAACCAAAATTATGATGACACTTTATTCAGGTACTACCGATCCATATAGCCATCGTTGCCGTATTGTCTTGTTCGAAAAGGGCATGGACTTTCAAGTCATTGATGTCGATTTGGCAAACAAGCCAGAAGACCTGGCTGTCATTAATCCACACAATACTGTGCCAGTGTTAGTTGAGCGTGACCTGGTGTTAGAGCAAGCAAATATCATCAATGAGTACATTGATGAGCGCTTTCCACATCCACAGTTGATGCCCGCTGATCCCGTTATGCGCGCACGCGCACGTTTGTTCCTTCACAATTTTGAAGAGCAGTTATTTGACCATATTAAAGATCTCGAATCAGACAACCAGAAGGCAGCAGACAAAGCGCGGAACACGATTCGTGACAATCTAACGCAAATCGTACCTTTGTTCAGCAAGCAAGAGTATATTTTGGGTGATGACTTCTCAATGTTAGATGTGGCGATTGCTCCGTTGTTATGGCGTCTTGGTCATTATGGTATTGAGCTGCCTAAACAAGCTGCACCTTTATTAAAATATGCTGAGCGTATTTTCTCTCGCCCTGCTTACATCGAAGCGATGACGCCTTCAGAAAAAGCAATGCGTAAATAAGGATGAGTGAATTCACTTCAACCAAACCCTACATGATCATGGCTATTCACGAGTGGTGCGTTGATAATCAATTGACGCCCCATCTCTTGGTTGAGGTAAACGCACAAACTAGAGTTCCCATGGCTTACGTTAAGGATGGTGAGATTGTCTTAAATCTTAATCATTCTGCCACAAAGGATCTTTACTTTACTAATGAAGCAATAAGTTTTTCTGCGCGATTTTCAGGTGCTTCAAATAATTTATACATCCCAATAAGTGCTGTAAAAGGGATTTTTGCTCGTGAAAATGGGCAGGGAATGTTTTTTGAAGTGCATCCAGAAGATTTAAATGAAAATAAAAACAATGACATAGAATTTTCTGACAAAAAAGAAAAAAATATTTCATCAGAAGTGAAAAAAACTACGCTAAAGTTGGTAAAATAGTGTCCTTTGTAAATGCAGTTGATTGATTAGTACTTGCCGAATTAGCTCAGTTGGTAGAGCAGCGCACTTGTAATGCGAAGGTCGTCAGTTCGATTCCGACATTCGGCACCAATCCCTTAATCACCCGAAGTTAAATCTATTGTCCTCAATCGCGATTTTAATTTGGGTTATCAATGTAACACTCGATACCGTTGGTCATGTAGCGCTTAAATTTGCCGCTACAGCTGAACACACAGAATCTAAAGAAATTGAACGTTGGAAATCAATGCTTCGCTCATTCCCTTTGTGGGTGGGGGTGGTTTGTTTTTGTCTCGAATTCGTCGTTTGGCTAGCATTCCTTTCAGTTCTTTCCTTGTCACAAGGTGTGTTGCTTGGTGCGATTAATATGGTTTCAATTGTCATTGCAGGACGATTGATATTCAAAGAAAAATTAGATCGTATGCGTCTTTTGGGGATGGCGTTGATTACGCTAGGCGTTATCTTTGTGGGGATTCACGCATGAAGAAAACACGTTTTTATGTCCTCGGATTTTCAGCCTTAATGCTATGCGATACGCTTACTCAAGTTTCCTTCAAGCTGGCATCAAATCATGGCGGTGAGTTTGTGATGCAGTTGGAGTGGTTCCTCTCAATATTCTCTCAACCATGGATTTATGGCGCAGTGCTTGGATATTTTGGCGCATTTATCGCTTGGATGACCTTGCTGAAGCATGCGCCAGTCGGGCCAGCTTTTGCGGCATCACATTTAGAAGTGGTGTTAGTGTTAGTCGTCTCCGCAGTTTATTTTGGAGATAGATTAGCTCCAATGCAGATAGTTGGAGCATTGCTCATTGTGCTTGGTATTGTTTGTTTGAGCTTTAGTGAGGCTGAGCATGAAAATGATGAAGTTCACTGAAGCCGCCCCTACAGCTGGTTTACCGCTCAATTGGCGTGATTTTTTTCCTTACTTATTTTCACAAAAATCTAGATTTTCGCTTGAAGAAAAGCTAGCTTCATTTATAGGTGTTGATGAGGCACAAGTAGAATGCTCTGGGACTGCAGCTTTGGTTGTTGCACTTGAGGCGCTCAAGATGCTGAGTGATAGAAAGCTTGTGGTTATTAGTGCTTATACCTGTCCTTGGGTTGCGTTGGCCGTGATCAAGGCCAATCTTATTCCTGTGCTTGCAGATTCTCAGTCCGAGCACTTCGCTTATTGTGAAAAATCTCTTAATTCCGTTGTTAACCATCAGACCTTAGCGGTAGTTCATACACATCTTGGTGGGCGAGTTGCCGATGTTGAGAAAACAATCGCTATCGCCAAAAATGTGGGTGCGTATGTAATTGAGGATGCAGCTCAATCATTAGGGGCTAAGTTGCACAATAAATCAGTTGGTACGTTTGGAGACATAGGATTTTATAGTTTGGGGGTTGGAAAAGGGCTCACCATATTTTCTGGCGGCGTTGTTGTCACGGAGAGTCTACAAATTAGAGAAGCACTTCGTCGTGTTGGTGGAAATTTGCCAAGTCATCATTTGCTTGAGTTACGTCGAACTATTGAATTGATTGCGTATTATTTACTATATCGTCCAGCAGGGATCGGTATGGCATTTGGACATCATTTACGCAATAAATTAAAACGGGGCAATTTAATTCAGGCAGTGGGGGATGATTGCTCTTTTGATTTTCCGTTACACAAAGTTGGCGCTTGGCGAAAGAGTATAGGCGCGAGCGCTGCAGATAGACTGCCAGCCTTTATTGAGCAAACCAAAAAAATAACGAGGGGACGTTTAGCAATCTTGACCAAGATTCCAGGGGTAAGCGTTGTTCTTGATACCAAGGGTGGAGAGGGTGTTTGGCCATTTTTTATTGTTCAAATACCATCTGAAGAAATGCGAGACAGAATTCTTGAGCAATTGTGGAATAAAGGCTTGGGTGTGGGGCGTTTATTTATTCATGCCCTTAAAGACTATGATTATTTAGTGCCACATTTCACAGATAGTAAAATCCCTAATGCACAAGTATTTGCTTCACGTACGTTTATTATTACGAATTGCAATTGGTTGAGTGAGCAAGATTTCGCTAAAATATGCGACGTGATTTCGGAGCAAGTAGCGCATGTATAAAATCCAATGGCAGCAATCTGTAGAAGATATTCCTGAGGCATTATGGCAGGAGTCTTTTGCTGCGCCTTACGAAGGTAAATGGTGGTATGCAGCGCTTGAGCGAGCAGGCTTGGATGCGCAATTCAAATTTATGTATGGGCTGGTTTCATATAACGATAAGCCTTTGGCAATTGCCCCTGCATTTCTGATGGACGTGCCAATTGCTTTGGTCATTCCGCCAGCATTGCTTCCAATTTTTAATATCTTGGGCAAGTTTTTCCCCGCTTTACTTTATCAGCGTACATTTTTTATTGGGTCGCCGTGTAGTGACGAAGGTCGTGTTGGTCTTGGGCATGGAGCTAATTCGCTGGAGGTGTTCGCACTTATCAACAAAGCGATGCGGACTAAGGCTGATGAGCTAGGCGCTTCGATGCGTGTTTGGAAAGATTTTGCTCAGGAGCAGCAACCCGCACTGGTTCCTTTGCTAAAAAATGATGGTTTGTTTCATTTGGTGAGTTTTCCTGGCACAAACTTGTATTTAGATGGCAAAAATAAAAATGACTATATTTCGTCACTCAAAGCTTCTCGTCGTAACAAGATAAAAAAGAAAATGAAGCAGGCAAATGACGCGCCTGTATATGTTGAGATTGTTTCGTATCCTAATACAGCAGTGATGGATGAGATTTTTAGCTTGTTTTGGCAAACGTACGAAAAAGGTAACACAAAGTTTGAGCAACTTAACCGAGCATTTTTCGAGGAAATCTCGCAATATGAGAATTCACATTATGTAATTTTGCGTAAGAATGAATCCAAAGAAATGTTGTGCTTTATGCTTTGCTTCAAGCTTGGTGAGCATGTGGTGAATAAGTTTATTGGGATTGATTACAGCCAGCCAAAAGAATGGTTCTTGTATTTTAGACTTTGGGATGCGGCTGTTGAGTGGTCTTATAGCGTAGGGGCCACATCAATCCAAAGTGGTCAAACTGGCTACGCACCAAAAATAGAGCTGGGTAATGAGATGGTGGCTTTGAGTAACTATTGTCAGCACAAAAATCCAGTCGTGAACTTCATCTATCAATTGGTCGCTAAAACGATTAATTGGGATACCTTAGATCCTGATTTGGCGATTTACGTCAAAGCCTATCCAGAGCTTAAACCTGCAAACTTAAAATGACGTAGATTGCAGGTTTTTAAAAGTCCAATTAATAGTCAATATTTGGATTGACAGCGCTTAAGAATATCTGCATAATCTTGGGTTCGGTTTGGAGGGGTGGCCGAGTGGTTAAAGGCGACGGACTGTAAATCCGTTCTCTCAGAGTACGAAGGTTCGAATCCTTCCCCCTCCACCAATGTATTTTAAACCAAGATTTAAATTGTTTGATTTGAAGTAATTGGAGCCAAGTGAAGGCTTTTATTGCCGAGCTAGCCTCGATTGCGGGGTTCGTATAATGGTAATACCCTAGCCTTCCAAGCTAGAGCCGCGGGTTCGATTCCCGTACCCCGCTCCATTCAAGTCAATCTTTTAAAGAATATTAGCGCCCATGTGGCTCAGTGGTAGAGCACTCCCTTGGTAAGGGAGAGGTCGCGGGTCCGATTCCCGCCATGGGCACCACGTACGGTGCTGGTATTACGGTGGTGCGTTATGAATTTGCGTACTCATGTGCACCTAACTTAACTTGATGAAGTCAGTTAAAGGAAGAAAAAAATGGCAAAAGGCAAATTTGAACGTACCAAGCCACACGTTAACGTAGGCACAATTGGACACGTTGACCATGGTAAGACAACACTAACAGCAGCGATCACGACTGTATTGACAAAGAAATTTGGCGGCGAAGCAAAAGCTTACGACCAAATTGATGCTGCACCAGAAGAAAAGGCACGTGGTATTACTATTAATACTGCCCACGTTGAGTACGAGACAGAAACACGTCACTACGCACACGTTGACTGCCCAGGCCATGCTGACTATGTAAAAAAACATGATTACTGGCGCTGCGCAAATGGACGGTGCTATTTTGGTATGTTCAGCAGCTGACGGTCCTATGCCACAAACACGTGAGCATATCCTTTTTAGCTCGCCAAGTTGGTGTTCCATACATCGTTGTGTTCCTAAACAAAGCAGACATGGTTGATGATGCTGAGTTGTTAGAGCTAGTAGAAATGGAAGTTCGTGATTTGTTGTCTAAATATGACTTCCCAGGTGATGACACACCAATCATTCACGGTTCAGCAAAATTGGCACTAGAAGGTGACCAATCAGAAATCGGCGAACCAGCAATTTTCAAATTGGCTGCAGCTTTAGATAGCTACATCCCATTGCCAGAACGTGCAATCGACGGTGCATTCTTGATGCCAGTTGAAGACGTATTCTCAATCTCAGGTCGCGGTACAGTAGTAACAGGCCGTATTGAGCGCGGTATTGTTAAAGTTGGTGATGAAATTGAAATCGTTGGTATTAAGCCAACATTGAAAACAACATGTACAGGCGTTGAAATGTTCCGCAAATTGCTAGACCAAGGTCAAGCAGGCGACAACGTTGGCGTATTGCTACGTGGTACAAAACGTGAAGAAGTTGAACGTGGTCAAGTGCTTTCAAAAGCAGGTTCTATCAAGCCACATACAAAATTCACAGCAGAGATTTACGTGTTGGGTAAAGATGAAGGTGGTCGTCATACACCATTCTTCAATGGTTACCGTCCACAATTCTATTTCCGTACAACAGACGTGACTGGTGCAGTTGAATTGCCAGAAGGTACAGAAATGGTGATGCCAGGTGATAACGTATCAATCACAGTGACATTGATTGCTCCGATTGCGATGGAAGATGGTTTACGCTTCGCGATTCGTGAAGGCGGTCGTACTGTTGGTGCGGGTGTTGTTGCTAAGATTATTGAATAATCTTTAGTTTCATCAAATCGAGATGCTACGCTAACAACCCAGCGTGGCATCTTCAGTTTTTAAGTACAGGCCAATAGCTCAATTGGTAGAGTATCGGTCTCCAAAACCGAGGGTTGGGGGTTCGAGACCCTCTTGGCCTGCCATGTATTTAGTAATTTTTTTAGCTAAAGCGCATAAATGATGATTGATAAAATTAAGCTTGTATTTAGCTTGCTCTTTGTAGGGTTTGGCGTCACAGGCTTTTATTTGCTTGAAGAAAAGCAGCCAATGGTCGTTCGTATCTTGGCGGTTTTGGCTGGATTAATTGCAGCAGCTGTTCTGTTGTCCACGACGAAATCAGGTAAAGAATTTTTTGCATTTTCACGTGATTCAGTAGCAGAAGCAAAACGAGTTGTATGGCCGTCACGCCGTGAAACAATACAAACTACTGTTGCGGTATTTGTCCTTGTTTTGGTGATGGCAATTTTTATGTGGATTGTTGATGTCGGCTTTTTATCATTAGTAAAAGCGCTGATGGGTCGGGGTGCTTAATGAGTATGCGATGGTATGCAGTTCAAGCTTTTTCTGGTTTTGAGAAATCAGTTCAGCGCAGTTTGGAAGAACGTGTTTCACGTTCAGATTTCAAAGAGCAGTTTGGTCAAATTCTAGTACCAGTTGAAGAAGTGGTCGAGATGAAGGCTGGGCAAAAAGCGATTAGTGAGCGTAAGCTTTATCCTGGCTATGTTCTTGTACAAATGGACATGACAGATGAGAGCTGGCATTTAGTCAAAAGTACACCAAGGGTTACTGCCTTTATTGGTGGAACAGCCCTAAAGCCTACGCCAATCAAAGATAAAGAAGTCGAAATTATCTTGCAACGTATGGATGACAGCAAAAGCAATCCTACGCAAAAACTTACTTTTGAAAAAGGTGAGGCTGTGCGTGTTATTGATGGCCCATTCAAAGACTTCTCAGGAAGCGTTGAAGATATCAATTACGAGAAAAGTAAATTGCGTGTTTCAGTGGTTATTTTTGGCCGCGCAACGCCTGTAGAACTAGAGTTCGGTCAGGTACAAAAAGAAATATAAGATTTTGCTCGGGCGCCTTAAGGCACTTGGGCATTTGCTATTTATAAAATAGCATAAGCGGTAGCGTTTTATTACGCTGCAATTACCAAACTGGGGAGCTTGATTTAAAGCGATTGTACCCATATTAGGAGTCGTAAAATGGCAAAGAAAGTTATTGGCTATATCAAACTGCAGATCCCTGCAGGCAAAGCTAACCCAAGTCCTCCAGTCGGTCCAGCATTGGGTCAACGTGGTTTGAACATCATGGAATTCTGTAAGGCATTTAATGCCGCAACACAAAGTGTTGAGCCTGGCCTTCCAATTCCAGTTGTGATTACTGCATTTGCAGACAAGAGCTTCACGTTCATCATGAAGACACCACCTGCAACGATTTTGATCAAGAAAGCTGCAAAAATCGACAAAGGTTCACCACGTCCACATACTGACAAAGTTGGTAAGATTACTCGCGCTCAAGCTGAGGAAATTGCTAAAACTAAGATGCCAGATCTAACAGCCTCTGATATGGATGCTGCTGTTCGTACGATTGCTGGTAGCGCTCGCAGTATGGGTATTGAAGTGGAGGGTGTATAACATGGCTAAGATTTCTAAACGTAATGTAGCGCTTCAATCAAAAGTTGATCGCGATAAAATCTATCAAGTGGCTGATGCATTGGCATTAGTAAAAGAAACGGCAACTGCCAAATTCGACGAATCAGTTGATGCAGTTGTGAATTTGGGTATTGATGCACGTAAATCAGATCAATTGATCCGTGGCGCGCTTGTATTGCCAAATGGTACAGGTAAAACAAAACGTGTTGCAGTGTTCGCACAAGGCGCACAAGCTGAGGCTGCTAAAGCGGCTGGTGCTGAGATTGTTGGTTTTGAAGATTTAGCTGAGCAAGTTAAAGGCGGCATGTTAGATTTTGATGTCGCAATTGCTACGCCTGATGCAATGCGTATCGTTGGTCAACTTGGTCAAGTGTTAGGCCCACGTGGTTTGATGCCTAACCCTAAAGTTGGCACAGTAACGCCTGATGTTGCTAAAGCAGTTAAAGATGCTAAAGCGGGTCAAGTGCAATACCGTACAGACAAAGGTGGCATTATTCACTGCACAATCGGCCGCGCTTCATTTACGGTTGATGCGTTGCAACAGAACTTGGCTGCGCTAGTTGATGCTTTGAATAAAGCAAAACCAGCGTCATCAAAAGGTCAGTATTTAAAGAAAGTATCAGTCTCTAGCACCATGGGTGTTGGGGTGCGTGTAGATCAATCTAATCTAGTTTAATAGCTAGATAGAAGTATTTTTGAGTTGATGATGCATCAATTCAATAAAGGGCTTTGGGCTTGACATCGTTTTAGAAGTTTTGACCGATGTCAAGGTTATCAAAGACCGTAGGCACCATAACCAATTGAAGTTAATTGGTGGGTTTAATGGTAGTGGTCAGTGATGGGTGATGAAGGGTTAGATATTCAATCCTCTGTGACTGATTAATGAATACCTACGCAGATGGCGTCCCCTGAAAACAGGACAGTATTGAAAAATACTCCTGACGAAAGGTCGCCGTGGGATGGCTTTTGTAGTGTTTTGCTACAAAGGTTTAATTAACGGAAGGAGAAGACCTTGAGTCTTAATCTTGAACAGAAAAAGGCAGTAGTTGTTGAAGTCAGCGAGCAAGTCTCGACGGCCCAAGCAATCATCGTAGCTGAGTATCGTGGCTTACAAGTGGGTCATATGACCGAATTGCGCGCTCAAGCCAGAAAATCAGGCGTATACCTTCGTGTATTGAAAAATACATTGGTACGCCGTGCAGTTGAAGGCACGCCATTTTCTGGTTTAGCAAACGAAATGGTTGGCCCATTAGTGTTCGGTATATCTTCCGATCCAGTATCAGCCGCTAAAGTACTTAGCGACTTTGCTAAAGCTAACGACAAATTCATTATTAAAGCTGGTGCAATGCCTAACCAAGTGATGGACGCTAATGCCGTTCAAGCACTTGCTGCGTTGCCAAGCCGTGACGAATTGTTGGCTAAATTGCTCGGCACTATGCAAGCACCTGTTGCTAAATTTGTACGTACGCTTAATGAAGTACCTACAAAATTTGTGCGTGGTCTTGCTGCAGTGCGCGATCAAAAAGCCGCGTAACTTTACCGCAAACTTAAACTACATTTTATTTATCAGGAGTATTTCAAATGGCAATTTCTAAATCAGAAATTTTAGATGCAGTAGCAGCTTTATCAGTTCTTGAACTTTCAGAATTGATCAAAGACATGGAAGAAAAATTTGGCGTTTCAGCTGCAGCTGCAGCTGTTGCGGTTGCTGCAGCACCTGCTGCAGGTGGTGCTTCAGCTGCTGCTGAGAAATCGGAGTTCGATGTTATTTTGTTAGCTGCAGGCGATAACAAAGTTAACGTAATTAAAGCAGTTCGTGAAATCACAGCGCTTGGCTTAAAAGAAGCTAAAGATCTAGTTGATGGCGCACCAAAAGCAGTTAAAGAAGGCGTTTCAAAAGCTGACGCTGATGAAACATTGAAGAAATTGATTGAAGCTGGCGCGACTGGCGAAATCAAGTAATTCAGGTTGTAAGTTAGATTTAGGCTGACGGGAAACCGTCAGCCTTAACCATTTTAAGATGGTAGAAGATAAGGCATTAAATTATGTGCCTTACCTTCTACCTTTTACCCCCTTAGGAGACGCTATGAGCTATTCCTTTACCGAAAAGAAACGCATTCGTAAGAGCTTTGCAAAACGTGAAAGTGTGCAGGAAATTCCATACTTACTCGCGATGCAATTGGAATCGTATGCTGCGTTTTTACAAGCAAATGTTATTGCTGACAAACGTGAAGATGCTGGTTTACAAGCAACATTTAGTTCTATTTTCCCAATCGTTAGCCACTCAGGTAACGCACGTTTAGATTACGTGAGTTATCACTTGGGTGCTGAGCCTTTTGACGTGAAAGAATGTCAACAACGTGGCTTGACTTACGCAGCGCCATTGCGTGTCAAGGTGCGTTTGACCATCATGGATAAAGAGGCTTCAAAGCCAACTGTGAAGGAAGTGAAAGAGCAAGAAGTTTACATGGGCGAATTGCCTTTGATGACTGAAAATGGCTCATTTGTGATTAACGGTACCGAGCGTGTGATTGTTTCTCAATTGCACCGTAGCCCAGGCGTATTCTTTGAGCATGATCGTGGTAAAACACACAGCTCAGGTAAATTATTATTCTCAGCTCGAATCATCCCTTACCGTGGCTCTTGGTTGGATTTCGAGTTTGATCCAAAAGACTACTTGTACTTCCGTGTTGATCGTCGCCGTAAGATGCCGGTCACTATTTTGCTTAAAGCACTTGGCTACACACCAGAACAAATTCTTGAAACATTCTATGACGTGGATACATTCCACTTGTCAGCAAAGGGTGTTCAATTTGAATTAGTGCCTGAACGTCTACGTGGTGAAGTTGCTAAGTTCGACATCACTGCTAAGGACGGTACAGTAATTGTTGCTAAAGACAAGCGCATTACTGTTAAGCATATCCGTGATATGGAAAAAGCAGGCATCAGCAAAATTGCTGTGCCAGTTGAATTCGTTTTAGGTCGTACCATTGCAAACGCTATTGTAGATAAAGAAACAGGTGAAGTTGTTGCAAACGCAAATGACGAAATCACTGAAAGCTTATTAGAAAAACTACACGGCGCAAGTGTTGCCAAAATCAACACGCTTTATGCTAACGATTTAGACCACGGTGATTACATTTCACAAACATTACGTATTGATGAAATCCCTGACCAGTACAGCGCGCGTGTTGCGATTTACCGCATGATGCGTCCTGGTGAGCCACCAACGGAAGATGCAGTTCAAGCATTGTTTGAAGGCCTGTTCTTCAATCCAGATCGCTACGATTTGTCAGTTGTTGGTCGTATGAAGTTCAATCGTCGTGCATTCCCAGAGAAAATTGAAGATCGTATCGCTGCTTGGTTGCGTAAATTCTATGAAAAAGTTGGCCCGCAAGGTGCTGAAGGTGCTTCTACACTTTCAAATGAAGACATCTTGGCAGTGGTTGGCGTGTTACTAGAGTTGCGTAACGGCCGAGGCGAGATTGACGATATTGATCATTTGGGTAACCGTCGTATCCGTTCAGTAGGTGAGTTAGCAGAAAACCAATTCCGCGCAGGTCTAGTGCGTGTTGAACGTGCTGTTAAAGAGCGTTTAAGCCAAGCAGAATCAGATAACTTGATGCCACACGATTTGATTAACGCTAAGCCTGTATCTAGTGCGATTCGTGAGTTCTTCGGCTCAAGCCAATTAAGTCAGTTTATGGATCAAACCAATCCATTGTCTGAAATTACGCACAAACGTCGTGTTTCAGCGTTAGGCCCTGGTGGTCTGACACGTGAACGTGCTGGTTTTGAAGTGCGTGACGTTCATACAACGCACTACGGTCGTGTATGTCCGATTGAAACGCCAGAGGGTCCAAACATTGGTTTGATTAACTCATTGGCCCTTTATGCACGTACAAATAAATACGGCTTCTTAGAAACGCCTTATCGCCGTGTTGATGGTAATAAAGTTTCAGCAAACATCGACTTCCTCTCAGCGATTGAAGAGAGTCAATACATGATTGCGCAAGCTAACTCAGAGTTAGATGCTAAAGGTAACTTTAAAGAAGACCTTATCTCAGCCCGTTATCACAACGAATTTACAATGACGCAACCTGACCGTGTTCAATACATGGACGTTGCGCCAGGCCAAATTGTTTCTGTTGCGGCTTCATTGATTCCATTCTTGGAACACGATGATGCGAACCGTGCATTGATGGGTGCGAACATGCAACGTCAAGCTGTGCCATGTCTACGTGCTGAAAAAGCAGTGGTAGGTACAGGGATTGAACGTACCGTGGCGATTGACTCTGGTACAACAGTACAAGCGCGTCGTGGCGGTATCGTTGATTACGTAGATTCAGGCCGTATCGTGATTCGTGTGCATGACGCTGAAGCGCTTGCAGGCGAAGTTGGTGTGGATATCTACAACCTAACGAAATACACGCGTTCTAACCAAAACACTAATATTAACCAACGTCCACTAGTGAACGTGGGTGACGTATTAGCACGTGGCGATGTCATTGCTGACGGTGCATCAACAGACATGGGCGAATTAGCGCTTGGTCAAAACATGCTAGTCGCATTTATGCCATGGAATGGTTATAACTACGAAGATTCAATTCTAATTTCAGAGCGTGTTGTATCTGACGATCGTTACACTTCAATTCATATTGAAGAATTGTCAGTCGTGGCACGTGATACGAAATTAGGCGCTGAAGAAATTACGCGTGATATCTCAAACTTGTCTGAGCGTATGCTTGGTCGTTTGGATGAATCAGGCATTATCTACATCGGTGCAGAGGTTGAGGCTGGCGACGTATTGGTTGGTAAAGTAACGCCTAAGGGTGAAACACAACTGACACCAGAAGAGAAATTACTACGTGCGATTTTCGGTGAAAAAGCTTCTGACGTTAAAGATACAAGCTTGCGCGTGCCATCAGGGATGTCAGGGACTGTGATTGACGTTCAAGTGTTCACTCGTGAAGGTATTGACCGTGATACCCGTGCTCAACAAATCATTGATGACCAATTAGGTCATTACAAACAAGATTTGGCTGACCAAATGCGTATTGTTGAAGATGACGCATTCGGTCGTATTCAACGCTTAATCGAAGGAAAATCAGCCACTGGCGGCCCTAACAAGCTGAAAAAAGGCGAAACAGTGACTGCAGAATATCTGCAAGCCATTGGTCGTTATGATTGGTTTGATATTCGTTTGGCTGATGAAGAAGCAGCACGTCAACTTGAACAATTGAAAGACAGCTTATCTCAAGCACGTGTTGAGTTCGATAGCCGTTTTGAAGAGAAAAAACGTAAATTGACGCAAGGCGATGATTTGCAAGCTGGCGTTCAAAAAATGGTGAAAGTCTATATCGCTGTTAAACGTCGTATTCAACCTGGCGATAAAATGGCGGGTCGTCACGGTAACAAGGGTGTTATCTCTAAGATTGCCCCTGTTGAAGACATGCCGCACATGGCCGATGGTACCCCTGTTGATATCGTGTTGAACCCACTAGGCGTTCCATCACGTATGAACATCGGTCAGATTCTAGAAACTCACTTAGGCTGGGCTGCTAAGGGTCTTGGTATGCGCATTGGCGAAATGCTTGCTACACAAGCAAAAGTCTCTGAAGTGCGTAAGTTCTTAGATCAAATCTATAACGACAGCAACGGTAAGGGCGAAGACATTAAGTCATTGTCTGATAAAGAGGTGCTGGACTTAGCGAAAAATCTAGAACATGGCGTACCTTTTGCAACGCCAGTATTTGACGGTGCAACCGAGTTAGATATTAAAGCGATGCTTGATTTGGCGTTCCCAGATGATGATCCACGTACAAAACAATTAAAGTTCTCTGCTGGTAAAACACAGGTTCAATTAATTGATGGCCGAACAGGTGATCCATTTGAGCGTCCAGTGACTGTGGGTTATATGCACGTATTGAAATTGCATCACTTGGTTGATGACAAGATGCATGCGCGTTCTACAGGTCCTTACAGTTTGGTTACGCAACAACCATTGGGCGGTAAAGCTCAATTCGGTGGTCAGCGCTTTGGTGAGATGGAAGTTTGGGCATTGGAGGCTTATGGTGCTTCATACACCTTACAAGAAATGCTCACAGTGAAATCTGATGACGTTTCTGGCCGTACCAAGGTTTATGAAAATATCGTGAAGGGCGAACATAAGATTGATGCTGGCATGCCAGAGTCATTCAACGTGTTGGTGAAAGAAATTCGCTCACTCGCTATTGATATCGACCTTGATCGCAACTAACAGTATAAGCATTCGCTCAAGCGAAACTAAGGAGATTAAATGAAAGCTCTATTAGACTTATTTAAGCAGGTCACTCAAGAAGAAGAATTTGACGCGATTAAGATCGCGCTTGCTTCTCCTGAGAAAATTCGCTCATGGTCCTATGGTGAAGTTAAAAAGCCAGAAACCATTAACTACCGTACATTCAAGCCTGAACGTGATGGCTTGTTCTGCGCAAAAATCTTTGGCCCTATCAAAGATTACGAGTGCTTGTGCGGTAAATACAAACGCTTAAAACATCGCGGTGTTATTTGTGAGAAATGTGGTGTTGAAGTCACATTGTCAAAAGTACGTCGTGAGCGCATGGCGCACATTGAGTTAGCTAGTCCAGTTGCACACATCTGGTTCTTGAAGAGTTTGCCAAGCCGTTTAGGTATGGTGCTTGATATCGCATTGCGCGACATCGAACGTGTGCTTTATTTTGAAGCATACATTGTTATTGAGCCGGGTATGACACCACTTACACGTGGTCAATTGCTCACGGAAGATGACTACCTCGCTAAAGTAGAAGAGTACGGTGATGAATTCAATGCAGTGATGGGTGCTGAAGCGGTGCGTGAATTACTTCGCACTATGGATGTACACAATGAAATCGAAACATTGCGTCAAGATTTGGGCGCAACTGGTTCTGAAGCAAAAATCAAGAAAATTGCAAAACGCTTGAAAGTACTCGAAGCATTCCAAAAATCTGGCATTAAGCCAGAGTGGATGATTCTTGAAGTATTGCCAGTATTGCCACCAGAGTTACGTCCATTAGTACCATTGGATGGTGGTCGTTTCGCAACTTCTGACTTGAACGATTTATATCGTCGCGTGATTAATCGTAACAATCGTCTAAAACGCTTGTTAGAGTTAAAAGCACCAGAAATTATTGTACGTAACGAAAAACGTATGTTACAAGAAGCGGTGGATTCACTATTAGACAATGGTCGTCGCGGTAAAGTGATGACTGGTGCTAACAAGCGTCCATTGAAATCACTTGCTGACATGATCAAGGGTAAAGGCGGTCGTTTCCGTCAAAACTTGCTTGGTAAACGTGTGGATTACTCTGGTCGTTCAGTGATTGTGGTTGGTCCACAATTGAAACTGCACCAATGCGGTCTACCTAAGAAAATGGCGCTTGAGTTATTCAAGCCATTCATTTTCCATAAGCTAGAAGTGTTGGGCTTAGCGACAACCATTAAAGCTGCGAAGAAAAAAGTTGAAGAGGAAGGTCCAGAAGTATGGGATATCCTAGAGGACGTCATTCGCGAGCATCCAGTACTACTAAACCGTGCGCCTACATTGCACCGCTTGGGTATTCAAGCATTTGAACCAGTATTGATTGAAGGTAAGGCAATTCAATTGCACCCATTGGTTTGTGCTGCGTTTAACGCCGACTTTGACGGTGACCAAATGGCGGTCCACGTTCCATTGAGCTTGGAAGCGCAAATGGAAGCACGCACATTGATGCTTGCTTCAAACAACGTGCTTTCTCCAGCAAACGGTGAACCAATTATTGTGCCATCACAAGATATCGTGTTGGGTCTTTACTACATGACGCGCGAAAAAGTTGCGGCACGTGGTGAAGGCATGCGCTTCGCTAACGTGGCTGAAGTTCAACGTGTTTATGACAGCGGTCAAATCGACTTGCACGCAAAAATCACGGTACGTATTAAAGAATACGATGTTGATTTAGATGGTACAAAACACGAGAAAATCAATCGTTACGAAACAACAGTGGGTCGTGCATTGTTATCAGAAATCATGCCAGCTGGCTTGCCATTTAGCTTGATTGATAAAGCGTTGAAGAAAAAAGAAATCTCACGTTTGATTAACTCTGGTTTCCGTAAAGTTGGTATTCGTGAAACAGTTATTTTGGCTGATAAGCTCATGGGCATGGGTTACACCTATGCGACACGTGCAGGTATTTCTATCAGCATTAACGACATGTTGGTTCCACCAGAAAAAGGTCAATTGATTGCTTCAGCAGAAGCTGAAGTGAAAGAAATTGAAGATCAATACGTTTCTGGTTTGGTGACACAAGGTGAGCGTTATAACAAGGTTGTGGATATCTGGGGTCGTGCTGGCGATAAAGTCGCTGACGCTATGATGAAGCAATTGAAAGAAGAAAATGTACTTGATGCTGACGGTAATGTAGCGAAAGACAAAGATGGTAAAGCTTTACGTCAAGAGTCTTTCAACGCGATTTATATGATGGCTGACTCTGGCGCCCGCGGTTCAGCAGCTCAGGTTAGACAGCTTGCTGGTATGCGTGGTTTGATGGCTAAACCAGATGGCTCAATTATTGAAACGCCAATTATTGCGAACTTCCGTGATGGTTTGAACGTGTTGCAATACTTTATTTCAACCCATGGTGCTCGTAAGGGTCTTGCCGATACTGCGTTGAAAACAGCGAACTCAGGTTACTTGACGCGTCGTTTGGTTGATGTGACACAAGACTTGGTGGTGACTGAACATGATTGTGGTACTAGCGATGGTTTGGTAACAAAAGCTTTGGTTAAAGGTGGTGAAGTGGTTGAGCCGTTGCATGACCGTATCTTGGGTCGTACAACCGCGCTTGATATTATTAACCCTGAAAATCAAGAAGTGGTTTATCCAGCTGGTACATTGCTAACAGAAGATGAAGTTGAACATATTGATGCTTTAGGCGTTGATGAAGTGAAAGTGCGTACAGCGCTCACATGTGAAACTCGCTACGGTATTTGTGCGAAATGTTACGGCCGTGACTTAGGTCGCGGTAAATTGATTAACATGGGTGAAGCTGTTGGTGTGATTGCTGCGCAATCTATCGGCGAGCCAGGTACTCAATTGACCATGCGTACATTCCACATCGGTGGTGCGGTATCCCGTGCTGCCTCTGTGAGCCAAGTTGAAAGTAAATCAAACGGCATTATCCGTTTCAGCTCAACTATGCGTTATGTAACGAATGCACGTAATGAGCAAGTCGTCATTTCACGTAATGGTGAAGCGATTATTCAAGATGATAACGGTCGTGAACGTGAGCGTCATAAAGTGCCTTACGGTGCAACGCTTGTAATTACTGATGGCAAGCCAATTAAAGCTGGCCAAGCGATTGCAACATGGGATCCGCATACTCGTCCAATCATCACAGAGTACGCAGGTCGCGTGAAGTTTGAAAACGTTGAAGAAGGTATCACTGTTGCTAAGCAAATCGATGAAGTGACAGGTTTGTCTTCATTGGTGGTGATTGATCCAAAACAACGTGCTGGCCAAACGAAAGGCTTACGTCCTCAAGTTAAATTGTTGGATGCCAATGGCAATGAAGTGAAGATTGCTGGCGGTGATGTTTCAGTGAACATTACATTCCAATTAGGCTGCATTATTACTGTGAAAGATGGCCAAGAAGTTGGCGTGGGTGAAGTATTAGCACGTATCCCACAAGAATCATCTAAGACTCGTGATATTACAGGGGGCTTGCCGCGTGTAGCTGAGTTGTTCGAAGCACGTTCACCAAAAGATGCAGGTTTGCTTGCAGAGGTGACGGGTACTGTTTCATTCGGTAAAGATACAAAGGGTAAACAACGTCTAGTCTTTACTGACTTGGACGGTGTGACGCATGAATACTTGATCCCTAAAGATAAGCACGTGACTGCACATGATGGTCAAGTGGTGACTAAGGGTGAAAGCATTGTTGACGGTCCAGCAGATCCTCAAGATATCTTGAGACTGCAAGGTCGTGAAGCGCTAGCGCGTTACATCATTGACGAAGTGCAAGACGTTTATCGTTTGCAAGGCGTTAAGATTAATGACAAGCACATCGAAGTCATCGTGCGTCAAATGTTACGTCGTGTTCGCATCTCAGATGCTGGCGACACAACATTCATCATGGGTGAGCAAGTTGAGCGCGCAGATGTATTGTCTGAAAACGAAAGAGTTGTAGCGTTAGATAAACGCCCAGCAGTATACGAATACGTATTGCTAGGTATTACAAAGGCTTCACTATCTACAGACTCATTTATTTCAGCGGCGTCATTCCAAGAAACAACGCGTGTTCTAACCGAAGCTGCAATCTTGGGCAAACGTGATGAATTGCGTGGTTTGAAAGAAAACGTCATTGTGGGTCGTTTGATTCCTGCTGGTACTGGTCTTGCCTATCACGAAACGCGTAAGCGTCAAGCGAGCGGTGTGGATGCAGCACCTGCGGTAATAGAAGAGGCGGAAATTACAGAAGCAACAGTGTCGGAAGTGCCTGAATCAGAAACAGGAAGTACCGAGATTGCTTGACAATGTATTGAACGCTAAATAGAATGCTAGGTTTTTCGGGATGGCGAATTTCGCCGTCCCGTAATTTTTACAGGATTAAAGGTTATGCCAACCATCAATCAATTAGTGCGCAAACCGCGCCAAAAAGTGGTCACCAAGAGCAAAGTGCCAGCCTTAGAAAGCTGTCCACAAAAGCGTGGTGTCTGTACACGTGTTTACACAACAACGCCTAAAAAGCCAAACTCAGCTTTGCGTAAAGTCGCAAAAGTACGTTTGACTAACGGCTACGAAGTTATTAGTTATATCGGCGGTGAAGGCCATAACTTGCAAGAGCATAGCGTGGTTCTACTGCGCGGTGGTCGTGTAAAGGACTTGCCTGGTGTGCGTTACCATATGGTGCGCGGTAGCTTGGATACTGCTGGTGTTAAAGACCGTAAACAATCACGTTCTAAATACGGTGCTAAGCGCCCTAAAGCGGCTTAATTATTGGCCTAGCCGCTTAAACTAAGGAATAGAGAAAAATGCCTAGACGTAGAGAAGTCCCCAAACGAAACATCTTGCCTGATCCAAAATTTGGTAGCCAAGAAGTTTCTAAATTCGTAAACGTATTGATGACTGGTGGTAAAAAATCAGTTGCTGAGCGTATTTTGTACGGTGCATTTGACCAAGTTACTCAAAAAAGTGGCAAGGATGCATTGGAAGTGTTTACGCTAGCAATTAACAATTTGCGCCCGATTGTTGAAGTTAAGAGCCGCCGTGTTGGTGGTGCTAACTATCAAGTGCCAGTTGAAGTTCGTCCAAATCGCCGTAGTGCTTTGGCAATGCGTTGGTTGCGTGATGCTGCGCGTAAGCGTGGTGAAAAATCAATGGGCTTGCGCTTGGCGGCTGAATTGGTTGAGGCTTCTGAAGGTCGCGGTTCTGCAATGAAGAAACGTGAAGAAGTTCACCGTATGGCAGAAGCTAACAAAGCATTCTCGCATTTCCGCTTCTAATCAACAGATATAAAGAAAAAAGGTAATCGCTGTGGCTCGTAAAACCCCTATTGAACGCTACCGTAACATTGGTATTAGTGCGCACATTGACGCTGGTAAAACAACGACAACTGAACGTATTCTTTTTTACACTGGTGTTAACCACAAAATCGGTGAAGTGCATGATGGCGCTGCTACGATGGACTGGATGGAGCAAGAGCAAGAACGTGGTATTACTATTACGTCTGCAGCGACTACCTGCTTCTGGTCTGGCATGGCTAAGCAGTTTGACCAGCACCGTATCAACATTATTGATACCCCAGGTCACGTTGACTTCACAATTGAGGTTGAACGTTCAATGCGTGTGCTTGACGGCGCATGTATGGTTTACTGTGCGGTAGGTGGTGTACAGCCACAATCTGAAACGGTTTGGCGTCAAGCTAACAAATACAAAGTGCCACGTTTGGCATTCGTAAATAAGATGGACCGCGCTGGTGCGGATTTCTTCAAAGTTTACGATCAAATGCGTCTTCGTCTAAAAGCAAATCCAGTCCCATTGCAAGTGCCAATCGGCGCTTCAGAAACCTTTGAGGGTGTGGTTGACTTAATCAAGATGAAAGCAATCTTCTGGGACGAAGCTTCGCAAGGTATGAAGTTTGATTACCGTGATATTCCTGACAATCTAAAGGCTGATTGCGCTAAATGGCGTGAGAACATGGTGGAAGCTGCTGCTGAAGCTAATGAACAGCTAATGAACAAGTACCTAGAAAATGGTGATTTGTCAGAAGAAGATATCTTGGCAGGCTTGCGTCTTCGTACGATTGCATTTGAAATTGTTCCAATGATGTGTGGTTCAGCATTTAAGAACAAGGGTGTTCAGGCAATGTTGGACAAGGTAATTGAACTTATGCCAGCACCAACTGACATTCCTCCAGTTAAAGCTGAAGATGAAAAAGGCAATGAAGTTCGCTTGCGTGCTGCTGATGATGAAAAATTCGCTGCTGATGATGAAAAATTCTCAGCGTTAGCGTTTAAGATTATGACTGACCCATTTGTTGGTCAATTGATTTTCTTCCGCGTTTACTCTGGTGTTGTTAATGCTGGTGATACAGTTTACAACCCAATCAAGGGAAAAAAAGAACGTATCGGACGTATCGTGCAAATGCATGCGAATACTCGCGAGCCGCTTGATGAAGTTCGTGCGGGCGATATTGCAGCAGCTGTTGGTCTTAAAGAAGCCACAACAGGTGATACATTGTGTAGCTTGAACCACGAAGTGATTCTTGAGCGTATGATTTTCCCTGAGCCAGTAATTCACGTTGCTGTAGAGCCAAAAACAAAGGCCGACCAAGAAAAAATGGGTGTTGCGCTTAACCGTTTGGCACAAGAAGATCCTTCGTTCCGTGTTAAAACAGATGAAGAAACTAACCAAACGATTATTTCTGGTATGGGTGAGTTGCACTTAGAAATTCTAGTTGATCGTATGAAACGTGAGTTTGGCGTTGAAGCTAACGTTGGCGCACCACAAGTTGCGTATCGTGAAGCGATCAAGAAGAAAGTTGAAGTTGAAGGTAAGTTCGTTAAGCAATCTGGTGGTAAGGGTCAATACGGTCACGTTTGGCTTATCATGGAGCCTAACGAGCAAGGTAAGGGCTTTGAATTCATTGATCAAATTAAGGGTGGTACAGTGCCACGTGAATTTATCCCTGCTGTTGAAAAAGGCTTGAGAGAAACTATCCCTAGCGGTATTTTGGCTGGTTTCCCTGTCGTTGACGTAAAAGTAACGTTGTTTGATGGTTCGTACCATGATGTTGACTCGAACGAAAACGCATTTAAGATGGCAGCATCAATCGGTTTCAAAGATGGTATGCGTAAAGCAGATCCTATCTTGCTTGAGCCTATGATGGCTGTTGAAGTGGAGACACCAGAAGACTACATGGGTGATGTGATGGGTGACTTGTCATCACGCCGGGGTATGATTCAAGGTATGGATGATAGCCCGACAGGTAAAATCATTCGTGCAGAAGTTCCGCTAGCTGAGATGTTCGGTTACTCAACGGTTGTACGTTCATTGTCTCAAGGTCGTGCAAGTTACAGCATGGAATTTAAGCATTACACTGAAGCACCAAGAAACGTTGCTGAAGCAATTATCAACAAAAAATAAGTATTAATTTAATTAAGATAGATTAAGGAAGAAAAAAATGGCAAAAGGCAAATTTGAACGTACCAAGCCACACGTTAACGTAGGCACAATTGGACACGTTGACCATGGTAAGACAACACTAACAGCAGCGATCACGACTGTATTGACAAAGAAATTTGGCGGCGAAGCAAAAGCTTACGACCAAATTGATGCTGCACCAGAAGAAAAGGCACGTGGTATTACTATTAATACTGCCCACGTTGAGTACGAGACAGAAACACGTCACTACGCACACGTTGACTGCCCAGGCCATGCTGACTATGTAAAAAACATGATTACTGGCGCTGCGCAAATGGACGGTGCTATTTTGGTATGTTCAGCAGCTGACGGTCCTATGCCACAAACACGTGAGCATATCCTTTTAGCTCGCCAAGTTGGTGTTCCATACATCGTTGTGTTCCTAAACAAAGCAGACATGGTTGATGATGCTGAGTTGTTAGAGCTAGTAGAAATGGAAGTTCGTGATTTGTTGTCTAAATATGACTTCCCAGGTGATGACACACCAATCATTCACGGTTCAGCAAAATTGGCACTAGAAGGTGACCAATCAGAAATCGGCGAACCAGCAATTTTCAAATTGGCTGCAGCTTTAGATAGCTACATCCCATTGCCAGAACGTGCAATCGACGGTGCATTCTTGATGCCAGTTGAAGACGTATTCTCAATCTCAGGTCGCGGTACAGTAGTAACAGGCCGTATTGAGCGCGGTATTGTTAAAGTTGGTGATGAAATTGAAATCGTTGGTATTAAGCCAACATTGAAAACAACATGTACAGGCGTTGAAATGTTCCGCAAATTGCTAGACCAAGGTCAAGCAGGCGACAACGTTGGCGTATTGCTACGTGGTACAAAACGTGAAGAAGTTGAACGTGGTCAAGTGCTTTCAAAAGCAGGTTCTATCAAGCCACATACAAAATTCACAGCAGAGATTTACGTGTTGGGTAAAGATGAAGGTGGTCGTCATACACCATTCTTCAATGGTTACCGTCCACAATTCTATTTCCGTACAACAGACGTGACTGGTGCAGTTGAATTGCCAGAAGGTACAGAAATGGTGATGCCAGGTGATAACGTATCAATCACAGTGACATTGATTGCTCCGATTGCGATGGAAGATGGTTTACGCTTCGCGATTCGTGAAGGCGGTCGTACTGTTGGTGCGGGTGTTGTTGCTAAGATTATTGAATAATCAATAAGTAATTTTGTAGTTAAATCAGATGGCGGGACTTGTCCCGCCGTTTCGCTCTTTAGAAAGGCAGTAAAAAATGCAAAGTCAAAAAATCCGAATTCGTTTAAAAGCTTTTGATTATCGTTTGATTGATCAATCTGCTCAAGAAATCGTAGAAACAGCAAAACGTACTGGTGCTGTTGTTAAAGGCCCAGTTCCATTGCCAACGCGTATTGAGCGTTTCGATATTTTACGTTCACCACACGTGAATAAAACATCACGCGATCAATTTGAAATCCGTACACACCAACGTTTAATGGATATTGTTGACCCAACTGATAAAACAGTTGATGCATTGATGAAGTTAGATTTGCCGGCTGGTGTTGATGTAGAGATTAAGCTTTAATAAGCTGGTTTTAGATTTAAAGTTGTAATGTAAACGAGAGTTCGGTATAATCCGCGCTCTTTCAGAGAAGTCGGTCAATTGTAATCGGCTTTTTAACTAAATATAAGGAATCGATCATGAGCTTAGGGCTTATTGGTCGCAAGGTAGGCATGACCCGCCTGTTTACTGAGGATGGCGCAAGCGTCCCAGTTACAGTATTGGAAGTTGTACCTAACCGTGTGACACAGATTAAGACGATTGCTACTGATGGCTACACAGGCCTTCAAGTTGCATTCGGCGAACGTCGCGCTAGCCGTATCAACAAAGCTTTGACTGGGCACTATGCTAAGTCAGGCTCTGCTGCAGGTGCTGGTATCCAAGAATTTTCAGTTTCTGATGATGTGTTGGCAAACTACACTGCTGGCGCAACAATCTCAGTTGATATTTTCCAAGAAGGTCAAATGGTCGATGTGACTGGCACTTCTCTTGGTAAAGGTTTTGCTGGCGCGATTAAGCGTCACCACTTCTCATCAAACCGTGCATCTCACGGTAACTCAAGATCACACAATGTTCCAGGCTCAATCGGTATGGCGCAAGATCCAGGTCGAGTATTCCCTGGTAAGCGCATGCCTGGTCATTTAGGTGCTGTTCAAGTAACGACACAAAACCTTCAAGTGGTTCGTGTTGATGTTGAACGTAATCTATTGTTGATTAAAGGTGCTATTCCAGGCTCTAAGGGTGGCGATGTAGTTGTACGTCCTGCTGTTAAAGCCAAGTCTTCTAATAAGGCGGCCAAATAATGGAAATCAAATTAATCGACAAAAGCGGTAAGGTTACAAAGTCAGCTGTTGAGCTTTCAGATGTAACGTTTGCTCGTGAATTTAATGAGGCTTTGGTGCATCAAGTTGTTGTTGCATACCAAGCTAATGCCCGTACTGCGACTCGTGCTCAATTGGGTCGTGGTAACGTAAGTCACACTACACACAAACCATGGAACCAAAAAGGTACTGGTCGTGCACGTTCAGGTATGAGCTCAAGCCCTATCTGGCGTGGAGGTGGTCGTGCATTCCCTAATAGTCCTGATGAAAACTTCAGCCATAAAGTAAACCGTAAGGCTTACCGTGCTGGTATGTGTGCAATTCTTTCAGAACTTGTACGTCAAACACGTTTGTCAGTGATTGAAGAGTTTACTGTTGACACTCCAAAAACTAAAAACCTTGTTGAGAAAATCAAGGGTTTGGGTTTTGCTGAAGGTGTTTTGTTGTTGGTGGATGGTTTTGATGAAAACTTATATCTGTCAGCACGTAACATTCCTAACGTGTTAGTTGTTGAAGCTCAATACGTTGATCCTGTCAGCTTGGTTCGCTTCCCAAATGTGGTTGCTACTAAAGCTGCAGTGAAGAAGCTTGAGGAGATGCTAGCATGAGTGCGAATCTAAACTTAGTAAAAATCCAAGATCGTTTACTGCAAGTTATTTTGGCTCCGCAAATTACTGAAAAGGCAACTCGTATTGCTGATCAAAATCAGCAAATTGCTTTCAAAGTGCGTACAGATGCAACTAAACCAGAAATTATGGCTGCGGTTGAGCTTGTATTCAAAGTTGAAGTGCAATCCGTAACGGTAGTTAACGTTAAGGGTAAAGAGAAACGTGCTGGCCGCATTATGGGTCGCCGTAAAGACTGGAAGAAAGCTTATGTAAGCTTGAAACCAGGCCAAGAAATTAATTTTGCAGCGGGCGAATAGGAGAAATCATGGCACTGATTAAAGTCAAGCCAACTTCACCAGGTCGGCGCGCCGTAGTAAAGGTGGTAACACCTGATCTATATAAGGGCAAGCCTTATGCGCCGCTGCTGGAGAAGCAAAGCAAAAATGCGGGTCGTAATAATAACGGCCACATTACAATCCGTCACCAAGGTGGCGGTCATAAGCAACATTACCGTTTGGTAGATTTCCGTCGCAATAAAGACGGCATTCCAGCAAAGGTTGAGCATATTGAATACGATCCAAATCGTAGCGCACACATTGCGTTGTTATGTTATGCCGACGGGGAGCGTCGTTATATCATCGCTCCGCGCGGTGTAGCTGCTGGCGCACAGTTGATTAGTGGTTCAGATGCACCTATTAAAGTAGGTAACGCATTGCCATTACGCAATATCCCAGTAGGTAGCACGATTCATTGTATTGAATTGCAACCTGGTAAAGGTGCGCAGTTGGCTCGTTCAGCAGGTACTTCAGTGCAGCTTTTAGCTCGTGAAGGCAGCTACGCTCAATTGCGTTTACGTTCAGGTGAAGTTCGTCGTGTACACGTTGATTGCAAAGCAACGCTTGGTGAAGTGGGTAATGAAGAACATTCATTGCGCTCTATCGGTAAAGCTGGTGCGATGCGCTGGCGCGGTGTGCGTCCTACAGTCCGCGGTGTTGTAATGAACCCAGTTGATCACCCGCACGGTGGTGGTGAGGGTAAAACAGCTGCTGGTATGAATCCAGTGAGCCCATGGGGTACTCCAACCAAGGGTTATCGTACTCGTAGCAACAAGCGCACTGACAATATGCGTGTTTCACGCCGTCCTGCGAATAAGAGGTAATCAATATGGCACGTTCAATTAAAAAAGGTCCATTTATCGATGGTCACTTGGCTAAAAAAGTAGAAAAAGCTGCTGAAACGCGCGATCGTAAACCAATTAAAACTTGGTCACGTCGTTCTACAATTTTGCCTGACTTCATTGGTTTAACTATTGCGGTTCATAATGGCAAGCAACACGTACCTGTGTTGATTTCTGAAAACATGGTTGGCCACAAGCTCGGCGAATTTGCGTTAACACGCACTTTCAAAGGTCATGCAGCCGATAAGAAAGCTAAGAAGTAGGAGATGATGATGCAAGTATCTGCAGTATTAAAAGGTGTACATCTTTCTCCACAGAAAGCTCGCTTAGTAGCGGATTTGGTACGCGGTAAGAAAGTTGACCATGCACTTAACATTTTGCAATTCTCACCTAAAAAAGGTGCTGAAATTATCAAGAAAGTGCTTGAGTCAGCAATTGCTAATGCCGAACACAACAATGGTGCTGATATCGATGAGTTGAAGGTAACTTCAATCTACGTTGATAAAGGTATTGTGCTTAAGCGTATTCGTGCTCGTGCTAAAGGTCGCGCTGGTCGCATTACCAAACCAACTTGTCACATTAACGTGACAGTGGGTAACTAAAGGAATCGTTATGGGTCAGAAAATTCATCCAATTGGTTTCCGTCTGAGCGTCCAAAAGAACTGGACATCACGTTGGTATGCCAACAGCAAAAATTTCCCAGCAATGTTGAATAGCGACATTAAGGTACGCGAGTTCCTTAACAAAAAGCTAGCACACGCTGCTGTAAGCAAGATCGTGATTGAGCGTCCTGCAAAGAACGCAAAAATAACTATCTACAGTGCACGTCCAGGTATCGTGATTGGTAAGAAGGGTGAAGATATTGAAACTTTACGCTCTAGCATTCAGGGTTTGATGGGTGTACCTGTTCATTTGAATATTGAAGAAGTGCGTAAGCCAGAGATTGACGCTACTTTGATTGCACAGAGCATCGCTCAGCAATTAGAGAAACGTGTAATGTTCCGTCGTGCGATGAAGCGTGCGATGCAAAACGCGATGCGTTTAGGTGCTCAAGGTATCAAGATTATGAGTTCAGGCCGTTTGAACGGTATTGAAATTGCTCGTACTGAATGGTATCGCGAAGGCCGTGTGCCACTTCATACTTTACGTGCTGATATTGATTACGGTGTTGCAGAAGCATTAACAACATACGGAATCATCGGCATCAAAGTTTGGGTATTCAAAGGCGAAGTGTTTGACAACAAAGGTGAACAACCAGTTGTTGCGCCAGTCGCAGAACCAGAAAAGAAAGTAAGAAAGTCGGGGGCAAAAAATGCTACAGCCAGCTAGACAAAAATTCCGTAAGATGCAAAAAGGCCGTAATAAAGGTATTGCAACTACGGGTAATAAAGTAAGTTTTGGCGAATTCGGTTTGAAAGCAGTTGGTCGTGGTCGTCTTACTGCACGTCAAATTGAAGCAGCTCGTCGCGTGATGACACGTCATATTAAACGTGGTGGTCGCGTTTGGATTCGTATTTTTCCTGATCAGCCAATTTCTAAGAAGCCAGCTGAAGTTCGTATGGGTAATGGTAAAGGTAGTACTGAGTACTACGTTGCACAGATTCAGCCTGGAAAAATGCTTTATGAAATGGACGGTGTGAGTGAAGAGTTGGCGCGTGAAGCGTTCAAATTGGCAGCTGCGAAATTGCCAATTGAAACAACATTTGCTACACGTCATCTCGGGAGTTAATGATGAAAGCAACTGAATTAAGAGCGAAGTCTGTTGACGAGTTGAATGCTGAGTTAATCGAATTGCGTCGCGCACAGTTTTCTATGCGTATGCAATTGGCAACTCAACAACTCAACAAAGTTGATCAAATTCGTAAAGTTCGCAGAGATGTTGCACGTGTTCGCACAGTGCTTGCGGAAAAATCAAAGTCATCTGCTAAAGCAGCTTAAACGGAGTCATTATGAGTAACGATTTAGCAACAAATAAAGTCGTCCGTACATTAAGCGGTCGAGTAGTAAGTGACAAGATGGATAAAACAGTCACTGTTTTAGTTGAGCGTAAAGTGAAGCATCCATTGATCGGTAAAGTTATTCGCCGTTCAAATAAGTTTCACGCGCATGACGAAACAAATGAATGTAAAGAAGGTGATTTGGTTGTGATTGAAGAAACACGCCCACTTTCAAAAACAAAAACTTGGAAAGTTAGTAAAGTAGTTACTAAATCTACAGGTGTATAAATAATATTGCATCCGTCACGGATGCAATATATAATGTTGGACTTTTCGGCACTCATGGCTTCGGCCTAAGCTAGTGCCCCAATACTGACCGTAGTGCTGTCGGCCGTGGATGACAAGCGGCTGGTGTTGGTTTTAACGGATTAAGTTGGAGATTATTCTCATGATTCAAATGCAATCTCGGCTAGATGTTGCCGACAATACTGGTGCACGTTCTGTAATGTGTATCAAAGTGTTGGGCGGATCAAAGCGTCGTTACGCAAGTATTGGCGATGTTATCAAGGTCAGCATTAAAGATGCTGCACCACGTGGTCGCGTCAAGAAAGGCGAAGTTTATAGTGCTGTTGTTGTTCGTACAGCTAAAGGTGTTCGTCGTGCAGATGGCTCTTTAGTTAAGTTCGATAGCAACGCTGCTGTTTTGCTAAATAACAAGCTAGAGCCAATTGGCACTCGTATCTTTGGACCGGTTACACGTGAGTTACGTGGTGAGCGTTTCATGAAGATCGTTTCTTTAGCACCAGAAGTTTTGTAAGGATCTGCTAAATGAATAAAATTCGTAAAGGTGACGAAGTTATCCTGAATACAGGTAAGGATAAAGGTAAACGTGGCACAGTATTGAGTATTCTTGATACTGGTCATGTTGTAGTTGAAGGCGCAAACATGGTGAAGAAACATGCTAAGCCAAACCCAATGAAGGGTGTGGCTGGCGGTATCATCAATAAAGAGATGCCAATTGATATCTCTAATGTTGCTTTGTTTAATCCTGCCACCCAAAAGGGTGAACGTGTTGGCTTCAAAACGTTAGATGATGGACGCAAAGTGCGTGTATTCAAATCTAGCGGTGAAGTTGTTGACGCGTAAGCGCGAGAGGCATAAGAAAACAAATGGCTCGTTTAAAAGATTTCTATAAAGATACAGTGGTTAAGTCTTTGACCGAACAGTTCGGTTATAAGTCTCCAATGCAAGTGCCGCGAATCGAAAAAATCACACTCAATATGGGTGTTGGTGAAGCTGTTGCTGATAAAAAGGTAATGGAAAATGCGGTGGGTGATATGGAGAAAATCGCTGGTCAAAAACCAATTGTAACGAAAGCAAAGAAATCAGTTGCTGCGTTTAAAATTCGTGATGATTATCCTGTTGGTTGTAAGGTAACGTTGCGTCGTGAACGTATGTATGAGTTCTTGGATCGCTTAGTAACTGTTGCAATCCCTCGTATTCGTGACTTCCGTGGTATTTCTGCTAAATCATTTGATGGTCGTGGCAACTACAACATGGGCGTTAAAGAACAGATTATTTTCCCTGAAATTGAATACGACAAAATTGATGCGTTGCGTGGTATGAACATCACCATTACAACGACAGCAAAAACAGATGAAGAAGCGCGTGCACTTTTAACTGCATTCAGCTTCCCGTTTAGAAACTGAGGATCTCATGGCTAAGACATGTATGATTGAGCGCGAACAAAAACGTCGCGAAACGGTTGAAAAATACGCTGCTAAGCGTACTGAAATTATGGCGGTGCTTAACGACGTTAATGCAACTCCAGAAGATCGCCGTGCAGCACGTTTGAAGTTGCAAAGTTTGCCACGTAATGCAAGTCCAGTAAGACTGCGTAACCGCTGTGCTTTAACTGGTCGCCCACGTGGTGTGTTTAGTAAATTTGGCATTGCGCGTAGTAAATTGCGCGAGTTAATGATGCGTGGCGAAGTGCCAGGCGTCACTAAAGCTAGCTGGTAACGGAGGAATTTAACGATGAGTATGAGTGATCCGATTGCCGATATGCTAACCCGCATTCGTAATGCGCAAAGCACTAACAAGCCAACAGTATCTATGCCTTCATCTAAACTGAAGTGCGCTATTGCTAGCGTATTAAAAGATGAAGGTTACATTGATGAGTTTGGTGTGCAAACAGTTGATGGCAAACCAACATTAAACATTGGCCTTAAGTATTATGCTGGTCAACCAGTTATCGAGAAGATTGACCGCGTAAGCCGTCCTGGTCTTCGTGTATATCGTGGTAGTCAAGATATTCCTAAGGTAATGAACGGCCTAGGCGTGACCATCGTGTCTACGTCCAAGGGTGTAATGACTGATCGTAAAGCATCAGCTGCCGGTATCGGTGGTGAAGTGCTATGCGTAGTAGCTTAAGGAGCAAAAATGTCTCGTGTAGCTAAAAACCCGGTCGCTATCCCAGCTAAAGTTGAGGTAGTTTTGAACCCAGATAGTATTAATGTGAGTGGTCCGTTAGGTAAACTAACTCACCCACTTACAGGTGCAGTAACGTTAACGCGTGAAGGTGAAACAATCACTTTTGCTGCTGCTAACGATAGTCAGCATTCTCGTGCAATGTCAGGTACATTGCGTGCGTTAGTTGCAAATATGGTGAAAGGTGTATCCGAAGGATTCACACGTAAGTTATCTTTAGTTGGCGTTGGTTATAAAGCGCAGGCTCAAGGTGCTATGTTGAATTTGGAACTAGGTTACTCACATCCTATCAATCACAAAATGCCAGCTGGTGTTACTGTTGAAACTCCAACCCTTACAGAAGTTATTCTTAAGGGTGTTGATAAACAAGTAGTTGGTCAGGTTGCTGCTCAGATTCGTGGTTACAGAGCGCCAGAGCCTTATAAAGGCAAAGGTGTTCGTTACTCTGATGAAGTAGTGATTATTAAAGAAACCAAGAAGAAGTAAGGTTTAAACCATGAACAATGTAAATTCACGTTTGCGTCGCGCACGTAAAACCCGTGCCAAAATCGCCGAATTGAAAGTAACCCGTCTTTGTGTACACCGTAGTAACGGTCACATTTACGCTCAAATTATTGCTGAAACTGGCGATAAGGTATTAGCGAGTGCTTCTACGCTAGAAGCTGAGGTTCGCAAGAGTTTGGCAAATGGCGGCAATGTTGCTGCGGCAGCATTAATTGGTAAACGTATCGCTGAAAAGGCGAAAAAAGCTGGTGTTACTACAGTTGCGTTCGATCGTTCTGGTTATAAATACCATGGTCGTATTAAAGCGTTGGCAGAAGCTGCCCGCGAAAACGGCTTGTCCTTCTAATAGACGGGGTTGATGATGGCAAAAGAAATGGAACAACAGCAAACCGATGGTTTGCGTGAAAAAATGATCACAGTCAACCGCGTGACCAAAGTGGTCAAAGGCGGTCGTATTATGAGTTTTGCTGCACTTACTGTTGTAGGTGATGGCGATGGTGCTGTAGGTATGGGTAAAGGTAAAGCACGTGAGGTACCAGTTGCTGTTCAAAAGGCAATGGATGAAGCACGTCGCGGAATGGTTAAAGTGAGCTTGAATAACGGTACATTGCATCATGCAGTTACTGGTGTTCACGGCGCAGCTAAAGTATTCATTCAGCCTGCATCTGAAGGTACTGGAATTATTGCTGGTGGTGCAATGCGTGCTATCTTCGAAGTAATGGGTATTACTAATGTGTTAGCTAAATGCATTGGTTCTACAAATCCTTACAACGTTGTACGTGCTACCCTTAATGGTTTGCAGTCAATGAATACACCTTCTGAAATTGCTGCTAAACGCGGCAAATCAGTAGAAGAAATTAGAGGGTAACATGGCTAAGACAAATAAAGAGACGATTGGCACGGTTAAAGTTACTTTAGTAAAAAGTACTATTGGTCGTATTGCTTCTCACAAAGCATGCGTGGCTGGTTTAGGTCTACGTCGTATGCACCACACTGTAGAAGTGATTGATACTCCTGCTAACCGTGGAATGATTAATACCGTTAACTATCTTTTAAAGGTAGAAGCATAATGAAATTAAATTCTATAAGTCCTGCAGAAGGCAGTAAAAAAGTTAAACGTCGTGTAGGTCGCGGTATTGGCTCAGGTTTTGGTAAAACAGCTGGTCGTGGTCACAAAGGTCAAAAATCACGTACAGGTGGTTTCCACAAGGTTGGTTTCGAAGGCGGCCAGATGCCTTTACAACGCCGTTTACCTAAACGTGGTTTTAGATCATTAACCAAAAACGACACAGCACGTGTAAGAACAAGCGAGTTGTTGTTGATTGATGCTCCAGTAATCGACATTTTGACTTTAAAAGCTGCGAATATTGTTCCAGGCACTGTTAAATCTGTAAAAGTTTATTTGTCAGGTGACTTGACACGTGCAGTATCTGTTCAAGGTTTATTGCTATCTAAAGGTGCTCGCGCTGCTCTTGAAGCTGCTGGCGGCAAGATCGTAGAGTAATCAGTTGGCAAACGATAGTATTTTAAGTGCTGTAAGCAAGACTGGCGAACTAAAAAGTCGCTTGCTATTTGTTCTTGGTGCACTGGTTATTTATCGTTTGGGCGCACATATACCAGTCCCTGGTATTAATGCAGATGTTTTAGCTAAGTTATTTGAATCGCAAAGTGGTGGTATTTTGGGAATGTTTAATATGTTCTCTGGTGGCGCACTTTCAAGATTTACGGTGTTTGCACTTGGTATCATGCCCTACATCTCTGCTTCAATCATTATGCAGCTTTTGACGGTTGTTTCACCTCAAATGGAACAACTTAAAAAAGAGGGTGAAGCGGGTAGAAGACAAATTACTAAGTACACACGCTACGGAACGGTTCTTTTAGCAACATTCCAGGCCCTAGGTATTGCTATTGCACTTGAATCACAGGCGAACCTAGTAGTTGATCCTGGATTATTATTTAGACTGACTGCAGTTGTAACTTTGGTCAGTGGCACTATGTTTTTGATGTGGTTGGGAGAGCAGATTACTGAGCGTGGTATTGGTAATGGTATTTCAATCATTATATTTGCGGGTATTGTTGCAGGACTCCCTCATGCGGTTTTTAGTACGCTAGAGCTTGCAAGTAGTGGTGCTTTTAATCCTGTATTTGTGATCTTTCTTTTTGCTGCGACTATATTAGTCACTGCATTTGTTGTTTTTGTTGAACGCGGCCAAAGAAAAATTACCGTTAATTATGCAAAAAGACAAGTTGGTCGCCAAGTAATGGGCGGTCAAACAAGTCATTTGCCTTTGAAGCTAAATATGGCTGGTGTAATTCCCCCTATTTTTGCATCAAGTATTATTTTGTTTCCAGCTACAATGGCGGGTTGGTTTGGAAGTAACGAAAATTTTTCATGGCTCAAAGATATAGGTACTAAATTGTCCCCAGGACAACCTTTGTACATTTTATTCTTTGTCAGTGCGATTATGTTTTTCTGCTTTTTCTATACTGCTTTAGTGTTTAATCCTAAGGAAACTGCAGATAACTTAAAGAAAAACGGTGCTTTCGTACCTGGGATACGTCCTGGTGAGCAAACAGCCAAGTATATTGATCGCATCATGGGTCGTTTAACTTTAATAGGCGCTATTTACATTACCCTGGTATGTTTACTGCCTGAGTTTTTGATTTTGAAATTTAATGTGCCGTTTTATTTTGGTGGTACATCACTTTTAATTATTGTTGTGGTGACTATGGACTTCATGACGCAAGTGCAAGCGCATTTGATGTCGCACCAGTATGAAGGTTTGCTTAAGAAAGCGAATTTTAAGAATGGTGCGGCTAGTTCACGCTAGTTTAATAAGAGAGCGAGTTCATTAGAGCATGGCAAAAGAAGACAGAATTGAGATGCAAGGAGAGATTTTAGAGAATCTCCCGAATGCAACATTTAGAGTTAAGTTAGAAAACGGACATATCGTTTTGGGTTATATCTCTGGAAAAATGCGTATGCACTATATTCGCATCTTGCCAGGTGACAAAGTCACAGTAGAAATGACCCCGTATGATCTTTCGCGAGCACGGATTATTTTCCGGGCTAAATAGTATTAGCAATAATTATTTGGATTTTGTGAGGCAAACATGAGAGTTCGTGCATCAGTAAAGGCTTTATGCCGTCATTGTAAAGTTGTTCGTCGTCGTGGTGTTGTGCGTGTTATTTGCACTGATCCTAGACATAAACAACGCCAAGGTTAATTGGTGGTTGTAGAGTAGTAGAGAATCATCCTCTGCTAATTGTTATAAATTAGCTTAGGTGTTAAAATTTAGGGCTTTTTTGGCGAAATTGAAAATTCAACGCCATAATTTTGGAGTAGATACATGGCTCGGATAGCAGGGGTAAACATCCCAAATCATAAGCACACTGAAATCGCATTAACTTCGATTTACGGTGTAGGACGCAATACTGCAAAACAAATTTGTGCTGCAGCTGGCGTATTAACGACTGCAAAAGTTAAGGATCTTAACGATGCGGAAGTTGAAAAGTTGCGTGACGAAGTTGCAAAGCTTCAAGTTGAAGGTGACTTACGTCGTGAAGTTTCAATGAATATTAAGCGATTAATGGACTTAGGTTGCTATCGTGGTGTTCGTCACCGCCGTGGTTTACCTGTTCGTGGTCAGCGCACTAAGACAAATGCGCGAACACGTAAGGGTCCTGTGAAGCCTATTAAGCAATCCAAGTAAGGAATAAGTAGACATGGCTAAAGCTAACGTACGTGTACGCAAAAAAGTTAAAAAGAACATTGCCGAGGGTATCGCCCACGTTCATGCTTCATTTAACAACACTATTATTACGATCACAGATCGCCAAGGAAATGCGCTCTCATGGGCAACTTCTGGTGGTGCTGGTTTTAAAGGTTCTCGTAAGAGTACGCCATTTGCTGCGCAGGTTGCAGCAGAGGCAGCTGGAAAAGCTGCACAAGAATGTGGTGTTAAAAACCTTGAGGTTCGTATCAAGGGACCTGGTCCAGGCCGTGAATCAGCAGTTCGTGCGTTGAACGCTGTTGGTTTTAAAATTACTAGCATTTCAGATGTGACGCCAGTTCCACACAACGGATGCCGTCCACCTAAAAAGCGCCGTATTTAATACGCCGCAATTAAGCAGCAAGATTTAATAGGAGAAATACCTTGGCTAGAAATCTCGATCCTAAGTGCCGTCAGTGTCGTCGTGAAGGCGAAAAACTTTTCCTTAAAGGCGAAAAGTGTTTTACAGACAAATGCGCTATCGAAAAACGTAATTTTCCACCTGGTCAACATGGTCAGCGTCGTAATCAGCGCTTATCTGATTATGGTGTCCAGTTGCGTGAAAAACAAAAGTTACGTCGTATATATGGCGTGTTAGAGAAGCAATTCCGTAAGTATTATGCTGAAGCTGACCGTCTTAAAGGTATTACAGGTGAAAACTTGTTACAACTCTTGGAATGTCGTTTAGATAACGTAACATATCGTATGGGTATCGGTGCTTCACGCACTGAAGCGCGTCAAATTGTTCGCCATAATAGTATTTTGGTTAATGGTAAGCGCGTCAACATTCCTTCATACCAAGTTAAGCCAGGTGATACTGTGCAGGTTGCTCCAGCATCAATTAATCAATTGCGTATCAAAGGCGCTTTGGCTGCTGCAGAGCTACGCGGTTTTCCACAATGGATTGAAGTTGATGTTAAAGCGCTTAAGGGTACATTTAAGGCTAAGCCACAACGTGATGAGTTGCCAGCAACAATAAATGAGTCACTCGTTGTTGAGCTTTACTCTAAGTAATTTAATTTAGGACCGTAAGGAAAGTTTATGCAAAACAGTCCGACTGAATATTTGAAGCCACGTGTAGTGGATGTTGAGGTTATTTCACCATTGCGTGCACGTGTTACTTTAGAGCCTATGGAACGTGGTTTTGGTTATACACTTGGTAATGCTCTCCGCCGTGTATTGCTTTCATCAATTCCAGGCTTCGCAATTACAGAAGTGAAAATTGATGGTGTTGTTCACGAGTATTCAACCATTGATGGCGTTCAAGAAGATGTCGTTGATATCTTGTTGAACCTTAAAGGTGTTGCACTAAAGCTTAATAATAAAAGTGAAACAGTTTTAACATTAAGTAAATCATCAGAAGGCGTAGTTACAGCTGGTGATTTCGAAACTGGTCATGATGCTGAAATCTTTAATCCAAATCATGTAATTGCTCACCTGACTAAAGGTGGTAAATTAAATTTAGAAGTTAAAGTTGAAATGGGTCGTGGTTATCAACCAGTTCCAGTTCGTCAGAAAACTGATGAAGATCGTGTACTTGGTTTTATTATGGTTGATGCTTCATTTAGCCCAATCAACAAAGTTAGCTATTTCGTAGAAAGCGCTCGTGTTGAACAGCGAACTGACTTGGACAAACTTATCATGGACGTTGAAACAAACGGTGTGATGGAACCTGAACAAGCGATTCGTGACGCAGCACGTATTTTGATTGGCCAGTTATCTGTATTTGCCGATCTTGAGGGTGCTCCAACGGAAGTTGAAGTTAAACAGGTGCCACAAGTTGATCCTATCTTGTTGCGCCCGGTAGATGATTTAGAGTTAACGGTTCGTTCTGCGAACTGCTTAAAGGCTGAAAATATTTACTATATTGGTGATTTGATCCAACGCGGTGAAAATGAGTTATTGAAGGCGCCTAATTTGGGCCGTAAATCACTTAATGAGATTAAGGATGTATTAGCATCTAAAGGTCTCACGTTAGGTATGAAATTAGAGAACTGGCCGCCAGTTGGCCTGGAAAAAGTATAATAGTAAAGGTGTGAGGATATCACTATGCGTCATCGCAACAGTAATCGTAAATTAAATCGTACCAGCAGCCATCGTCAGGCAATGTTGCGTAATATGGCAACTTCATTGTTGCGTCATGAGATCATTAAAACTACATTGCCAAAAGCTAAAGAGCTGCGTCGTATCGCAGAGCCTTTAATTACCTTGGGTAAGGATGCTACTTTAGCAAATCGTCGTTTAGCGTTTAGTCGTCTTCGTGACAGAGACATTGTTGGTAAGTTGTTTAATGAACTTGGCCCTCGCTACTCTACACGTCCAGGTGGTTACCTTCGTATATTGAAGTGCGGTTTCCGTAATGGTGACAATGCGCCTATGGCGTTGGTTGAATTAGTAGATCGTCCTGATACATCAGCAGAAGCTGTTGTTGCTGACTAAATCTTATTGATTTTTTTAAAAAAGCCGGTTAATTGCCGGCTTTTTTATTGCCTATCAATAAATGATTTCAACATTACTTTAGTAAATGGCCAATTAAGCTCTTGTCGTGATTCTATGCATTTAAAAACAGGAATTGTTATGCCGTATTTTTCTAGCAAGATTTCATTTTCAGCGATATCAATATATTCGTAACCGATTCCATGAGCCTGGCTGGCATCAATGATCATTGTTTCTGCAAGTTCGCACAAATGACACGCGCTTGTACCATATAAAATATATTGAATTTTTATCTCTGAGTTGAGTTGATTCATAGTTTTTAAAAACATACCTAAAACTTATGATATAACATCATTAGTCCTTATTGCGGTGAATGCTAAGGCATTTCTCAAGCATAATTATTTCTCTGCGGGTAAACGAAATGGCAGAAGTTCCAGAACTTAAAGAAAGCTTACAGGAAAGTCTTCAGCAAGTGATCCACTTGTTAGATAAGCATAAGCTTATTGAAGATCTTGTTCATAAGCAAGAACTAGACATGCCCAAGCGCTCACTTGTTGAATCCATTGTTCACAAGCAAAACATCACACTACTTCAGAAAAAGCTTGATCTACTTCACCCTGCTGACGTTGCATATATTCTTGAAGCATTGCCTTTAGCACAACGCTTAGACGTATGGGAACTTGTAAAAGCTGAGAGAGATGGTGAAATCCTTCTGGAAGTTTCAGATGCGGTTCGTCAAACACTGATCGCAGACATGGACAGTGATGAGCTTCTTGCCGCTGCTGAACAACTTGATACCGATGAACTTGCAGACTTAGCACCTGATTTACCGACCGATGTACTACATGAACTTTTAGATAGTCTAGACTACCAAAATCGTGAGCGACTACAGTCAGCGCTTGCCTATCCTGACGACGCAGTAGGTGCGTTGATGGACTTTGATATTGTCACTATTCGTGAGGATATTACGTTAGAGGTTGCATTACGCTATCTTCGCCGTATCGGCACTTTACCGGATCACACAGATAAATTATTCGTTGTAGATAGGCATGATATCCTTCGGGGGGTATTGCCATTAAAGCGATTGGTTGTAAATGACCTGGACCTTGGTGTTGCGGAAATTATGGCAGACGATCCAGTGGTTTTTCATCCAGAGGACTTAGCTGATGATGCTTCTAAGGCTTTCGAACGTTATGACTTAGTAACCGCCCCTGTTGTTGACCATAATAACAAGCTCGTTGGTCGTTTAACGGTTGATACTGTCATGGATTACATTCGTGAGGAAGCTGAGAGTGATATGCTTTCCATGGCGGGTTTGCGCGAAGAAGAAGACTTGTTTTCTTCTGTATGGAAGTCAGTTCAAAACCGTTGGACATGGCTGGCAGTTAATCTTGTTACTGCATTAGTAGCGTCACGGGTCATTGGTTTATTCGAGGGCTCTATTGAGAAAACTGTTGCTTTGGCAGCCCTTATGCCTATTGTGGCTGGTATTGGGGGTAACTCGGGCAATCAAACGACGACAATGATTGTTCGAGGCTTAGCCCTTGGCCAAATTGCATCACACAATATGCATTCTCTTCTTAAAAAAGAGTTAGGTGTTAGTCTGCTTAACGGACTCATCTGGGGAAGTGTGCTTGGTGTCATTGCTTACGCACTCTATCAAAATATCACGCTGAGTATTGTAATGACGGCTGCAATGACCCTGAATTTACTACTCGCTGCCGTGATGGGCGTGATGATCCCATTAGTCATGACTAAATCCGGGCGTGACCCGGCAGTCGGGTCAAGCGTATTAATTACTGCGGTGACAGATAGTGGTGGTTTCTTTATTTTCCTTGGTTTAGCGGCGATATTTTTACGATGAATACAGAGATGCAATTGATATGGCGTGAATTGATTGATGATTTGCCTAAAGCCATTATGCTTTGGCAGTTTGTTGTGATTGGAGCTGGTGTCGCGTCTGCATGGCTGCTAAGCGGCTTGCTGCGTGCATATGTGATGTCCCATGCCCCTGAGGGCTGGAAGGTGGGTATTGGAGGTTTTAATCGCGTGTTATTCCCGTTGTCTTCGCTTGTGTTCATCTATATAGGTAAATATATATTGGTGCAATGGCAACACGTTAGCTTATTGATATTGAGCATTAATTTGTTATGGGCGATGGCGGCTATTCGATTGTCTGTCTATGGTATGCGCTACATCTTTACCGAAGGTGGCTGGATGCGCACAATGGAACATGTTATCTCCAAGGCGATTTGGGTTGTGCTAGCGCTACACTTAAGTGGTTTTTGGTCTCCCATCCTGAGCTTTTTAGAGGAGATCAGTTTTAGTGTCGGCAAGACCCACCTTAACGTTTTGATGCTCATTCAAGGCGTTCTTACGATATTAATTACATTGTTTGTTTCGCTTTCATTGAGCCGCATGATTGAAAATAAAATGATGCGTGCGGACAAGATTGATATCAATGTACGCGTTGTACTCTCGAAACTCATTCGTATTGCATTTGCGGTAATTGCGGTATTGCTTGCACTATCAACCGTGGGGATTGATATCACCTTATTATCAGTATTTGGTGGTGCGTTAGGCGTAGGTCTTGGTTTTGGTCTTCAGAAGATTGCGAGTAACTATTTAAGCGGCTTTATCATCTTGCTTGATGACTCTATGCACATTGGGGATGTTGTCACGGTAGATCTGCATTACGGCGTGGTTAGTGAGCTTCGCTTCCGTTACATGGTGCTCCGTAAGCTTGATGGCACGGAAGTTGTGATTCCTCATGAAACCTTAATGACGACCGCTGTGATTAACCATACGCATACCGAGCGTAAAGCGCGTATTGCTATGCCAATTCAAGTGAGCTATGAAGGTGATTTAGAGTTCGCTATGGCACTGATGAAGGGTTCAGCAAATGCGCATCCTAGAGTTTTGGAAACGCCATTGCCAGATGTCCACATCAAAGGCTTTGGTGAAAGCGGTATTGATCTGAGCCTCGTTTTTTGGATCCCCGATCCAGAGGAAGGCTCTTCAGCCTTGCAATCAGAGATCTACTTGGATGTTTGGCGGCAGTTTAAAAAGCATGGCGTTGTTGTACCATATCCGCAAAGAGAGGTTCGTATGCTTTCGACTCCAGAAGCGCAAGCGGTTGTGAGAGCTGAGTCTATTGTTGAAGAGGCAAAGCCATCAATCAGAAACTGGGATGATGTGATATAGATAGCATAAATCAAAAAGTTACAGCCAATAAAAAACCCGCTAATAGCGGGTTTTTTATTGGGCATATAACTCGAAGATACTTCGAATTATTTTAATTTTGTTTCTTTGTAAATCACATGCTTGCGAACTACTGGATCAAATTTCTTGATTTCCATTTTTTCTGGCATGGTACGTTTGTTTTTAGTAGTGGTATAGAAATGACCTGTACCAGCACTTGATTCTAATTTGATTTTTTCACGCATGATGAGTCCTTAAATCTTCTCGCCAGCAGCACGCATATCAGCTAAAACAGCATCAATGCCATTTTTGTCGATAGTACGAAGTGCAGCGTTAGTAATACGCATACTGATCCAACGATTTTCGCTCTCAACCCAGAACTTGCGATTTTGCAAGTTAGGTAAAAAACGACGCTTTGTTTTGTTATTTGCATGAGAAACATTATTTCCCACCATCGGCTTTTTGCCGGTTACTTGACATACGCGCGCCATACTACTCTCCTGATACTGCATACCAAAATTCGAAAGACCGCATTTATACCATGAAAACGCGTTTATTTTCAAGTTAATTCGAATATTTTTGCATATGCTAAAAGTTTAATTAATGTTTACCGGTGCTACCAAAGCCGCCTTCGCCACGTTCGCTAGCGTTAAACTCATCTACAACTGTAAAGCTTGCCTGCACAACCGGCACAATCACTAATTGAGCCATGCGCTCCATTGGATTCATGACAAAAGCTTCTTGGCTGCGATTCCAGCAAGAAACAAATAGTTGGCCTTGATAGTCTGAATCAATCAATCCAACTAAATTGCCTAGGACGATGCCATGTTTATGGCCCAAGCCTGAACGGGGAAGAATCATCGCTGCATAAGCGGGATTCTCAAGGTTAATCGCCATGCCAGTTGGAATCAGTTTTGTTTCACCTGGTTGGATGGTGATGGCTTCGTTAATGCATGCGCGTAAATCCAAGCCTGCTGAGCCAGTTGTGGCATAGGCAGGCATGTTTTCATTTAAGCGAGGATCTAAAATTTTAAGTTCGACTTGTAAACGCATTTGAGTGACTTTCTATATTTCTATATAAAAATTGCTAAAGCATCTTTGCAATATGATTTAACAGCGCACGTGCTGACTTGGCTTTGCTACTTTTAGGCAAAGGATGCGCGCCTTGGTCGTCTAAAATCGTCAGCGTGCTTTCATCCGCGCCCAAAGCCTCTGATGCAAGATTTGCAACGATCAAAGGAATATTTTTACGTTTGCGCTTCTCTTCGGCATAAGCCAATACGTTTTCGCTTTCGGCGGCAAACCCCACGCAAAATGGTGCATGAGGCATGGCAGCAACTTTCGCCAAAATATCCTCATTCGGTATAAGTTCAATATTGAGCGAAGCATTGCTCTTCTTGATTTTTTCCTTGCTGGGTTTGGATGGACGGTAATCCGCCACTGCAGCGACGCCAATAAAAATATCTTGATTCGAAATATTAGCCATCACAGCATCTAACATCTCTGCACCACTTTCTACAGCAATCACTTGCGCTGATGTGGGAGGGATTAAGTTGGTTGGGCCGCTGACTAAAACGACTTCCGCACCCATTTCAATCGCCGCTTCGGCAAGGCTGTACCCCATTTTTCCTGAGCTTAAGTTAGTAATCGCGCGGACTGGATCAATCTTTTCAACGGTTGGGCCAGCAGTAATCAGTATGCGCTTGCCTGCTAAAGGTCTTGGAGCGGTCTCTGCATTTAGACTTGATAATAGTTCGGCAAATAAAGACTTAGGCTCAAGCATTCGCCCCAAGCCAATTTCACCACAGGCTTGCACGCCGCTATCAGGCCCTAAAATCATGACGCCATCTTTTAAAAGCTGCGCCACATTGCGCTGTGTTGCTGGGCTTTCCCACATTTGCTTGTTCATGGCGGGCGCAACTAATAATGGACAGTCGCGCGCCAAGCAAAGGGTAGAAAGTAAATCATCGGCATTGCCGTGAACTAGCTTCGCCATGAAGTCTGCACTCGCTGGTGCTACTAAAATCGCATCGGCCTCACGACTAAGCTCAATATGTGGCATGCCATTAGCAATGCTCGCATCCCACATCTTGGTATGCACAGCTCTGCCAGAGAGGGCTTGCATGGTAATTGGGGTAATAAACTGACACGCTGCGTCAGTCATGATCACCTGAACGGTAATGCCTTGCTTTACCAGTAGACGCGTCAATTCAGCCGCTTTGTATGCTGCAATACCGCCTGTGATGCCTAATACTAAGTGTTTGATTGTTTGCATGGAGTTTTGAAACTATGTAATGCTTTCATTTTAATATGAATTCGCGTTCCACGACACAAAAAGGGGCAATCATGTCAATTACCGACTGGCCAACTGACGAACGGCCACGTGAAAAACTCATGCAAAAAGGCGTTGAGGCGCTGTCGGATGCTGAACTGCTCGCTATTTTTTTGCGCGTTGGCGTCGTGGGTAAAAGTGCAGTGGATTTGGCGCGTGATTTACTCAGCACGTTTGGCAGCCTCAATGGCATATTTTCAGCCAGCGCGAACCAGATTGAAACCGTGCACGGCATGGGTATCAGTAAATATTGCCAGTTACAAGCCATCTTTGAAATGAGCCGCCGTGCATTGATTGAAGAAATGAAGCAAAAAAATGTACTCAGTTCACCCAAAAAAGTGCGCGATTATCTATCGCTTAAGCTAGGCAACGAGCCACGCGAAATCTTTATGGTACTGTTTTTGGATTCACAAAATCGCGTTCAAGCGCAAGAAAATCTTTTTGAAGGCACACTCACCCAAGCCAGCGTTTACCCGCGCGAAATTGTCAAACGCGCGCTCCATTACAATGCCGCTTCGGTCATCTTTGCACACAATCATCCATCGGGCATCGTTGAGCCCAGCCGTGCGGATGAAACTTTAACCAAAGCTTTAAAAAGCGCTTTGGATTTAGTGGATGTGCGTGTGCTCGATCATTTTATTGTGGCGGGAAACGAGACAATGTCTTTCGCAGAGCGAGGCTTGTTGTAAACTCTCGATTAATGAATGTATTTGGATATTGAATAATGATTGGTCACGCAATGGATAACATTGTATTAATTAATTTGGGTGTTGCGCTTGGCATCGGCCTTTTGATTGGCGCGGAAAGAGAGCGCAGCAAAAGTCATCCGGTCAATGGCAATGGTCAAATGGATAGCACCTTAGCCGGCATACGGACTTTTACCATTGCATCGATGTTGGGGGCAATTACGTCTTGGATGAACTTCTGGTTACTGTTTGCATCTGTTACCTGCGTTGCTTTGTTTGCGGCCGTCGCGTTTTACGTGAGGCGTGATGAACGCTTGGGCTTAACCACTGAGATTTCTCTTTTGTTTACGGTGATTCTAGGGGCACTGGCAATGACCTCGCCGATATTGGCTGCCAGCCTTGCTGTGAGCGCGGCCATTTTGCTTGCTGCAAAAGAACCGATCCATGGTTTTGTGCTGGGGATCATGACTCGAGAAGAGTTAAATGATTTTTTGATTTTAGCTGGAGCAACCCTCATCATTCTGCCACTGATGCCAAACGCAACCATGGGGCCTTTTAACGCAATTAATCCGCATAATTTATGGCTGGTGGTGATTTTGGTTATGGCGATTGGTGCATTCGGTCATTTGGCTTTACGCATGGTGGGTGGACGTATTGGCTTACCTTTGGTTGGTATGGTGTCTGGATTTATCTCCAGCATTGCAACGATTAGCGCGATGGGTCATCGTTCACGTGAGACGCCAGCTTTGCTTGGCTCTGCAGTAGCAGGTGCAGTGCTTTCAAGCTTTTCAACAATTTTACAAATCACCTTAATCTTGATCGCCATCAGCCAGCCAACTCTGGAGGCTTTGGCGATCCCGATGATTTTTGGTGGGGTTGCAATTTTGCTATGTGGTGGTGCGCTTACCTTAAATGCAATGCATCGCCCTGTAACCGATCCAGGTAAAGTCAGTCAGTCTTTTGGGATCAAGACGGCATTCTCTATGGCAGGTATTATTGCGGTGGTGTTGGTTGTTTCAGCGGGACTCAATGCTTGGTTTGGGCAAGCGGGCTTGGTCATTGGCTCAGCACTTGTAGGATTAATTGATGCGCATGCCCCCACAGTGTCTGCGGCCTCTTTTGTGGCCAACCACCAACTTGCTGCAGTCGATGCAGCGCTGCCTATTCTGGCAGCGTTTTCGTTTAATGCAATGGCCAAAGTGATTGCTGCAATTGTAAGCGGTGGTAAAGTGTTTGCTTGGCAGGTAGTGCCAAGCCTAGTCATACAGGTGGTCGCTGTGTGGCTTGGTTGGTTAGTGTTTTCATGAGGTCGTTAAAAAAGTGAATGACAATGCAAAATAACTTAATGAAAAATCTCATTTGGATACTGGTTGCGTTAATCGGTGCTGGCGCAGTTGGTGGTATTGCGCTCAATCGTGGTGAGAGTATCAATGCACTTTGGTTTATCACTGCGGCGCTTTGTGTGTACGCCATTGCTTATCGCTTTTATGCCGCTTGGTTAGCCACCAAAGTTTTATTGGTGGATGAAACCCGCGCAACGCCTGCTGAGCGCTTGGATAACGGCCGAGACTTTATTCCGACCAATAAATGGATAGTCTTTGGCCACCATTTTGCGGCCATTGCTGGCCCTGGCCCATTGGTTGGCCCAACTTTGGCGGCGCAGTTTGGCTACTTGCCAGGAACGCTTTGGATTTTGTTTGGCGCGGTGCTGGGTGGTTGTGTGCAGGATATGGTCACGCTCTTTTTCTCAGTGCGCCGTAATGGCCGTAGTTTAGGCCAAATGGCACGGGATGAAATTGGCCCGATCGGTGGTGCGGCGGCGTTAGTTGGCACTTTCGCTATCATGATTATTTTGATTGCTGTGCTTGGGCTGGTCGTGGTGAATGCCATGAAGCATAGCCCCTGGGCAACTTCTACTGTGGCAGCGACGATCCCTATTGCCATGATTGTTGGCCTTTATATGCGCCACATTCGGGTGGGGCAGGTGCTTGAGGCTTCTGCGCTTGGTGTGGTCTTGTTGTTATTTGCAGTAGTGAGTGGTGGTTGGGTTGATCATCACCCGACCCTGCGTGTGTTGTTTGATCATGAAGGCCTGACCCTTGCTTGGTGGGTCATTGCTTATGGCTTTGCGGCGGCGATTATGCCTGTTTGGCTATTGCTTGCCCCGCGTGACTACCTCTCAACTTTCATGAAGCTCGGTACGATTATTTTGCTCACGGTCGCGATTTTGACGCTGCATCCACAAATTAAGATGCCAGCACTCACGCAATTTATTGATGGCACAGGTCCAATTTTTGGAGGCACGTTATTTCCGTTTGTATTTATTACCATTGCTTGCGGCGCTATTTCTGGTTTTCACGCACTGATTTCATCTGGCACTACGCCTAAGTTGTTGACCAATGAACGTGATATTCGCATGATCGGTTACGGCGGTATGCTGCTTGAGTCTTTCGTCGCTATCATGGCTCTGATAGCCGCTACAGTGCTTGATCCTGGCGTGTTCTTCGCGATCAATAGTCCAGCGGGAGTGGTGGGTAAAGAGGCGGCAGATGCGGTTGCGATGATTTCATCTTGGGGCTTTCCTGTGACGGTAGAGCAAATGAACACCCTCGCGAGTGACATGGGTGAAGCGTCTTTATTTGCGCGTACAGGTGGTGCACCAAGCTTGGCAGTTGGCATGGCAAGCATTTTTGGTAGTTTGTTCGGCAAAGGTTTGTTGGCGATGTGGTATCACTTCGCGATTATGTTTGAGGCGATTTTTATTCTTACGACATTAGATGCAGGCACACGCGTTGGTCGCTTTATGCTGCAAGATATGCTGGGCAATATTTGGCCCAAAATGGCACAAACTTCTTGGTGGCCTTCGGTATTAATCAGCAGTGCGCTGGTAGTGGCTGGTTGGGGCTATTTCTTGTATATCGGTGTAATTGATCCAAACGGTGGCGTGAATATTTTGTGGCCACTCTTTGGCATTGCCAACCAAATGTTGGCTGCGATTGCTTTGAGTGTGGGTACCGGGATTCTAGTCAAGTCTGGCAAGCTCAAATTTGCATGGGTAACAGGCTTACCTTTGCTCTGGCTAATAGTGATTACTAGCACTGCCGCATGGGAAAAGATTACAAGTAGCGACATTCGCGTAGGATTTTTTGCAGCGGCGAACGACATGACGAATAAATTAGCGGCAGGTGTTTTACCTCCTGAAAAAGCGGCTGTTGCGCCGAAGTTGATTTTTAATCAGCACTTAGATGCTTGGCTTACCATGTTCTTTGTGGTCATGCTTTGGGTGGTGGTGCTGGATATGTTGCGTGTAGTGGTGCAATCTTATTTCGGTAAAGCGGTCTTACCTTCATCAGAAGTCGCCTATCAAAAGTCATGCATTGATTAGTGCTTGATATTTAGTGGTTTAATTTTAAGAGTAGAGGATGGTTGATTATGGCAACAGGCGTGATTATTCAAAACCCAAAAAATGGATTAACGCGTATGGGTTATTTTGGCTTTAGTTGGACATATCTATTGTTCGGCTGGTGGGTGCCACTTATTCGTGGGGAGCTTGGTGTTGCTGCGCTACACTTGATTTTTACTTTGATTACCTTTGGTCTTTGGCAGTTTATTGTTGCGTTTTTATATAACAAACAATACATGATCAGAATGCTTGAGAAAGGCTACATTCTAAAAGATGAACCAGCGGTGATGGCACGTGCGCGTGCTGTGCTGGGGATTGTGGAAGTCTAAGCTTGTTTAGCGTGCTCAAAAATCTATGGAGAAGTGTGCGCCAGTTGTCTGGCGATGATGCTTATGAGCGTTATTTGCGCCATTATGCAGAGCATCATCAACATGTTTTAGAGGCGGAGCCGCCTCTCAGTCAAGAGGCTTTCTTTAAAGCGTGGCAAGATAAAAAATGGACGGGTGTTAAGCGATGCTGTTAAGAATATTGGATGAGGCTGAGATTTCTCGGGTGGTAGAAATGGCTTGGGAGGATAGAACGCCATTCGAAGCCATAGAATTGCAGTTTGGCTTGAATCAAGACGGCGTGATTAAGCTCATGCGTCGGGAGCTAAAGTTAAGTTCTTTCAAGCTTTGGCGTGAGCGTACCCATGGACAAACTACCAAGCATGCAAAGTTGCGCAGCCCTGAAGTCTCCAGGCACAAAGCCAATCACCGAGTAAAACAGTTTTAGAGAAAGCCTTGTAGATTTAGAACGGTTTTAAAGGTTGTGCTTTATGCTGGTGATAAAAGTACATAGCCAGACCTACCACGATCATTGGTAAACTCAGCCACTGCCCCATACTCATCCCCAAGCTTAATATCCCTAAATTAGCATCTGGTTCACGGGTGAACTCTGCTAAAAATCTAAAGCTACCATAACCGATTAAAAATATCGCTGACACCGTTCCTGTCTCACGCGGTTTGCTTGAGTAAGTCCATAAAATCAAAAATAGCAAAACGCCTTCTAGACCGAACTCGTAAAGTTGAGAAGGGTGGCGTGGTGTGTTATCGACACGCGGGAAAATCATGCCCCAATGAGCATTGGTAGCGCGACCCCATAGCTCGCCATTGATGAAGTTCCCCATGCGGCCTGCGCCCAAGCCAATTGGGACAAGCGGTGCGACAAAATCCATAATGCCTAACCATGATTTATGATACTTGCGCCCAAAAAAGACCATCGCCACTAATACACCTAAAAAGCCGCCATGAAAGCTCATGCCGCCTTGCCATACGTAAAAAATCTCAAGTGGATGCTCGATAAAGTAGCTTGCTTGGTAAAACACAACGTAGCCTAAACGGCCGCCGAAAATGACGCCTAAAGCGCCGAAGAACAATGCATCATCCACCATCTCAACAGACCAGCCGCGCCAAATTTGATGGGCCGCACGCCATTTGCCTAAAGTTAAAAAAGCCATAAAGCCAGCTAAATACATCAGGCCGTACCAATGGATGCCAAAATTGCCGATGTGGATAGCGATGGGGTCTAATTGCGGGTGTGTAAACATGAAAATAAAAAGACTCTCAATAAAAGACTGTGACTATTTTACATCTAAGGCAGAGATGCGTGGCTGTGATTTCATATCCCTATGCTTTCTGAGGCCATATAACTAATGCCGATTGAGGCTGGGTAGTTTAAAATTACATTTTTGAATTTTGTTGGATGCTGTCATGCCTGTATATCGTTCACGCACTACCACTCACGGCCGCAACATGGCGGGCGCTCGCGCACTTTGGCGCGCTACTGGGATGAAAGATGGAGATTTCGATAAGCCGATTATCGCGGTTGCAAATTCTTTTACACAATTTGTACCAGGACATGTGCACTTAAAAGACATGGGTCAGTTGGTTGCGCGTGAGATTGAAAAAGCAGGCGGCGTAGCAAAAGAGTTTAATACGATTGCTGTAGATGACGGCATTGCAATGGGCCATGGCGGTATGCTTTACAGCTTACCTAGCCGCGATTTGATTGCCGATAGCGTGGAGTACATGGTGAATGCCCATTGTGCGGATGCGCTGGTGTGTATTTCTAATTGCGACAAAATCACGCCTGGCATGTTGATGGCAGCTTTGCGTTTGAATATCCCAGTGGTGTTTGTTTCTGGCGGCCCGATGGAAGCCGGCAAGGTGAACTGGCAAGGCAATACTCACAAGCTAGATTTAGTGGATGCGATGGTGGCGGCAGCGGACAGCAATGTTTCAGATGCTGAATCTGAAGCAATTGAGCGCTCAGCTTGCCCAACTTGTGGCTCTTGTTCAGGGATGTTTACTGCTAATTCCATGAACTGTTTAACCGAAGCGCTTGGTTTAAGCCTGCCTGGTAATGGCTCTACGCTTGCTACCCATGCTGCCCGTAAACAATTATTCCTAAACGCGGGTCGTTTAATTGTGGATATCACTAAGCGTTATTACGAGCAGGATGATGCAAGCGTATTGCCTCGCTCAGTTGCGAACTTCAAAGCCTTTGAAAATGCCATGAGCTTAGATGTGGCGATGGGCGGTTCGACCAATACCGTATTGCACTTATTGGCAGCGGCACATGAAGCTGGTGTTGATTTCACAATGAAAGATATCGACCGTATTTCTCGCGGTGTGCCTTGTGTTTGTAAAGTGGCGCCAGCAACCGCTAAGTACCACATGGAAGATGTCCACCGCGCTGGTGGTGTGATGGGTATTTTGGGTGAGCTAGACCGAGCAGGCGTCATCCATCGTGATACGCCAGTGGTGCATGCCCCAACGATGGGTGATGCCTTAGATCAGTGGGATGTGATGAAGTCTGGTAATGAAGAAGCCAAGAAATTATTCTTGGCGGCGCCAGGTGGTATCGCCACCACGATCGCTTTTAGCCAATCCATGTTATGGCCATCCCTAGATACCGATAGGGCTGAGGGCTGTATCCGCGATAAAGCCCATGCTTATTCACAAGACGGTGGTTTGGCAGTGCTTTACGGTAATATTGCTTTAGATGGCTGTATTGTTAAAACCGCAGGCGTGGACGATAGTATTTTGAAATTCACTGGCCGTGCACGTATTTTTGAATCACAAGATGATTCAGTGGCGGCGATTTTGAATGATGAAATCGTTGCTGGTGATGTGGTGGTGATTCGCTATGAAGGTCCACGTGGTGGGCCTGGGATGCAAGAAATGTTGTATCCAACTTCTTACCTCAAGTCTAAAGGCTTGGGCAAAGAATGCGCCTTGCTTACAGACGGTCGTTTCTCAGGTGGCACTTCTGGGTTGAGTATTGGTCATGCTTCGCCAGAAGCGGCCGAAGGCGGTGCAATTGGCTTGGTGGAAGAGGGCGATACCATTGAAATTGATATTCCTAACCGCACGATTAATCTCAAAGTCGATGATGCAACGCTATCAAAGCGCCGTGCGGCGATGGAAGCAAAAGGCGCTGAAGCTTGGAAGCCTTTAAGCCGTGAGCGTGTTGTTTCACCAGCCCTCCGTGCATACGCCGCCATGACGACCTCAGCCGCTAAGGGTGCAGTGCGGGATGTATCGCAAATCGAGAAGAAATAAGGGTAGTCATGATTCATACAGCATTAGCTAAAAATAAAGTCGGGGTAGGGGTTGGCATTGTTCAGTACGAGGATGAGAACGGATTACAGTTTTTATCGATAGAAAATAACCATGCAACGGCCACGATTGCAATGCAAGGTGGGCATGTGATGCATTGGCAACCAAAATCTGCAGTTGAGCCTTTGTTGTGGCTCTCAAGCAATGCGCGCTATACCGAAGGTCGTTCTATTCGTGGTGGTATCCCAATTTGCTGGCCTTGGTTTGGCGCACACCCAACCGATAGTAGCTATTGCCCGCATGGGTTTGCAAGGGTGATCCCTTGGAAGGTGTTGCAAACAAGTACGCTTTCAAATGGTGCGACAAGACTGTTACTTGAAATGACGCACACGGATGTCACCAGAAAACAATTGTCTTACGACTATCGTTTTGTGATGGCCATTAATATTGGTGAAACTTTGCGCTTAGAGATGATGACGACCAATTTGGCAAGTCATCCCTTTATGATTGGCGAGGCATTCCATACTTACTTTAACGTGAGCGATGTTGAAGATATTCAAGTGACGGGGTTAGAGAATTTAGTGTTCTCCGACAAAGTGGCTGGCTATGAACGCAATATTCAGCATGGACCTGTGAAATTTAATAGTGAGTTTGACCGTGTCTATATCAATAGTCGTCGTGACATTGTGATTCATGATGCGGCTTACGCGCGCAAAATTCGCGTCACTAAGTCATGTAGTCATACCACGATTATTTGGACGCCTTGGGAAGAAAAAGCAGGGCAAATGGTCGATATGGGCGCTCAACACGAATGGCGCAAGATGATTTGTGTCGAGTCAGCCAATGCCATGGAAAATAGTGTGACCATTTATCCCAACGAAACGCATACGATGGTGACGGAATATAGTTTGGAGTCTGTAAGCGCTAGTTAATATTTGTGCGCTGAGATGTCAACTCAAGTAAACCTTAGGGCGTTAGATAAGTGCCTGCTATCAATTGTGATGGTGAGTTGTTAAAAAAACTTAAAATACTTTCAAAACAGGATCAATATTCAGTAGTATTACGGGTGGCAGTAGTTATAAGCTTTTCAAAGTTCATTGAAATTAGGAGATAGCATGAGAGCATTATTATTAACAGTTGCAGCCGCAGGTTCACTAATGCTAGCTGGTCAAGCCAGTGCAGATGATGCTGCTAAAGCATTGGCGCAAAAAAGCGGTTGTTTAGCTTGTCACTCTGTTGAAGCAAAAGTGGTTGGCCCAGCATATAAAGATGTTGCTGCTAAGTACAAAGGCAAAGACATGGAAGCTAAGTTAGTTGCTAAAGTGAAAGCCGGTGGTAGCGGTGTTTGGGGTCCAATTCCAATGCCAGCACACCCACAAGTAAAAGAAGAAGACATCAAGACTATCGTTCATTGGGTGTTGTCACTGTAATCTTTAAGCACAGTTGATGAATAAAAAAAGCCAGTTCAAAAGACTGGCTTTTTTGTTGTTCAAAAGTTGGATTAGATCTTGTTCAATTTGCTATTTCGAATGGAGTAAGCAAAATAAATAATCAGGCCTAGACCCAGCCAAAGTAAAAAGCGCGTCCAAGTTTGTTGCGGGAGGAAGGTCATTAATGCGCCGCACGAAAGCATTCCTAAGACCGGAAACACTGGTGTGAAGGGGTTCTTGAATGGCCTTGGTAGGTCAGGGTGCGTTTTTCTCAATACAATCACACCCAAGCAAACCAATACAAATGCCGCTAAGGTACCGATGTTGACTAACTCTGCCAGTGCGCCAAGTGGCACAAGCCCCGCGGCAATCGACATAATTAAGCCAGTGATGATAATCACGCGAACAGGGGTTTGCGTGCTTGGGCTGACATGGGATAGATAAGGCGTTATTAAGCCGTCTCGGCTCATGGCTAAGATAATCCGTGTTAAGCCATAATAAAGGACAAGCATCACGGTCGTGAGGCCAGCAATCACGCCTGTTGAAACAAGTGCAGAAGCCCAGTGATAGCCAATGGACTCTAATGCAAAAGCCACAGGATGATCCACGCCTAGTGTGCTGTATGGAACAATACCAGTGAGCAGTCCTGCGACAATGACATAAATAATGGTGCAGAACGCGAGGGATGAAATAATGCCAATCGGGACGTCACGTTGCGGGTCTTTCGCCTCCTCCACAGCGGTTGAAACCGCATCAAATCCAACATAAGCAAAGAAAACCAAAGATGCACCAGCAAGCACCCCCACCGTTTTGCCATCCGGTAAGCTGCTAAACCATCCATATGGCATAAAAGGATGCCAGTTTTCAGGGTGTACGTTAAAAATTGCCACACCCACAAAGATGGTGATGGCGAGTACTTTGACGAATACCATGGCGGTATTGAGTTGGGCACTTTGTTTGGCGCCTTTAATCAATAGACCCATTAGAATCAAAATAATCGCCGACGCAGGTAAGTTGATGATCCCACCTAACTCTGGTGACTTAGTCAGTGCATCAGGAAGTCCCATGCCAATGGCGTGCAGTGCGTTATTAAAATAGCCTGACCAGCCATTAGCAACCGCCGCCACGGATACGCTGTATTCAAGCAATAAAATCCAGCCGATAATCCAAGCAACAATCTCACCAAATGCCACATAACTATAGCCGTAAGCGCTACCACAACCACCTACTGATGCGGCTAGTTCAGCGTACGCAAGCGCAGCAAAAGCGCAAGCGGTGCCAGACACCACAAACGAGAGAATCACAGCAGGGCCAGCTTGATTGGCCGCCGCAATGCCGGTGAGCACAAAAATACCTGTACCAATAATCGCCCCTACCCCAAGTAATGTCAGGTCAAACGCACTCAGGCATCGTTTTAATTCACCGTGATCTTTTGAAGACACGGCTTTGGTGCGGAAAATTTGCTTCATTAGTTGAGCGAACACGAGCTTCCCCTTTATTAAAGGTGTATTTTTTAGGAGTAGAAACTGGTCAAGGCCTTTATCATGTAGGCGTGGTCAAGAACCCCTGCGCTTTCACGAAGGCTATGCATCGCCCACATCGGCGACCCAACATCAACCGTTTGTACGCCAAGGCGAGAGGCAACAATTGGCCCGATCGTGCTACCACACCCCAAATCTGTTCGATGCGCATATTGTTGGTAAGGGACGCCGGCTTGTTCGCAAAGTCTGATAAATCTTGCAGCACTGTCTGCGTTGGTGGCATAACGCTGATTCGCGTTGGTTTTAATCACTGGACCTTGATTGATGAGCACATGGTGGCACGGCTCATAACTGGCGGCATGATTCGGGTGAAAAGCATGGCCCATATCAGCGCTAATGAAAAAGCTTTTAGCTAATGCCCTTAGTTTCTCTTCATCCTTCAGCGATTGACTAATTGAAATGCGCTCGATGACATCGGCTAAAAAGCTTCCGCTTGCACCAGTAGCACTTTCGCTTCCGACCTCTTCGTGGTCGAACAGGGCGCAGACGGCTGTCGCCTTAGGCTTTTTATTGGCCAGTAAAGCAGTGAGTGCTGCGTGGCATGAAGCCAAATTATCAAGCTGGCTGTTGGCAATGAATTCTTGATTGGCTCCCCAGACGACTCCCTTTTGCGTGTCAAAAACATTTAATTCAAAGTTAATGATGTCTTCAATTTTTACATTGAGTGCTTCAGCAATATGGCCTAAAAATGCGGTATCGGCTTCTATGTGATTTGCACTTTCGCCAAAGAGTAAAGGAAGCTCTGTTTGTTTGTTGAACTTGAGTCCTTTTTCATTCACCTCACGGTTCATATGAATTGCCAAGTTGGGCAGTCTTAAAATTGGCTGATCAAATTTGACTAAGTGCGACTCAAAGCCCTCGACAGTGCGGACATTAACTCGCCCCGCCATGCTTAAGTCTCGATCTGCAAAAGTAGCTAATATCGGCCCCCCGTATACCTCAACCCCGATGCGAATTAAGCCATCGCCGCTATGCGCTGGGTTTGGTTTGAGGCGAAGGCCAGGTGAGTCTGTATGGGCTCCAACCATATTGAAGCCCGTGGTCGGTAAGGCATTTTGGCCCACGGTAAAAGCGATGATTGAACTGCCGCCACGTGTGACAAAATAGCGACCACCGATTTCCAGTTTCCAGGCTTCATGTTCAGTTAGGGCGCTAAACCCAGCATCAATTAGCCATTTTGTTGTTGTCGACACAACATGCCAAGGACTTGGGCTGGCATCAATAAAGTCGAGAAGATCTTGAATGTTGGAACTAGCAATCGTTGTCATAGACCTAACCAGTTTTTATCAATTAAAAAGTCAGTATAGAGTTTTGCTTCAGCGCTTCCAGCTTCAGGCTTCCAATCATATCGCCATTTCACGATAGGCGGCATGGAAAGCAAGATGGATTCTGTGCGTCCATTCGACTGTAATCCAAATAATGTGCCGCGGTCGAATACCAAATTAAATTCCACATAGCGACCACGACGATATGCTTGGAAATCTCGCTCTCTTTCACCGAATGGCAAGTCCTTACGGCGTTGTACGATAGGTAAGTACGCGCTAACAAAAGCATCACCTACTGCTTTTTGCATCGCAAAGCTTTGCTCAAATCCCAGTTTATTAAAGTCATCAAAGAAAATGCCACCGATACCGCGTGGTTCATTACGATGTTTAAGATGAAAGTATTCATCACAATGTTGTTTGAAACTTGGATATAAATCTTCACCAAAAGGCGCTAGCGCATCGCGACATGTTCTATGAAAATGCACGGCGTCCTCTTCGAAGCCATAGTAAGGGGTTAAATCCATACCGCCACCAAACCACCAAATATCTTGCTCATCAGAATCTTGTCGGGCTTTTGCTACAAAAAATCTGACATTCATATGCACTGTCGGAATGTATGGATTGCGTGGATGAAACACTAAAGACACTCCCATAGCCTCCCACGATCTTCCCGCGGCTTCAGGATGGGCTAAGGTTGCTGCAGGCGGTAGCTTATTTCCTTTAACATGTGAAAAGCCAACGCCGGCTCTTTCAAATACGTTGCCCTCTTCCAGCATGCAAGAGGTTCCACCACCACCCTCGGGACGTTGCCAGCTGTCATTTAAAAAGTTTTTTCCATCAATGAGTTCAACTGCTTCAACGATACGATTTTGTAAGCCCTGAAGATATTCATAAACGGCGTTTAGATTAATGTGTTGTTCAGCCATGACTTACTTCCTAAGGATTTTTCCAGTCAACAAATCTTGTATAGTCGATGGTTTCTTAGCGCCAGATGTTTTGCCTGTCATGATTTGGATTTGATGCCCAAAAACCTGATGACATTGCTTAGCTGTTTTCGCGGCTTGATGTCCGCTGTGGTTTGCGCTGGTGGAGACTAAGGCCATCCCAGTATCTTTACATAGTTTAGCGGTTAATGGGTGACTGCTAACGCGAATTGCAATGCTGGTATGTCTACCGGTGAGCCATTTAGGGCAATGTTTAGCGGCGGGGACTATCCAGGTATGAGGCTTTTTGGCATTGCCCCATGATTGCTGCATGTTGTGTATTTGAGATGGGCTAAGGGGCGCGATAAATCGTTCAAGATGATCAAAGCAATCGGCAACCAAGATTAAGCCTTTGTGTTGCGGCCTGCCTTTTAATCTCAAGATTTTTTGTACCGCTTTTCGGTTGGTAGGGTCGCAGCCAAGTCCAAATACAGCTTCGGTTGGATAGGCGAAAACCCCACCAATTTTTAAATAATGCCTAAGGCCACGGGCATTCAACGGGCATTAACCTTTAACTGCGCGGTAGCCAATGTCTTTGCGATATTGCGCGCCTGCAAATTTGATTCCATCAAGCGCTTGATAGGCTTGTGTTTGTGCATACTTCACTGTTTCACCTAGCGCTGTGACGCATAGAACACGACCGCCACTTGTCACTACTTGATCCCCATTTAAGGCGGTGCCAGCATGAAATACTTGCATATCATCCGAGCCAGTAGGTAAACCTGTAATCTCATCACCTGCACGTGGCGTGTCAGGATAGTTGGCAGCGGCCATGACAACGCCTAAAGCAGTACGCCTGTCCCATTCAGCTTCAATGGTGTTGAGCGTCCCATTCACTGCATGTTCCGCTAATTTGACCAAATCACTCTTTAATCGAAGCATGATGGGTTGTGTTTCAGGGTCGCCCATGCGGCAATTAAATTCTAATGTTTTAACATCGCCATTCGGACTAATCATGAGGCCTGCATATAAAAAGCCTGTGTACGGAATGCCATCAGCCGCCATGCCTTCGACAGTTGGCTTGATGATTTCGCGCATGACTTTTGCATGGATGGTCGGTGTGACAACAGGGGCTGGGGAGTACGCGCCCATGCCGCCAGTATTAGGGCCTTGATCACCATCAAGTAAGCGTTTGTGATCTTGGCTAGTGGCGAGTGGCAAGATATTTTTGCCATCTACCATCACAATAAAGCTAGCTTCTTCACCGGTTAAAAACTCTTCAATCACCACGCGTGCACCAGCACTGCCTAGTTTGTTATCTGAAAGCATAGAGTCAATAGCCGCGTGCGCTTCATCTAGTGACATCGCTACAACCACGCCTTTACCAGCAGCCAAGCCATCGGCTTTAATGACAATTGGAGCACCTTGTGCATTCACGTAATCATGCGCGGCATTTGCATCCGTGAAGGTGGCGTAAGCAGCGGTAGGAATGTTGTGACGAATCATGAAAGCTTTTGCAAAGTCTTTAGAACTTTCAAGTTGTGCAGCCGCCTTGGTTGGCCCGAAAATTTTAAGGTCAGCAGCACGAAATGCATCTACTACCCCTTGAGAAAGGGTGGCTTCAGGGCCAACAATAGTGAGGCCAATTTGTTCTTCTTGTGCAAATTTGACCAATTCTGGCACGCTGGTTATTGCGACGTTCACCATGTCTGGATTAAGGGCTGTGCCTGCATTACCTGGGGCGACAAAAACTCGGCTAACGGATTTGTTTTGCGCCACTTTCCAAGCTAACGCATGTTCACGTCCGCCACCACCAATAATCATGACTTTCATTGTTTATTCCTAATACTTAATTAATGACGGAAGTGACGGAAGCCTGTGAGCACCATTGCTAACCCATGTTCATCTGCCGCTGCAATGACCTCTTCGTCACGCATACTGCCGCCGGGTTGAATCACACATGAAGCGCCGGCTTCAGCAAGGACGTCTACACCGTCACGGAATGGGAAGAATGCATCAGAAGCAACCGCTGCGCCCTGCAATGCAAGGTTTGCGTTTTGCGCTTTGATGGCAGCAATCTTAGTGCTGTCCACACGGCTCATTTGCCCTGCGCCCACACCTAATGTCATGCCATTGCCACAGAATACAATCGCGTTAGATTTAACAAATTTAGCGACACGCCAAGCGAAGAGCAAATCTTCTAATTGTTTTGGGGTCGGTTGTTTTTTAGTCACAATTTTGAATTGCGCCGGGGTCACGTTTAACGCGTCTGGTGTTTGTACCAATAAGCCGCCACCAACACGTTTATATTCAAGCGTATTGAGTTCGCTACCAAGCGCAACGGTTAATACACGCACATTGGTTTTTGCGGCAAAAATTTCTTTTGCGGCAAATGACACTGCTGGCGCAATGACCACCTCAACGAATTGCTTTACCAAGGGTTCTGCCGTTGCCGCATCAATTTCACGGTTGAACGCGATGATGCCGCCAAATGCAGAAGTTGGGTCTGTGCTAAATGCTTTTTGATAGGTCTCAAGCAAAGTTGCGCCAATCGCAACGCCGCATGGATTGGCATGCTTCACAATCACGCAAGCTGGCACATCGAATGTTTTTACGCATTCCCAAGCCGCATCAGCATCGCCAATGTTGTTGTATGAAAGCTCTTTACCTTGTAGTTGCGTAAAGCTTGCAAGCGCGCCTGCCGGTACAGTTGCATCTCGATAGAAAGCAGCTTCTTGGTGTGGATTTTCGCCGTAACGTAAATCCATCACTTTAGTGAGCTGTGTTGAGTATTTATCTGGGAATGCTTGTTTCTCGCCAGTCGTAGTGAGGCTGGTGAGATAGTTGCTAATTGCACCATCGTATTCAGCCGTATGTGAAAAGGCCTTTTTCGCCAACATAATGCGTGTTTCAGCACCGACTGCGCCTTTGGTAGAAGTCATTTCGCGGGCAATAATAGCGTAATCTGCTGGGTCAGTCACAATCGCAACATGATGATAGTTCTTAGCCGCAGCACGTACCATGGTTGGGCCGCCGATGTCGATGTTTTCAATCGCGTCTTCTAAGCTACAGTTTGGTTTGGCAATGGTTTCGCGGAATGGATAAAGATTCACGACCACCATGTCGATGTTAGGAATGTTCGCTTCTTGCATGGCAGTCACATGCTCAGGCAAGTCACGACGGCCTAAAATACCACCGTGGACTTTAGGGTGTAGGGTTTTAACACGGCCATCTAACATTTCTGGGAAGCCTGTGTAGTCGCTGACTTCAATCACTGGAATGTTGTTTTCACGGAATAGTTTCGCAGTGCCGCCTGTTGATAAAATTTCTACGCCAAAGCTTTGCAAGTTTTTTGCAAACTCTAGAATACCTTGTTTGTCTGAAACGCTGATAAGTGCTCTTTTAATGACTGCCATGATGAAAGATTTCGATAAAAGTAATTGGAATGGAAAAGGGCTGAGTAAGCGGTGTACGCTTATTCAATATTGTATTGCTGTAATTTTTTTCTGAGGGTGTTGCGGTTTAAACCCAAGATTTCAGCAGCTTTGCTTTGGTTGCCACCAGCACGTTTCATAATGTGCTCAATCATTGGTTTCTCGATACAAGCAAGCACCATGTCATATACCGCATGCGGTGGTTGACCGTCTAAATCCTTGAAATACTCATTGAGCGCAAGCTCCACGCTCATCGCTAGTTCACATTTTGAACTCATGCTGCGAGCACCTCGCCGTTAGCTTCCACTTCATCAGTGGCATATTGAATGCGTGTATCTTGTGATTGCAGATGGTTAAAAAAGTCGTTAATCGCGTTCAATTGTTCATCAATCGTTTGCAATTGATTCATTGCATGACGGAAATTAGACGAATCTTTCAAGCCTTTGGTGTACCAGGAGATGTGCTTACGAGCGACCCGCATTCCTGTTAAGTCACCATAAAATTCATATAAATCGTGTAAATGGCCTAGCATCACGCTACGGATTTCTTCAACCTCTGGTGCAGGCATATGCTCGCCAGTGGCTAAATAATGTTCAATTTCGCGGAAAATCCAAGGGCGGCCTTGTGCGGCACGACCAATCATGACCCCGTCAGCGCCTGTGTACTCTAGGACGAATTTAGCCTTTTCAGGGGTGGTAATATCGCCATTGGCGATGAGTGGAATGTTGATGGCTTGTTTAACTTCCGCAATGGTGTCGTACTCAGCATCGCCCATGTAAGCGCAAGCGCGAGTGCGGCCGTGCATGGCTAAGGCTTGTATACCAATATCTTCCGCCATTCTTGCGACCGCAACGGCATTGCGATTTTGCTTATCCCAGCCAGTGCGAATTTTAAGTGTGACTGGCACATCAACCGCAGCAACGACCGCTTTGAGAATTTGAGAAACGAGGGGCTCGTCTTTTAAAAGCGCTGAACCCGCCATGACGTTACAGATTTTTTTGGCTGGGCAGCCCATATTGATATCAATGACTTGTGCGCCATGGTCTACATTATATCGAGCAGCATCCGCCAGAATTTTTGGATCTGCACCTGCAATTTGCACTGAGATCGGTGCTACTTCACCTTCATGATTGGCGCGTCTCAAGGTCTTTTCACTGCCATATAGTAGGGAGTTTGACGTCACCATTTCGGATACGGCATACCCTGCACCTAGCTTTTTACAAAGCATGCGGAAAGGCCTGTCGGTTACGCCCGCCATAGGGGCAACGACAAGGTTGTTACGCAGTTTGTATGGACCAATTTGCACGGGTGATTTTAAACCTTACGAGAAAGCTGCCTATTTTATACGCAAACTGCCCTTCTTAAAACCTAAATTTGCTTATTTTTTGAACAGCTTAGCAATTTTTTCCGTGCGATATTTTTTCTTAGCGCGTTTTAGCTTTATTTAGGGAGTTCTGACCAGGCGTAACCTAATACAGTCATTTTTTCTTTTATTTCTGACATCGCAGTGTCGATGGACGTTAAATCGCCCTTCATGCCAAGTTCAATTGTGCGCCTTGTATCCAAGCGGGGGAGGCTAAAGAGCTTGAGTTGAGGATATTTGCTTGTCATTTCATTCATGAAGTCTAACAAACTACTTTCCCCTGCATCCATCACTAAAATAGATAACTCGCTAATGATGACTTGGTGAAAAAAATGTTGGTAGTGCGTATCTAGCACCCACTCCATCATCGGGTGAGACATTTGTGGAAAGCCGGGCATAAAGTAATGCTGTTTTACACTAAAGCCTGCAATCCGATTGACTGGATTTGGAATTAAATCAGCCCCTTTGGGAAAGTCTGCCATCAAAACCCTTTTAGGATAAGCGGCTTCACCAAATTGCGCTTCAATTTCAGCCACTGCGCCAGCATGACGCTCGATGGGTACATTGATTGCCTCTGCTGCCGCTTGCCTTGTAAAGTCATCGGGCGTGGCACCAATACCGCCAAAGGAAAATACGATATCGTTGGTGGCTAAACTGCGTTTGAATGAAGCCACTAAACGCGCTGGGTCATCGCCTAAATACTCAGCCCAGCTTAATTGTAAGCCGCGTGCTTTTAAGATTTCAATGGCTTTGCTTAAATGGGCATCTTGGCGTTTGCCTGAGAGAATCTCATCGCCAATCACGTAAATGCCGATATTTGGAATGTCTTTAGTCATCATTAATGCGCCGCTTCCCAATTGTTACCCACGCCAACCTCAGCCAATAATGGCACATCAAGTTTGGCCACGTTCTGCATGAGCTGTGGCAACATTGTTTTGACTAAATCTAATTCTGCTTCAGGCACTTCAAGTACCAGCTCATCGTGAACTTGCATGATGAGTTTGGTTTGTAGTTGTTGAGCGGCGATCCAATTCTGAACGGCAATCATGGCAAGTTTAATCAGGTCGGCTGCGGTGCCTTGCATAGGGGCGTTAATGGCAGCTCGTTCTGCGCCAGCGCGACGCATGCCGTTGCTGCTATTAATTTCTGGTACCCATAGGCGTCTGCCAAAGTAGGTCTCTACATACCCTTTTTGTTTGGCGAGTTCGCGCGTGTCTTGCATGTAAGCTCGGACGCCTGGATAACGCGCAAAATAGCGTTCGATATAGCTTTGGGCGGCGCTACGGTCGATGTTGAGGTTTTGCGCTAAACCAAATGCACTCATGCCATAAATCAACCCAAAGTTAATCACTTTGGCATAACGACGTTGTTCGCTGGTGACGGCTTCACGCTCGCATCCGAAAATCTCAGCGGCTGTTGCTCTGTGAATATCTTCGTTGTTAGCAAATGCGCTCAGCATGCCGTCATCTTGTGAAAGATGTGCCATGATGCGGAGCTCAATCTGTGAATAGTCGGCAGAGACAATGACGCTGCCAGTAGGCGCGATAAATGCTTCACGAATACGGCGACCTTCAGCGGTTCGTACAGGAATGTTTTGTAAGTTGGGATCTGAGCTTGCTAGACGGCCCGTAATGGCTACCGCTTGGTTGTAGCTTGTATGTACGCGCCCAGTTTGCGTATTAATCATTTTTGGCAGCTTGTCTGTATAGGTCGACTTTAGTTTTGCCAACCCACGATACTCCAGTAGTACCTTGGGTAACGGGTAATCAAGCGCTAACTCTTGAAGTACGTCCTCATCGGTTGAAGGGGCGCCAGAAGGTGTTTTTTTGGTAGGCTTAATGCCAAGCTTGCCGAACAAAATCTCTTGTAGTTGTTTTGGGGAGGCTAAATTAAAAGGCTGGCCTGCAAGCTCGAAGGCTTGTTTTTCCAAGTCCATTAACTTCATGCCGATTTCATTGCTTTGGCGGTTAAGCATGCCTTGGTCGATCAGCACGCCATTGCGCTCAATCGTAAAAAGCACTTCGCGAGATGGCATTTCAACTTGGCTGTAAATGAAGTCTAACTTGTCATCAGCTTGAATGACTGGATACATGGCTTGGTGTAATTGCAGGGTAATGTCTGCATCTTCTGCTGCGTAAGCTGCAGCCACCTCAACAGTGACTTGATTAAATCCAACCTGCTTAGCTCCCTTGCCAGCGATTTCATCAAAGCTGATGGTTTTGATGCCCAAATGGCGCATCGCCAGGTCATCCATATTGTGCGTTTTATGTGATTCAAACACATATGACTGCAGCAACGTGTCATGCGCAATGCCACGTAGGGCAATGCCATGATTAGCTAATACATGTTGGTCATATTTTAGATTCTGCCCAACTTTCTTGATGGCTGAATTTTCTAGAATGGGCCTCACTTTGGCTAAAGTTGCTGCTAAGTTAAGTTGAGCTGGTGCATCAAAATAATCATGCGTCAGTGGCAAATAAGCCCCCGAGCCAGCCTCAATGCTAAATGACATGCCGACGATTTTTGCAGTCATCGGGTCTAGTGACGTTGTTTCGGTATCAAAGCAAACTAGTTTAGCTTGGTTGATTTTGTCGAGCCAAACATCTAAATCAGCTTCACTCAGAATGGTTGCATAATTGCGGGTAGTGATTGGGGTGTAATCAACAGTCGTTTCTGTTGGGGGTGTATTAACAGTTTCGCTGGTGGGCGCGAATAAATCGCCACTACTTGTTGGCACGGTAAGTGGTGTCACACTCACAGGCTCACCACCCATTGAATCTAATTCACGGCGCCAAGACTTAAAATCAAAGTGCTCAAACAATTCCGCCAGTTTATTTTTGTCCATTGCTCGTGGTGCAAGATCGCCTAAAGATTCTTGTATGCCGACATCACAACGAATCGTAATCAGTTCGCGCGCAGTTGGTATCCAAGGCAAGGCTTTACGTAAGTTTTCACCCACGACACCTGTAATTTCATCGGCATGCGCAACAATATTATCCAACGTGCCATATTGGGTGAGCCATTTGACCGCTGTTTTTGGGCCAACTTTTTCCACCCCTGGCACATTGTCGGAAGTGTCGCCGATTAAGGTGAGGTAATCAATAATGCGTTCAGGAGGCAAACCAAACTTATTGGTCACGCCAGCGATATCAAGGACTTCGTTGCTCATGGTATTCACGATGGTGACGTGTTCATTCACCAACTGAGCAATGTCTTTATCACCTGTAGAAATAATGACGCGGATACCTTCGCGTTCAGCTTGTTTAGCAAGCGCGCCGATAACATCGTCCGCCTCAACGCCTTCTTCCATAATCAGGGGCCATCCCATTGCCTTGATTGCCTCGTGCAGTGGCTCAACTTGTGCACGTAAATCGTCAGGCATTGAGGCGCGATTGGCTTTATATTCTGGATAAATGTCGTCGCGGAAGGTTTTGCCTTTTGCATCAAAAATACACGCGCTATAATCAGCTGGGTATTCTTTATGTAAGCGTCTTAGCATGTTGAGTACGCCTTGAATCGCGCCAGTTGGCTCGTTTTGCCGATTGCGTAAATCTGGCATGGCGTGAAAGGCACGATAAAGGTAGGATGAACCATCCACTAACAACAATGTTTTCATATTTGGGTCTACATTATGTCTGTTACAAAAAAAGTACCAAAAATCGCCGATCCTGATTTTCAGGGCGACCATCAAACAGCAAACGAATCCTGGCACGCATTTGAGATTATGGCAGAATTCGTCGGTGCAACGGAAAGCCTGAAAGAAATCACACCAGCCGTTTCTATTTTTGGCAGTGCTCGCACAAAACCAAAGCACGCTGATTATCTGTTAGCTGAAAAAATTGCACGGCTACTTTCCGATGCAGGTTTTACAGTCATATCGGGGGGGGGGGCCAGGCATCATGGAAGCGGCTAATAAAGGCGCGCATCCCGGTATATCTCCAAGTGTTGGGCTCAATATTAATTTGCCACATGAGCAAACCAGCAATCCTTATCAAGACATCAGTCTGGATTTCAAACATTTTTTTATGCGTAAAGTGATGTTTGTGAAATACGCATCTGCTTATGTGGTCATGCCGGGGGGCTTCGGCACTTTGGATGAATTGCTCGAGGCGATGACGCTGGTGCAAACAGGAAAGTCACGTCGTATTCCAATTATTCTAGTGGGCACCAAATTTTGGGGTGGTTTGGTTGACTGGTTTCGTAAAACCTTGATCTCAGAAGCCATGATTGAGGCCGATGATATGGACTTAATCCAAGTGATTGACGATCCTCATGAGGTGGTTGCAGCGATATTTAAGCATTACGAAACGCGTGGCTTTGAGCTTTCCGCCGCTGAACGTAAGACGCAGCTTTATCTCTAGGACAAAAACGCTTTACCGACAAGCATAGCTTTTTGATAGAATGAAATTTATCTTAGTTTTTGCGCATTAAGCGCGGGAATCCTATGCGTATTCAACATTTGTTTTTGCTTTTAGTGTTAGCTTCCCCCATCACTTACATGTCTGCTCAAGCGGCAGATAAAAAGCCAGTGCCCGCGGATGTAGAGCCCTTGCCTGAAGCGTTGCCACCACCGGGTGTGATTGAGGCTAATCCGAATGATGAGCCAGAAATCACCATTGTCAAAAAAGGTGAAACAACTGTTGAAGAATACCGCATGCATGGTGAGCTTTACATGCAAAAAATCACGCCTTCAACTGGCAAGCCTTATTATTTGATGAAGCAAGATCAAGAAGGAGGATGGTCTAAGTTTGATGGGCCAGCAGCCCCTTTAGTCATTCCTAAGTGGGTGATTTTTAGATTCTAAATTTTGCTTCATGACGGGGGTTTATTTCCATTGAAAACGCCTGTTTAATTTAAAGCATTTAACGTAAAGCTGTTATGTCCGTATTTACCACCGTCTCTAAAGATGAATTAATTCCTTGGCTCCAAGCATACCCATTAGGGGAGTTACTTGAGCTCCAAGGTATTTCATCTGGCATCTCGAATACCAACTACTTTGTGACCACGACCACGGGTCGCTATGTGCTGACTTTATTTGAAGAGCATGGCGCAGAAGAGTTGCCGTACTTTTTAAGCTTGATGACCCACTTAGCAGAGCGTGGTGTGCCGTGTCCGCACCCAGTGATGCGCCTCGACGGCGTCATGTTAGATGAGCTCAATGGCAAGCCAGCGGCTATGGTCACTTGCCTTGCTGGCCGTGATGTTGTTAAGCCATCTGTTGCGCAGTGTGCCGAATTAGGCAAAGTGCTCGCCAATTTGCATGTGGCCGGTGCCAGTTTTACTGGCAATAATCAAGATACGCGAGATGTCGTTTGGCGTGAAGCAGCGGCTAAGAGCGTTTTAGATTTTTTGAGCGCTGATGATCAAGTGATGCTCAAGCAAATGATGGATCGCCAAGCGCGATTAGATCTTCAAGTACTACCACAGGGCGTCATTCATGCGGATTTATTCCGTGATAATGTTTTATTTGATGGCGACAAAATCGGTGGTGTGATTGATTTTTATTACGCTTGTCGTGGCGCTTATCTTTACGATGTTGCGATTGCAGTGAATGATTGGTGCGTCAACGATGATGGTTCATTAGATGCATCACGCGTGAAAGCGTTGATCACAAATTATCATCAGATAAGGCCATTCACCCAAGCGGAACATGCTGCCTGGCCAAGCATGCTAACCATTGCTGCGCTTCGATTTTGGTTATCGCGCTTAAAAGATAAGCACTTTCCTCAAGCGGGGGAATTGACACACGCGAAAGACCCGCAGCACTTTAAGAAAATATTACAATGGGGCATTACGCATCAAGCTGAAATCTCAGCGATGTGGGTTTAATAGATTGAAATTGGAAAAAATATGACGTTTAGATCAAAAGTGAAACTAGGTTTTAGCTGGGTGACTGACAGTTTAGCGCTTTTCAAACAGCATCCTGCTAAGTGGATGGGTTTGTCTTCCCTGTATCTCGTTTTTTTTCAGTTCTTACCCATTCTGCTACTCGGCATTATTGAGCAAATTAATCAAGCGCATGGCTCGATCATTATCTTGTTTTTGGTTGGTTTATTGGGTTTGGCGTTAACGTTTAGCTGGCCAATTTTTACTTCAGTCGTGATTGGTGTTTGTCGCGAAACGCACGCCGAAAGAACGACCTCAGTGACAGAAATTTTTCATCGAGTGAAGCCACACGCGCAACAATTAATCTTCTTGGGGGTGGTTTTCTTTGTCTATCGTTTAATTATGATTGCACTGACAGAAGCTGACATTCAATCGATGGATATCCAACAGATGGATAAAGAGGTGATGCCTATTGGTTTTTGGTGGTTAATGCTTAAATTGTTGATCTTGCAAGTACCACTTTTATTAGCCACCTGGTACTCTCCGCTGCTGATTTCCTATCATCAATATTCTGTATTTAAGTCTATTGGGCACAGTGTTTGGGCTGCCTTACACAATATCACGGCATTGGTTACCGCTTGGGTCGCCCTGACATTAGCGGTTGTGGGCGTGATGTTAGTCCTTGGCCTTGTGATTGGTGTGATCGCAATTTTCGCAAAAGGGATTGCGGCGTTTCTAGGCATGATGCTCATTATGTTTGTGTCGTTAATGGCAACGGCCTTCTTATTCTCCATCCAATACTTCAGTTTCTTGTCGATGTATTACAAAAAAGGCGAAGATTTCGTTAGCTAAGCTGATGATGCAAAACTAGATCTGAATTACGCTTTTTCTAGTTTTGCATATTCCATCGCAAGCCACTTAAGGCCTTCCCGTCCAAAGTTAATTTGGATGCGCATATCGCTGGCATTCCCCTCGTAGCTCACCACCACACCTTGCCCAAATTTAGCATGTGTTACGGCTTGGCCTATCTTCCAAGGCATCGCCGATTTTTGTTCGCTACTGCTCACTGTTGGTGCGCCTTGATAGCTGTTGTCATAATGACTAGACATGCTTGGTTTTGGGGCTGGTTTGCTGTTCAGGCGTTTTAACAAAGCATCAGGAATCTCATCTAAAAATCGCGAAGCAATGCCATAACGAATTTGCCCATGGAGCATGCGGCTTTGCGCGTGGCTCAAGTAAAGTCGTTGTCTTGCGCGGGTCACTGCTACATACATCAAGCGACGTTCTTCCTCTAAGCCGTTATTTTCGTACAGGCTATTTTCATGCGGGCATAAGCCCTCTTCTAGCCCGCTGATAAATACTCCTTTAAACTCCAATCCTTTTGCGGCATGAACCGTCATCATCTGCAAAGCGTCAGCCCCAACATCTGCTTGGTGTTCACCTGCCTCAAGACTGGCATGGGTTAAGAATTCAGTCAGGCCGCTGCTATTATCTTCTAGGGCATCGCTATTATTATTCATAAAGCTTACCGCGGCGTTAATCAACTCATCCAAGTTGGCGATACGGTCTTCGCCTTCTTTTTCTAGTTGATAGAAGTTTTTGAGGCCAGACATCGTGGTTGCAATCTCAGTCATTTCAGTGAGCGTTATGCCTTTTGCATCATCTTGAATTTGCTTAATCAACGACACAAAGCCCTCCAAGCCTTTACCTGGACGCCCATTGCCAACCTTGTTAATCGCGGCTTGCCACAGGCTACAATCCTGCGCGCGTGCTGATTCTTGAAGTTGCTCCAAGCTACGCGCACCAATGCCGCGAGTTGGGAAATTAATTACGCGTAATAAAGCGACATCATCTTCTGGATTGTTAATCAGCCGTAAATACGCCATAGCATGTTTAATTTCGGCACGCTCAAAAAAGCGCAGCCCACCGTAAACGCGATAAGGAATATTGTTTGAAAATAGCGCATGTTCAATCACACGAGATTGCGCGTTGGATCGATAGAGTAGGGCGATATCATTAAGCGCCCAGCCATCGCTGTGGAGCATCTTGACTTCATCAACAATAAAGCTCGCTTCATCTATGTCGTTATAGGCTTGATAAACACGGACCGGCTCTCCCTCGCCAGCGGATGTCCATAAGTTCTTACCCAAGCGATTTTTGTTATTTGAAATAATCGCATTGGCCGCATCCAAAATATTGCTGTGTGAGCGGTAGTTTTCTTCGAGTTTTACAATGTTCTGTACTTTAAAATCCACCTCAAAGTCACGCATATTGCCCACGCGCGCACCGCGGAAAGCGTAAATCGATTGGTCATCGTCCCCCACTGCAAAAATACAGTTATTCGGTTCTTCTTTGCCCATGCCAGCAAATAACTTGAGCCACATATATTGCAGTTTGTTGGTGTCTTGAAACTCATCGACCAAGATGTATTTAAAGCGTGCTTGGTAATGCTTGCGAATATTGGTGTCGCGACTTAAAAGCTCATAGCAACGCAACAATAACTCCGCAAAATCCACCACGCCTTCGCGTTGGCATTGCTTGTCGTATTCTTCAAAAATCTCACGCATGCGCTGTGAGTGTGGGTCATAAGCATCCACGCTGTGCGCACGCAGGCCTTCTTCTTTGCAGCTATTGATATAGCCCATTACTTGTTTAGGTGGGAATTTCTCATCATCTACATTCATGACTTTCATCAGGCGCTTAATCGCAGAAAGCTGATCGGCAGAATCTAAAATCTGGAAAGTAGCAGGCAATAAAGCTTCACGATGGTGGGCTCTTAGTAAGCGATTGCATAGCCCGTGAAAAGTCCCCACCCACATACCGCGCGTATTAATCGGCAACATTGCGGTCAGTCTTGTGAGCATTTCTTTCGCGGCTTTATTGGTGAACGTGACCGCTAATAATCCAGTAGGCGAAACCTGACCTGTTTGAATCAACCAAGCAATCCGCGTCGTGAGCACGCGTGTTTTGCCACTGCCAGCACCCGCTAAAATGAGCGCGGATTGATGTGGCAAAGTCACCGCTTCTAATTGCTTGTTATTGAGTCCGGTAAGGAGTGAATCTTGAGATGCGTTTGATGTTGTCATGTTGAGATTATCGCAGGTCGGTGCTACTTCGAGAACCACTTAAACGTGATTAAATAATCTTGAACTTTACTCAAGTATTGTCGGTCTTTAGTAGTGCGATGGTGATGTTGAATATTCAATGAATAATCAAGTCACTGTCCCACGCTTCCCTCCCTGAGCGTGGCGCCTTTTAAGGCATTTCGCCCCGACCGATCCCCTTGGTCGGGGCTTTTTTTCACACTTTACTTGCCAGTTTACTGGCTTATGGCATGTGAACAATCGGCTTCAGCTGATATGTTCCATGGACACAACCCTTGCGGTTGGTAAATTGGGGAAGCCCCTTGCGGGCTTGGCGCAAAACAAATCGCTTTAGCGATTATGATTTTGCGGACAAGCCACTTGCTGGCTTTGGTGAAATTCTCGGCGAAGATAAACTTGATAATTAGTAAATCCGAAAACTTCTCTTGATGTCATTCCAGCCTAAGAGCCAATATTCATTTTAATTAGCACATCAACTTCAAAATGGACCCCGCATTAGATGCGGGGTGACGGTGTGCAGTCTTGTTGGCTTTGATGAATCTAGACAATAAAAAACCCGCCGAAGCGGGTTTTTTATTTCGATGCTTAAGCAAGCAAAGATTACATCATACCGCCCATGCCACCCATACCACCCATATCACCACCACCCATTGCTGGTGCGTCATCTTTAGGTAGTTCAGCAATCATGCAGTCTGTTGTGAGCATTAAGCCAGCCACTGAAGCTGCGTTTTGCAATGCAGAACGCGTTACCTTAGTTGGATCTAGCACGCCCATTTCAACCATGTCGCCGTAAGTTTCGTTAGCAGCGTTGTAGCCGTAGTTGCCTTTGCCGGCAGCTACGTTGTTAACTACGACTGATGGTTCACAGCCAGCGTTTTGAACGATTTGACGGAGTGGCTCTTCAACAGCACGCAATACAATTTTCACGCCAGCATCTTGATCGTGGTTGTCGCCTTTTACTTTAGCAATTGCATCACGTGCACGAATCAACGCTACGCCGCCGCCAGCCACAATACCTTCTTCAACCGCTGCGCGTGTTGCGTGTAATGCATCTTCCACACGTGCTTTTTTCTCTTTCATTTCGATCTCAGTGGTTGCGCCAACTTTAATCACAGCAACGCCGCCTGCTAGTTTTGCAACACGTTCTTGCAATTTTTCACGGTCGTAGTCGCTTGTTGCATCTTCAGCTTGTTTTTTCACTTGGTCGATACGTGCTTTAATGTTGTCTTCAACGCCAGCACCGTCGATGATGATGGTGTTTTCTTTACCTACTTCGATACGTTTAGCTTGGCCTAGATCTTCTAACTTGATGTTTTCAAGTTTCAAACCCAATTCTTCAGCAATCACAGTACCACCTGTCAAGATAGCGATATCTTCTAACATCGCTTTACGACGATCACCGAAACCAGGGGCTTTAACAGCACAAGTTTTTAAGATGCCACGGATGTTGTTTACCACCAATGTTGCTAATGCTTCGCCGTCGATATCTTCAGCGATAATCAACAGTGGACGACCTGCTTTAGCCACTTGTTCAAGTGCTGGAAGCAAATCACGGATGTTAGAGATTTTTTTGTCATATAAAAGCACGAATGGATTGTCCATTAATGCGATTTGACGTTCTTGGTTATTGATAAAGTATGGTGATAGGTAACCACGGTCGAATTGCATGCCTTCTACAACATCTAGTTCATTTTGTAAGCCTGAACCATCTTCAACAGTAATCACGCCTTCTTTACCCACTTTGTCCATTGCGTCAGCAATAATTTGGCCAACTGAAGCGTCTGAGTTCGCTGAAATAGAGCCAACTTGCGCGATTTGTGCGCTTGTTGTACATGCAACAGATTGTTTTTGAAGGTCAGCAACAGCAGCTTCAACAGCTTTGTCAATGCCACGCTTCAAATCCATTGGGTTCATGCCAGCGGCAACAGATTTCATGCCTTCGCGGATGATTGCTTGTGCTAAAACTGTTGCAGTTGTTGTGCCGTCACCAGCGATATCGTTAGTTTTGCTTGCCACTTCTTTTACTAATTGCGCACCCATGTTTTCGAATTTGTCTTTTAATTCGATTTCTTTAGCAACTGACACACCATCTTTAGTGATGGTTGGAGAGCCATATGAACGCTCTAACACTACATTGCGGCCTTTAGGGCCCAAAGTTACGCGCACTGCGTTAGCTAAAATATTTACACCATTCACCATTTTTTGGCGAACGTCATCACCAAATCTTACGTCTTTAGCAGCCATCTTAAATCTCCTTAATTACTTAATTAATTACTAAAATTCTTTAATGCAAAAAGGGAAGAAGCGATTAAGCCTCGATTACACCCATGAGGTCTGACTCAGTCATCACCAAGAATTCGTCACCGTCGATTTTGACGGTTTGGCCAGCGTATTTGCCGAACAACACTTTATCGCCCACTTTAACGTCAAGTGTCATCACTTTGCCGTTGTCATCTTTTTTACCTGGACCCACTGCGATTACTTCGCCTTGATCTGGTTTTTCAGTGGCTGTGTCTGGAATCACAATGCCAGATGCAGTGGTACGCACTTCTTCTAAACGCTTAACGATCACGCGATCGTGTAAAGGACGAATTTTCATAAACGAACTCCTTAATAATTGAATAAATAACGAATAACAAAAATCTTAAAATGCATTTTAGCACTCCTGTCCATCGACTGCTAATACTTTGGGGCGGGGTTGGGAATTTCAAGAGGAAGGATGAAATCTTTTGACACGAAAATGTTGGAAATAAAATCTATCGGCAAATTCAACGCAATTTCTACGCAATCAGCGATAATAAGGGTATTGCCAGTGTTGGGTGAAAGGATACGCATTTTGAGTGAAATCGTGGGACAAATAGGTATGCAGCCAGCGGTCATTGAACAATTGAATTTAGCATTTGATGCTGACCAAGACCGTTTGTTATTCAAAGTAGGTTTGTCGGACAATACCGAGCTTGCAATTTGGATTACGCGGCGGATTGCAAAGTCGATTACTGCTTGGTTGCAAGGGAGCCAAGCTGCGGTTGATTTGCCTATGCAAGTCGTGGTGATGAATGCCCAAGGTGGCTTAGATCCGGTTACTCCTAACACGATTTCTGCGACATCAATTAGCCCGGAGGCTAGTTCAGGCGCAGAAGCACAATTACAAGCTGCAGCACCAAATTTAGACTTTAGTAAGCAATATTTGGCAAATCGTACATCACGCCTTCAAGCCCCTATGTTGGCGACCATATGCAAAGTATTGAGTGATAACGCAACCCAATTTGTACTGGAATTTACTGCTAAAGAAGGCATTAATGCCCAAGTTTCTTTTAATGCGGAGCTGAAGATTGCCTTTGGCAATATGTTGCAATTAGCCGCAAAAGAGGCGGCTTGGGATATTGGCGTGCAAAACAGCCACTTTGTGACCCCGCAAATGCGTTCAAATCAGGTTTTACATTAGTGAACAATCAAGACTTACTTAATCGAAGCTTAAAGTCTGTTTGGCATCCTTGCACACAGATGAAAGCGCACGAAACTTTGCCATTGCTACCCATTGCCAGTGGCGAGGGTGTCTGGCTTAAGGATTTTGAGGGTAAGCGTTATTTAGATGGTGTAAGTTCATGGTGGGTTAATTTATTTGGGCATAACGAGCCGCGCATTAAAGCTGCCATTAGTGAGCAGTTGAACACCTTAGAGCACGTTATGTTGGCAGGCTTTACGCATGCGCCAGTGGTGCAGTTATCGGAAAAGCTAGGTGTGCTCACTGGGCTTGGTCATTGTTTTTATGCTTCGGATGGTGCCTCTGCGACTGAAATAGCGCTCAAAATGAGCTTTCATTATTGGCGCAACATTGGTCAGCCAGAAAAGAATCAATTTTTAAGTCTACAAAATAGCTATCACGGTGAAACCATCGGTGCTTTATCGGTGACAGATGTCGCTATTTTCAAAGATACTTATGCGCCCTTGCTTCGTCAAAGTGCACAAATGCCATCACCAGATGCACGCCTGGCTGAATCGGGTGAGAGCGCCGAAGCTTACGCAAATCGCTGTGCAGATTTTTTAGAAGCCTATATAAAGCAACATCATGCTGACATTGCAGCATTTATTATTGAGCCATTGATTCAATGTGCTGCTGGTATGGGGATGTACTCCTCGGTTTATCTCAAGCGTGCGGGAGAAATCTGTTCGCAATATCAAGTGCATTTGATTGCGGATGAAATTGCGGTGGGCTTTGGTCGAACAGGGACGATGTTTGCTTGTGAACAAGCCAATATTAAGCCTGATTTTATTTGTCTTTCAAAAGGCATTACCGCCGGTTACTTGCCTTTATCAGTCACGCTGACGACGGATAAAATTTATGAGGCATTTTATGACGATAGCGTGGCGCGGGGCTTTTTACATTCACATAGTTACACTGGCAATGCTTTGGCTTGTAGTGCGGCTTTGGCGACCTTGGCGATCTTTGAGCAAGACGATGTGCTCTCTAAAAACCAAACCAAGACGGCTTATATCAATAATCAAATTAGCACGTGGCATGATCTGCCAATCGCGCATGTCCGTAATCAAGGCATGATTTGGGCATTTGATGTGCAAACAAATAATCAGCAATTTCAACGCGCGTTTTATCAACAAGGTTTGGAAAAAGGCTTATTGCTGAGACCGATTGGTCATACTGTCTATTGGATGCCACCCTATGTGATTAGCCAGGATGAAATAGATTTTATGGTCAATACAACCAAGCAATTGGTCACTGCGTGCGCTTAATCTTCGTCCTTTTATTGGTGATTTCCTCCGAGCTAACCTTCGCTCAAAGTTCGCTATTACCTACGCCTGTTATGCAAGCACTGCAATCGGAAAATGTGCCAGTAGAAAATGTCAGTATTTATGTTCAGCGCGTAGACGCCCCGCAAGCATTATTAACTTATCAGTCGGATGTGCCGCGTAATCCAGCATCCGTGATGAAGTTAGTGACAAGCTATGCAGCGCTTGATTTGCTCGGCCCATCTTATCGTTGGAAAACACAATTTTATGGCTTAAATCAGCCTCAGCAAGGCAAGCTAAAAGGTGGGATTTGGATTAAGGGTTCAGGTGACCCCGCCTTAAATACGGCACATTTAATTGAAGCGGCCAGTGAGCTTAAACAAAAGTATGGATTGGATGAAATTTGCTGTGAAATCTATTTGGATAACAGCGCTTATGCACCCCAAAACTTTGATCCGGCTTCCTTTGATGGGAAGCCCACTCGTGCTTACAACGCGCCAGCAGAGGCCTTGATGGTGAATCAGCAGGCCATTCGTTTGCAACTTATTCCTAGTAGCGAAAAAGTAACGGTGGTCGCTTACCCCAGTTGGCAGTGGTTGATTAAGCGCACAGATATTAAGCCTGTGGTGGGCGAGTGTGGGGATTGGAAAAACGGCCTTCAAATTAAGCGTGAGGGACGGGTATTAAATCTTCGTGGTGAATATCCCATGAGTTGTGGAAATAAGTATTTAGATGTGAATTGGCAAGGGACAGAATACGTCGGTGGGCTTTTTTATAGCGCTTGGGAGCAGGCGGGTGGACGCTGGGCGCTGGCAGATGGAACGCAAACACGCATGGAGAGTGTGCCAGAAAATGCAACCTTGCTTGTAGAACATACGTCCCCAACGCTAGCAGAAATGCTGCGTGAAATGAATAAGACCAGTAACAATGTGATGGCACGTGCCCTTTATTTAAGCTTGAGTCGTTTGAATGACCCATTACAAGCAGCTTCGATTGCTAAAAGTGAATTGATGATGAAGACTTGGTTACAAAATAAAGGATTTAATTTTGATGAATTGGTGCTTGAAAACGGTGCAGGGCTCTCAAGGATTGAGCGAATTAGTGCTTCACATTTAGGCGTTTTACTTGGCGATGCTTTCCGAAGCCCAGTCATGGCCGAACTTACGGCTTCTTTGCCTATCTACGGTGTAGATGGGTCACTAAGCAAACGTAAAGACGCCGGTGTGTTCGGACGCGCGCACTTAAAAACAGGCTCATTAGATAGCGTAAGAAGTCTCGCTGGTTATGTACTCGATGCTAAAGGCCGTTATTGGTCGGTCGTCTTTATCGCAAATGGCGCTAAGTCAGAAGCCACCCGGCCAGCTCAAGATGCACTGTTAAACTGGGTATATCAACAGGATTAAATGATTGGAGCTTGGTCAATCAAGTCAGTTTGATTGAATCCGATCTTGTAACTCGGGTATGATAATTAAGATTTTTATTTTGGAGCGAAATATGAAAAAAAGTACCTTAATGGCAAGCGCTTTAATGATTGCCATGCTCGCTATCACTGGCTGTAAAGCCGATTCAAAAACATCCACGAAGGAAACTGCAATGACACAAAATATCACAGAACTCGTCAAAAATGACACGGTCGTTGGTGAGGGTCGCGAGGCTGAAGCTGGCTTTAATGTGACCGTGCACTATACAGGCTGGTTATATGACCCAAGCAAGGCAGAGGGTAAAGGCACTAAGTTTGATAGTTCATTAGATCGTCATGAGCCTTTTGTGTTTTTCTTAGGTGGTGGCCAAGTGATTCAAGGATGGGATGAAGGCTTTGCTGGCATGAAAGTGGGCGGTAAACGTACGCTCATCATCCCGCCAAACATGGGTTATGGTGTTCACGGCGCTGGTAGTGTGATTCCGCCAAATGCAACATTGATTTTTGATGTTGAGTTGTTAGGGATTAAATAAGGCACACAATTTCAACCTTTTGTTTTGGTAAGGGCAACGCAATGAAAGTAAGAGTGAAATGGGTGGAAGACGTCTGTTTTATGGGCGAGGCGGAAAGTAGTCATGCAGTCATCATGGATGGCTCGCCAGAGATTGGCGGACGTAATCTCGGCATGCGTCCAATGGAAATGTTGCTGCTCGCAATGGGGGGATGTTCGTCTATTGATGTGGTGACGATTCTTAAAAAATCACGTCAACCAATTACCAATTGCGTTGCTGAAATTACTGCTGAACGTGCGGATGAAATTCCAAAAGTATTTACCAAGATTCACGCACATTTTGTGGTCACGGGTAAAAATCTCAATGCCACGCAGGTTGAGCGTGCGGTGAGTTTATCTGCTGATAAGTATTGTTCAGCCTCTATTATGCTCGGCAAAGCGGCGGAAATGAGCCACAGCTTTGAGATTCAAGAGGCTGAATAGCTTTTAGTTGCTTGCTTCAATGATTGAAACAGTCAGTACATCGCCTGTTTCAATCACTTCAAATAGTCGGTCGATATTTGGGTGCTTGCCTGGATTTTCTTCTGCATCTTGCGTGTGTTCTGCATAAATTTCCAAGCCATCTGTTGCAGCATCTTTGTTGATGCTGCCCCATTTTTTCAATAAATGATGGTACACCTTCACCGAGCCTTGGCTCCCAGGTTTGTTTTCAATCAAGCCTGCATTTGACCCATCAGCTTTAGCCAATTCAATTTTTTGAATATGATCGCTGTTTTCTAAACTGGCTAAAACTTCGCTAAATTTCTTCATGTGTCTTTGCTGACGCTTTCTTTTTTACGATTGATTTATAAATGGTAGGTGGTTGAAGTCATGACTTTTGACATACCCTGCATTGCCGCTTTAATGGGGCTTGGTAGTTCTGCCCCACCTAAGTGTATCGCTGTAGCTGCATGTTCGGCTTCGTCTATTTTCATTTGTTCTAGAATGGCCCGGCTTTTGTCATCGTTAGTAGGTAGCGCATCTAAATGTTGATTGAGATGCTCGCCGACTTGGCGTTCCGTTTCGGCTAGAAAACCTAAATTCCATTTGTCACCAAGTGCGCCAGCAATTGCCCCAAGCGTGAAGGATCCAGCATACCAAATCGGATTTAGAAAACTGGTGTGGCCACCAAGTTCGTGTATGCGCTTTTCACACCAAGCCAAATGTTCGGTTTCTTCTTTTGATGCATGTTCTAAGGCGCGCACAGTTTGAGGATTTTGGGTCGTCAGCGCCTGGCCGTTATAAAGCGCTTGGGCACACACCTCGCCACAATGATTAATCCGCATCAGTGCAGCAGCATGTCGCTTCTCTTCAGCGTTTAACTCGGTAGTTTGCGAAATGTTTTGATCTGGATGTGGGCGAACGCTACGCGCAGTTGCCGCTAAGGTTTTTAAGCCTTTGTCGAATTCGATAATGAGTCGGTCTAGCATGGGTTATACCAGTGAGGTCTTAATAAAACTAAGCCTGAGGGTAGCATTGCCTACCCTCAGGGAAGATGATTATTTCTTACTCGGCGCTAAAATATCAATACCTTTTAGCAAGTTAACTGCTTGCATAAATTGGTAGTCAGTTTTAGTGCCAGCTTCCATTGGTGCTTTATCAGCAGACTGTTTGTCGTCTTTTTTCACTGTAGGCGGTTTAGGTGTTTCTTTTGCTGGGGCTTCCGCTTCTTTAGGATTAGATAAGTGATTGCTTAAATCCGCTTCGCGCAAGTTCATGCCTTGATCAGCAGTATTCACCGTTGCATCCTCTACGATGATGTCTGGCACGATCCCTTTGGCTTGAATAGAGCGGCCGTTTGGTGTGAAGTAGCGAGCAGTCGTGAGTTTGATCGCAGTGCCATTATTCATCGGTAGAATGGTTTGCACAGAGCCTTTACCAAAACTTTGTGTGCCCATGATGACTGCACGTTTGTGATCTTGCAACGCACCAGACACAATTTCTGAAGCAGAAGCAGAACCGCCGTTGATTAACACCACCATCGGTACCGTTTTGATGTCAGCAGGCAAGTCCTTCAGGAAGTCACCAGCTTCGCCACCACGTGAATAGTTTGCGGCATTCGCAGTCAAACGCATTTTCGCGTCTTCTGTTCGGCCTTCTGTGTAAACCACAAGTGCATCTTTTGGCACAAATGCAGAAGTAATGCCAACTGCAGCAGTAATTAAACCGCCTGGATTGTTACGCAAATCGAGCACTAAGCCTTTCAGTGGTGCTTTGTTTTGCTCACGCAGTGTTTTAATTGCTTTAGCTAAATCAGCAGCTGAGTGTTCTTGGAATTGCGTAACTCGAAGATATGCGTAACCAGGCTCTGGCAATTTGTACTTTACACTCTGAGTTTTGATGATTGCACGTACTAAGGTGATGTAAAGTGGTTTAACTTCACCTTTACGTAAAATAGTTAGCTTGATTGGCGTGTTGGGTTTGCCGCGCATGAGCTTGACTGCATCATTGAGTGTCAAACCTTTCACTAACTTATCATCTAGCTGCATAATCAAATCGCCAGATTTCACCCCTGCTTTGAACGCTGGAGAGTCTTCGATTGGAGAGATGACTTTCACCAAGCCATCCTCCATGCCAACCTCAATACCTAGGCCACCAAATTCGCCTTGTGTGCCAGCTTGCAAATCTTTGTAGCCATCAACATCTAAGAATGATGAGTGTGGATCTAATCCGGTTAACATTCCGTTAATCGCTTCATTGATTAACTTCTTATCTGGTACTGTTTCTACGTAGTCACTTTTAATTTTGCCGTACACCTCAGCAAAGGTGCGTAGCTCATCAAGCGGAAGCTGAGGCTTCGCGTCTTTTTCGGCCACTGCCGGATAGTTGAGACTTAAGCTGACGCCTAAAACTGCGCCTATCACTACTAAGCTGATTTTTTCAAATTTTGTACGCATGAAATAAAAATTCCTTCACTGACTTTTAAATGACAAATAACCCAAAAGGGCAATTAAAAATGATGCTTGAGATAATATCGTGTTGCACGACTTTAACCAATTGAAATAACATGTCCCCAGGTATTTTTGCATAGCAAGGTCACATGAAAACACAAACAAACAAGCTTGAAATCGAATATTGCACACAATGTCATTGGTTACTTCGCGCTACCTGGATGGCACAGGAACTTTTAACGACCTTTAACACAGACATTACAAGTTTAGCGCTAGTTCCTGGCACCGGTGGTATTTTTGAAGTCAGACTCAATGATGCAGTCATATGCTCACGTAAAGCAACAGGGCGGTTCCCAGAGTCCAAGGAGTTAAAACAGTTAGTGCGCGATGTAATTGACCCTGAAAGGCCACTTGGGCACAGTGACCGTTAGAAATATTGGTGTTTACTTAGTCTGTTTGCTGAGGTCGGTGCTTGCAAGTTCTTTTGCATCAACACGACGAGCCCCAGTAAAGCGTTTTGACCAGTAACTATCATTCATGTCAGCAACGCTAATGCTGCTGCCCGCACTTGGTGAGTGAATAAAACGGTTGTTGCCAACGTAAATGCCAACGTGTGAATAAACAGATTTCATCGTGTTAAAAAACACTAAATCACCCGGCTTTAATTCTTTTTCTGGCACATTTTGACCCACTTGACTCATCGCCCTTGCACCGTGCGGCAAGGTTAGGTTTGCCGCCTCTTTAAATACATAACGAACGAAGCCACTGCAATCAAAGCCTGAGTCAGGATTAATGCCACCATATTTATATTTCACGCCTGTTTGGCTTAGGGCATGCAGAATAATTTCTTGTGCAACACTTGTCCAAGAGCTGTTTGACTCAGCTTCTTGAACCTGGTTGGGCGTCGCAGGGGTCTCGTCATGGGTCGACGATAAGAACGGAAAATCAAATGCCAAGGCAATGTTTGACAGGCCTAACAAGAGACTTAACACGACAAAGCATGATGTTTTTTTCCAATTTTTCATCAGCATATTATAAAACGAAGCCGTCATTTTTCCTAATCCACCACTGGTTTTGGCCAGACATGGTATGGGTGAAGCATGTGCCGATAAATGCTATAGTTCGCACATCTTTTTGACAGCACCAAACCATGAAAACTTCCCGCCGCCATCTCGAACTGCTTGCCCCTGCAAAAAATGCCGATTTTGGTATTGAGGCGATTAATCACGGCGCAGATGCAGTCTATATTGGTGGCCCAGCCTATGGCGCACGTGCCAAAGCCCCAAATACAGTTGAAGATATCGCAAGATTAATCAAACACGCGCATCGTTTTAATGCTGAAGTGTTTGTAGCGCTTAATACTATTTTTCATGACAATGAATTAGAAGGTGCGCGTGAGATCGTTTATCAGCTTTATGATGCTGGTGTCGATGCGCTCATTGTCCAGGACATGGGCCTACTGGAAATGGATTTGCCACCTATTCAGCTTCATGCCAGCACACAAACTGATATTCGCACCGTTGAAAAAGCCAAGTTTCTAGATCAAGTGGGCTTCTCGCAAATCGTCTTAGCGCGTGAGCTAGACTTAAAAACCATTCAGCAAATCGCTGATGCAACTACCTGCAATTTAGAGTTTTTTGTGCATGGCGCTTTGTGTGTGGCGTTTAGCGGACAGTGTTTTATTAGCCATGCCCACACAGGTCGAAGCGCCAATCGTGGCGAGTGCTCGCAAGAGTGCCGTTTGCCTTACCGTTTAGAAGATTCCCAAGGCCGTGTAATAGGCAACGACAAGCATTACTTATCCATGAAAGATAATGACCAAAGCGCAAACCTGCGTGCTTTGATTGGCGCGGGGATTAGCTCATTCAAAATTGAGGGGCGCTACAAAGATTTACCCTATGTAAAGAACGCCACCGCGCATTATCGTCAGCTGATAGATGAAATTTTGCTGGATATGCCTGAGTATGCAAAAACTTCTTCTGGCATCACCACGTTTAGCTTTACGCCTCAACCTGAAAAAACCTTTAACCGAAGCGCAACGGATTATTTTGTAAACGGTCGTCAAGATGATATTGGTGCATTTGATACCCCTAAATTTTCGGGGGAAGAAGTGGGCAAAGTCACTAAAGTGGCTAAAGATTCTTTTGAGGTTGATAGCCAAATTGCGCTTCATAACGGTGACGGCCTATGCTTTTTTGATGTGCATAAAGAGTTGGTCGGCATGCGTATTAACACCGTTGAAGGTAAGCGCTTAACACCCAATGAAATGCCTGAGGATATGCGCCGTGGCATGACGCTTTATCGTAATCGCGACCAAGCTTTTATGCGCTTACTAGAAAAAGATTCGGCCACACGCAAAATTCCTGTAGAGATGCATTTTTATGAAACGTCAGATGGCTTTGCACTTAGCGTGACGGATAGTGATGGGCTGAACGCCACTGCACTTTGCCAAGTAGAAAAGCAGCCTGCACAGCAAGCAGAAAAAGCTGAAGCCAGTTTGCGTGAGAATTTAGCAAAATTAGGCAGTACCGATTTTGTGGTGAGTGCCATTTCATTCGATTTATCGCAAGCGTGGTTTGTGCCAGCATCGAGCATTAATGCGCTTAGACGCGATGCCATTGAACAACTCACCGCAGTGCGTATTGCTAGCTATCAGCGTCCTGAAAAGCGCATGCCAGCGAATCCACCAGCCATTTATCCTGAAGATACTTTGAGCTACCTTGCCAATGTGTATAACAAAAAAGCCCGCGCTTTTTATGAGAAGCATGGCGTTAAAATGATTGCGGCGGCTTACGAGGCAAACCAAGAGTTAGATGAAGTGCCGCTCATGATTACCAAACACTGTTTGCGCTTTAGTCACGGCATGTGTCCTAAAGAGGCCAAGGGCGTCATTGGTGTGCAAGGCACGGTGACTGCGGAGCCAATGACTTTGATTAATGGCAACGATAGGTTTACGCTTAAATTTGATTGTAAACCTTGCGAAATGCACGTGATGGGCAAGATTCGTAAGCCCATCCTGCAAATGCCGCCGCCGCAGCCTTTGCAGTTTATTCCAAGAGTTAAATCTTAGAAGTGATAGGTGAGTGTTGCGCGAGCAGTAAGCGGCGCACCAGGCGTGAGGTTGTTATTGGTATGCGCACTCGCCACGTAGTCTTTATTCGTAAGATTTTCTACGTTCAACTGTAGTTGCATTTTATCTGTGGCTTTCCAAAAAAGGGCTGCATCTACACGCGCGAAGCCAGGCAGTATTGTGCTTGCTGTTGTGCTTGGCGTAAGCGCGTACATTTGAGATCTGCTGACCACACCTATTGCGGCGCCCCAGGTCTCATTAAAGTCGTAGCGGTTCCACAATGAAAATGTATGGCTAGGCGTTTGGCCAAGCGTGGCGCCAGCAATATAACTAAGTCCACTGATGGTCATCGCTTTGGTAAACGTGGCATCTTGGTAGCTATAACCACCTACCATACTCCAGCGGTCAGTTATTTTTCCTGCAATACCAAACTCAGCGCCTTTTGTTAGCTGGCCGTCGATGATGGTATTTTGGGCGGTGTTGGCTGGATCTGTGATGGCTACGTTTTTTCGTTCTAGCTCATATATAGCCGCTGTTAGAGATAATTGAGGCGTGATGTCATATTTTGCGCCAAGCTCTTTGTTGATGAATTTTTCAGGCTGCAATGACTTGGTCGTTGCCGTTAAGCTAATCAGTTGGTCGCCAGCGCGAGGCACATAAGAAAGGCTGTATGAACCATAAACAGAGAGATTTTCAAGTGGCTTGAAAATCAATCCGGCGCGCGGTGAAACAAGACTGTCTGTCACGTCAAAAGTCTGACTTGTTTTAATGTTGTCATAGTTTGTTTTTAGTTGATCATGACGGACACCTACAATGGCCTCCCACTGCTCGCTAATCTTAATTTGATCCTGCACATACAACGCAAATATATCGATTTCGCTGGCCTGATTGCGTGAAGTATTGCTCAGGCTGATTGGGAGAGTGTAAGTCGGGCTGAGAGCTGAAACGCTAGATGAAATTCTTTCGCTATTGCCAGCAATGAATCTTGCGTTGGTGGTTTTTTGTGTGCCAACTTCCATGCCCGCCAAGAGTTGATGTTCAAAGCGACCGGTATTGATTTTGTAAATAATATCGGTTTGATTGATAAAGTTTTTTCGGTCAGTCGTATCACGATACGCGCCGACAGCAAATAGATTGTTGGCCACAGCGCCGTCAGCATAAACGTTCTGATAAAACTTATCGTAACTTGCATAGCGGGTGCGATTTCGGATACTGAGATTGTCGTTGAAGGCATGCTCAATCATCGCGTTCAATGCTTTTGTTTCAGTTTCGTTTGGGCTTAAGCTCGCATTGCCATAAAACGTTTTGTAATCTTCCAAGCGATATGGACGATTGTTCAACTCACTCCCAATCGATGGAATGCCTCGGTCACCAATATGCTGATCTTTAAAATACTCAGCGCCAAAAGTAATTTTGGTGTTTTCAGTTGGCGTGATGGTAAACGTTGGATTAACCCCATATCGCTTTAGATTAACGCCGCTTCGATAGCTGTCTGATTCTTCATAAACAGCATTCAGCCTAAAAGCGGCCACGTCATTAATACCATTGCCAATATCGATGCTGGTACGTTTTTGATTGTAAGCGCCATAAGTGGCTTTAATTTCTCTGACAGGATCCCAGCCAGCTTCTTTTGATACGCGATTAATCGCGCCGCCTGACGCTCCTCGACCAAAAGCCATGCCGTTTGGGCCTTTAAGAACCTCTACACGATCGGTATTGTAAAAGTCTCGGTAAGTTTGCACATCATCGCGAATGCCATCTAAATAAAAGTCGCCGGTTGTAACGCCACTTCCTCGAAAGTTAAGTGCATCGCGGTTGCCTTCACCTTGCGATGCAGTAACGCCAGGCACATATCGAACGGCATCAGACATGCTTTGAACGGATTGGTCACTCATTTGCTCTTGGGTAACCACAGAAACGGATTGAGGAACATCAATAAGCGGCCTATCCGTTTTTGTAGCGGTTAAGGACCTTTTTGCTTGGTAACCTTTAACTGGCTTTGTGTCGCTGATCCGCTTGGCGGCTACCTCAACCTTATCAATATTGAGTGCGGCTACTTTTAATGTCTCAGCATGCGCTTGCCCAATTGATGCGCTCAGTACTGCAAAAGTGAAGTATCCAAGGGGTTTTGAATGACGATTTTTCATTGCGCGGCTTTAGTTTGTAAATGATAATGATCCTCATCTTATAGTAAATGAGAATCATTATCAATTAAAAGTTACGTACTCTGAGAGAATTGCCTGATCTTACTTTTCAATTTCCGCGGCCACAATCGCTAATAATTTCATGTCGAAATAGATTTCGACCTTTTTGTTTTGCTTGTTTTTACCGTACATCTCGTAGCAATTGTTCTCAATCTTTAAGGTTTTAATCGTGTAACCTTCCTCAATGAGCACTTGTTTCAAGTCATCTTGATTTGCCCATTCCGATTGAGGGTAAGCTTTGCAAGTAACTGCCGCTTGCACTTTGCTTACCATCAAGCCAAGCAATAAAACTAAGAATAAGCTTTTCATGTTTTTATTTTTCATTTAAGTATCAGCCCACATGCGAATTAAATTATGGTAATTTCCAGTGAGTCGAATCACTGCCGCACTGTCGCCATGTTCTTGCCGTAATGTTGAAATGGCGGCATCCATGTCAAACAATAAAGTTCTCTGTGCGTCATCTCGAATCATGCTTTGTGTCCAAAAAAAGCAGGCAATTCTGGCACCTTTTGAGACAGGTCTTACATGATGCAAACTAGTACCGGGGTATAAAACCATATCGCCAGCTGGAAGCTTTACAGACTGAACGCCATAGGTGTCTTCAATCACTAACTCTCCTCCCTCATAGCTTTCTGGAGGGGAGATAAATAAAGTAGATGAAATATCCGTACGAACATGGTTGCCAGTTAAAGCGTGGGTTCTAACTGCGTTATCAATATGTGCTCCAAAATCCATCCCTTCACGATATTGATTGAAAAGCGGTGGGTAGATTTTTTTAGGCAGTGCCGCTGAGAAAAATAGCGCATTTCGACTCAAGGCTTGCAACACAATTTTTCTGCTGGTTTCTGCAAACTCAGACTCTTCAGGTAGTTGCATATTCCGTTTGACCTGCGCTGACTGAGTGCCGGCCGTCACCTTGCCATCCACCCAGTTTGCCTTTGCCATTAAGTCTTGAAGCTTCGCTAGCTCCTCAGGGTTTAAAACATTAGGAATACGGAGAAGCATTGTGCTATTTCCTTAAAATTTAAATTCAGTCGTTAATATAATTGTACGACCATTGCCTGGGACGCTAAAGCCGCCATTGTCGTAAATGGCATCGTAGTAAACTTTATCTAGTAAGTTCTTAGCATTCAATTTAACAGCCCATTTTTTTTCTTCATAAGTCAGCATTGCATCTACACGGGCGTAACCTGGAAGCACATTTGGATCAAAGTTTCCATTAGTGAAATTAGAGCCCGCACTTCCAGATGGGTTATATCCGTATCGCTCACCCTTAGCCTCCAAGCCCATACCAAACTTCAATTTGTCAGTGAGCTTGTAAGTGCTCCAAATGTTAAATGTGACCGGCGGAGTATTCCTAGGCCGTTGACCTTTATATCCCGCATAGGCAGGTGTGATGACACCAGTGTTTGCGTTCACATTTTCCGCCACTTCTAGAATTTCAGCATCCATCAAAGCTAAGCCACTGAAGACTTCCCACTTATTAGTGATTCGGCCTGCGAGTTCAAATTCAACACCATTGGTACGACGTTTTTTGGTCAAAATTGCAGCAGTTGATTCGAGGTCAGTATTTCTTTCCCAATCTTTGGTTGTCGTGTAAATCGCAGTTCTTAAAGCGAGGTCGCCATCCAAAAGGAGCCATTTTGCACCAGCCTCAATAGTCTTGCTTCGCTCTGCTGGCATTGGGGCAACCGTTAATTGATAAAGGTCGGCAGTTGGACTGAATGAGTCACTCCAGCTCAGATAATAGTGCTTTTCTGGAGTGTGGTGATACGACAATGCACTGCGATAGCTATTCTCACCATAACTTAGTTTAGGGGAGGTTGCGCTCGAGTACTCTGCGCGGAGCTCATCTCTGCGTAAACCGAATAACACATCCCATTTAGGGGCAATGGTAATGGTGTCTTGCGCATAAACGGCGTAGTTGTCAGCATTAAACTTTGATGGATTCGTTGTTGTACTTTCTGCATCAGGCATATAAAGTGCGCCACTTCCTAAATCCAGATCGCGCAAACTATTGCGATAGTTTTTTTCTTTTAAGTATTCGACACCGCTTAAGAATTGATGCTTGAATCCTGCAAAATCAAACTTCGTGCTGAAGTCGGACTGTAGCGTTTGTGTTTGGTAATGCATCTTTCGACTTTGATTTCCACCTACGCTGTAATCATGGGCTGGTAAGCTCGAGGAGTTTGGGGTTTTAGCCCAGTAAGCGCGCTCATAGTCCGCCGCCCGCAATTGTGTCCGAACCTGGCTGTCTTCACTAAATTTATGGGTGTATATCCCAGTGGTGACTGAAGTGGTGCTGTTATCAAAGTTTTGGTTGCCACCGTAATAAATGCTGTTGTTGATTGATGGCGTGTTCACAGGCCTTTTGTTTACAAAAGAAACGCCGTAATCTGGCTTATCGTCTGTTTTGGTTGTGACATGGTTAAAGAAAAACTCATCGTTTGTCCCGATGCCGGTGCCAAAGCTTAATGCAATTCCTTGTCGGTCTAATCTTGGGCGATCGCCATTGGTCGGGTTTTTACGATAGTTTTCTTCAGCCCTATCCATTACGTTGATGCGAATCGCAGTAGTATCAGCCAACTTTTTATTAAAGTCGCCCGTTACCAAGTAATAGTCTTGACTACCCAAAGCCGCACTGATTTTATTTTCATCTTTGAGTTCAGCCATTTTACTCACTTGATTGATGACCCCGCCAGCTTGGCCGCGTCCAAACAACATTGCAGCGGAGCCACGCAAAACGTCGACCTGTTCTAGGTTGAATAGTTCACGATTGTATTGAGCAGTGTCGCGGATGCCATCTAAATAAATATCACCGAAAGTATAAAAGCCACGCAACATCATATTGTCGCCAGCGCGTCCGCCTTCAGCGGCGTTAAATGTCAAGCCAGCAACGTTGGATAGCGCTTCACGCAACGAACTAAGTTGCTGATCTTTAATGAGGCTCTTTGTGATCGTGGTCACTGCTTGTGGGATATCATGCGGGTCTTGTAACACTTTACCAACGCGCGTTTTAGTGGCCTGGTAGCCAGTACTTGATTGGATAGCCGTTGCTTTGACGGTGACCTCAGCTAATTCTTTTTCTGAGGTTGCTTTCTCCAATTCCTCTTGTTTTTTTTGCGCTGTTTTGATCAATGCAGTCTCTGGTTCAGCCTGAGCAGTCATCGATTGCAATGCGATAAGCACGGCAAGAGAAATACTTTTTTTGTATAGCATATTTTTTTTCGAGAACATTCTAAACTTTCTATAACAATTACACTAACTATCGAGTGAGAATCTAATTGGCACAATCACGACACCGCTGACTGGCTGGTTGTTGCTACTGGCCGGGATAAACTTCCATGTTTTTACAACGTCGATTGCTGATTTATCCAATAACTCGTAGCCACTGCCTTTTTCGAGCAAGACTTTTTCTGCGTTTCCTTGTACGGAGACAAAAACCTTGAGGAGCACTTTGCCTTGCTCCCCTCTTCGTCTTGCCATGCCTGGGTACTCTGGAGCTGGATTGCGTAAGTAATCAGCACCAAATTTTGGCGCTACATAAACTGGGTTAGGCTCAGCTTTTTCTTCCCCTTTTCTAGGGGGCTCTGACGTAATTGGTCCTGAAGATTGATCAGTCTTGATTTCTGTTTCCAGTGGGTTTTTTGGCGCAAGATCTTTGTGACTGACTTGCGGCTTCTCAGGGATGGTAAATGTACTTATTTCGTGAGCGCTTATTACAGGGCTTTCTTGCACTTTGGGGCTTACTTTTTGAACGATCGGCTCAGAAGGTGCGATTAAATTTTTCGATTCATTCATTAACTTGATGGTGATCGGTGATTGAAACGAATTTAGGTTGGTGGGCGTTATGTTAACTTGTTGAAAAAGTAACAAGGCAGCGACTAAGTGTGCAATAGCAGACAGCACCATAAATTTGCTTGTTGAAAGCTCATGTGTTTTTGGGGCGCTAAGATTGAGCCCGCTTTCCGCCTTACCGAAAGGATTAATATTAAAGGAGAAAGTTGAACTCATGATTCTTTAGATGAAACTCACAATTTGTTATCAATTAGATTAAATGATAATCATTCTCATCTAAAAAGTAAATAAGAATTATTCTCAAAAAGAAGTTGCGAGAGTTTCAACTCAAAGAGTATTTTTTTCGAGTGCTAAGTGACGCTAATATTAAGGTGCTGGATTCATCATTCGTAAATGGAGGTCTTCAATTTCCAGCATCACCTCTGGTGATAGTTTTGTATCCCAAGCCGCCATATTTTCTTTGAGCTGGTGCATCTTCGTGGCACCAATAATGGTGCTGGTGACAAACCAACGGTGATACACAAAAGATAAAGCGAGTTGCGTTGGCGTTAGTCCATGCGCACGGGCCAGTTCTGCATATGCTTTGCTGGCTGGCGTGACATTTGGTTTTTTGTAGCGCTGTGAATAGCCCAGGAACTCAGTAATACGTCCAGGCGCTGCAGGGTCATCAATATACTTGCCAGTTAAATGTCCAAATGCCAAAGGTGAATAAGCAAGTAATCCCACATTCTCGCGGAATAACACTTCGGACATCCCAAATTCCATGCCACGATTAATTAAGTTATAGCAGTTTTGTACTGTGGCAACGCGCGGTAAATCATATTCTTTGGCGATGCGTAAGAACTCCATTAGTCCCCAGGGCTGTTCATTGGATAGTCCGATGTATCTTATTTTTCCTTCTTTCACCAATTCGGCCAAGGTTTCTAACTGGTTTCGAATCGTCACCCACTCTTTACGTTCGCCTTCGCCAAATTTACCTGAGACATATTCATTCGCAGGGTCGAATAAATATTGCCCAAACATCGGCACGTTACGTTCAGGCCAATGCAATTGGTAAATATCGATGTAATCCGTTTGCATACGCTTGAGAGAGCCTTCAATTGCCTCGCGAATATTGGTGCTATCTAAGCATGGTGGGCCACCGCGTATCCAATCCATCCCTCGTCTTGGGCCAGCCACTTTGCCACCTAAAATAATCTTGTCGCGAGGCTGATTTTTGAGCCAATGGCCAATGATGGTTTCAGTTTTGGTATAAGTATCTGCCTTCGGTGGCACAGGATACATTTCTGCCGTGTCGATAAAGTTAATGCCTTGCGACATGGCATAATCGAGCTGGTTGAAAGCTTCGGCTTGTGTGTTTTGGTCGCCATAGGTCATGGTGCCCAAACAGATGGCAGAAACGTTTAAATCAGTGTTGGCTAACTTTCTATATTCCATATTTTGCCTATTAATTAATCTTTACCAACATTGTACCTGTAAGGCCGCCTCATAAAAGCATTACAATATGGTCTTTGCAGTTCTTACTCTAAGAGTCAGCTTTGTCCGCGTCAGATTCAAAACTCAATTTTATCTTTTCCGAAAAAGGGCCGCTCGCAGAGGGCATCCCAGGATATCGCACGCGTCAACAACAGCTAGAAATGGCCTTGGCGATTGAAACGGCTATTCAAGAAAACAAACAATTAGTGGCTGAAGCGGGCACCGGCACCGGCAAAACCTTTGCTTATTTAGTGCCAGCCTTACTTTCTGGCGGTAAAGTCATCGTTTCAACTGGTACCAAAACCCTGCAAGACCAATTATTTCATCGCGATTTGCCTGCCGTGCGTGATGCACTCAAAGTGCCTGTCACGGTTGAAATGCTTAAAGGCCGTGCTAATTACGTGTGTCATTTTCATTTAGAACGCTCAGCTAACGAAGGCCGTTTTGTTTCGCGTGAAGATGCCAACTATGTCCATGTAATTCGCAACTTTGTTGAGAACAGTAAAACAGGCGACAAAGCCGAGTTAATTGAAGTTCCAGAGAACGCGACCATTTGGCCCAGTGTGACCTCGACACGTGATAACTGCATGGGGCAAGAATGTAATTTTTACAAAGATTGTTTTGTGATGGATGCCCGCAAAAGGGCGTTAGCTGCTGATGTGGTGGTGGTGAATCATCATCTATTTTTTGCAGATGTGATGTTGCGCGATGAAGGCGTGTCTGAATTATTGCCATCAGCCAATACGGTGATCTTTGACGAAGCCCATCAATTGCCTGAAGTGGCGGGACTATTCTTTGGTGAAGATGTTTCGACTAGTCAGCTTTTAGAGTTAGCACGTGATGCTGAGGCTGAATACATCACTACCGCTAAAGATTGTCCTGCTTTGCAAGAAGCCGCCAATGCGCTAGAAAAATCCGTCCGAGATTTTAGGCTGGTATTTGCTTATGAAGGCTCTCGTATGCCTGTGCAAAAAGCCTTGGCTTTGAAGGGTTTTGATAGCGCTTATATTGAGATGCAAGCCAAGCTTCAAGCCTTGACCAATGTATTAGAAACGCAAGCCCCGCGTGACCCTGCACTCGAAAATTGCTGGCAACGTGGCGCAGGACTAATGGTGCAATTGCAACGCTGGCTTGCCGCTGAAAATGCTAACTTAGTGCGCTGGGTGGAAGTTTTTACACAAAGCGTTCAGCTTCATGCCACGCCTTTATCGGTGGCTGAAGGTTTTGGTAAGCAACTGAACGCATCGCCACGTGCTTGGATTTTTACTTCAGCCACGCTCGCGGTAAAAAGTGACTTTAGTCATTACATCGGCCAAATGGGTTTGAGTAATGCCAACACAGGTTATTGGGAAAGCCCGTTTGATTATGGCAAGCAAGCCCTTTTTTATGTGCCAGAAAATATGCCAGAGCCGAATAGCCCAGGCTATTCCGCAGCGGTTGCGACGGTGGCGTTACCTGTCATTCAAGCCAGTGGAGGACGTGCCTTTGTTTTGTGCACATCATTAAGAGCCATGCGTGAAATTCATGCTTTACTCAAAGATGCGTTTGAACAAAATGGCATTGAATATCCATTGATGATGCAGGGCGAAAGTTCACGAAGCGAATTGCTAGAGCGTTTCCGTAAGCGCGGCAATGCTGTGCTGGTGGGTAGTCAAAGCTTTTGGGAGGGTGTGGACGTTCGCGGCGAAGCGCTTTCCTGCGTGATTATCGACAAACTCCCTTTTGCTCCACCTGATGATCCTGTGCTGGCTGCGCGTATCGACAAGATGAATGAAGAAGGCAAAAATGCCTTTATGGAATATCAATTGCCTTATGCGGTGATTACGCTCAAGCAGGGTGCAGGTCGATTAATTCGAGATGAAGCGGATAGTGGCGTACTCATGATTTGCGACCCGCGTTTGATTTCTAAGCCTTATGGTCGCCGCATTTGGCAGAGCTTACCGCCATTTAAACGCTCACGCTTTTTGGCGGATGTGCAGGCGTTCTTTGAAAACATTAAGCATTAAAAGCTAGCGCTGACGAAGCGGCTTAAGCAAGTCTGATAATCCGTTGTGGTCGATTTCTTGCATCAGTTGCAATAATCGGCCAATCTCTCCTGGTGGAAACCCCTCACGCGCAAACCAATTAAGATAGTTGCCAGGTAAGTCGGCAATTATGCGACCTTTGTGTTTGCCGAACGGCATTTCCATGCTGACAAGTTTTTTAAGATCTTCGGGGTGCATTGCCAATTATGCTGATTAAAGCCAGCCAGCTTTCCAAAGTGTTTCGTCCGATAAAACACGCCAATGCAAGGTTTGATGACGTTTGCTCAGCACAGCTTCTAATGTCACCTCGGTGACAATTTGCGGGTCAGTTTCATCTTGCGTGACGCGCACCACAATGAAATGCATTTCACGGTTTTGTGGAGCAGTGGCCGTCCATTTTGAGTGCAATAATTTTTTCGGACTAAGTGCCATGTCGTGCCATCCAGTAAATAGCTTGTCAGTTTATCAGCCAAATGATTTTTGAGCAGTTTTCTTGTTAAAATCCAATCATGAAACCAAGCCCTATTCTCATTCCAGAAAGTGAATACGTGCTCACCGCGATGCGCTCGCAGGGTGCGGGTGGGCAAAATGTGAACAAGGTATCTAGCGCCATTCATTTGCGCTTTGATATTCGGGCTTCATCGCTATCGCTGCCGCATCAATTGCGCCTCATGGCACTCCGCGATTCTCGTATTACAGCGGAAGGAGTGTTGATTATTAAAGCGCAACAGCATCGCAGCCAAGAACTCAACAAACAAGATGCGATTGAGCGACTTCATGCGCTGGTGAATAGTGTGGCAAAAGCGCCTGAAATAAGAAGACCAACAAGGCCAACCCTAGGCTCACAAAAAAGACGGCTCGCGAGCAAAAGTCAGCGTGGTGAAATCAAAGCCAATCGTACCCGCTTGGGTTATGGCAAAATAGAGGCTGATTAACCTTTCACGTTTTTATGTAGAGCCTTATGCAAATCCTCGCCATCGACACTTCCACTGAATTTTTGTCATTAGCCTTGTGGCTGGATGGCCGTGTGTTGTCGCGCGATATTCATGCCGGGCAAACGCATTCACAGCAGATTTTGCCCACTCTCCGCGAATTGCTTGATGAAGCGAATATCGAATTAACAGCGCTAGATGGTATTGCTTTTGGGGCTGGCCCCGGTTCTTTTACAGGTTTGCGTATTGCTTGCGGCGTGGCACAAGGCTTGGCATTTGGTGCCAACTTGCCAGTAGTCGCGGTGAGCACATTACAGGCCTTGGCCCAGCAAAGCGGGGCAGATAAAGTAATCGCCTGCCTCGATGCACGTATGGGGGAAATCTACCATGCGGCTTATGAGAAGCAAAACAATGCCTGGATTGAGGTGAGCGCCCCAGCATTATTTAAGCCTGAAGAAGCACCCAAAGTAACTGGTAATGATTGGGTGGGGGTAGGCACGGGTTGGCTAGTTTATCCTGAGGTATTGCAAACTGTGTATGGCGAGCAATTGCGCGAAATGCCCAAGCCTGACCATAGCTCACATCCAACTGCTACCTCCATTGCAGAACTCGCTTTACCCACTTTTGAGGCAGGCTTGGCACGACCAGCCCATGAAGCTGCACCGATTTATATCCGCAACAAAGTCGCGCTTAAAATGAGCGAACGGGTAAACCGCTAACATGAACGCGCCGTTAAATCAGCCGAATGTCAGTTTTCGGGAAATGCAGATTGACGATTTGGACGCTGTTATCCAAATCGAAACCGTCAACTTTCCTTTCCCTTGGACTGCGGGTAATTTCAAAGACTCCATCAACTCAGGGCACATTTGCTTGGTGTTGGAGATTGATGAATTGATGATTGGCTATGCCATCTTGATGATGGTGCTCGATGAAGCGCACTTGCTTAATATTAGTATTTCAGCGGATTGGAAAGGCAAAGGCTGGGGACGTCATCTGCTTAACCACATGATGCAAATCAGCCGCGAACAAGGCGGCCTCAATATGTTTTTAGAAGTGCGCCCATCGAATGTTTCTGCCATCACGCTTTATGAAAGCATAGGCTTTAATGAAATGGGCGTTCGCCCTGGCTACTACCCAGCGCACAATGGCCGAGAAAACGCGGTATTAATGGGAGTCGCGCTATGAGTTTGACCCGTGAAGATATGTTGCGCGAATTAGAACTATTGCCTGTGTGGCGCTTAAATGGGACTCTAGAAGCTAAGCAGGAAGCGGCTGATGCGACTGTTGCGCCACCAATAGAACCGGTTGTTGAATTGATGGCTGAAATAAAAGAAGAGCCAACACAAGCATTAGCAACTCAAGACCTAGAAACTCAAGCGCCTGAAATTCAAGCACCAGCTTTACCCGATATTGCGAATATGGATTGGGCAGAACTCAAACAATTCGTGGTGGGCACTGGAGACCAAAATGCCGAATGGGTGTTTGTGGGCGATGTGCCTACCGATGGCGATACAGGCGTATTGCTCGATAAAATGCTCATCGCCATTCAGCTACAGCGTGGCAAAAATGTGTACCTCACACCGCTATCTGAACCAGATTATTTCAAACGCCAAATCGCACTCATTCAGCCAAAATTGATTGTCGCTTTTGGTGAAAAAGCCGCCCAAACTTTGCTGGTCTCAAATGAGCCGCTCGATGCCTTGCGTGACACAGTTCATCAATATCAAGGTATTTCTTTTGTGGTTAGCTACGCACCATCTCACTTGCTAGAACACACGCAAGACAAAGCTAAAGCTTGGGCAGATTTGTGTTTAGCGCGAAGCACAATGGAAACCTTTAAATAGGCTGACGCTGAGTTGATTTAGCTATAAAATTCCACCCCTTATTACTTGTTACTTGAAAAGAAGTCGTTATGCGCGCCTCACAGTTTTTTATTGCCACTCAAAAAGAAGCTCCACAAGAAGCGGAGCTTGCTAGCCATCGCTTAATGTTGCGCGCTGGGTTTATTAAGCGTTTAGGTTCTGGTCTTTACACTTGGATGCCACTTGGTTTGCGTGTGTTGCGCAAAGTGGAAGCGGTGGTGCGTGATGAGATGAATAAGGCCGGCGCGCTAGAGCTTTTGATGCCTGCCGTTCAGCCAAAAGAGTTGTGGGAAGAAACCGGTCGCTGGGCGGTGTTTGGCCCACAAATGCTCAAGATTAACGATAGACATGAGCGCGAGTTTTGCTTTGGTCCAACGCATGAAGAGGTGATTACCGATATCGCCCGCCGTGAGATTAAGAGTTATAAGCAATTGCCGCTTAATTTTTACCAAGTACAAACCAAGTTCCGTGACGAGATTCGCCCACGTTTTGGGGTGATGCGTGCACGCGAATTTATGATGAAAGATGCGTATTCATTCCATACCAATTTAGCTTCGCTTGAGCAAACTTACGCGCGTATGTTCCAAGCTTATTCAAATGTATTTACCCGTTTAGGCTTGGAGTTCCGCGCTGTGCGTGCTGATACTGGCGCGATTGGCGGCGATGGTTCACATGAGTTTCATGTATTGGCTGATTCTGGTGAAGATGGTTTGGCGTATTGCCCAAATTCAGATTACGCGGCAAACGTGGAATTGGCTGAAGCCCTCGCACCAAGCACGCCACGTGCGGCGGCTAGCGAAGAAATGAAGTTAGTAGAAACGCCAAAACAAACGACCTGCGAAGCCGTTGCAGAATTATTAGGCGTGAGCTTGCAACGCACGGTGAAATCCATCGCGTTAATGGCGAATGACAAGTTCTATTTGCTCTTGCTGCGTGGCGACCACAGCTTAAATGAGATTAAAGTTGGCAAGTTAGAAGGCTTGGCTGATTTCCGTTTTGCAACGCCTGAAGAAGTGCGTGCGAATTTGAATGATTGCCCGCCTGGCTTTATCGGTCCGGTAAAAGTGGGTGCGAATGTGACAGTGATTGCGGACCGCACAGTAGCTACGATGAGCGATTTTATTTGCGGTGCAAACCAACCAAAACTCCATTTATCAGGCGTGAACTTTGGCCGTGATTTGCCAGAGCCTAGTTTGGTGGCAGATATTCGTAATGTGATTGATGGCGATGCGAGCCCAGATGGCAAGGGCGTTTTGGCTTTATGTCGCGGGATTGAAGTAGGTCATATTTTCCAATTACGCACTAAGTACGCACAAGCGATGAATGCGACTTACCTTGATGAGCAAGGTCAAACGCAAGTCATGGAAATGGGTTGTTATGGCATCGGCGTATCACGTATTGTGGGCGCGGCGATTGAGCAGGGTAACGATGAGCGCGGAATTGTGTTCCCAACCAGCCTTGCGCCTTTCCAAGTGGCGATTGCACCAATTGGCATGGATAAGAGTGACGCGGTAAAAGAGGCCGCGACCAAGCTTTATAATGATTTGCTTGCGGCGGGTGTGGATGTTTTACTGGATGACCGCGGTGAGCGACCAGGTGTCATGTTTGCGGAGATGGAGCTGATTGGGATTCCGCATCGTATTGTGATTGGTGACCGTGGTTTGAAAGAAAACCAAGTGGAATATCAAGCGCGTACCTCCACTGAAGCACAATTGATTCCGCTTGATGAAGTGTTTGGATTTATCACCAACACATTGCGCTGAGTGAGCAGGGTAAATTATGCAAAAGCGCTTTTGTATAATTGCCCTATTTTTTAGTGCTTATTTAATCAGTCATTTTGCCTTTGCAGGGGCTCAGCAAGAGGAGCCCCTATCTAATAGCGTCAAATCCTTGATGCAACAATCGGTCAGCGATCGTGCCGTGCCTAAGTTGTTTTTTAGCAATGAAGTTGAAGCCCAAAAATGGCTGGATACCATGTCCGAACGCCTCAAAAAGCGTATGCCAGATCAATCCTTGCGTGAAGATTTTTTACGTACAGTGCATTACGAAGCCACCCGTGCAGGCTTAGATCCGCAGTTAGTATTGGGCCTAATTCAAGTAGAAAGTGGCTTTAAGAAGTATGCAGTTTCATCCGTTGGCGCGCGCGGTTTTATGCAAGTGATGCCATTTTGGGTAAATAGCATAGGCTCGCCTGAGCATGATTTGTTTCATTTACGACTCAATTTGCGCTATGGCTGCACGATATTAAGGCACTATCTAGACATTGAGCATGGGGATTTATACCGTGCTTTAGGTCGATATAATGGCAGTTTAGGTCAGCCACAATATCCTAATGCGGTGCTCGGAGTCTGGCGTCGTTATTGGAGTTACGCGCATTAGGCAGTATTTTCACAGATTTTCTCTGCACTTATTTAGTGCAAATAGTTTACACATTCCTCTTTTTCGTACTAGTATCACATTCAGCGGTTTTGATGGTGCAACAGCACTACAACGAAATAAACGCTTTTGCACCTGTCGCTATAGCTGTTCTATTTTTTAAATTTTAACTAGAAGTAAAAATAGAAGTACAACTAGAGGAGATAAGCATGTCTAAAGTAACTGCACTATCTGTAAGTATCGCTTTGCTTGGTGGTCTATGGGCGTTTCTAGCATTAGGTCCATTGGCCGGTTCCGTTTTAGTTTGGGCCGGCTTTATTGCTTGGGGAAGTTTCTTCCATTCTGGTGGTGACGCTGCTGCACTTCAAAAAACAATCGTCGGAATGATTTATGGTGCTGTCATCGCTGGTGTTGCCTTGTACTTGGTTGGCTTGAACCCATTAGGTTTAGCCGCTCCAGTGGGTCCAGCCGTTTATATCGCCGTGACAGTCTTTTTCTTAGTCATCGTTGCCAATATTGAACCACTTTCATGCGTGCCAGCCAACGTATATGGCTATGCAGCAACGGCAGCTTATGCCTTACAAACAGCAAATGCAGGGAGTGTAACAGCCACTGATCTGACTAACCCAGTGGTATTAGTGGCAGTTTCAGCGGTGCTTGGTGCTGTGTTTGGTTTGATATCAGGCAAGCTTGCAGGGGCATTAGGGAAATAAGCATTTCACATCACTTAAATTAAAAAAACCGCCTTTGGGCGGTTTTTTTATTGGCTGATATATAGCGATTTAATGATGCTTATCTGGCTAAATCGGACACCTTAAAGCCATAAAAAGTACCAAATTCACTCTCAGGTTCGTGATACACAAAGAACAAACCGTTTGTATAACCGAGCCCAGCGATGTGGTTTTGTGAGCGCAGTTTCAATGTGCTTGGTAAAGCACTCTTGGCCACAAAGCTACCTTTAATATCGAACACCAAGACTGCTTTGTGATCGACGTCTAACAAGGCAAGCTCTTCGCCTTTAATGCCTGTATAGGCAACATAATAGTCAGTGATATCATCAAATTGAACACCGGCTGTTTTTAGGTCGAGTTTAATCTCTTCTACTTTTTCATCTTTATTTAAATCAACCACCCACACCAAATTACTGCGGCCTTGTTTGGCGTAATAAAGGTTGGTTTCAGGGTTATGAGTTGGAATGGTCGAAGCGTCGCCAAATGCCGCATTAAAGCCCGAAATGTCTTTAGAGTTTCCCGTGAGGTTGCCTTTGTCATCAAGCTCTAATGAAAAAAGGCCGGTATTTGGAGAGAAGCCTGCATTGCTAGAGATGTTGTAAGTAATCGTCTCAAGTTGTTTGGTGACTTGATTGAAGTAAATCGAGCGATTGTCATAGCCAGGTTTTGCGGATTGAATATACTGACCGCCATCACCATAAACATGCACCTGTGATTTTGAAATCGGCGCTTCCATTTCTGAGCCCATCGGCGCTAAGCCGCCATCTGCCACATAGTAACGTTGATGAATCGGCACGTAAGCGATTGACATGGGTTTAGAGCTTGGCATTTTAGCGAGGGTGATTTTAGTCACGACTTCAGCTTCAGGCAAAACAGCCGCTTGGGCTTGAAGCCCAATTAAAGGCAAGCATAAAAGACTCAGGCTAGATAATGATTTTAGAATTTTCATAAACGCTTTCTTCTTACGGTGAACACATTGTCGTTTAGTGGGCACAACTTCTCTTGAAGAGTTCCCAGTTTATTGTCTTGTCTCGGTTCGCTCTAGTAACATCGCGTCGCCGTAGCTAAAGAAACGGTACTTTTGTTCGATCGCGTGTTGGTAGGCTTTTTGGATATTTTCCAAACCAGCAAAGGCTGACACTAACATCAGTAAGGTGCTTTTTGGTAAATGGAAGTTGGTCAGCAATCTATCCACCACTTTGAATTGATAGCCTGGGGTAATAAAAATATCGGTTTCACCATTACCAGCCACTAGCTCACCAGAGCGCGCCGCACTCTCAAGCGCCCTAAGGACTGTGGTGCCAACCGCGGTGACTTTTTTGCCTGCATTATGCGTAGATTGAATTAAGGCCAGCGTTTCTGCGGGCACGGAATAAAGCTCAGAATGCATTTTATGCTCGTTGATATCATCGACACGCACAGGTTGAAAAGTTCCGGCGCCAACGTGGAGTGTCACATAAGCGACATTCACGCCTTGCGCTTTTAAACGTTCAATTACTTCCTCATCAAAATGCAGGCCTGCTGTTGGCGCCGCCACAGCGCCTGGGTCCTTGGCAAAGACAGTTTGGTAACGCTCATCATCAAACTCATCTGCGGCATGCGTAATATAAGGTGGCAAAGGCAGTGCGCCGTATTCATCTAGCAAATCTAAAATAGGGCGTGGTGAATCAATACGCAGTAAAAAAAGGTCATCCTGACGCGCTTCCACCTCAGCTTCAAAAGCATTCGCAAAAATCAAACGTGCGCCAGGCTTGGGTGATTTAGACGCACGAACATGTGCCAACACATGATGCTCATCAATAATGCGCTCAAATAAGGCTTCAATCGCACCACCTGATGCTTTCTGCCCAGCAAGGCGCGCCTTGATGACTTTAGTATTGTTAAAAATCAGTAAATCACCTGCATCAATGAATTGGCAGATATCAATAAAGTGCTCGTCACTGATGATGCCGCTATTGCCATTGAGTCTCAGTAATCTACTGGCTGAGCGCTCTTTGGTTGGAAATTGTGCAATCAGCTCCGTTGGTAAATAAAAATCGAATTCAGTAGTTCGCATAAACGCCAGTGTTTGTTATAATATTTGACTTCGTTGCCGGGGTGGCGGAATTGGTAGACGCACTGGACTCAAAATCCAGCGAGGGCAACTTCATGGGGGTTCGATTCCCCCCCCCGGCACCAAGTAAATTAAAAGCTTACCAATTGGTAGGCTTTTTTTACGTCTAAAAATTCTTGTGGCACATCACTCAGTATTATTCGACATTTTACCCGAAGTGGGCTGTCAAAAGTTTTGCTGCTTGGAAATGTCAGGCATATTTAAGTGCTATCTCCATTGATATGGAAATGGCTTTACCAAGCAATTGATTTGCCTTGATAGTCAATAAATCGGCCAGTGTTTGCAAGGGATAAATTGTCAATCACCAGCCTTAAACCATTCACACTTGTTGGTATGTCAATTAAACCATCCGGACCGCCCATATCCGTTTGCACCCAACCAGGATGTAAAGTCGCAACGCTAATGCCAAGGTGCTTTAAATCAATACTTGCAGTTTTAATTGCCATATTAACAGCGGCTTTGCTACTGCGATAAAGGTAACTTCCACCCTTAGTATTGTCATCAATACTCCCCATCTTACTACTCAAAGTGACCGCCTTTTTAAGCGTACTATTTGCTAGATGGTTTTTAAATGCATTCAATAAGATGACAGGCGCAATACTATTCACTTTGAAAGTTTGCACCCAGTCATCGACATTCATTTGATCAGTTGCTCGGTCAAGATAGATGCCTGCATTATTAATGAGCAGATCGATCGTGACATGCTTGAGAGAGTCTGCAACCTGATGAATTTCATCAAAATTCGCGACATCTAATTTGATGATAGAAATATTCGCGTAACTTGTTTTAAGGGACTGCAACGCGTGAGCTTCATCAGAATTCCTGCAACTTGCGATTACTTGCCAGCCATCAATTGCATATTGCCTCACAAATTCCAAACCCAAGCCTCGGTTGGCGCCTGTTATAAATAATGTATGTGCCACGAGCAAAACCTTTGAAAAGTTAAAAATATATAAAGTAAAAAAGCCCCATTTTATTAGAGGACTGGACTTCACCGACTCCAATCAATATTTGATATTGTCGATTGAGCTTCCCAGGTCTTTGTAACATTATCTAGACCATCACTTGCATGATGCCGCCACTTATTTAACTAAAGGCCTGATGGCTGAAAAGCCACCATCAATTGACCAAATTTGACCAGTCACTCTTTGTGCTTTTTCAGATAACAACCAAGCCATTAAATCAGCCACATCGTCTGGATTTCCAATCCCTTTAATCGGGTATTGTTTTGCCGCTATTTCTCTCATCAGTTCACTACTCAAAAGATTTGCGGATGCGGGCGTGTTCAATATTCCAGGAGAAACAGCATTAATACGAATATTAGAGGCTGCATAGGTTGCGGCGGCGCTTCTCACTAGCGCCTCGAGACCACCCTTGGCAGCAGATACGGCTTCATGATTTTGAATGCCTATGCTGGCGGCAGCAGATGAAACAAACACTGCGGCACCATCACTAGAGGTTTGTTTCAAATGCGAAATAAAAGATGACAAGGTGAATATCGCACTCAATAGGTTTGTTGAAATACAATCTAACAAGTCCGCTTCGGAGGTTCTGTGAAGCGCGCCAAGCTTGATGTTACCAACACAATGTGCCAAGCTATTTAAAGTGATACTTCTTTTTTCAATTTCATCAAAGAGGTGTTTAACCCCATCAATGGTTGAGCAGTCTGCAGTAATTTGAGTGTGTTGATCGCCATATATCTCTTCAAGTTTTTCTGAGTTTCTACTCACTAAAACGAGCTGCCAATTACCTATGACCAACTTTTTAGCTAAAGCCTGCGCTAATCCACCTGTCGCACCGGTTATTAATACTGTTTTGTTCATATCGATATCCATCATTTTGAATTAAGTTTTCTTACTGCGTTCTACGAAGATTAATGCACTTGGGCGGCCTGACTTTAAAAGCGACGTTGGCGTGCAAACCTACTTATCGCCTCAGAAAGATCTCCTTAGGCTGCCGAGGCTTCCACATCAAGCACTGCAGCAGGAATGTCTCTAATGGTTTGTATTTTACTCATACAAACTCCTTATTAGATTTTATTAACGCGTGCGGTGTGCTTGAAACTTTGATTGTTTTAGGACCCAAGCGTGAGGAACAGTGAGTGCGGCGAGGCCAACAAAAACAATCCGGATTAAGTCAATTTCTAGCGGTTTTTTTGGGCCTAGCCACCAAATCACGAGGCCCATCAAAATCACTGCAATCGTTGGTAAGATTAATGCATTTAGAAATGCCTGTCGCGTAAATTGACGCAAAAAATAGCGGCTTCTGATGAGGTGCCTTGCGCTATGCATGCCACAGAAATAAATCCCAAATGCCAAGATGGGATTAAGTAGTAAAAATAGAGCGCAAGTGCAAAATAATTCTAATTTTGTTCGCAGGTCTATTTTTTTTGTCACAAGATAAAAAGCAATGACCAAGCCAGCAGGGATGCTGATCAATTGAGAGGTTTTGACGATGCTGGTGGCGATGTCGATGTGAATGATCATTGCATATAAATCAATTAATTCATGCCCAAAGAATACGCTAGGGAGGCTAATAATAGCAGCGCCATCACTCCATTTTAGCAATGTAAAGCCGGATAAGTTGAGATCATCCGAAAAGTGCAGGGCTGACAATATTAAGAATACAATAAAGAACGCATTCGGCACGAGCCACCACACTAAAATCACTGCCAACGCCGCTGCCATGTAATAAGCGATAAATTTCAGCCAATGCTTGATGTGTCTGAGGTCGTAAGTTTGGCTGGCAAATAATACATCGAGTGAGCCGTGAGGGACGCCCAGCAAAACGACAAAGACCAAGGTCATCAGTAATCCATAGGGATTAGCATTAAGGTCAAATGCGAATCCCAAGACCAAAGCGAGACTACTAATTAACATGAATAGATTGCTCTGAAATATCATGGGTTTGTTCATTTCGCCCATCCTAGACGATGAAAAATCTTTTGAATCACAAAGCCTGGGAGCGCTTTTATGAAGGGTCCAGGTGGCAGTGATTTGATGATCCTAAAGTAATCGCCAAGTGTTGCTTGGTCTGACATGAATTTCACAACCGTATTCAACTCACATCGATTAAATAAATCCTCAAAAAGTGAGGCCGCCCGCGTTGGGTTATTTTTAATCACGTTTAGGAAAAGCCCATCCATGGAAGACTGTACCCACTGTTCTTTTGGCGATGCGTAAAGCTTTTGCTCGCTCACAATTGATTGCGCACATTTGTTTGCCCAGGACTGTATGCGTTGAAAGGCATAGCCAGAACTGGGCCTCGCCGCCCCCGCAAACAATCCTGCATACAGGTAAGTGGAGGCTTTGTATTGTTGGGTTAATGTATAACCCATGGGAAGCGTGCCGTGTTCAACCCTTAAAAGTTCGTATGGCTGGCGATCAATCTTTTGAGTAATAGATTTTTTTAGACGTGTAATTAATTGCTGCTTGGGAATAATGTTTTCAGAAAAAACGGTGTACTCGATTAATGCCTTTTTCTCGGATGTGGGCAAAATATAAATAAATGCTAGGCCATGTTCAAACGTATGGTCAAAGTCCATTAACACCATTTTTTCGGGTGAAAAACAATCTGATTGCGTTTGAATCTCATAGCCCACAAAGCACTGCCAGAGCACAGAGTCCTGAGGGTTAATTTTCTTTGGTGGCCGAGTGTCGATGACTTGTCTTGCTGTGAATACTGTATGCGCAGTGCTGATATGCCAGCCTTGATCTGTGTTGATCGGAGCTGATAGCACTTCTTGGCCAAGCATCAATTGTATTTTCGGATGATTGCTAATTTGTTTGATTGCCGCCTCGTAAAAGTGCTGACTTTCCAACATGAGATATGGATGTTGGTTGCAATCAAAATGATGAACGCGTTCTCGATTCGCCACTTCAAATGTGGACCATGCATGGCTAGCGAGGGATTGATATGCCGGATGATCGATATCCCAAAAACACCAGGTCCGATCATTGGTGTAGTTTTTTCGTTGTTCGAGGATCAGTACCTTAGGCGCTTTTTCGCCATACTCAGATAGCTTACTTGCAAGACTAAAGCCAGCACAGCCACCACCTATGATCACTAAATCGTAATGCGGAAGCTCAGCCATTTAGATGAGCCATTTCCTGAATGGCATGATGCAAGCGCTGTTGATGGACCTTAGCGTGAACATAAAATGATTTATTCATTAAGCTTTGCGTTAATATTTTGAGGGTTAGCCAAACTTTTAACGGTTTGCTCACCACCGATCTAAATGCCCAACATGCGTAATTTTTATTGGCAAGTTGCGTCCCAATATGACGATATAAACCTGACGCAATCACAATCCCTAAACGCGCTCGTATCGGCAAAAAACATAACCCATCATGCCCGCTTTGGTAATAGGCATCAGCATCATTTAGCATTTTAATTAATGTGCTTCTTATTTTATCTTGTGTTTGTCCATCAGGCGTAATGAGCGCAGCCGGCTCAACATCCCCAATGAGCGATGCAGGCAGGTATCTTCTATTCATTAAGGCATCTTCAGCAACATCTCGACAGATGTTGGTTAATTGCATCGCCATGCCCAAATCAATCGCATGCGCGAAAGCACGTTTATCTTTGATGTCTAGAATTTTGCTCATCATCAATCCTACCGTTCCCGCGACTTGGTAGCAGTAAACCATCAGTGCGGTTTCATCTTTAAATCTCACCAGAGCCAAGTCAGAAATCACGCCTTCGATCAACGAAATAGGAATATGTATGTTGATCTGAGCTTCATGAAAGAGGGCAATTGCATCGCTGATAATGGGATGGGCTGATCGACCCGCGGTTAATTCCTCAATCATCTGTAACAGCATTTGACGAGCGACAGATTGATCTTCGGTGTCATCAGCAACATCATCAACATGCCGGCAAAATCGATATAACCTGACCGCTTGCGTGGCATGTTTTTGGTTAAGTAAAAACTTAGCCCAAAAAAAGGTTTTGCCTTTTTGAGCCAACACCACATTTGACTCTTTAATATATTCTGCTTGATTACGCTTAGCTTGACTCATTTAAAATCAGCGGCGGCGGGGATCAGCTGATCAATCACTTTTGCCGAACATAGAACGCCGGGCAATCCTGCGCCTGGATGGGTGCCAGCGCCGGTAATGTATAAATTTTTAATGCCTTCGGCTTTATTATGAAATCTAAACCAAGCCGACTGCCTGAATAAAGGCGCAATAGAAAAGCCTGCACCATGCATGCTTAGATAGTCTGTTTTGAAATCGCTAGGCGTCATGAAAAAGTCATCAGTGATATGCTTTTTCAAGTCGGGCAGGATGGTTTGATCCAGGGCCTCGATGATTTTATTTTTTAAGATTTCGCCTTCAATAGACCAATCAATGTCGGCTTTTAAATTAGGCACGGGACACAGTACATAAAAGCTATCGCACCCAGTTGGCGCAAAGCTCTCATCCGTTGCTGTGGGTCGATGGATGTAAAGTGAGAAATCTTCCGATAATATTTTTTTATCGAAAATGTTTGAGAGGAGCGTTTTGTAGGTTTTTCCTAACCAAATGGTATGGTGAACGACCTCTGGATATTGTTTTGTGGTGCCAAAATAAATCACAAACAAACCCATGGAGTAGTGCGCTGCTTTTATTTTGAGTTTTGAAGATAAAGCGACCTGGCTTGGCTTAATCATCTTCTGATAAAGGTAAGCAGCATCTGCATTTGACACAATAATGTCTGCACTAAGTGTTGTTCCGTCTTCTAGCAAGAGCCCTGTTGCTTTTCCATTATCAATGACGATGTTTTTCACGGTCGTGTTCAGACAAATCTCAATACCATGTCTTTCCATGAGGCTTTTTAGAGCATTTACAATTGCCCCCGTGCCTCCCATTGCAAAAAATACACCATACGCACGCTCAAGGTAGTGGATCAGGCCATAAATACTGGTTGTCGAGAAAGGGTTGCCGCCAACCAGCAATGGCTGGATAGAAAAGGCTTGGCGTAGTTTTGGGCTAATGAGGTGTCGTGACACCGTTCCCCATACCGTCTCGTAACTTCTCAAGATAATGAGCTTTGGGATTAACGAAAGCATTAAAAAAAATCGATGAAAAGGGATGGCTGAAAGCTGCGTAAAAGCAACGTCAAAAATATTTTTTGAATGATTGAGTAGTTTTAAATAGCCGGCTTTATCTTTTGGCTCAATCTTTTCAATTTCTGATAGCGTTTGCTCGAGTGTCCCGCCGTAATCAAACGTGGTTTTATCCGAAAAATAAAATCGATACCAAGGGGTCAGTGGAACGAGCTTAATATGATCTTCAAGTTTTTCTTGGAAAAGGTCAAAAAGCTCTTCGAATAAAAAGGGGGCTGTAATAACGGTTGGACCCGCATCATGTTTGAACCCGTTTCTGGTGAATACTTGCGCCCTACCACCAAGCATTGGGGCGCGATCAATGATTTTGACGGCATAGCCTTTGGCTCTGAGTCTTAATGCTGAAGCGATTCCACCAAAGCCAGATCCAATAACGATGGCTTGTTTAACTTCCAATGTCATGTTTTATTTGTCCTTGAAGCTGTTGTGCCAGTGAGATGAGCAAAGTCCCGAGAGAGTGAGGGAGCTGTTCTGCTAATCTGACTGCTTCGGACAAAGATTGTTCTGCAAGACGCGTTGCATCTGCAACTGGATCGCTTGAATGCGCATCTGCTAATACAAACACAATATTTAATGATTTTGAGCGTCCATTTTGCGGCGCATCTTTTGTGATGTCGTCTAGGTCATCCACTACTTGATAACCCACCGCAAATGCGCTGGTTGCTTGTTGCGCTAAACGTAAATATTCCGTCTGGCCTGATAGCGTCAATGCCAGCTCAATGGGAAGTCCAAGCAATGCGCCAGACTTTGCTTGGGCGATATTTTTGTAGGTTTCGATTGAGTTGATTGGTTTGTTTTTGTACTCAATATCGTCACACTGCCCTTTAATGACAGAGGTGGTACGCTTGGCGATCAGTGAGATTAATTGCTGTAATTTTTTTACGTCACTGATGCCAGCTAAAACGCCATAAGCGCTTGATAGCAGTAAGTCGCCAGCACAAATAGCAACACTGACCCCGAATTTTTTCCATACGGTTTCTACGCCGCGGCGGGTTTCATCCATGTCTTGAATGTCGTCATGAATAAGTGATGCATTGTGCAGTAATTCTGAGACTGCTGAAATAATCAGCATGTCATTATATTGGATGTTGAGATCGAGGCAGGCCGCTAGGCAAAGTCTCGCTCTTACTTTGTGTCCTGGGGTGGCCAGATGATATTTCGCCGCATATTCAGCAGCATTAACATGACGTTGATTTGAATCTGAGGCGGATGATAGATGTTTACTAGTGAAGTCGTCTAATTCAGACAAAAGCATATCAAGCGATATTTGAGACGACTGTAATTCGTTTGGTAAGTTAACTAATGCTTGAGCTGACATCTTTTAACCTCAATAAATACGGACACATTTTTAAAGGACTGCTTTTACTTTGAATAAAAATGTGTCCGCTTGGTTAATATTTAATTAACTAATGATTACTTCTTTTCGCTTTCTGATACTGCAACAGACCAGATGATCACACCGAAAGCAATTTTGTTTAGAACGTCAGCAAGGTTATAAACAATGTTTAGTGCTTTCATGCTATCAGCAGGATCTGAACCTGTTAGGTAGCCGAAGTAGTAACCAATTGGGTAAATTGCCCAACCAATTGTCACAATCCAACGCATTAAACTAAATGCAGATTGAACATTTTTTGGTGCTTGGCCAGCATTGATCTTGCTTGCTTCGCCAGCGAAAATTTCCCAAAGAATGTAGAACCAACCCACCATACCAATAATGAATGCTGGCATAACAGAAAGGTAACCAGCTTCACCTGCATAGCCACCAACCAACATGACTAAAGTACCAATCATTAGGCGCCAGAATACGCCAACTGGCACTTTTGCAATTGCAGCAAGAATTAAGTAGAACTCAATCATGAGCAATGGCACTGTAATGAGCCAATCGATATAGCGATAAACAGTTGGTGTTGAACCTGTTGCCACCCATACATCACGCATGTAGAAGTAGTGAACAGCTGCAACAAGCGTTACAAGGCCAGAAACAGTTAATGAAGTTTTCCATTTACCTGCAACACGGTCGCGCTCAAGAAAGAAGAACGCTGTTGAAGCAATTAATGCCATTGAGATTAACCAAAATGAAATACCAACGAAGTCACTAGATTGAAGTACAGAGCTATGTTCAGCAAAAGCTGGTGCTGAAAAACCAAGCAACGCGACTACGCCCAACCACATACGCTTACTAGAAATTTTTAAATCTTTAATCATTTAATTCTCCTAAAGGATAATTTTAGTGTAGATACAACTTTTAACACTTTTTTACAGCATTGATACAATATGCCTAAAATTTAGTATTAACAACCTTAAATTTTTTATGGGTATATAGCGTCTATTTCGGACATTCAAAAACGTCGATGGAAGCCATGCTGGGCCTCATTGGGGGCATTTAAGTGACGGATGACAATCAGAGTGTTGCTGTTTGGGAGGCTGTTGCTAAGAGTGAAAACTCAGCAAATTCTCAAATAAAAGTGACGGAAACAGCGATAGAATTCGATCACAATTAAAGTGTTTAGGCGTTTAAATCAGACTTATTTCTGTTGAGTGATCGGTGTTACTTTACTTCTTTGCCGTCAATGTAAGTGCTTTTGTACTTAAGGCTGCCATCTTTATTCCAAGCCGTTTCTTCGCCTTCTTTTTTGCCATTAACGAGTGTGCTTTGAACGCGCTTCTGGCCATTTTCGTACCACAGCGTAAAAGTGCCATGTTCAAGGCCCGCTTTGTAGTTGGCTTCTAATTTGATTTGACCATTTTCGTACCATTGCTTCCAAACGCCATCTTCTTTGTCATCGAGATAATTCGTTTGAATATAAAGACCGCCACTCGCATACCAAAAGGTTTCGAGACCTTGCTTTTTACCTTTGATGACATTCACTTCATATTTTGGTTTGCCATCCGCGTAATGCTCTTTCTGAACGCCAGTAAAATTTTTATCAAAAATCGTTTGTGCGAAACTGGTGCTAATAGATAAAACAAAAAATAAGGTCATTGCTAAGGTTATTACATAGTGGCTGAGTGTTTTCATGGCTAAGTTCTTTAATAAGTCAGTTTTTAAGATAGCCTATTCAGATATTTGTTCCAAGTTTTTTAACTATAAAAAGGTCTTAGCTAGATAAGTATAAACAGGGATGCCGATCAAGATATTCAGGGGAAAGGTAATGCCTAGCGACATCCCCATATAAAGTGCTGGCTTAACCTCGGGAAGCGCATGCTTCAGTACCGCAGGTACTGCAATATAAGAAGCGCTCGCTGCAAGTACCATGAGCAAGATCGTCTCACCCAAACCAAACCCCAATAGCTTGGAGATGATGAGTGCGATTGAGGCATGGACAAAAGGTGCCACGAGGCCATAAACCAAAGTGAGCTTTGGTGTGTTCTTTAAATAACCGAAACTTTTTGCGGCTTGTAGGCCCATATCCAATAAAAAGAAAGAAAGCATGCCTTTGAATAAATCAATTGAAAATGGAGCCATGACTGTATGGCCTGCGTCGCCGCTTAAGTAGCCAACTAACATCGATCCAAGTAACAAAATTTGACCGCCATCGGTAAATGATTCATGTAATATTTTTGAAAGGCCTTTTCCTTGATGACGGTCAGCAGAAGTCGATGACCTGGCTTTATTGGCAAGAATGATGGCTAAAATAATCGCGGGTGATTCCATTAACGCCATGGCTGCAGCCATGTAGCCTCCATATTGAATGTCAGCCAGATCAAGCGTTTGAGTGGCAGTGATAAAAGTAACCGCACTGATGGATCCGTAAGTCGCAGCAATCGCGGCTGCATCTAATTTATTTAGGTGGTGGCTAAGTAAAGCGTAGGCAAGCAGCGGCACTAACACGGCCAGTAAGATCGCACTCCCCAGTACTAATGTGATTTCTGCAGTAATGCCTGATTGATGAAGCGCAAATCCGCCCTTCAATCCCAGTGCCATTAATAAATACAAAGATAAAAATCTTGTGACTGGCTGAGGAATTTCTAAGTTTGATTTTAATAAGCCAGCGCTCACGCCAAAGATAAAAAAGAGGATGGCTGGATCTAAAAAGTTATGCATTATTTTTTCTTGGTGATTTTAATGGCTGAATTTTAAGTAAGAATTAAAATAGAGTAAAATCAATAATTATTAATAAAGCTATAGATAAAAATCTATGAACATTAGTTTTAGACAACTTAGACTTTTTAAAGCATTTGCAGAGACAGGCAGTGTGACAGCGGCTGCTAAGTTAATGCATGTGACTCAGCCGACTGCGTCAATGCAACTTAAAGACCTAAGCAATGCGGTTGGTCTTCCATTGTTTGAATTCGTTGGAAAAAAAGTTTACTTAACAGAAGCCGGAAAAAAATTGGCGGTCACGGCGCAATCTATTGCTCAAGAGTGGGAAGCCTTTGATCAAACTATTTCATCAATTAAGGGATTGGAGAGAGGTACGCTCAAAATTTCTGTGGTGAGTACTGCAAAATATTTCATTCCAAAATTAGTGGGAAATTTTTGTGCAGATCATCCAGGGGTGGATATTGCTTTGGAGGTGTTGAACAGAGATGCAGTGATTGCAAGATTAGAAAACAATTTAGATGACATGGCCATCATGACTCAGCCGCCGGCGCATTTAGAGATTCAGGATGAGGTGTTTTTGGACAATCCTTTGGTTTGTATCGCAGCAAAGAATCACCCTTTAGTAGGTAAGAAAATAAGTCTTAACGATATTGCCCATGAGTTTTTTGTGATGCGTGAAGTCGGATCTGGCACGAGGATGTCTTGTGACTTATTCTTTAAAAATAAAAGAATTTCGCCCAATGTGAGGTTGACGCTTGGCAGTAATGAAGCCATTAAACATGCTGTTGGAAGTGGCTTGGGACTCTCGATTGTTTCAATGCATTCACTGACTGAGCACGACTTGAAAGTCTTAGTGTCCGTATTAAATATGAGTGATTTCCCAATTAAATCTCAATGGCACATTGTGAGTTTGAAAGGCAAGAAGATGAGTCCTATTGCCCAAATATTCCATGATCATTTGCTCGAAAAAGTCAGCGAAATTAATGAGAGTCTAGAACACATCTACTAACATCTTCGCAAAGTAAACTGATACTTGAATTCAACGCATTTCAAAGAGTTCAAGTCAAAGAATTCAAGGGTTCTGGATACGTCTGATTTTCTCAACGCGAAGCTGACGTGTAATCGTTCTAACTTCTAATTTTTGCTTATTTTTAGCATAGTAAAACCAGCAGCCATCTAACTCCATTGAGACACAATCAACAACTTCTAGCATTCCCTGCGCATAAAGTTCTTGCGCATATAAACTACTGTTTGAAATCTTGAGGTTAGGAATGGGCTTCCATTGATGCGCGATTAAGCCCTTTTTGACCTCCTCGTATGTCGTGCCTTGATCAAAACTAGGAAGCCCTGCTTCAGCCTGTGCATCAGCAGCCAGAAAAGTGCCTAACAACAATATAAGTATCTTCATCAATTTTTACCCACTCCCTTAGCGACTTATTTTTTCTTTGGTAGTTTTGTAATGAGGTCGTCGATATTTTGACCTTGTTCTTGCGTTTTGATAATGAGATCAGCAATCAAAGCTGACGTTGCAGCCTCTTTTTTTTCTTGTTCGACTTCATGCAATTTGATGGTGGTAATGGAGGCATCAATTTTCTCAACCGCACTCGATGAATCTAACAGCAGACTATCTAGTTGCTGTTTAGTCTCATAGGCGTTGATTGCTAGTGCTACGACGGCGATTGATAAAACAGTATTGATCACCGAGCTAATTTTGGTTTGCATGCTAAATCCTGAAAGTTGTGAATGTGATTGGGAACTACAGGACGGAATTGCCTGAGTGCTTATTTTACTCGATACAGGCAACTTAACGTCACGTACGACGATAATTTAATTGCTGGCAATGCTTGGTTTGGCGCGTATTAAATCAGGCTAGATTATTCTATGACGCTTCAAATGCAAAGGAGTTGCCTTAGATGAGGATCTTTCAATTGATTGCATTGGTATCAATGCGAATTTGTTTGATGATGTTGCAAGTCTTATGATTAAATTCATTTCAATTTCATCACTCTGTCTATTTAACTTTCAAAAGGAATTGTATGCAAAATAAATCCATTATCCTGCTTACAGGAGGAGGTTATGACAAGGTCACCGTTGGCGTTCGAGATGCAGACGAGCCCAAAGCCGGTGAGATAACGGTTCGTTTGCATGCGAACTCACTGAATTATCATGACTTTGCCGTTGTAAGCGGGATGTGGGGCCCCTCTGAAGCCAGAATTCCAATGGCTGATGGCGCTGGTGTTGTGACTGCGGTGGGAGATGGTGTTTCGGATTTTGTGGTCGGCGATCATGTCGTCAGTACATTTTTCCCGACCTGGCTTGCTGGGGAGCCGCTTGTTGAGGGATTTGCAACCACGCCGGGCGATGGGGTTGATGGTTATGCACGAGAAACTGTCACCGCATCCACGCAAGCGTTCACACTTGCCCCAAAAGGCTGGAGCCACGTTGAAGCATCTACGCTGACTACTGCTGCGCTTACCTCATGGCGTGCCCTCATGTCAGATGATGCGCTAAAACCTGGCGATACCGTTTTAGTTCAAGGCACAGGTGGGGTTTCTATTTTTGCGCTGCAGTTTGCAAAAATGGCTGGCGCCAAAGTGATTGCCACATCTTCTAGTGATGAAAAGCTGGAACGTTTGAAGGCACTTGGTGCGGATCATCTGATTAATTATCGTAAAACAGCCAATTGGGGTGAAGTTGCACGCGAAATAACAGGTGGAAGGGGCGTTGATCATATTGTTGAGGTGGGTGGGCCGTCCACGCTTGACCAATCAATGATGGCGGCTCGCGTTGGTGCACACATTTCGGTGATTGGAATATTGACTGGTCTTGGTGGTGAGCTGTCTATTGTGACTGCCTTGATTAAACAGCTGCGTTTACAGGGGCTAATTGTTGGCAATCGCACGCAACAGCAGGAAATGGTGAGGGCCATTGACGCCAATCATATGCGGCCGATTGTCGATAAAGTCTTTCCGCTAGAAAATATAGTAGAAGCATTTCAATACCAAGAAAGTAATCAGCACTTTGGTAAAATTTGCCTAGAAATGTAATAGATCATTAACCACGCTTTACCTGTCAACAAAGCTTCTCATTGGATTAGAGGCTTTGTCTTTCTGATACCGACTTAAACCGTATGCTTTGATCGTATGATTTGTTGGTTCACGGTAACCAAATAAATAGAAGACTATACATTGATGAACGCTCCAACCAATCTTACGCCAGATCAATATGGCTTTTGTTTCGATCACTCTTACTCGAAACTACCTGAAGTCTTATTTTCTCGTGCAAATCCCAAGCGATTTAACCATCCAAGCTTCGTGATTTTTAATGTCTCCCTAGCCAAAACGCTTGGCTTGAATGCGAACGTGATTGAATCCTCCAATTGGGCCTGTTTCTCAGGTCTAGAAATTCCAGTGATGGCTTACCCTATTGCGCAAGCTTATGCAGGGCATCAATTTGGCGGCTTCAATAATTTGGGCGATGGACGAGCCGTATTGCTCGGTGAGCACATTTTGCCGGATGCCACGCGTGTTGATATTCAGCTCAAAGGTGCTGGCCAAACACCGTATTCGCGTTCTGGAGATGGTCTGGCTGGTTTAGGGCCCATGTTGCGTGAGTATTTAATTAGCGAGGCCATGCATGCCTTGGGCGTGCCAACGACACGAAGTCTTGCTGTGATGTTGACCGGAGAGGTCGTTTACAGAGCCCAGCCACAAAGCGGCGCAGTGCTCACTCGGGTAGCGGCTAGCCATATTCGTGTTGGCACGTTTCAGTATGCGGCAGCCATCAATCAAGTGGATGTATTAAAAGCCTTAGCTGACTATACAATAAATCGTCATTATCCAGCGATAAAAGATCATCCCAATCCTTATGTGGCTTTGCTTGATGCGGTGATCAACGCGCAAGCCTCATTAATTACCAACTGGATGCGGCTAGGCTTTATTCATGGCGTGATGAATACAGATAATATGAGCATTGCTGGAGAAACCATTGATTATGGCCCATGCGCTTTTGTAAATGCTTATTCACCCAACACCGTATTTAGTTCGATCGATCAAAATGGCCGTTACGCGTTCGGTAATCAGCCCAAGATGGGGGAATGGAATCTAACCCGATTTGCTGAAAGCCTTTTACCTTTGTTGGCTAAAGATCGTGAAGAGGCGATTCGTATCGCAACCGATCGCTTGAATTTATATCAGACGCAATATAGAGATTGTTGGCTAAATGCAATGCGAAATAAACTCGGGATTTTTGATGCTGCAGCAATTAACGCGGAGCCTAGTGACTTGAATCTGGTGGAAGATTTGTTGATGTTGATGTACAAACACCAAGCGGATTTTACGAATACCTTTAGGCAGCTCAATAACCCCGGTCAATTGGATGAAGGCCTTGTTAGCGATGTCGGCTTTCAACATTGGCAGACGCGTTGGAAAGAGCGTCTGGCTAAGCAAAAACAAACGATGGCAGAGGTTGTTGAATTAATGAATGCACACAACCCTCAGGTGATTCCAAGAAATCATTTGGTAGAAGAAGTGTTGGAATCTGCGGCCCAAGGCAATATGACCCCATTTCATGACTTTCTCGAAGTGCTACAAAATCCATACAACCTGCCTATGAATGACAAATATTTATCAGGCGCAGGATCAGGTTTTGACGAAACCTACCAGACCTTCTGTGGTACGTAGTTGCATTGAAATCTAACTAACAAGCGTTAAGTGTTGTTAAGTAAAACGCGATGAAATTGACTTTCACCACGGCACCCTCAGGTGCCATTTTTTTGAGTTAATTTAATTGCGATTCCACTCATTTAAAAAAGTAAATTTCTAATGATGCTGTTCTAGAAGCCCTTCATTTTACGCGCGCATATGTCCATATTTTTGTCACATTGCCTGAGTTTTTTAACACCTTAATTCATTATTTTCATCACTATGGTATGTTAAAAAAATAAAAAGCTAAGTTGGAATATAGATACTTTTTTAGGCATAAAGACGCTATCAGCAGCTATCGATTTCCGCGATGCTGACGGTCATTCGAAAAGATAAGCCAATTTCATCAGGCTTAGGTGGTCGGGTTGAGCTGCTCGAGCCGATTCGGTCGGGGAGCCCTTTAGCTCTTTTTGTACAGACCCATCAAGATATCTAATTGCTTAATTAGCAATTAGATCACGGGGTCTTCGACACTAGGCGTTTTATCGAGTGGCTTAAATCGAAACCCATCGATGTTCCTCTGTATGGCACGCTTTTTTTGCGACTGCGAGCGGGCGAGTGACGGAAGCTGATTGGCAGCAAGGTGCGCGTGTTGAAAAAGGGATGATTTTAGGTGCAATCGGCAGTTCAGGTAGGTCAACTGGACCGCACCTTCATTACGAAGTTATCAAGTATGGAAATAAGCAAGATCCTACTGAATATATCAATATTCAACCATTTCTCGCCCATTGATTTTTTGATTCAATGAAATGATTCATGGCTACTCAAGTTCACACTACTTTGAGTTTTAACGGGTGATATAATCTTCAAAAAACAGAGCTTATCACTCAACAGTATTTAGAGTGGTTTGATTCTTCACATAGACCAATGCGATTGTCTGATCTGCATTCACGAAGATTTTCAATAAGGAAAAAACATGCGATTTTTTGAACATGTATTAGAAGTCATTATGTTTCGAAGCCGTTGGCTTTTAGCCCCCATGTATATTGGACTAGTGGGCGGCTTGGTTCTCATGTTGGTTAAATTCGTTCAAGAGTTTTTACATATTTTTACGCATATTGTAGATACTCCCGAGAAGGAAGTGGTGTTATCAATTTTGGGCTTGGTGGACATCACCTTGGTTGCCAATTTGCTCATCATGGTGATTTTTAGTGGTTACGAAAACTTTGTTTCTAAAATTGATGTTGCCACGCATGAAGATAGACCCAGCTGGATGGGACATGTGGATTACTCAGGGCTAAAACTGAAGCTGATTGGTTCTATCGTGGCGATTTCTGCGATTGATTTATTGAAAGCATTTATGCATCAATCTCAGGTGGGTATTGAGCATCAAAGCAATACGCAAATGGCATGGATGGTCGGTATTCACTTTATCTTGATATTGTCCGGCGTGTTATTTGCTGTGATGGATAAGATTTCAGAATCTACCAAACACTAATCTTCTAAGTAAGCCTTAGGGCAATCAATTATGCTTCTTGACATAAAAACAGCTTATTTCTTACTTGGGCTTTTTTATGTCGTGATGCCTCTTACCGCCTATCTATATTTGCGCGGTCATAGAACGATACCGGTAAAGTTGTGGTGTCTTGGTGGGCTTCTTAATGGTATTGGCTTCATTATCATCAGTCTCAGGCCGCTATTGCATGGGCATCTTTCTGAATTCTTTACGTTCACGCTAGCTAATGTTCTCCTTGTTACAGGGTATTTAACGCGTATTAAATCGCTACGTTCAGAAATGAATCGAGCACTTCCTTTGGCGATGCTTGTTGCTTTCGTGATGCTGTACGGATTTATTTATCATTTGATTGTTCTCTTCTCAGACGAGTTGGAAACGAGAGTTTTGTTGGGTCTCGTCGTGGTTGGTGTGTTGACATTTACGCTGTCTTTTGAAGTGCAGAGGTATGTCCGCTACTTTGCAATTACAAGATTGAGTTATCTTGGGTTAGCGTATTTTGTCTTAGGCGTCACTGTATTCATTAAATTTATTTTGCTGATTTCTGGGCATGATGAAGCCAATATTTTGAAAAGCTCTTTGATTAACTCCGTCATGACGCTCACGGGTATCTTTACAGTGATCTACTCTAACATTGGCTATATTGCTATTGTTTTATCTAAGGTTGAGAAGGAGTATCAACTAAGTGTCAGGGAAAATGAAATGATGTTCAATCTTCTCGAGAAACGTAATTCCCTAATTAAGGACCTAATGAAAATGCAGGCTTTTTCTACCGTTGGTAGCTATGGGGCGACGGTTGTTCATGAGGTGCTTCAGCCTTTGACTGCATTGCGTTTTGGCCTTGAGAATCTAGAGTCTTATTTCTTAAAGAACAACCAAGATCCTATTGCAACTGAGCGGTTGGCTGCCGTCAGAAAGCCAGCTGAAAAAGCAATTGATGTCATTGAAAATTTACGTAATTTTATGGTTGAACGGAATGTGATGTTGAAGCAAGTCGACGTTCAACACACCTTAGAAGACGTGATTGCGCTAGTGCAGTCAAGAGTAAAAGAGTTAGATGTCGAGATTTTGATCGAGTCCAATGCATCCAATTTATTTGTGCAAGCCGATCAGCATCAACTAGAGCGTGTATTTTTTAATCTCATGAACAATGCATTAGATGCGATCGGGAGCGGCTCCGATGCAGGAAGACTTAAGCGCATTGTGATTAAACTCACTCATATTCAGCAAAAGCAATTTGTGCTGATCAAAATGATTGATTCTGGACCGGGGATTCCTGACGGTGCCGAAACTAAAGTCTTTGAGTGGCTAGAGACACAGTCAGGCGGCATGGGAATTGGGCTGGCATTGTCTAGAATGCTTGTTGAGAGCTGGCAAGGTGCAATTAGGGCATACTCAGCAAACCCAGATATCGATGGGCTGGCTGGTGCGGTATTTGAAATTAAATTAAAAACTTCTCAATCATGAATGTGTGGCGAGAAACAATTTATCTGGTAGATGATGATGAGTTAATTCTTGCTGGGATATCTACTTACCTGCGTGATAAACATTTTGAAGTGCGTACTTTTAATAATGGATTAGATTTTTTACGCGCTTTACCATTGGCGCATCCATCTGTGATTATCCTGGATATGCATATGCCCCTGTTAGGTGGATTGGACATACAGCGTAAATTGCTTGAAATTGATAATGATTCGCCAATATTTTTTCTGAGTGGTGAAAGCAAGTCTCAGCAGATTATTGATGCACTAAAAGGTGGCGCATACGAGTTTTTTCTTAAGCCAGTCTCACCCAAGTTATTGTTTGAAGCATTGCAGCGAACTTTTAAGAGCAAGTATCAGCGAGACAGTGCGATTAAGCACGAGATCAATAAAAGTGCATTACTCAGTCGATTAACCCCTGTCGAGCACCAAATTCTGTTGATGTTTCTAAAGGGGCATCCCAACAAAACGGTGGCAGAGGCGATGCATTTAAAAGCGGATACTATTAAAAAAAGACGTGCGCATATTTACGAAAAATTGCAGGTGACTAATTTGCCCGAGCTGCTTGATTAGTTTTCAAATTTGTTAAATCGCTAACGCTATGTAATTGTTGTTGATTTTTATTCGTTAACATCCCCAATTGGGGATACTCCTCGTATTTTTTTTCAGATTTAATGCCTTCAATATTTGCTTAGAAGGTAATGTCATGCAGTCAACTTGGGTGCTTGATTTGGTAGACACAAAAAGACAGTTGATTAAAGTTAATAAACTAGACTCTACTGTTTCTAAGACGATCTTTGTCTCGGATTTGGTGGAGGCAAAGATTCATCAAAATACTTTATTGGTGATTTGCGAAGATTGCGTTTGGATGATAGACATCATCACTGGTGTTCGTCGCAGAGTCAGTGAAAAAGCAATCGTTGGTCAAGATCAGCTCGCTAATTTAGCGATTGAAGCGAATTTAGATTTACCCGAGTTCTTGAAGAAAAGACAAGACTAGTCACTCGAACATTTTAAAAGTAATGGGGTTTGTTGCCGTGAGTCATTCTGACCGCGGCTTTTTTTTGATATTTTCTGGTGCGCCCGGCGGGAGTCGAACCCACGACCTTTGGCTTCGGAAACCAACACTCTATCCAGCTGAGCTACGGGCGCATATGCTTTAAAGCCTGAGGATTATAGCAAATGCGCCTTGGATTGTCCGATTGCAAGACATTGCCCTTTTATCCGTCCTGCCTTATCAGTATAATTCAGTTATAAATTTTTCCGTTGATCAAATTTTTGGATTGGAATACATAGTCATGAGCGAACACGAGTTTCCCCCCACTTCCGTCAAGCAGGTTGTTTTGGCTGTACTTGGCGGCATTATTGCCCCAGCTTTGGTCATTTTTTTGATTGCTAAATTAGTCTTTGGTGTTGATGCTAGTCATACGCCTGAAGATGCTAAAGTGGCTGCAACACAAGCTGAAGAGCGAATTAAGCCAGTGGCGCAACTTGCGGTGGCCGTTGTCGAAACCGGGCCCCATGTCGACAAAGGTGGCGAGGAAGTCGTGAAGGGTGTTTGTTCAGCTTGTCACGCTGTAGGCGCTTTGGGATCACCTAAGATTGGCGATAAAGCCGCTTGGGGGCCTCGTATTGCACAAGGCTATGAAACATTAGTGAAACATGCGATTGCTGGTATCCGTTCCATGCCTGCGCGTGGTGGCAATGCTGAATTAACAGACGGTGAAGTCGCTAATGCGGTTGCCTATATGGCGAACCAAGCGGGTGCTGGCTTTAAGGCTGGCAAGTAAATTGCAGGTCAAATAATGGTCATTGTGAGCATTGCTCATGATGACCATTGACACAAAATATGGCTACCTACGCGATTGGTGACATTCAAGGTTGTTTCCATTCCTTTCAGGCGCTCCTGAAAAAAATTAAATTTAATCCCGCCTCAGACAAGCTATGGTTGGTAGGGGATTTAATCAATCGCGGCTCGGGCTCATTAGAAGTTTTGCGCTGGGTGTTTGATCATCAATCTTCAATCGTGACCGTTCTCGGTAATCATGATTTGCATGCCCTAGTCGTTGCTGAGGGCTTTGTCAGCCCACACCGCAGCGATACAATTCAAACCCTCTTAGATGCCCCAGATGCTGACTCATTGCTGAACTGGTTACGTCACCAGCCTTTATTGCATGTCGAACACGATTATTTGATGGTACATGCTGGTCTTTTACCGCAATGGACAAGTCAAATTGCACAAGGGTTGGCTAAGGAAGTCAGTCAAGCGTTAAGCGCTGACGACTACCGTGAGTTTCTTAAACACATGTATGGCAATCAGCCAGCGCAATGGCATGATGCATTGACTGGCTGGGACAGATTGCGTGTGATTACCAACGCGATGACTCGTTTGCGTGTCTGCACGCAGGAGGGTGAGATGGAGTTTAAGTTTAAGGGCGAGCTTGTGAATTGCCCAAAAAACTACGCACCATGGTTTGATCTGCCGAAAAGAGCGAGTGCGGATATCCCTGTTATTTTTGGGCATTGGTCTGCGCTTGGTCTCTATACACAAAATAATGTTTTTGGATTAGATACAGGATGCTTGTGGGGGGGCGCGTTAACCGCCCTTCGCTTAGAGGACAAGGCGGTTACTCAAGTGCCTTGTCATGCTGATGATGCTCCTATTAGCATCCATTTTGCGGATTAGTCTAGGTGATGACCTAAGCCTAGTTGGGTAGCAATTGAATGTCGTGCTGCAATCGTTAATCCTCTGCGTTCATGTCCCTGTGGGTGAATCTTGGGCAAAAACGTTAGGACTGCTTTTGGACTACTTAACGAAACAATCCGCCAGATAGATTCCACGAGTGTTGTTTCTCCCGCAAATGCCATTTCAGTATTTGCACTTCCGTCAGTATTTGGGTAATGAATTGCAAAAGGCCAAATAGTTGCCCCCGCATTGATCGGGGCTTGCATCAGGCTGCCTTTGAACGCCAAAAGCGTTGAGCCATCCGTGGTCGTGCCTTCCGGGAAATAGCATAAACAATCGCCGCGTTTTAGACTCGCACTTGCTTCCTCGATAATCCGAACAGCGTCTTTCTTTTGCTCGCGTTCAATAAATAGGGTGTTACATTTTTTGGCGAGCCAGCCAAAGATAGGCCAGCTTTTTAGGTCGGATTTGGCAATGAACCTAACAGCGCGAACGCTATTGAGCGCATGAATATCGATCCAAGAGATATGGTTGCCAACAAACATGGTGTTAACAGCATCATGGTCTGGCATTTCACCGTGTTTCGTCAGTTCGATATTCAACAGCTTGAGTAAGGATCTGGACCAGTGGCTAACGATCCAATTGCGCTGTCTTGCAGTGGCTGTAGGCATAATGACTATGCCCAAGAAGCCACCGTAAACAGTATGAATGATAATCCGAAGAATTCGAATTAAGCGAATGACAAGCGAGGATTGTTGTTGATTACTTAAAAAAATGGGCAGCATAACGCCTGTTAATTCGTGAAAGGGGCAGCATGACTAGCATGTCTGCACTATTAAAGTCAGGATCCCAAGCAGGTTCACCGCATATGTAAGCACCTAAACGCAAATAGCCTTTAATGAGTGGCGGACAATCGACTGCCAAGTCTTTTTGTAAAGCTTCCATTGGCAGTGGGCAATGCGGAAATACGCGGTATTCTGGTGGGCACAGGTATTTTTTCTGCAATCCATTATAAAGACTCGCGGCCATATGTCCACCATCAGCCATGGGCACACTTGCGCAGCCAATCATATATTCATAACCATTCATTTGCATATATTTTGCAAGGCCGGCCCAAAGCATTGTGATAGTGCCGCCATTACGGTAATCACGATGAACACAAGCGCGACCAACTTCTACCATGCGTGGAAATAAATGTTGCAAGCGGCTAATATCAAACTCACCAGCAGAGTAATAACCCCCAGCTTCATTAGCCATAGCTGGATTAAGAATACGGTAGGTACCAACGACCCGATGATTCACACTTTCACGAATTAAAAGATGATCACAAAAGGCATCAAAGCCGTCCTGGTCAAGGCCATCGTCGCTTTGAATATTCGCACCCATTTCTTCTGCGAATACTTTATAACGTAAACGCTGGGCTTCTGCGATTTCACTTGGGTTGCGTGCAAAGCTGATGTACAACTCGTGCCCAACAACTTGTTGTTGTTCTTGAGTGCTTTGGTTTTGCGCGCTTTGTTGTTCTGAAGTTGGTTGTTCGAGCATCTCAAACTCCTGCTATTCAATAGATTTTAACAGGAGCAACTTTACGAACTTTTTGTGACAGAAATGTGACTAAAATTTGACGTTTCCATGAAGGTGCGATGAATGCAGCTTCATGGAAATATTGAGGCTTAATGACTGACGCGTGTGATGCCGCCGCTATCAATGAGGCGAACTGTATCGCCTGGTGCGAACTTTTCAGTTGCTTCTTGCACAATCGCAACCAAGCTACCATTATCAAGTTTGACAGTAATCTCTAGCGCGTCTTTTCTGGTTAGCCCTTCCTCGGCTGCTGAGCCCAGTAAGCCACCAGCAACGGCGCCAATCACAGCAGCGATTGCTGAGCCTTTACCATCGCCTACTGTGCTTCCTGCAACTCCGCCAATAACAGCGCCGGCGGCAGTGCCGACAGGCGTTTTAGTGCCTTCGAGTTTGACGGTGCGAACAGATTCAACCACGCCTTTGCGGATGGTTTGCACTTTGCGTGCTTCATCACGACTGTAAACGTCACCGGAGTTAGAACTTGCACAAGCATTGAGCAAGCCTGCAATGATTAAGATAAAAGTGGTTTTAATTAAATAATGATGTTTCATGATTAAGCCTCTTTTTAAGTTTAGGTGTTTTCATCCAGCTTTGTGTTATCCACCAAAGCTTGGGTGTAAATGACTTCAATCTCTTCTTTGCTAGGCCTGTGATTCTGTCCGCCGCGACTAGCGATTTTGATTGCGCCCATTACTGAAGCAAGCCTTCCGCAAGTTGGCCAATCCCAGCCTCTTGAAATGCCATACAGTAAGCCAGCACGGTAAGCATCACCACAGCCTGTTGGGTCAACCACTTCCTCTGCTTTAACGGGCGGGATTTCAAAGCGTTGACCATCTGCATAAATAGTTGAGCCATTTGCGCCAAGCGTCACAATCAGCGCTTTTACTTTTGAAGCTAGTGTGTCGAGGTCCAAGCCGGTCTTTTCTTGCAACATTTGTGCCTCATAGTCATTGACGGCCAGATAGTCTGCCATATCAATAAAACCAAGTAGCTCCTCACCGTTAAACATCGGCAAGCCTTGGCCTGGATCAAACAAGAATGGAATGCCAGCATCAAAACATTCCTGAGCATGTTTAAACATGCCATCTCGGCCATCTGGCGCGATGATGGCGAGTGAGATGTTCTTTGCATCATTCACGCTATTTAAATAAGACTCGTTCATAGCGCCTGGATGAAAAGCGGTGATCTGATTATCATCTAAATCGGTCGTGATAAAAGCTTGTGCAGTAAAGCTATTGGGGATGTTTTTAATGTGCGCATCGCTGATGTTGTTGCTTTCAAGCCAAGCAGTGTAAGCGCCAAAGTCATCACCCACTGTTGCCATGATAATGGGGTTATCTTCAAGCAACCTCAGGTTGTAAGCAATATTGCCCGCCGTGCCACCAAACTCCCTCCGCATTTCTGGCACTAAAAAAGCCACATTCAGCATGTGAATTTTCTCTGGCAGGATGTGATGTTTAAATTTGTCAGGAAACACCATGATAGTGTCAAAAGCCAGTGAGCCGCAGATTAGGGTTTGCATGAGTGGAAAGCTTTAATTAGATTAAAACGTCATTATCCTGATAGGGATTAGTAAGGGCAAGATGTGGATTTTTTGGCCCGAATAAAATGCGCATTTTTAGCGCGCCATTGATTGAGATTTTGTTGGCATTAACTGCTTTGTGCATCTTTGCACAAAGCATTATTTTATGGGTAATTTAGGATGAGTAAGAATTGACAAGCCCTAGCAAGGCTTCACCTCAACCAAAATAATGATTGCAATAAGGGCTAGGACAGGCGCCTCATTAAACCACCGGTAGTAAATATGACTGCGCTGATTTCTATCATGTTTAAAATCGCGGAGTAATTTTCCGCAATAAATATGATAAGCCACCAAGCCTAAAACGATTGCTAGCTTGATATGTAACCATCCACCTGTAATGCCATATCCTAGCCAAAGCCAAAAGCCAAAAGCGATTGTTAGAATGGCGCCGGGGGTCATGATGCCGTAAAACAATTTACGCTCCATAATTTTGAAGCGCTCGTGACTGATTTTGTCGTCAGACATGGCATGGTAAACAAATAGTCTGGGCAGGTAGAACATGCCCGCGAACCAAGTCACCATAAAAATAATGTGCCAAGCTTTTATCCACAACATTATGTTGAGCCCTTACTTGAGGTTGATTGGGTGGTGAGTGACTGATCAAGCAATTTGCGCAGGCTCACAAAGTCGAGTTTTCCAATGGTTTTGCCAATGATACGGCCCTGTTGGTCAATGATAAATGAAGTGGGTGTGAGACTCACTTGATCAAAGGCTAAACTAATTGAAGCGTCGCTGTCATGCACCACAGGAAAAGGCAACGCATTCTTTTTCACAAAGTTTTCAACTTGATTGAGTGGATCGTCTGCAATTGAGACGGCAATTATTTCCAAGCCTTGGGCATGATATTGCTGATAGATCTTGACCAAGTCGGGCATCTCCTCAATACAACCAGGGCAGTATGTGGCCCAGAAGTTAACCACCACCATTTTGCCTTTGAGTGAAGTGATGGGCATGGTTTGCCCATCGATGGTTGTGAACGTGAGGTTTGGTGCTTGTTTTTTGTCGCTCAAGTTTAAAAATAAAAAAGCAAGTAATCCTGCCACGATCAGCGGGATCAAAATTTTTGCGGGGGAATTGAACAATAACTTCATTAAGAAAATCTTCATTCTGTGGAACGTTTTTATGAACTAAATACTCTACGCATTGTGCGGTTTTTTTTAGGGAATGTCATCAGTTTGAAGGCTGAATTAACTTTATAACCACAATCCTGCAACCGTTTAATGCCATGCACTCGCATGATATAATTGTTTCTTTAATTTGACGTGAACACTCATGGCCAGCCGCTTACGCGAAATTCCATATAACTACACCTCATTCTCAGACCGCGAAATCGTCATTCGATTTTTGGGCGAAGACATCTGGAATGTTTTAAACGAGCTGCGCGGAGAGCGCAAAACAGGTCGCTCTGCGCGCATGTTGTTTGAAGTGCTTGGTGATTTGTGGGTGGTGACACGAAATCCATACTTGCAAGATGATCTGCTTGCAAGCAAAAAGCGTAGAAATGAATTAATCAGCGCGCTTAATCACCGAATCCATGCAATTCATGAACGTTCACAAGAGAATCCTCTCGTTCTTAAACTTATTGTAGCGGCGCGTGAGGCTGTTAATGCCTTTGAAGAAGACTTTAAGCAAACAGAAGCTTTGCGTAAAAAGGCTCTAGCTAAGCTAGGAAAAATTACCCGTAAAGACAATATCCAATTTGATGGTTTAGCGCGCGTTTCGCACGTGACTGATGCCACTGATTGGCGCGTTGAATATCCTTTTGTTGTAGTGAATCCAGATACTGAAATTGAAGTGGCCGCGATTGTAAAAGCTTGTATTGAGCTTGGTTTGACGATTATCCCACGCGGAGGTGGTACTGGTTACACAGGCGGAGCCGTGCCACTGACTAAGCTCTCAGCAGTGATTAACACAGAAAAATTAGACACCATTGGTCGTGTAGAAATGCGCACTTTACCTGGTGTTAGCCGCCAAGTGCCCACTTTACATTGTGGTGCTGGTGTGGTGACACGTCGTGCTATGGAAGCCGCTACTGAAGCGGGCCTTGAGTTTGCTTGTGACCCAACCTCTGCTGACGCCTGTTGTATCGGTGGTAACGTAGCAATGAACGCTGGCGGTAAAAAGGCGGTGCTTTGGGGCACAGCGCTCGACATCTTGGCTTCATGGCGCATGGTAACCCCAGATGCAAACTGGCTTGAGGTTGAGCGTTTAGATCATAACCTCGGCAAAATTCACGATATTGATGTAGCAAGATTCCGCGTTAGTCGTTTCGATGTTGATGGCAAAACCCTCATTGGTGAGCCTGAGATTTTAGAAATTCCTGGCCCTAGCTTCCGTAAAGTTGGTTTGGGTAAAGACGTCACAGATAAATTCCTATCTGGTTTACCTGGTATCCAAAAAGAAGGCTGTGATGGCTTAATCACCTCTGCAACATTCATTCTTCATCGTATGCCTAAGCACGTGCGTACCGTTTGCTTGGAGTTCTTTGGCCACGTGGCCCTTGCTGTGCCAGCAATCGTCGAAATTAAAGATCATTTAGATGCCACAGAATCAACTTTGCTTGCAGGTTTGGAGCACATGGATGAGCGCTACATTAAGGCAGTAGGTTACGCGACGAAAGCGAACCGTTCTGAGCGCCCTAAAATGGTGTTGATTGCCGATATTGCGAGTGATGATGAAGATGCCGTGGGAGAAGCAGCATCGCACATTGTTCGCCTAGCCAATGCGCGTGGCGGTGAAGGCTTTATTGCTGTTTCGCCTGAAGCACGTAAAAAATTCTGGCTAGATCGCGCGCGGACTGCGGCGATTGCTAAGCACACCAACGCCTTTAAAATTAACGAAGACGTGGTAATTCCATTGCCTCGTTTGGGTGATTATTCAGATGGTATTGAGCGCATCAATATTGAGCTTTCTATTGATAATAAATTGAAGCTGGTGGATGCGCTTGAGTCATTCTTGCAAGGGGATTTGCCCTTGTATGAAGATGACGACACGCAAGTGGATCAAGAGTTGTTATTGGCCAAAAAAGCCCAATCGCTCAAATTGATTCAAGATGTCAAGGCACATTGGCTGAAAGTGCTCAATAGCCTTGATTTACCAGCCAGCAGTTTGGGCCAAGACTTCGCAAATCTTGCGGTAGAGAATGTATTCCGCGCTGTTCAAGAGCACCAAGTACGCATCTCTTGGAAGCGAGAGCTTAAAAAGCCACTAGCGCTTATTTTCTCTGGCCGTGAATACCAAAGTATTTTGGCGCGTTGCGACGAAATTCATCAGAAAGTGCTAAAAGGCCGCGTGTTTGTTGCGCTGCATATGCATGCAGGTGACGGTAATGTGCATACCAACATTCCTGTCAACTCAGATGACTATGAAATGATGCACGCCGCGCATACTGCGGTAGCACGCATTATGAAATTGGCCGGTGATTTGGATGGGGTGATTTCTGGCGAGCATGGTATTGGCATCACCAAAATGGCATTCTTGGATGAGAAAACCATTTCTACCTTTGCAGCGTATAAGCAAAAAGTTGATCCGGAAGGCCGCTTTAATAAAGGCAAACTCCTTGCGGGCTCCGGCTTGGAGAGAGCTTATACCCCTAGCTTTGGCTTGCTTGAGCAAGAGTCCATTATTATGGAGCAATCTGCAATTGGTGAGATTGCCGACTCAATCAGCGATTGTTTGCGTTGCGGTAAGTGTAAGCCAGTGTGTACCACGCATGTGCCACGCGCTAACTTGCTCTATAGCCCACGCAACAAGATTCTTGGCACATCATTACTGATTGAAGCCTTCCTTTACGAAGAGCAAACCCGCCGCGGTATTTCACTCAAGCATTTTGATGAGTTTAACGATGTGGCCGACCATTGTACGGTTTGCCATAAGTGTTATAACCCTTGTCCTGTGGATATCGACTTCGGTGATGTGTCGATTGCAATGCGTAATTTCTTGCGTGAGCAAGGTAAGAAGCATTTCAATCCTGGCACTTCGCTAGCCATGACTTTCCTTAATATCAAAGACCCAGCAACAATTAAATTGATGCGCACTTTGATGGTGGGTGTTGGATACAAAGCACAACGACTTGGCCATACTGTATTGAATAAGCTGGGCCTGTTAACAGGCTTTAAGAAACGTCCGCCATCAACCTTAGGCAAGCCGGAAATAAAAGCGCAAGTAGTGCATTTCTTAAATCGTCCGATGCCAAAAGCCATGCCAACGAAGACCTCACGTGCCTTGCTTGGCATTGAAGATGACAAGATGGTGCCAGTGATTCGTGACCCTAAAAAAATGGGTGAAGAGGGTGATGCAGTCTTCTACTTCCCAGGTTGTGGTTCAGAGCGTTTGTTCTCAACGGTTGGTTTAGCAACTCAAGCCATGCTTTATGAAGTAGGCACAACGACTGTATTACCACCAGGTTATTTATGTTGTGGCTATCCGCAAACGGCAAGTGGTAATCATGATAAAGGTCAGCAAATCACCGCTGAAAACCGCGTACAGTTCCATCGTATTGCCAATACCCTAAACTATCTTGATATTAAGACGGTGATTGTGTCTTGCGGTACTTGTATGGATCAGTTGCAAAAGTACGAGTTTGAGAAGATTTTCCCTGGCTGTCGCTTGTTAGATATTCACGAATATCTCATGGAAAAAGGCATGAAACTTGAAGGTGTTACTGGTACACGTTATATGTATCACGACCCTTGCCATAGCCCAATGAAGACTTATGCGCCACTTAAAGTGACTAACGCATTGATGGGTCAAGATGTTGCCTTGAATGAGCGCTGTTGCGGTGAGTCAGGTACTTTTGCGGTCAGCCGTCCAGATATTGCAACGCAAGTAAAAATGCGTAAGCAAGAAGAGCTAGAAAAAGGCATGGTTAAGCTTGGTTTAACCCCTGGCGCGCCAGAGCAAGATGTGAAGATTTTGACTTCTTGCCCAAGTTGTTTACAAGGCTTGTCACGCTATGGTGAAGATACAGGTATTACGTCTGACTACATCGTGGTGGAAATGGCCAAGCACATACTTGGTGAAAACTGGATGCAAGACTATGTGGAAAAAGCGAATAACGGTGGGATTGAAAAAGTCTTGTTGTAATGTGCTGTAGTATTAAACAAAAAGCGCGGGTCTGAAAAGATGCCGCGCTTTTTTATCGCCTATTTTTCTATCCACATTTCTTTTCAATGACTGCTTTTTGAAGCGCCTCTGCTTCACCTTTCAGTCTTGAGTATTCTGCTACCTCAGGACCATCGCCATCAGTAAAGAATAAAGTGGGGAAGAACAAGATCATTCCAACTGCCACTTTTGCGTTGTCACCATCAGCTTTTTTTTGAAGCGACGCATTTAAATCCGTTACTCTGCGATTCACTCTTTCTGATTCATTGCCGAGTTGTTTGCAATCATAGTCTTTGTATTGCAAGGGTGAAACATAAGCTGCTGAGATTTTGTTGGGTTTTGTTGCGCAACCGCTAAGCATTAAAAGCCCTATAGCTAAGGCTAATGTTATTTTTTTGAGCATAATAAACTTTCTATTGGTAATTAATATGAATTAGTAAAACGTAAGCATATTACCAATAAATCTACGTAATTCGTAGAGATAAAAAATATTATTTCTACCATTATCGTAGAATGTCTAGTCAAACATGCAGCTCATCAGTTTTCGGTAGGCGATTAAAAGCCGCGAGAATTGCTATGGGTGTTGCGCAAGATAAGCTTGGTGTTCAAGTTGGATTGGATGAAGGGTCCAGCAGCGCTAGAATGAGCAGGTATGAGAGTGGGGTGCATGAGCCAAGTTATTTAACAGCATCAAAAATAGCGAAAGTTTTATCTGTGCCTACTGCTTATTTATATTGTGAAGATGATGAGCTTGCTGAGACTATTCTGCTGATAAGTAAACTTAGTGCAGAGAGGCGAAGAGGCCTTTTTGAAGAGTTGATGAAGTCTTGATTTGATATCAATTACTCAACCAATTCAGTCTATTTACTTACAATCCTAGACTTAGGAAACACCGCCTTAAACGTACTGCCTTTGCCAAATTCGCTGGTGATTTCTAAGCGACCTTGATGGCGGCTAAGGATGTGTTTAACGATAGAGAGTCCTAAGCCTGTGCCGCCCGTTTCACGGCTACGGCTGCGATCGACGCGGTAAAAGCGTTCGGTGAGACGATCAATATGTTGTTGTTCAATGCCTAGCCCGGTGTCGATGACACTAAACACAGCCTCTTGATTGTTCTCATCCCAATGCATCGTGATGCTGCCACCCTCAGGGGTGTAACGAATCGCGTTACCAACTAAGTTTCCAAAGGCGCTGTGTAGTTCTTGGGCTGAAGCAATGATTGATAAATTGGGATTAGCATCTAGTGTAATAGTGTGGCGGCCATTACTGAGGCTTTTCGACTCATTGAGAATAGTGTTGAGAAGTGCAGGCACATCAAGTTCTGCTTCATCTGGGGATGTGGCGCCACTTTCTAATTGAGACAAGGTAAGCAGGTCTTCAATCAAGAGACGCATGCGACTTGTTTGATCTTGCATCATTCCAAAGTAATTGCGAAGTGATTCTGGGACGGCGCCGTCCATGTCGCTGAGCGTTTCTAAAAAGCCACCGACCACAGTCAGCGGTGTTCTTAGTTCGTGAGAGACGTTCGCAATAAAATCTCTGCGCATGTGCTCAAGTTTTTCTACTTGGCTGATATCTCGACTGATCAGCAGTTTTTGATTGCTACCAAATGCTACTAACTGTATTTCAAGGGTGATATCCGATTTTATCCATGACTTGAGCTTGATCGGGTCAATGTCGACATGATGTTTGAGATACTGAATGAAGTCGGTATTGCGAACTAAGTAAACAATTGGTTGATTGATATCTTGTTTGAGCGACAAACCTAATTGCTGCTCAGCAGGTTTATTACACCACTCTATTTTATTGTCATCATCCAAAAGTACTACGCCATCGGGGAGTGCGCTGGCAGCGTGTCTAAAGCGATCAAGTGCAGAGCTGAGTTGTATCTTGCTGCGGTTGTGACGTCGCTGTTCGTGGTAGATGGTGGCAAACACATCTTCCCAAGCACCACTCCCAAGTGGCATAGCATTCAAGTCTGGTTTTTTATACCAAGCGAGCAGTTTGGCTAACCAAAACAAGTGATGTGCAAGGTAAAGCGTAATACCGACAGAAAAAGTGATGAGGGCTGTTTCAGCGTCATTTGCTGCCCACACGATGAGGCAGATGAAGGTAAGGCTAACAATTAGCCAAAATGCTTTCCAGCGGATATCTTGCAAGGCTATTCAATCATGAAGTTAGAAGGCCTTCATATTATGAGCTATTGCGATGAAAAGCGGTAGCCAACGCCACGTACAGTTTGAATTAAATCTTCATGCCCTGTTTGCTCAAGTGCAAGACGTAAGCGGCGGATATGGACGTCCACCGTTCTGTCTTCTACAAAAACGCGGTCACCCCAGACTCGGTCTAATACCTGACTGCGAGAATGGACACGCTCTGGATTGGACATTAAATAATGTAATAATTTAAATTCGGTTGGGCCAAGTTCAATGGTTTTGTTATTGCCCGTCACGCGATGCGTAGTTGGATCTAAACGTAAGCCATTTAATTCAATTGGATCGTCAGTCATTTGCGGAGAACGTCGACGGAGGACAGCCTTGATACGCGCATTAAGTTCGCGCGGGCTAAATGGCTTCGTGACGTAATCATCTGCGCCAACTTCAAGCCCGCGAATTTTATCGACCTCTTCACCGCGGGCAGTCAGCATAATAATCGGAATGGTTTTTGAGAGTTCGTCACTTTTGAGTTTTCGAGCAAACTCAATGCCGCTCATGCCAGGAAGCATCCAATCAAGAATAATAAGATCTGGCAAGGCATCACGCATCAGCATTTGCGCTTGCTCTACAGAAAGTGCGCGAATTGGATTATGGCCGGCCTGGGTCAGGTTGAGCGCCAGCAGTTCTTGAATTGCAGGTTCGTCTTCAACAATTAGTATATTTGCGGCCATAAATTAGTCTCTCATTTAAATGATGTTTTATCACAATTGAACACACTATATGAATTTATTGTGACAATTTAATGACAATTGTGACGCTTGTTTTAGGCATTGAAAAAGATTGGTTTTTAACGCACGCATGATTTAGCGTGACGGCGCTTAGTGGTATGATGACGCATTCTTGGAATGTAGATGTTAAAAGGGGTTGTTGTTGAATATCATCGAAAAAAATTTGGATGGCACAGGCTTAAAAGTAGGGATTGTGCTGTCTCGTTTTAATAGTGAAGTGGGTGAAGGATTATTGAAGGCTTGCGAGGTTAAGTTATTAGCGCTAGGTGTTTTGGCGGATGATATTACGCTGGCCACAGTGCCTGGTGCGCTTGAGACGCCAGTCGTATTGCAAGAAATGGCTAACAGCGAAAAATTCGATGCTTTGATTGCTTTAGGCGCCATTATTCGAGGTGAGACTTACCATTTCGAAGTCGTCTCTAACGAGTCTGCTCGTGGGGTTTCCGAAGTGCAATTGCAATACGGTGTGCCAGTTGCCAATGCGATCTTAACCACAGAAAACGACGAGCAAGCGCTTGCGCGGATTGATGTTAAAGGTGCGGAAGCGGCGGAAGTTGCAATCGAAATGGTTAATTTACTTAGGGCAATATGAGCGACAATCCAACACAAAGTGCGATCAAATCAACTAAGCCAACGGGCAATCGCCGCAAATCTCGTGAGCTTGCACTAAAGGGCCTATATCAGCTGTTGTTGAGCCCAAAAGAGCTTCGTCTCATTGTGCGTGAAATGGCAGATGAGGCCGATTTCGCCCGAGCAGATGAAACTTACTTCAGAAGTCTGCTCGAAGGCGTTTACGATCAGATCCCTGAACTCGATCATCGTATCGCTCAGTTCTTGGACCGCCCAATTAGCGAGCTTAGTCCAATTGAACATGCAATTTTATTGATCTCAGCCTATGAATTAATTTTTGATGTGAGCATCCCATACCGCGTTGCAATTAATGAAGGTGTCGAATTAGCAAAGCTTTATGGTGGTACGGATGGTCATAAGTACGTGAACGGTGTGCTAGATAAACTCGCTGCGGCAGCAAGACCTTCGGAAGTCAGCCGCTAGTTTTTATCTGCGTAAACTAAAAAGCCAAGCAATGCTTGGCTTTTTTAATGTCCGAATTTGATTAAACATTGATTGTTTGGCTAGAGAAGCCATGATGATCTAATCGTAAGCACGAGCCTTGCTCATACCAATCACCAAGAACAATGCGTTTGCATTGATGGCCATCAATCTCGATGTCGTGAATGCCTGGTCTATGTGTATGCCCATGAATAAATAATTCGGGATAAGCGTGATGACGTAAAAGTGCGCGAACCGCGTCTTCATTTACATCCATAATGGTAAGTGATTTATGAGATTTTTCTTGTTCGCTTTGCAACCTAAGGGCTTCAATTTGCGCTTTTCTTGTGCTCAGTGGTTGCGATAAAAAGTCTTGTTGCCAGTCTGTTGAACGCACTTGTAATCTAAAAGCTTGGTAGCGAGTGTCATCCGTACACAAGGCATCACCATGACTGATTAATATGCGTTTGCCATAGAGATTGACATCGCTTGGGTCGTTGAGTAGCTGGATCCCGGTTGCAGCCGAAAATTGTTCGCTGAGCAGAAAGTCGCGATTGCCATGTATCAAAGAGACCTGAGTGTTGTTGCTTGTCAGATTTTTTAAAGCCTCAATCATTGCCGCATGGTCGGGATGCGTTAGGTCATCATCGCCGGCCCAATATTCAAACAAATCACCCAGTATAAACAGCTGTTCAGCCTGGCTTGCCGTCTGTTGCAGAAAGTGGATAAATAGATGTGTGATAGCTGGTCGCGAGGCACACAAATGCAAATCGGAAATGAATAAGCTGTGGCTTACTGCATTTCCGATGTTGTTCATTTGACTAGGCTAAAGAAACGTAACGTCTGATTAGCAAACTTCAGCGCGTTCGATTACCACGCTTTCAGCAGGCACATCTTGATGGCCGCTTTTGCTGCCTGTTTTTACTTTGGCGATTTTATCGATCACTTCAGTGCCTGCAACGACTTTGCCAAATACGCAGTAGCCCCAGCCTTGTGCAGTTGGTGATGTGAAGTTCAAAAAGTCATTATCAGCAATGTTGATAAAGAATTGGCTGCTTGCAGAGTCAGGGGCAGGTGTTCTAGCCATGGCGATGGTATAAGATTTATTTTTTAGACCATTGTTAGCTTCGTTTTTAATGGTCGGGCTGGTATTTTTTTGTGACATTTCTGGCGTGAAGCCACCGCCTTGAATCATAAAGCCATCAATCACGCGATGGAAAATTGTGCCGTTGTAGAAATCACTTTCCACGTAAGCCAGAAAGTTAGCGACCGTTATCGGCGCTTTTTCTGCATCCAGTTCAAGTGTAATTTCGCCGAAATTTGTGTGTAATTTAACCATGATATTTTCCTTTTAAAATTAAAGTGTGTTTTTAAAAAGAGTGCTTATGCAGCGCCCTCGTAAATAATTTTCCATTGTTGGTTTTCTTGAATCCAATATTGTCTTTTTCGCATTTTGCTATCCAGCAAGCTACTTCGAAAGTTTTGGTCGAATGTCACCACGGCCATCGGCAGAGCACTATTGGGGTAGCGTAATAAACTAAGGTTTGAAATGGTAATATCCACATTTGGCTTGCTTGCTTGAATGCGTCGTTTTTCTTCTGACCAATGATGAAGGTCCAAGCTCCCGTTTGAAAATTCAGTTGCATAGTGACTTAAATACTCTTCAGTGTCTTGTGAAGCCCAGTCTTTGCGCCAAGCCTCAATAGTGTCTAGAAGGGCTTGTTTGTCTTTTGAGGTTTGATTTGGTTTAAGCCATTCAAGCCCTTTGCTTACAACGACAGGAATATTGCCTTGTTGCAAAATGGGCGCCAATTTACTTAAGTCTTGATTAGAGAGTACCACACAACCATCACTTGATTGAGGCGCGCGGCTGTAGGTGTCGTGGGGTGTTCCATGTAACCAAATACCACTTCCCGTTTTTCCTTCTCGCCTGTCCCATTCATTGGGGTAACTTAATGGGTATGCAGCATCACCATAAGTGTCCGCTAGTTTTTGAGTTAGCTTGGGGGAGGTGAAGTAAACACCTAATGGTGTTTTCTTGTCGCCGGCATATTTTTTTTCGCTACCGTTTTTACCGATCGTCACATAAAAGTCTGCAGTGTATTGTGCCTTGCCATTTTCGTTGCGATAAACAAACAAGCGTGACTTATCTGCATCCACGACAAAAATATAAGATTGCGAACCATCAAGTTGCCAAATGGGTTCAGGAATTAATTGATCGGATGATTTATCTAAATAACGCTCAATTCTTTTACGCGCTTCATCGCGATAACCAGCGACATCTTCTGAGCTGGGATGCGGGCTGCCGAATGCTTCAAACTGTTGTGCCCGTGCCATTAACAAATCGCCTTTGACAAGGTGGGCTAGCTTAAAATTAGGCGTGGCTGAAATGACCTGATCTAATGTCTTTAGGGCGGATTCTATATCTCCTGATGAAATTTCCATCAGACTTTGAACAATTAAATCTTCTGTCTTAGTGGATGCAGAGAGACTATCTTTAGTCAATAAACTAAGCTCGGGGCGGTTTAATGCGGTCGCACTCCATGGACAAACTGTTACGATCACTAAAGTAATGAAAGTATAGAGTTTAAATTTCAATCTAGGGTAATGAGGAAAGAGATTCACGATGCAATAAGCTCAGTATTAGTGGTTGGCTTTTTCTTGCACGATGAGCCATTTTCCATTGGTGAAAACAAAGACCAATACCTTGGAGGTTTTTTGCGACAGATTGCCAGAGTGGTAGCTTTGTTTGAAGCTGGCAGTAGCATGAGAGCTATCGTCTAGGTGAACATTGATATTAGAAACTGACACTTCGATTTTCCCTGGTTTGTTGATGCGTTCGCGACGCATCGCCTCCCAAGCCTTGCGACTCAGTCCGTCAGGCGTTTTAAATCCATCAGCATAAGCATCTAAGTAAGCGTTAATATCTTTATTTGACCATGCGCTGGCCCATTTATTTACCGCGGTTACAACACTTTGGGTGTCAGCGCGCCCTACGTCATTGCTACTTTCAAGCTTTGTATTTGTTTTTCCAGGCTCAGTAGATTTAATTGAATCAGCAACTTTATTTCCATAGGCGGAATCTGGCGTGGCTGGCAAGGTTGTTGTATTGATGTGTGCCGGTTTTGCACTGATTGCCGAAGCTGTTTTTCCGCTTGCGCTGAGCAAATCTTTAATCAGTAGTAGTTTGTTTTGAGCCCGAGCGTTAGCTGTGTCCAATTGAAGCGCTTTTCCATAAGCCTCTGAGGCCATTTTTGAGTAAATATCCCCAAGATTCTCGTGGGCGGTGGCATAGCTTGGGTGCGTTTTGATTGCACTTTCCAGCGCCTGTTTTGCTTTGTCAAACTGGCCTTGATCGGCATAAAGGACTGCCAAATTGTTGTATGGCTCTGGCAGGGCTGGGAATCGTTGAGTAATGTCTGTAAAGGCTTTGATGGCCTCATCTTTTTTACCCTGCTCCGCTAGCATTACGCCACGCATGAACAGTGCTTGAACGTCATTTGGGTTAGCACTGATGTGGTTGTTCACGCGCTCCATTGCGGCAGATGGTTGGCCTTGGCTAGCTTGTTGAGCGATATCTTTTAGGTCGTCGGCGTTAACGAAGCTTGAGAAGCTCAGAATCAGGACAAGTAGTAAACGAATAGAGAGGGTGCGCGACATAACCATTGTGATATACTTTTTCGCAGTTTGATGAGGTGCTGATTCTATCAAAAACCCCGTCTTTGCTCCACTAGCGCAACACAATAAACCATATTTATTTAGTGATTTAAGTGATCTCACCACAGGGTGTATTATGCGAGTCATCAAAAGCACTCAGTTTTAATCAAATCAAATGCTCAAAATTTACAATACACTTGCACGAGAAAAACAAACCTTTGTCCCAAGAGTGCCCGGAAAAGTCGGAATGTACGTCTGCGGCATGACTGTGTACGACTTCTGTCATCTTGGGCATGCGCGTGTGATGGTCGTGTTTGATATGGTTAATCGCTGGTTAAAAGCCTCAGGCCTTGAGGTGAATTACGTTCGGAATATTACGGACATTGACGACAAGATTATCAAACGTGCCAATGAAAATGGTGAAGAGATTGGTGACTTAACTCAGCGCTTTATTGACGCCATGAATGAGGACTCAGCGATGCTGGGTGTGTTGCCCCCTAACGTTGAACCGCGAGCAACAACCCATGTAGATGAAATGGTTAGGATGATTGCTAGCCTTATTGACAAGGGGCACGCTTATCAAGCAGATAATGGAGATGTATTTTACTCAGTCAATAGCTTTGCCAATTATGGCCAGCTTTCTGGTAAATCCTTAGAGGACTTGCGCGCTGGTGAGCGTGTGGACGTCGATACCTTTAAACGCGACCCGATGGACTTTGTTCTTTGGAAATCTGTGAAGCCTAACGAACCTAGTTGGGACTCTCCTTGGGGAAAGGGGCGTCCAGGTTGGCATATCGAATGTTCAGTCATGGGCGCATGCCACTTAGGCAAACACTTCGATATTCATGGCGGTGGTCAAGATCTTCAATTTCCACATCACGAAAATGAAATTGCGCAATCCGAAGCCGCCAATGATTGTACTTTTGTGAATTATTGGATGCATAACGGTTTTGTCCGCGTCGACGATGAGAAGATGTCTAAGTCCTTAGGTAACTTTTTTACGATTCGTGATGTCCTGAAAAAATATGATGCTGAAGTCGTTCGTTTCTTTATTTTGCGGGCACAATACCGTAGCCCACTCAATTACTCTGATAAGCACCTGGATGACGCAAAGCAAGCCTTGACCAGACTTTACACAGCGCTACGCAATTATGATGTCATTGCTCATGTTGATACGACTCTGCCATCCTTTCAAGCATTTCAAAACGCCATGGATGATGATTTCAATACTCCAGAAGCGATGGCGGTGCTGTTTGATTTGGCTAATCAATTAAACAAGACGAATGATGTGGCATTGGCTTCACAGCTGAAGGGTCTTGCTGGTGTGCTTGGTTTGCTTGAGCGTAATCCTGAAGAATTTATGCAGGCTGAATCTAAAGGCGGCTTACAACCCGATACTATCGAGGGGCTGATTAAAGCCCGCGCAGAGGCTAAAAAGGATAAAAACTTTCCGGAGGCAGATCGCATTCGTCAAACGTTGTTAGCGCAAGGGATTGTTTTAGAGGATACTCCACAGGGTACGACTTGGCGAAATAGCTAATATTTGGAACTAATTCGGGCAATTGATTACAATACAACCATGACACTGAAATATTTCACTACGCTGATTATTGGATTAATGTTTTGCTTTTGTTTGCTTGGTAAACAAGTGAATCACTCTTCGCCTGAATTTATGGATGGTTTTTCGATACAAGATGTTGTGCCTGAGTCGTCCAATCACGATGATTCATCAGATATTAATGATGATGGTATTTTGACTTTACTCATCCCGTTTATCTCCTTATTGTTGGCTATCTTGCCAACTTCTATCGTTCGACTCTATTCTCAGCCTCCACTTATTGCCCCCAAACGGCCACCATCGTTCTAATTGATCTGGTGCACCAGTTCTGCGTATTCTTCACTTTTATCATAATTAATTTAAGATGTTTGAAGATGCGCAAGAACAAACCAGTGCGCTTTTGTCTTTACCAACGCAGAGCGATGGATAAAAACTTTAAGCATGTTTTTTGTTTATGGAATAAAAAAATCAAATGAATGTAGAAAAAAATATCAAACCCTCATGTTTGACGAAGCGTGCAATCTTTCTTTGCTTCTCAATACTGCTTTCTCAGCCCCTATTTTCCTCGGCTGCCCCCGTTTATTCACTTCAGCAAGTGATCGACATTGCTTTGGTTGAAAACCCAAGCGTTCGCGTGGTGAAAGCGCAACAAGATGCCGCTGTTGCAACGGTCACGACTGCCAAATCCTTTGCCAATCCTGAAGTTGAAATGACAGCGGGTCCTAGTCGTTATAGAACGGGTCCAGGCGATAATAAAAGCAACTGGATTGTTGGCTTATCTCAGCCGCTGGAGTTTTCAGATGTTAGAGCAGCGAGACGAGAGATTGCCGAATCCAATGTGGCATTTTATGGCGTCAGTGCTGAAATCAATCAGATCGAATTGCGTGCCAGGGTCAAAAAAGCTTTTTATGATGTTTTACAAAGACAGGCGGCATTACGTTTAATCGAAGATGATCGTAATTTGTTACAACAAATTCGTGAGCGCGTGAAATTGCGTGTGGATGTTGGGGAGTCTCCACGCTATGAATTAATTAAGGCGGATACGGAAACGCTTGCTGCAGAGCGAGATTATCAGGCGGCAATTGTTCGCGTTGTAGAGTCAAAAGCATTTTTACAAGGGCTGGTTGGCGCTTCAATGCCAGCTAACTTTGACGTGACAGGTGAGCTCCCAATGCGCCAATCACTTCCCGGTATTAGTGCGTTGAAAGATCAAATTTCCCAAAGCCCACAACTGAAACAAGTGCGAGCTGCTTCTCAGACAGCGGATGCAAAGTTAAGGCTTGAGCAAAATCTACGCAATCCCGGGTTAACGCTTAAGGCGGGTATTGAGCAAGATCCTGATTTAACAAGCTACCGTTTGGGTTTGGCGCTGCCATTGCCGCTATGGAATCAACGCCAAGGTCAGATTGCTGAGGCAGCTGCTAATGTGAGTCAAGTTCAGGCGGTTTTCAGTGACCGCGAGCTCGCATTAACACGGGATTTAGATGCTTCATATCAGCGCTACATCATTGCACAAAATCAAGTGACTTCTTTTGAGAGCGGTTTATTAGCGCAGTCAGAGTCAGTGCTCAAGGTCGCTGAGGCGGCTTATCGTTATGGTGAGCGTGGAATTTTGGAGTACCTGGATGCCCAGCGCGTCTATCGCATCGTAAAAAAAGATTATTTGGCTGCAAAGTTTGACTACGTTAGCGCAATGCTTGAGATAGAGCGCTTATTGGGTTTTGAAATACTACAAACAAATTAAAAAAATTAGGAATAATCGAGATGACAACAATTTTTAATGGCAACAAAACTCGGGCATCCGTGCTGAGAGATGTTCTAGTGTTGAGTTTGATGCTTGCATTGACGGCTTGTAAAGGCAGTGATGACACACAGCAATCAAAAAAACCAGAGATCGATCCGTATTTGGTTGAGTTAAGTGCGGACTTGCAAAAGAAGGTAACCTTAATGAAGGTTGGCCAGGCAGACATTCGCGAAGTGTTGCGAATCCCAGGTAGCATTCAAGTGGATGAACAACGTATGGCTAAAATAGGTGCGCCAGTCACTGGTCGTATCACTGATATCGATGCTGTGTTGGGTCAACATGTCACACAAGGACAGGCCTTAGCCACGCTCAATAGTACTGAGTTAGCTCAAAATCAATTGGTTTACATTAAAGCATTGCAACAAATTGATCTGCAAAGTAAAGCGGTGGAGCGCGCACGCATTTTGTTAGAGGCCGATGTTATTAGTAAGGCAGAAGTTCAACGAAGAGAGTCTGAACTTAGTGCCGCAAAGGCTGATTTGAACGCCGCTGCGGATCAGTTACAAGTCTTAGGGATGACATCGCAAGGCATTGCTAAGCTTTCAAAAAACTCACAGATGCATTCATTTAGCACAGTGACAGCAAGAATTTCAGGCACTGTCATTTCCAGAAAGATTAACCTGGGGCAGGTTGTTCAGCCTGCGGATGAGCTTTTTATTGTTGCCGATTTGTCAAAGGTTTACGCAGTTGCGGAAGTGCCAGAGCGTCAGATTGACTTGATTGAAAAAGGCCAGGAAGTCGATATTTTAATTCCATCAATCAATGAAAAGCCAATTAAAGGCAAATTGGTGTATGTCTCCGATATCGTCAATCCAGAAACCAGAACTGTCATGGTCCGGAGTGAGCTCAGTAATGTGAATCGTGAGATCAAACCAGATATGTTGGTTTCCATGTTGGTGCAATCAAAGCCAATTGCAAAACTTTCTGTGCCGGTTAGGTCAATTGTTCGTCAGAACGATAAGAATTATGTTTTCGTTCAAATCTCAGCGAATAAATATCGCTTGAGAGAGGTGGATGTTGGTGATGAATTTAATGCGATGCGGCCAATCATTGGTGGCGTTGAAGAGGGTGAAACGATCGTGACTGACGGTGCGTTCCATTTAAATAACGAACGCAAACGTAAAGAATTGGAGTAAGCCATGATTGAGTCATTGATTCGTGGCGCGCTTAAGCAGCGCCTAGTTGTTGTTGTGCTGGCATTGGCAATGATGGTGGCGGGTGGTTTTGCTGTTAAAAAACTATCTGTTGATGCTTTTCCTGATGTGACCAATATTCAGGTGTTAATCGCAACGCAAGCGATGGGTAAATCTCCCGAAGAAGTTGAGCGATTTATTACCGTTCCCCTAGAAATTTCGATGACCGGATTGCCTGGCCTAGTCGAGATGCGTTCGCTTAATAAAAATGGATTGTCACTCATCACTCTTGTATTTACTGAGCATACGGATGTTTACTTTGCTCGGCAATTGGTGATGGAACGTCTGATGGAAGCCAGCCAGAAAATGCCTGAAGGCGTTATTCCCATTTTAGGCCCGGTATCTACAGGCTTAGGTGAGGTCTATCAGTACACATTAGACAAAAAAACGGATGGTCACAAAAACTTAACTAAAGAAGACTTAACTGAGCGTCGAGCTATTCAAGATTGGGTGGTTCGTCCCTTGTTAAGAAGCATTCCAGGGGTTGCTGAAATTAACTCCATGGGCGGTTATGTTAAGCAGTATCAAGCTTTAGTGAATCCAGACCGAATGAATTATTACGGGCTTAAGCTCAACGATATTTACACCGCACTTGCTAGAAATAATGCAAACAGTGGTGGTGGCATTTTGCCTCACTATTCCGAGCAATATTTAATTCGGGGCGTTGGTTTAATTCAAAATCTTAATGACATTGGCAATATCGTTTTAAAAGAACAGGGTGGCGTTCCTGTTTATATGCGCGATGTGGCTGAGGTTAAGCTTGGTAATGAAGTACGGGTTGGTGCCTTGCTCAAAAATGGTGAAACCGAGTCTGTTGGTGGCATCGTGATGATGATTAAAGGGGGTAACGCCAAAGAGGTTGTTGGTCGTATTAAAACCAAAGTTAAAGAGGTGAATGAAAAAGGAATTCTGCCCGGTAATTTACAAATCACCCCATTTTACGATCGAAGTGAGCTAGTGGATGCTGCCTTGAACACTGTGGTGAAGGTGTTGATTGAGGGCGTTATCTTGGTTGTTATTATTCTGTTTCTCTTTTTGGGGGATGTCCGCTCTAGTTTGATTGTAGTTGGGACCCTAATCCTAACGCCATTGATGACGTTTATGGCCATGAACTATTTAGGTATTTCAGCGAACCTCATGTCCTTGGGTGGTTTAGCGATTGCCATTGGTTTGATGGTGGACGGATCGGTGGTGGTCGTTGAAAATGCATTTCATCAATTAGGACATCGTCAGGGTGAAAGCAAAATTCGCGTCGTTTTAGAAGCGGCAACAGAAGTTGGCACTCCTGTGCTTTTTGGGGTTGGCATTATCATCCTCGTGTTCTTGCCATTAATGACCTTAGAAGGGATGGAAGGGAAGATGTTTGGTCCTTTAGCCATGACCATCGCAATTGCGTTGTTTGTATCATTGGTGCTTTCTCTCACGCTTTCGCCTGTGATGTGCTCTTATATTTTAAAAGGGGGGAGTGGCGAAGATACGCGCTTTATTCAAGCCATTAAAAGGCCCTACCTTCGATTGCTTAACGTGGCCATTTCCAATGAAAAGAGAACCATTGGCGTTGCAGTTGCATCATTTGTCGTTGCGCTGCTGATCATTCCTTTATTAGGTACTTCGTTTATTCCTGAAATGCGCGAGGGCTCGATTGTGCCTAACATTATTCGTGCGCCTAATATTTCTTTAGATGAGTCACTCGTGATGGAAAAAGAAGCTTTGCAAGTGATTGCTAAGCTGCCTGGCGTGAAGTCCGTGGTTTCAGGCGTGGGGCGTGGTGAGAGTCCTGCAGATCCACAAAGTCAGAACGAGTCTCAGCCTATTGTGAGTTTATTGCCTCGAGATCAATGGCCAAAAGGTTGGACGCAGGATGATATTGCGGCCTCTATTCAGAACAGCCTAAAAATCTTGCCTGGTGTTCAAGTGGTCATGGCGCAGCCGATTGCTGCTAGGGTAGCTGAACTGCTGAGTGGTGTTCGTTCCGATGTTGCAGTCAAATTGTTTGGCGATGATATGTTGGTGTTGAAAGCCAAAGCTGACGAGATTGCCAAAATTGCGGGCGGTGTTCCTGGCGCGGTGGACATGCGTGTGGAAAAAGTCTCTGGTCAGCAATATTTGAACATCACCATTGATCGTCATGAAATTTCAAGGCACGGCATTAATGCTGCAGATGTGCATGACGTTATTGAAACCGCCATTGGGGGGAAAGAAGCAACGGAAGTGTTTGAAGGGCAGCGTCGTTTTAGCGCCGCTGTGCGTTATCCAGAAAACTTCAGAAGTAGCGCCGAGGAGATTGGCGATATTTTGATGACTTCTCCAAATGGTAGTCGGGTTAAATTACGCGATTTGGCTAAAATTGAAGTGAAAGACGGACCCGTGCAAATTAGTCGTGAGCTGGCGAAACGAAGGATCGTGGTTGGTGTCAACGTAAAGGACAGAGATTTAGGTGGTTTTGTTGCTGAGCTTCAAAATAATTTGGACAAAGAGTTAAAACTGCCAGATGGCTATTATTTAGAATATGGTGGTCAGTTCCAGAATATGCAGCGCGCCTTGAGTCATTTGGCTTTAATTGTACCGGTAACGATTGGCGCAATTTTCTTCCTGTTATTTTTACTGTTTAACTCAGTGCGTTATGCAGCATTAATTATCCTGGTGCTTCCATTCGCCTCGATCGGCGGCATCGTTGCCTTGTTTGTAACGGGAGAGTATCTCTCGGTGCCGGCATCGGTAGGATTTATTGCCTTGTGGGGGATTGCGGTGCTCAATGGGGTTGTGTTGGTCTCTTATATCCGACACTTGCGTGACGAAGGGAAGAGCCAGTTTGAAGCGATTACTCAGGGTTGTCAGCAACGGTTTAGGCCGGTCATGATGACCGCGACAGTGGCGATGTTAGGCTTGGTGCCCTTCTTGTTTGCGACGGGACCAGGTTCAGAAATTCAGCGACCATTAGCGATTGTGGTGATTGGGGGCTTAATCACCTCAACCTTGCTGACCCTAGTTGTATTGCCGGCACTCTACAGAACGTTTGAAGAGAAAAGAATTGAATCATAAAGAATCCTAAAGATTCCTATTTGTAGATGGAGCTAGAATGAAAAAAGAAATTAAGGCGATTATTCCGCCACAAAGATTAGCCAAAATCCGCTCGGCATTTCGTAATATTAAAGAATTCCCAGGAATGACCATTACGAAAGTTGAGGGGTGTGGGCACTATTTGGCGAAACCAAGTCAGGGTCTTAAAGATGAGCTAAACGAATATACGCCCAAGGTGAGAATCGATATTGTGGCCCCAGATGAGTTGGTGGAGGGCATATTGCAAATATTGGTTGAGGTTGGTCAAATGGGTCAGGTGGGAGATGGCATCGTTTGGGTAACGCCTGTTGAGCGAATGATAAGGCTATCGGAGCAGATTATTGTGTTTGACTGCTAATTAGTCAATTGTTGAGAGTGTTAGAAAACCGCGGCTTTTCGAGTAAAATAAACGTATGAATTTATACGCACTCGCAAAGCCGTTTTTATTTCAGCTCGACGCTGAACGCGCCCACGACCTGTCGCTGAACAGTCTTAAATTGGCTGAGAAAACAGGCTTGCTAGCTATGTTGCCAACACCTATCCAATGCAAGTCCAAACAAGTGATGGGGCTTACTTTCCCTAACTCTGTTGGTCTCGCTGCAGGTTTGGATAAAAATGGGGCTGTCATTGATGGCATGGCCGCATTAGGGTTTGGCTTTCTGGAGATCGGAACGACTACACCACGTCCGCAGCCAGGTAATCCTAAGCCTAGATTATTTAGAGTTAAAGAAGCAGAAGGTATTGTGAATCGCTTTGGCTTCAATAACTTGGGTGTTGATCATCTTATTGAGAACGTCCAAGCTTCTAATTTTCGCGGTATTTTAGGTATTAATATTGGCAAGAACTTTGATACCCCAAACGAACGTGCGGTGGATGATTACCTGATTTGTATGCGTAAAGTTTATTCGCATGCCAGCTACATCACAGTAAATATCTCTTCGCCAAATACGAAAAACCTTCGCCAGTTGCAAGAAAAAGATGCATTAGATGCTTTGCTGGCTAGCTTAAAAGCAGAGCAAAAAATATTGGCGGATAAGCATGGTCAATACGTGCCAATTGCATTGAAAATTGCACCAGATCTAGACGAGGCCCAAATTATTGGCATTGCTGATTTACTTAAAATCCATCAGTTTGATGGCGTCATTGCCACGAATACCACGGTCGCAAGAGACATGGTGGCTGGTTTACCAAATGCCTCTGAGGCAGGCGGTTTGTCTGGTGCGCCGGTGCGTGAAAAGTCTACGCTGGTGATTACACAACTTTCAAAACAGCTCGCTGGCGCATTGCCCATTATTGGGGTTGGTGGCATTTTGAGTGGTGCTGATGCCGCAGAAAAATTTGCGGCTGGCGCAAGCTTAGTGCAGGTTTACAGTGGCTTGATTTACCGTGGTCCAAGTTTGGTTCGCGATATTTGTAAAGCCATCGGTTAGATCTTGAAAGTTAAGCGCATCCTAGCGTAAAACGCTCCAACTCATCGGGTCAAATGGTTTGCTGCGGCTACGTAACTCGTAATATAAGCCTGAAGTGTCGTTGCCGCCGCTGTTACCAACGCTTGCAATCGTATCACCACCTTTGACCGTATCCCCCATCTTGCGCAAAAGTGCTTGGTTGTTACCGTAGAGGCTCATGTAGCCCCCACCATGGTCAACAATAATCAGATTGCCGAATCCGCGCATCCAATCCGCAAAAACGATTCGGCCGCTTGCCACGGACTTGACGTCGTTGCCTTCATTTGATTTGATAAATAAACCTTTCCATGTAAGCCCGGTGTCTTGGCGACTGTTGCCAAATTTATTGGTGACTTCACCGCGCACAGGCAAATTCAGTTTTCCTCTTAATGACTCAAAGCTTCCACCGTCAAATGCATTGCTAGGTAACGACTCGTTGCTAGCTAACGCTTGTTGTGGTCGATTTTCAGTGTCAGGTTTATTTGCAGTTGTTTCACGCGATATGTTTTTTGGTTTACTTTCTTCTGTTGGCTTTTGTGGTTTTGGTTGCGCTGCTCTTGCTAGGCGCTCAACTAATTGAGATAGGCTTTTTTCGTCACGCTTTAGTTTTTCAATCTCATTACGTTGCGCACTAATCTGTGATGATAGCTTCTCAACGATCTTGCTATGTGATTGCTTTTGCGACTCAAGATTTTTTCGCTCCGACTGTTGTTTGTTTTTGAGGTTGACTACCTCTTGTAATGCATCGACTGTTTGTTCGTTTAGCTTGGTGACTTGGCTTAAATTGGATTGCATGCCATGAATCAGATTTTCACGGGCTTTAGTCACGTATGAAAAGTATTTTAGTTGGCGCGAAGCGGCACTGGGGTCTTGTTCTTGCAAAATAATTTGTAAGTAATTTTGCTTGCCGTGCAGATACTGCTGATACATCTGTTTACTTAGCTGATCCTTTTGACCTTCAATCGTATTCTCAAGGCCTGATTTTTGGGTTTGCAATGCTTGAAGGGTTTCGCTATGTTTCTTTTGTTCTTGTTGAAGCTCGAAAAGCTTTCGATTGGTCTCACTGATGGCCTTTTCGCTCTCTTTCAAAGCGTCAGCAGCATCGTCATGTGCCTCTTTTGTTTTGCCTAACGCTTTGGTGAGCGATTCAATACGTTCATGAATGGTGTTGAGCTTTTCTTTTGGTTTTTCTGTTTTGTTTGCCGCGAAAGTCGAGGTTGAAAGTATCGTTGCCGCAAATAAACTAAGCCCAATTGCAATGCTTTTAACATGACGCATGATTACTTAATTTTCACCAGAGAGTGACCAGTCATCTCTGCTGGTTGCGACAGCCCCATCATGCAGAGCAAACTTGGTGCTATGTCAGAAAGTGCACCAGTCTTGGCCATTTCAGCATCGCGGCCAATGTAAAGCAATGGCACCACATTCGTGGTGTGCTGGGTGTGCGGTTGGTCGTTGGCAAGGTCTTGCATCATTTCTACATTGCCGTGATCTGCTGTAATTATCACTTCAGCGCCAACGCTTAAGGCAGCTTTTACGACCCTGCCGATACATGTGTCGATCGCTTCAATAGCTTTAATTGCAGCAGGCATGAAGCCGGTGTGGCCGACCATGTCGCAGTTCGCATAGTTACAAATAATAGCGGCATACGCATTGCTCAACACAGCCGCTTCTAATTGGTCTGTTAGCTCAAATGCGCTCATTTCAGGCTGTAAATCATAAGTAGCGACCTTAGGTGAAGGCACAAGAATACGACTTTCGCCTTCAAAAACTTTTTCTTCGCCACCGTTAAAGAAGAATGTCACGTGGGGATATTTTTCAGTTTCCGCGATGCGCAGTTGTTTAAGGCCTTGGTTGGCAATGTATTCACCAAAAGTGTTGTGAATATCATTGGGAGCAAATACAGTTTTTGCATTGACTTCATTTTTGTCGTACATCGTCAGGGTGTAATAGCCCCCCAGAGTTGGTAATTTTTGACGTTTAAAGCCTTCAAAACTCGCATCGAGAAAACACGCAGTCATCTGCCGGGCGCGATCAGAGCGGAAGTTCATAAATACAATCACATCGCCATCATCCACAAATGCCGGCACTTCACCCTCATTAGCAATAGAGGTGGCTTTTACAAATTCGTCATTTTCGCCCCGCTTGTAGGCGGCCTCCAAGGCCTCTAAAGCGGAGTTGGCTTTGAATTCACCTGTGCCTTCTGTTAGTAAGCGATAGGCTGGCTCGACGCGCTCCCAGCGCTTATCTCTATCCATTGCATAATAACGACCACAGATAGAAGCGATTTTGCCGGCACCAATCATTTTGATTTGATCTTCCAGTGCTTGAAGGTATGGTTTTGCGCTAACCGGTGGCGTATCGCGACCATCTAAAAACGCATGGATGTAGATCTTATTGAGGCCTTGCTTTGCGGCCATGCGGATCATGGCATATATATGGTCTTGATGACTATGCACGCCGCCATCAGAAATTAAGCCAAAAATGTGCAATGCTTTATCGGTGTTTTTAGCCTGATTTACCGCTTCAAGCAGCACCGGATTTTGACCAAATTGACCGGTTTTTATTGCGTGATTAATTCGCTCAAATTCTTGAAAGACGATACGGCCTGCACCAATATTAAGATGACCAACTTCTGAATTGCCCATTTGTCCGTCAGGTAAGCCGACAAAGTGTTCTGATGCGTTAATTAGGGTATGTGGATACTGTTGCCAAAGTCTATCCCAGTTTGGTTTATTGGCTTGGGCAATGGCATTATCTGTGATGTCTTCGCGATATCCAAAACCATCTAAAATCAACAATACGACGGGCGTAATTTTCATGCGAGGTGTTTTCTCAATGAGTATTCATGGGATATCACTATTTTAGTGATTTTTGCTTAATAAATCTGCATTATTTGCCGAATTTATCTTGTTCAGATTCTTTTTTAATCCTGTCTTTCTGTACAATTCAGCTTCCAATTTAATCATTGCGCAACGCGCTTAATTCTTTAAAGGTTTTTTCATGGCCAAAGTTTTGATGTACACCAGTGCTTATTGCCCCTATTGCACAAACGCTGAACGCTTGCTAAATGCCAAAGGCGTGATGGAGATAGAGAAAATTCAAATTGATACTGATCCTGAATTAAAAGTCGCCATGATGGAAAAAACTGGTCGTCGCACTGTGCCACAAATTTACATTGGTGAGCAGCACGTTGGGGGATTTGATGATTTGCGTGCCTTAGATTTGGCAGGCGAGCTTGACTCGTTATTAAGTGCTTAATTAAGCAACACAAGCAATTAGTATGCGCATCGGTTAAAATATCGCCTTTATTCGTTATCGTTTAGCATTTTTTGATGCATTTTTTTGAAATTTTTAGGGAACATCATGGCAACTAAAGACACAGCAGCAGAGCAAACAACAGAAAATCAAGCCTTAGAACAAAATCAAGCGCCTGGCTTTGGGATTGAAAAATTGTACGTTAAAGATTTGTCATTAGAATTGCCTAATGCCCCACAGATTTTTACAGAACGTGATGCCCCGCAAATCGGTATCGAAATCAGCAATACTGCTAGCAAACTTGAAGATGGCATTTATGAAGTCGTGTTAACCATTACAGTGACTTCAAAAATTGGTGACAAAACTGCGTTCCTCATTGAAGTAGCGCAAGCCGGTATTTTCCAAGTACGTAACGTACCGGAAGAAAATTTAGAGATCATTTTTAGCATCACTTGCCCGAACATCTTGTTCCCATACGCGCGTGAAGTGGTTTCCGATGCTTCAGTCCGTGCTGGCTTCCCGCCTGTGGTACTGAGCCCGATTAACTTTGAAGCGTTATATGCGCAACAAAAGCAACAACAAGCGCAAGATGACGCTGCAAAAACGACACACTAGGCTTTTTGTTGTTGCTTTACTGATGCTACTGCCTAGCTTGGCAGTAGCTGAATTTCGTTCAGTGAGCGTGTCTAAGGCGATTGTTTACGATTCGCCCTCAGCGCAAAGCAAAAAAGTTTATTTGCTTGGTCAAGGCTATCCAGTAGAAGTAATCGTTAATCTCGCGGAGTGGGTTAAGGTGCGAGATCAGCAAGGCGGCCTAAGTTGGATAGATGCCAAACAACTCAGCGCTAAACGTACTTTGTTGTTGGTTGCCCCTGCAGATATTAAGCCATCCCCTGAGATGGGCGTTGCTTCGATTGGCCGGTTAGAAAAAGATGTGGTGGTGGATTTTATTGAGCCAGCTAAAAATGGTTGGGTCAAAGTAAAGCATCGCGATGGATTGGTAGGCTTTGTCCAAACCTCAGCCGTTTGGGGTTTGTAAGGATATGCAATGAAAATAGCCGTATTAGGAGCAGGTGCTTGGGGAACCGCATTGGCGATGCATATCAGCCAGCAGCACCAAGTTTGCTTGTGGGCGCGCAAAGCTGCCCATGTGGATGGTATGCGCAAGGTGCGCGCCAACCCTATGTATCTTGGCGATTTCAAATTCAACGATAATCTCAGCGTAGAGTCAGATTTAGGCTTGGCATTGCAAGGCGTCGACTTCATCGTTTCTGTTGTCCCTACTTGTGGCTTCCGCGATATGTTGCAATCCATCAAAGCGCTTGGCGTAAAGGTGCCAGTTATTTGGGCGAACAAAGGCCTGGAGCCTGTCACCGCTAAACTACCTCATGAAGTTGCGCTTGAAGAGCTTGGTCCACATCAAGCGTGGGGTGCACTTTCTGGCCCTAGCTTTGCGGCTGAATTAGTGCGTGGCTTGCCAACGGCGGTTTCTTTGGCGGTGAACGATGCTGACTTTGCAAAACAAGCAGGTGCCGCGCTTCATGGTGGTTCGCTACGTGTTTATACCAGCACCGATGTGGCTGGAGTTGCTGTTGGTGGTGCGCTTAAAAATGTGATGGCGATTGCCGCGGGTATTTCAGATGGTATGCAGTTTGGTAACAATGCTCGTGCGGCAATGATTACGCGTGGGCTGGCTGAAATGACGCGCTTCGGTATGGCGATGGCCGCGCAAAAAGACACCTTTATGGGCTTGGCTGGCGCGGGTGATTTGATTTTGACTTGTACCGGACAGTACTCACGTAACCGTGAAGTGGGCTTGCAATTAGCAAGTGGCAAGCTTTTAGCTGAAATCCTAGCGACTTTAGGCCATGTGGCTGAAGGTGTTTATACCGCGCGTGAAGTCGTGAAGCGCGCCCAAGATTTAGGTGTGGATATGCCGATTACCCATGAGGTAGACCAAGTGCTTTCTCATGGAAAGTCACCGCGCGATGCGGTGATGGATTTGCTCGGTCGTGAGCAAAAACAAGAGTCTTTTAACTAGCTGCTACTGTTAAACCCCGCCCTCAAAGCCTATCTGCCTCCAAGCTTCATAAAGCAACACTGCTGCTGAGTTAGATAAGTTCAAACTGCGGCTTTGCGGCAACATCGGCAACCTGACGCGATGCTCTGCGCTAAATTCATTTCGTATTTCTTCTGGTAGCCCGCGCGTTTCTGGTCCAAACACAAACACATCGTCTTTCTCAAACTTGATGTTGCCGTGTGAAGTGCTGCCTTTGGTTGTGATAGCGAACATGCGCTTGCCAGCTAAAGCTATTTTGCACGCCTGCCAATTTTCGTGGATTTGCAAGTTGGCGTATTCGTGATAATCCAAGCCAGCGCGTTTAAGCTGCTTATCTTCCAATGAGAATCCGAGCGGTTTAACTAAGTGCAGTTGCGCGCCCGTATTGGCACACAGACGAATAATGTTGCCTGTGTTTGGTGGAATTTCTGGTTCAAATAAGACGATATTAAACATTTACTTTGCGAGTGTGCGTGCGATAAGCCAACATTCTACATGAGCTGCACCTTTTGCCTTGACTGCTTTTGCAAGTGCGTTGAGACTGGCCCCCGTGGTCATCACGTCATCAACGAGGGCAATGCGCAGACCGCTTAAATCTTCATGGCAGATGAAAGCGCCCTTCATATTCCGTGCACGTTCTTTAAGCGGTAGGCTGGCTTGCGGTGGGGAGTGTTTGATTCGCGCAACGGCCTGACTATTGACTACAATATTTGAGCGTTTGCCGATGATGCGTGCAATTTCTAAAGATTGATTAAAGCCACGTTCTTGCAATCTGTTTGGATGCAACGGCATGGGAATAATGAGGTCTATGTTGTGTGGTTTAAGTTTTTGGAGCATTAAGTTGGCAAAGGTTTCCGCTAAAAACAATTGCTGCTGATATTTGTATTGTTGCAATACTTGGCTGATGGGATACGCATAAGTAAATGCCGCAGTGGTTAGGTCAAAGTCTGGCGTTGATGCAAGACATGAACCACAATGCTGGCGTTCAAAACTTGGCAAACCGCATTGTGGGCAAGAAGATTGGTCATGGTAAGGCAGGTCGCAAAGACAGTCACTGCAAACCCCCAAGCTACCGCCCTTACTTGCGGAGCACAGCAGGCAAGCTTGTGGAAATAGGCTTGCTTTGAACATTTGCTTAAATTTTAACCAGTGGTTATTCAATGAATGGCTTTCTACTTAACAATGTATAATCATTAATATTATTAGTCTTCAGTAGGCCCGTCATGATGGAATCCGCTTCAAATACACATCATATTATTACTGCTAAACAACAAATGCGCTCTGCACAGGGATTTACCTTTTTTTCCTGTTTGGCGGTGTTGCTTCTGCCTTTAGTGATTCCTCTTTTTATATGGGTGGCCGCTTCGATCTTTATGTACGCGGCAGCGGCTAATCATCCTAATCACAAAATCTGTGAGTACATGACAAAGTCAGCTTACCGATTCTATTCCACTTTTGCTTTGCTGGTGGTGATGGCGTTTTTTGGTTTTATGTTAGGTGAAAAAATTGGCGTATTAAACGTCTTGTTTTTAGTGTGGGGCATTAGTGTGTTGCTGGTGGTGCCTCTGGGTATTAGAGATATGTTGCGCGCTTCAAAAGAAGATTGGCAAGACATGAAGATGGAGATTGAAGCATGAGCGAGTTAAATATGGATGTAAATGTGAGCGTGGTTGAAGCATCAAGTATTAAGCGCAATGTCGCCCCAGTTGAAACAGAGCAGCGCTGGAGTGTCGCGCAAATTGTGGCATTGTTTGAGTTGCCATTTAGCGACTTAATCCACCGCGCGCAAACTGTGCATCGTGAAAATTTTGATCCCAATGCTGTGCAAGTGAGCACATTGCTTTCAATCAAGACCGGCGGTTGTTCGGAGGACTGTGGTTATTGCCCACAAGCTGCGCGTTATCACACGGACGTGGAAAATGAGCCTCTGATGCCTATTGATGAAGTATTGGCCGCTGCTCGCGCAGCCAAAGAAAGCGGTGCGAGCCGCTTCTGTATGGGCGCTGCATGGCGTAGCCCTAAGCAAAAAGATTTAGAGCCTGTGCTTAAAATGATTTCAGAAGTTAAAGCGATGGGTTTACAGACATGCGCCACTTTGGGCATGTTAAAAGAGGGGCAAGCCGCGCAATTGAAGGATGCAGGTCTTGATTACTACAACCACAACTTAGATACCGCGCCAGAATTCTATGGTGATGTCATCACGACGCGGACCTACCAAGATCGATTGGATACATTGGACAGCGTGCGTGAGGCAGACATTAACGTATGTTGTGGCGGCATTATCGGTATGGGCGAAAGTCGCAACCAACGTGCCGGTCTGATTGCGCAACTTGCCAATATGGAACGTCCACCAGAAAGCGTGCCAATTAACTTGCTCACGCAAGTCGAAGGTACGCCATTGCATGGCGTGGAAGATTTAGATCAGTTTGAATTTATCCGTACTATTGCCGCGGCACGCATCACCATGCCCAAGAGCTTCGTTCGCCTTTCAGCGGGTCGCCAAAGCATGCATGAAGGCATTCAAGCATTGTGCTTTATTGCTGGCGCGAATTCGATTTTTTATGGTGAAAAATTACTCACCACAGGCAACCCAGAAGCGGAAACAGATAAACAGCTGTTTGCCAAATTGGGTCTACATCCAATTTAATCATTTTGCGTGACGTGCAAACGTTACGCGCATTTACAAAATGATAGAACAACTTAAATCAGAACTCGCGGAGCGTGCGCAAGCAGGTTTAAAGCGTAAGCGGCGCTTGCTGCAAAGCCCTCAAGCTGCCCACTTGGTTGCAGATGATCAGCACCTGCTCTCATTCGCCAGCAATGATTATCTTGGTTTGGCAAATCATCCTGATTTAATCCTCGCCTTTCAACAAGCGGCTCAACTAGCGGGCGTGGGTGGTGGGGCATCCCATCTTATTACAGGCCATCATCAATTTCACCATGAAGCAGAACAAGCATTGGCGGGCTTTGTAGGTTCGCCATCAGGCTTGCTGTTTAGCACAGGTTATATGGCGAATATGGGGGTAGTTGCGGCATTGCTTGGACGTAACGATGCAATCTTTGCGGATAAACTTAATCATGCCTCATTGAATGATGCCGCCGTTTTGTCGCGTGCAGAATTAAATCGCTATGCACATCAAGATTTATCCCAATTAGAGCAAATGCTCGCGGCCAGCAATGCGCCAAGAAAGCTAGTCATTGTTGATGCAGTATTTAGTATGGATGGTGACATCGCTCCTGTCCCTGAACTGCTTGCACTTTGCGAAAAATATGACGCCTATTTTTTGCTTGATGATGCCCATGGTTTTGGTGTGTTGGGTCGCCAAGGTCGCGGTATTTTGAGTCATTTTAATGTGATATCCCCACGCATTATCTACATGGCAACATTAGGTAAGGCGGCAGGCGTTGCGGGCGCCTTTGTGGCTGGCGATGAAACGATCATTGAGTATTTAATTCAGTCGGCTAACACTTATATTTATACGACGGCGAGCCCGCCAGCATTGGCGGCGGCTTTGGTCACGGCGGTTAATGTGATGAAAAAAGATGAGGCGCGTCATCAGCATTTGCGGGATTTAATTGCTTATTTCAAAGAAAATTTAAGCCTTAAAAAATGGCAGTTAATGCCATCGGATACTGCGATACAACCTATCGTTGTGGGTAGTAATGAAGCGACGCTCGGACTAAGTAACTATCTCCTGGCGCTGGGTGTCTTGGTGCCAGCCATCCGTCCACCGACTGTGCCAAAAAATACTGCACGTCTTCGTATTTCACTATCGGCAGCACATACTTTAGATGATGTGAAATTACTGATTCAGCATTTGCATGAAGCTGAGCAGGTGTTGGCCACATGAGTCTGCATATTGAAAAAATAGGGCAGGGTGAGCCACTTGTGATGATTCATGGTTGGGGGATGCATAGCGGCATGTGGATGCAAGCGCGTGATTTACTCAGTCAGCATTTTGAATTGCACTTGGTGGATTTGCCAGGCATGGGGCACAGCGACAATATTGATGTGTATAACCTACACACGATTGCTGAAAAAGTTGCGCAGGAAATGCCAGCCAATGCTTATCTTCTCGGTTGGTCATTGGGGGGATTAATTGCAACAAAAATCGCCTTAATCACCCCCATTAAAAAGCTGATTTTGGTCGGGAGTACGCCATGTTTCGTAGCCCGGGATGATTGGCAACAAGGCATGCCTAGCGATGTATTTGAAAGTTTTTTTGCAGGGGCGATGCAGGATTATCAAGGCACAATGAATAAGCTTTTGGCGCTCATTGCGATGGGAAGCGGCAATGCGCGCGCGACCTCCAAAATATTACGTGAGGCACTTAGTCTCCGTCCTGCCCCTCATCAACAAGGCTTACTTGGCGCTTTAGATATTTTGCGTACAGGGGATGTGCGTGCTGACTTGCCAAGCCTGAAAATGCCAACCTTGGTGATACATGGCACTCATGACAAATTAGCCTCATTAAGTGCGGCCGAATGGACGGCTAAGACTTTGCCGAACGCAGCGTTATTGACCTTACCAAGCGCCGCGCACGAGCCATTTATTTCGCATCCTGAATTATTCAGCCAAAAAGTCACAGAGTTTTTACACTTATGAGCCAAGCCCCTTCCGAGCAAGATGTTTACCACCTAGATAAAGCGCGCGTCCGTGCGTCATTTGACCGTGCGGCCAATACTTACGATGCGGCGGCAGTGATGCAAAAGCTGGTGCGTGAAGAAATGCTTAGCCGTTTAGATTTAGTGAGTATGCAACCCACAAGCATATTAGATGCGGGCTGTGGCACAGGTCATGCCAGCCAAGCCTTGATGCAAAAGTACCCAAAATCTCAAGTTGTTTCGCTGGATTTGGCAATGGGTATGTTGCACAAAAGCCAGTCCACGAATACCTCCCTTATTCAGCGCATCAAGCAAACCTTAGGTGTTAATAAGCAGCATTTCCTGTGTGCAGATATCGAACAGCTCCCTTTGGCGGATGCCAGTTTGGATATGGTGTGGTCTAACCTTGCGATTCAATGGTGCAATGATTTAGATGCCGCTTTCACTCATATCCATCGCGTGCTTCGTCATGAAGGTCTGCTGACGTTTAGCACGCTTGGGCCCGATACGCTGAAAGAGTTGCGTGCGGCTTCAAGTGTGGATGGCGAGCATGTGCACGTCAGTCGTTTTATTGATATGCATGATATTGGCGATGCTTTGGTGCGTGCGGGTTTTGCGGCGCCTGTTTTGGATGTAGAACACATTACGCTGACTTACAATGATGTGATGGCCGTGATGCGCGATTTGAAGGCTATCGGCGCGCATAATGCGGCTGATGGCCGGAGTCGTGGCTTGCAAGGTCGAGGTTTTTTAAAGCAGATTGCTGAACACTACGAGCGCTTTAGAAAAGATGGGAAGTTGCCTGCTACGTTTGAAGTGATTTATGGCCACGCTTGGAAGCCCGCGGCTAGACCTAAAACAAAAATCGACTTAGAGGCTGGCTTTGCGCCTGTGACTTTTCATGCAAAAAAATAAGACCGCCTATTTTATTACTGGCACTGATACCGACGTTGGTAAAACTTATGTTGCCGCTGCCTTAGTTCGTCATTTCGTACACCAAGGCTTGCAAGCGGTTGGCATGAAGCCAGTCGCTGCTGGGGCTGAGATGGTGAATGGTCGTTTGCTTAATAGTGACGTGACTGCACTTATTAAAGCCAGTAACGTGGATGCTGATTTGGCTTTGATGAATCCTTATGTATTTGCTCCCGCGATTGCGCCTCACATTGCCGCTGAGCAGGTTAGCATGACGGTTTCATTAGATGATATTCAGCAAGCTTTTGATGCCTTACAAGCAAAAGCCGATGTAGTGGTGGTGGAAGGGGCGGGCGGTTTTCGTGTACCCATTAATCGCCAAGAAACCATGGCGGATTTAGCGGTGAAACTCAATCTCCCCGTGATTATGGTGGTGGGTGTTCGCTTGGGCTGTATTAATCATGCACTCATGACAGCTGGCTCTATTGGAGCGGCAGGGTTAAATTTAGTAGGCTGGGTGGCTAACCGCCTTGATCCTAATATGCCAGCCATTGAGGAAAATATTGCAACGCTAAAAGCCATGATTAAAGCGCCTTGTATTGCAGATGTGGCTTGGGGTGAAGAGCCCCAATTTATTGATTTTTAACTTTGCGTTTTTGCTTAAATCGATAGGTCAGCAAAATGATCAAACCGGCGACATTGGGATACCAAATATACCAATGTGACCAAGGGATGCCATCAATACTAAAGTCTGAGAACGGCCAAAATAGCGGCGTGGCGAAGTAGGATTTAGCGTGGAATGGAAAATCAAGCAGGATGTGAAAAGGCCACGCAAGCATGGCAAACGCAATGTCTTTGCGCCACAACCATACCAATCCAACTACAGAAAAACAAACGATGACGCTATGCCCAAAAGCATAGTTGGTGAATAGCCAAGACGGCAGTGTTTCTAGCGGCGGTTTGCCAAAATGCCATGTGCCACTCAGCATGTTAAGCAGCATCAATGCGCCGAAAGAAATTAAATCAGGTGCAGCACCAAATAGAATTGCCAACCACGCATGGCGCTTGTGACCGAATAATCCATATCCCCAAAGTGCGTGGCTAAAGGTATCCATTTATTTATTTATTGGTAGAGCTGATGTTGTTGAATGTAGTGAATAACATGGCTCGGCATTACATCGCTGACATTAGTTTTGGATGCGATGTTTTCTCGAATTTGTGTAGATGAAATGTCCAAAGCCGCAATTTCTTGCATTAATATTTTTCCGTTGGCGGAGTTTTTAAGGGCATTTAGATGGTTGGTTTGATGCTTTTCAACGAGAGACTCAATCTTAGCGTTCCAAGTTAAGTCTTCAGATTGCGGGCGTTTGACCACCACAAAATGGCAGTAGTCGAGCAGCTCATTCCAGCGATGCCATGTGTGCAACCTTGCGAAAGCATCCGAACCTATCAGCCAGCAAATACTGACTTTGTCGCCAAGTTCTTCACGTAATGAAATGAGACTATCGATGGTGTAGGACGGGCCTGCGCGATCAAGTTCGCGGCTATCAATCTGAAATGTGGGATGGTCAACAATCGCAAGTTTTACCATGTCAGCGCGTTGTTCTGCGCTGACGTTTGGCAAATCTTTTAATGCAGGAATTGCAGCAGGCATGAAACGAACTGTCTCAAAAGCAAGCGTTTGTTGTAAGCGTTCAGCAAGGTGCAGGTGGCCGTTATGGATGGGATTAAACGTACCGCCTAAAATACCTATCATGAATGATATTTAAGCGCGAACATGCCCATCACCCAATACGATGTATTTGAGTGAGGTTAAGCCATCAAGACCAACTGGGCCGCGGGCATGGAGCTTATCCGTTGAGATGCCAATCTCAGCGCCCAAGCCATATTCAAAGCCATCTGCAAAGCGTGTGGATGCATTTACCATGACGCTGCTTGAGTCCACTTCGCGCAAGAAACGGCGTGCTTTGGTGTAATTCTCAGTCACGATGGCTTCGGTATGCTGTGATGAATGCTGATTGATATGTGCAATCGCTTCATCTAAGCCCTCAACCACTTTGCAGGAAATAATCGCATCTAAATATTCCGTATAAAAATCTTCTTCTGATGCTTTCTTAGCGGCTGGGACCAACGCACAAGTTTCTGCACAACCACGAATCTCAATACCTTTGCTGATCAACATCTCAGCAATTTTTGGCAGCATGCTGTGGGATACGCTACGTGCCACCAACAAAGATTCTGTGGTGTTGCAAGTGCCAAGACGTTGCGTTTTTGAGTTCTCAACGATGCGTATAGCCTTTTCAAAATCAGCTTCATCATCTACATAAACGTGACAATTCCCATCTAAATGCTTAATCACAGGAATGCGTGCGTCGGCTGAAATGCGCTCAATGAGGCCTTTGCCACCTCGCGGCACGATGACATCCACAAACTCTTTCATGGTGATGAGTTCGCCAACCGCAGCACGATCCGTGGTTTCGACGACTTGCACTGCGGCTTTTGGTAGGCCTGCAGCCGCTAAGCCTTCATGTACTAACTTTGCCAAGGCTTGGTTGCAATGAATAGCTTCTGAGCCGCCACGAAGAATGGTGGCATTGCCGGATTTAATACATAAGCCGGCCGCATCCACTGTTACATTTGGACGTGCTTCGTAAATGATGCCTATTACGCCAAGTGGTACGCGCATTTTGCCAATCTGGATACCAGAAGGGCGATACTTCATATCGCTGATTTCGCCAATTGGGTCGGCAAGGCTCGCAATTTGCTGAAGGCCTTCAGCCATTGTCGCAATAGATTTTTCAGTGAGTGTGAGGCGGTCTAACATGGCTGCTTCCATGCCTGCAGCTTTTGCTGCTGCAAGATCTTGTTGGTTGGCGGCAAGTAGTGCATCTTTTTCACGCAAAATCGCTTTAGCGATGGTGGTGAGTGCTAAGTTTTTGGTGTTGGTTTCAGCTTTTGCCATGGCGCGTGAAGCGTTGCGCGCTTCAACTCCAACATTGTGCATATACGATTTAATGTCCATCAGTGTTCCTAACCTTCTTTTTAGCGGCTTCTGGCTCTTGTGCCAACTCTTGCCAGGCCAAAGCATAATCTTGAAATTTCTAGCCAAGCATCGCCTTGCATCATGCCTTTTGCGGTTTTATCAATGTCGGCGAGTTTTAGTAATGCGGCTTGTAATTGTTTTAAGCTTAATCGGCCAACCGCTTGCTTGGCAAGCGCTTGTTTTGGGCCAAATACCTTGGCTTGCACCATGGCGCTGTTTAAGTTTTCACCACGTGCTTCGGCCTGCTTGATTTTGACTAATGGCGTAATCGCCCAAATCAGTGGGTTCATCACAGCAACAGCTTGTGCGCCCTCGTCCTTCAGGCCATCTAAAATACGCACGGTGCGATCAACATCGCCTGCCAATACGGCCTCGCCAAGTTGCACTGCGTCAAAGCGCGAAACATTGAGCACGGCTGCACGGACATCATCCCCAGCAATGACGCCAGCAGGGAAGAGCAAGCCTAGTTTTTGTATCTCTTGATGCGCGGCAAGTAAATTACCTTCCACTTGGTTTGCCATAAAAGTTAAAGTTTCCGCATCAGTACTTTGCTTTTGCAAAGCCAAACGGGTTGCAATCCATGGTGGCAATTGCGCTGGTCCAACTTCGCGCAATTCAATAAATACGCTGTTTTGTTGCAGCGCTGTGTACCAAGCGCTCTTTGCATCTCGCCAATCTACCGCTGGCAAAATAACCACAGTGACAGTATCAGGCAATGCTTCAGCTGCTAATGCTTGAAGTGCTTTGCTACCATCAAGGCCAGGTTTGCCTGTAGGGATATTAATTTCAAGCAAGCGTTGGCTGGCAAACAATGACATGGCCTGACCGAATTCAGCAATTTGTCCCCAATTAAAATAACGGTCAGAAGTTAAACTGGTCCGTTCATCAAAACCTAATTCACACGCTTTGGCACGAATAGCATCTAAACATTCCCGCTGAGATAAAGGCTCATCTCCCGTGAGCACATAGAGCGGTTTAAGACCGCTGCTTAAATGTTGGGAGAGTTGTTGTGGCGCCAAATTCATATTTGAACATATAGGCGGTTGGCCTATTTCACTGCCTTGGCTTTAGGTTTTTGTGCAACTAAGCGACGCATGAGTTCTCTTGTAGCATCGCGGCGCATATCTTCATAAAGCATGGCTTCTTCGTAAGATTTGGCGAGCAATTCAGTATCTAAATATGAAAAATCACGACGACTTTCAATGATTTGTTCTTGGCCCCAAAGCTCTTCTGACGCGTCACGCACGCGAAATTTTATGCGATAGAACAACTCAAACTCACGAACAGAACCTGTGCCGCCCAATGAAAGAATGCGCTTTTCAACGCCATCACTCATTAGCTCTAGCATCACTTCTGCTTCTTCCGGCTCAGTCACAATCTTAACCCCGTTGGTTTTAAGTGCGCTGATTAAGTCTTTAGAAATACTCGCAGAGCCCTTCATGTAAAGCTTACTGAATGCCAAATCAGCCACGCCACGTAAATGAAATCCGCAGGCCGCAACGACAAAGGCCAGCATCAGAATAGTTAAGCGACGAGCGATAGTGCTTTGCATAATTACCCCACAACAATATTGACGAGTTTATTCGGCACGACAATGATTTTACGCACAGCCGAACCCTCTTCTAGGAATTTTTGCACAAACGGTTGTGCAAGTGCATGTTGCTCAATGGCTTCTTTTGCCATGGTTTTAGCCACGGTGATGCTACCACGCAATTTCCCATTGACTTGCACTACCAGCTCTACCTCATCTTGTACCATCGCAGATTGGTCGGCACTTGGCCATGTGGCATCCTCAATCACAATGTCTTGACGCAGTTCAGCCCACAAAGCTTGGCAAATATGCGGCACGATAGGAGATAGGAGTAGTACAACATTCTCTAGTACTTCTTGGCGTACGCTACGTGTGACGGCATCCTCGCCCTCGATTTTGCCGTAAGCGTTCATGAGTTCCATCACGGCAGCAATGGCCGTGTTGAATGTTTGGCGACGACCATAGTCATCCGTAATTTTTTCAATCGTTTGATGAAGTTGGCGACGAAGGGTTTTAACTTCGGCAGTTAATTCACCCGTTTTGTAAGCAGCTACAGCACCATTTTCTAAATGCGTTGCCACAAATGTCCACAAGCGTCGCAAGAAACGATGTGCGCCTTCCACACCGCTGTCAGCCCATTCCAAGCTTTGCTCAGGAGGTGCAGCAAACATCATAAATAAACGTGCAGTATCTGCGCCGTAAGTGTCGATAAGCGCTTGCGGGTCAACTGTATTGCCCTTAGATTTACTCATCTTGGTGCCTTCTTTTAGCACCATGCCTTGTGTGAGCAAATGAGTAAACGGCTCATCATTTTTGAGCAGGCCAACATCACGCATCAATTTGTTAAAGAAGCGCGCGTAAAGTAGATGCAAAATCGCATGTTCAATCCCGCCAATATATTGATCAACAGGCAACCAATAGTTTGCGCGTTCATCCACCATGCCGGTGTGGCAGTCAAAGCTTGCGTAGCGTGCAAAGTACCATGAAGACTCGAAGAACGTGTCCATGGTGTCGGTTTCACGCGTGGCTTTGCCGCCACAACTTGGGCAAGTCGTTTCGTAAAAGCTTGGGTCTTTTTTAATTGGTGAGCCTACGCCATCCATCACCACGTCTTCTGGTAAGCGCACAGGCAATTGGTCAGCAGGCACTGGCACCTCGCCACAGCTAGCACAATGCACGATAGGGATAGGGCAGCCCCAATAGCGCTGACGTGAAACACCCCAGTCGCGCAAACGATATTGTGTGCGACGTTTACCTAAATTCTTAGTAGTGAGTGCTTCAGCGATTTTGCTTGATGCGCTATCAAAATCCAGGCCATCAAACGCGCCAGAGTTAAACAAAACGCCATGTTCTGTAAAAGCGGCAGTCAGCGGAAGATCAAGCTCGGTACCTTGTGGCTTAATCACAACCTTCATAGGTAAACTGTATTTGTTCGCAAACTCAAAGTCGCGCTCATCATGTGCTGGCACAGCCATGACAGCACCTTCGCCGTAGCTTATGAGTACATAGTTAGCTACCCAAACTGGCAATTGCTCGCCAGTGATTGGATGCTGAACGAATAGCCCAGTTGCCATGCCTTTTTTCTCGGCAGTCGCCATGTCGGCTTCAGCCACGCTACCCATTTTGCACTCTTGAATAAATGCTTGTAGTGCAGGGTTGTTCTCAGCCGCTTGGGTTGCAAGGGCGTGCTCTGCAGCAACAGCGACATAAGTTGCGCCCATCAATGTATCTGGACGTGTGGTGTAAACCTTAAGATTGCCATTGCCACCAACGATAGGAAACTCAACTTCACAGCCGTAACTTTTACCTATCCAATTGCGTTGCATGGTTTTGACTTGCTCAGGCCAGCCTTCAAGTTTATCGAGGTCAGCTAACAACTCATCGGCATAAGCCGTGATTTTCATAAAGTATTGCGGAATGTCGCGTTTTTCAACCACCGCCCCAGAGCGCCAGCCTTTACCATCAATCACTTGTTCATTCGCAAGCACGGTTTGGTCAACAGGGTCCCAATTCACCGTGGCCGTTTTTTTGTAGATGAGGCCTTTTTTGAATAGCTCCGTGAATAACCATTGTTCCCAGCGGTAATACTCTGGGGTGCAAGTGGCAATTTCTCTATCCCAAGAAATCCCTAAGCCTAAAGACTTGAGTTGCTCTTTCATGTGCTCGATATTGCTGTATGTCCAACCAGCAGGCGCCACATTGTTTTTGATTGCTGCATTTTCAGCAGGCAAGCCAAATGCATCCCAGCCCATCGGTTGCATCACATTAAAACCACGCATGCGATGGAAACGGCTTAGCACATCACCAATCGTGTAATTGCGGACATGACCCATGTGCAATCGACCACTTGGATAAGGAAACATGGATAAGCAGTAATACTTAGGCTTATCGCTCTTTTCAGTCGCCTTAAAAGTTTGATTGGTTTCCCAATATTGCTGGGCGCGTTCTTCGATTTCTTTAAATGGATACTGCTGTTGCATGGCAAATATTTTTGTGTGGATAAATAAGCCTGAATTATACCTTGAAGCCAAAGGGATGTGCGGAAGCATCAACGAATTGCTCTGGTGTTTGAGGCAATAAAAAAGCCATCCTGAGGATGGCTTTTACAGGGCTATTTTTTACTTAGACATTAAATCTAAAGTGCATCACATCGCCATCTTGCACGATATATTCTTTTCCTTCTAAACGCATCTTGCCAGCCTCTTTTGCGCCTTGCTCGCCTTTGTGAGCAACATATTCGTTAAAGGCAATCACTTCTGCGCGAATAAAGCCACGTTCAAAGTCTGTATGAATAACGCCGGCGGCTTGTGGTGCGGTTGAGCCTTTGCGGACTGTCCAAGCACGAACTTCTTTAACACCAGCGGTGAAGTAGGTTTCTAGGCCGAGTAGGGCATATGCCGCGCGTACTACGCGGTCTAAGCCTGGCTCAGTTAAGCCTAGCTCTTCTAAGAATAAAGCTTTGTCTTCATCTTCAAGGTCTGAGATTTCTGCTTCAATTTTTGCGCAGATGCTCACTACTGGTGAACCTTCTTTTTTGCCAAGCTCTACAATTGAATCAAGGAGTGGGTTATTGTTAAAGCCTTTCTCATCAACGTTTGCGATGTACATGACTGGTTTAACAGTGATCAGGCAGAGTGGCTTGAGTAAGTGCAATTCGTCAGCATCTAAGCCTAAGGTGCGAACAGCTTTGCCTTCATCTAAGCCTTTTTGGACTTTGGCCAATACCGCACAAAGGGCAATCGCTTCTTTATCGCCTGATTTCGCTTTTTTACTTTCGCGTTGAACCGTTTTGTCGACGGTTTCCATATCAGCGAGTGCAAGTTCGGTGTTGATGGTTTCAACGTCTGAAAGCGGATCAACTTTATTGGCAACGTGCACCACGTTAGCATCATTAAAGCAACGTACCACGTGTGCAATCGCATCTGTTTCGCGGATGTTAGCCAAGAATTTGTTACCTAGGCCTTCACCCTTTGATGCCCCAGCCACCAAGCCTGCAATGTCCACAAACTCAACAATGGCGGGTTGTACTTTTTGCGGATTGACGATATCAATCAATGGTTTCATGCGTGGGTCAGGCACTTCAACAATGCCGACGTTAGGCTCGATGGTGCAGAAAGGGTAGTTCTCTGCGGCGATGCCTGCTTTGGTAATGGCATTGAAGAGCGTTGATTTACCTACGTTTGGTAGGCCGACAATTCCGCATTTCATATTTTTTCCTGTTCAATAAATTCGTAACTAATTTTTAGTGTGCAATTTTAACATTGCTGCTTCAAATTCGCCTTTTAATAGCAAAGGAAGCAGTGTCGTGCTTTGATCTATATTTTCTTCAATGGCGCGCATTTCATCGCGACTTGGGTCGTGTAATACAAAATTTGCCACCGCATTTTTATCACCTGGGTGGCCGATGCCTAAGCGTAAACGCCAAAAATCAGGGGTGCCTAGCTGTGCAGTAATATCTTTAAGACCGTTGTGTCCGCCATGCCCGCCACCTTTTTTGAGCTTCACGGTGCCGGGGGGTAGATCTAATTCATCGTGCACCACTAAAACTGACTCAGGCGCAATTTTATAAAACTTAGCCAGTGCCGCGACTGCACGCCCGCTGGCATTCATGAAGGTTGTTGGTTTGAGTAGCCATGCTTCATCATTGCTGGATTTTAAGCGGCCAGCATGACCAAAAAACTTGGCTTCAAGGTTGAGCTTGCTCCCTGTTTCGGCGCAGATTTGATCCACCCACCAAAAACCTGCATTGTGGCGGGTGGATTCATATTGGGCGCCTGGGTTGCCTAGTCCAACGATTAGTTTGATTTGACTCATAGCCTATTGTCGCTCATCCAGCCTAAAATAATTTCACAGCCTGAAAATAATAACGCGCGTTCCGGAAAAACCGAAACGCGCGTTTTAGAGGGCTTTCACACAGAGTGTAAAGCACATCAGCGATTAAGCTGCTGGCGTTGCTTCCTCAGCTGCAGCAGCTGCACCGCCGCGAGTTTTTGCAATGCTTGCAACAGCAACGTCGGCACCATGCGCTAATTGAACGAACTCAACACCTTTAGGCAATTTGATTTCTGACAAGTGTACTGAGTGACCCATTTCTAAATTAGCCAAATCAACCTCGATAAACTCTGGCAAGTCTTTTGCCAAGCAGCTTACGTCAGCTTCAGTAGCGATGTGAGCTACAATGCCGCCGCCCACTTTTACGCCAGGAGCGATGTCTGCATTCACGAAGTGCAATGGCACTTTAACGTGGATTTTTTCTGTTGCGCTAACACGTTGAAAGTCGATGTGTTGAATGGTGTTGCGCACTGGATGCATTTGATAGTCACGTAACAATACTGACTCTTTTTTGCCATCTAAGTTAAGCGTTAAGATAGAGGCGTGGAATGCTTCATGGCGGAATTCCATGAACAAGGCTTTCATATCAAATTCAACGCTTACTGCGTCTTTACCAGCACCATAAACCACACCTGGTACTTTAGCTGAACGGCGAAGACGGCGGCTCGCACCCGTACCTTTCGCTGCACGTGTTACTGCTGAAATTTCAATCGTCATTTTTACTACTCCTAAATTTAACCAAAAAACATTTTGGCTTTTTAAAAACTGTTATCCGCGACCAGATAACAGGGTGTGATGCCATTGTTGCCAATGGCATCGAAACTTTAATTAATCTTCAAATAATGAGCTGACAGAGTCTTCATTGCTAATGCGGCGGATGGTTTCAGCCATTAATTCACCTACGCTTAGTTGGCGAACTTTTTTGCATGAAGCTGCGTCTTCACGCAGTGGAATGGTGTCTGTAACAACTAATTCATCAAGTTCTGAAGCGGTAATACGCTCGATCGCAGTGCCTGAAAGCACGGGGTGAGTGCAGTAAGCCACAACCTTGATTGCGCCTTTTTTCTTAAGTGCTGATGCGGCTTCACAAAGTGTATTGGCTGTGTCGACCATGTCATCCATGATCACGCATGTACGGCCTGTAACATCACCAATGATGTTCATCACTTTAGCCACATTGGCTTTTGGACGACGTTTGTCGATAATCGCTAAATCTGAACCCATTTGCTTAGCGAGTGCACGTGCACGAACTACGCCACCAACGTCTGGTGAGACGACAACTAAGTTGTTGTGGTTTTGTTTTGTTAGATCATCCAGCAATACAGGTGATGCATAAATGTTATCAACTGGAATTTCAAAGAAGCCTTGGATTTGATCTGAATGTAAATCCATGGTCAATAAACGGTTAACACCTACGCTGGTGAGCATATTGGCCACTACTTTTGCAGTAATCGCAACGCGGGCAGAGCGTGGACGACGATCTTGACGTGAGTAGCCAAAGTAAGGAATGGCTGCCGTAATGCGACCAGCAGATGCGCGGCGAAGCGCGTCAACCATGACCATCACTTCCATTAACGTGTCATTGGTTGGGGCGCAAGTTGATTGCAACACAAACACGTCTTTACCACGTACGTTATCTTGTAACTCAACCATGACTTCGCCATCGCTAAAACGGTCAACGGTAGCACGACCCAACTCCATGCCTAAGTGTTTAGCCACTTTTTTGGCGAGTTTCGGATTGGCCGTACCTGTAAACACCATCATGTCGCCTTTGGCCACAGTGGATTCCTTTTAAGCTATTAAAACAAAAAAAGCGTGTAATGCTACACGCTCCATATTGCAATACTGGCTGGGGAAGAAGGATTCGAACCTTCGCATGCCGGAATCAAAATCCGGTGCCTTAACCAGCTTGGCGACTCCCCATTTGATCTTTACCTAAAGTACAGGAACCAAATTATACAGCGGATGCTGTGATAATCCGAGTGCCGCTACACAAAATATTTCAGTATTCGCAATCTCTTTTGGCGCGGTTTTGACAAAATTATTTGCCTCAGCTAAATCCTTAACTGCCACAAAAACTGATGCTCCAGAACCACTCATTCGTGCTTGTGAGAATTGATTTAACCAATTGAGACAAGCCTTTACGACTGGATATTTCTGAACAACCACTGCTTCGAGATCGTTATGAAAATGTTGGTTTTCATGTTCAAACACTAGGCTTTGTTTTTCTTTACCGATTTGCATCGAATTCAGCATCTTGGAAAAGGCCGCTATTGTCGTGGGAAACGTGTTTCTTGTCAATTCCTCAGTGCTAAAAATTTCAGGCGTGGAAACGTGTACTTTGGGTGTCACAATCACATAAGTAGCGGTTGGCAGGGGAATAGCCTGCATTTTTTCGCCGATACCTTCTACCCAAGCGTTTTTTCCGAAAATAAAAAAAGGTACATCGGCGCCAAGTGTTAAGCTCAATTCCATTAATACTTTTCGGCTGAGGCCCAAGTGCCAAAGATGGTTTAATGCTATCAAAACGGTTGCAGCATCTGAACTTCCGCCACCCAAGCCACCGCCCATTGGAATGTTTTTTATTAGACCAATATCAACGCCCAAACTGCATTGAGTTTGCATCTGTAGGAGTCTGGCCGCTTTTACGCATAAATCTTGATCTGCTGGCACATTGGCATGTTCAGTAACGCGAGTAATGAGGCCATCTTCACGTACTTTTAGAAAAACAGAATCATATAAATCGACGAGTTGAAATACACTTTGTAGCAAGTGGTAGCCATCATCGCGGCGGCCAGTAATATGCAAAAATAAATTAATTTTTGCGGGCGCTAAAAAAGCTTGATAGCCAAGATCCAGCAATTGTTTGCTTAATATTGTATTTTTTCTTAAGTTTGCCATTTTTGGCCTAGTGCGTTTGCGCAGAGTTGTTATCTGGAGTTGAGAGTGTTTGCGGCGTAATATCCCAGCTTTCAATCAGAATGCGTACATTCATTTTTGGATTGCGAAGATTAATTTTACTCGGCAAGGCTGGCTGGATTTCGCTCTGATATTGCAGGTAGCTAATTTCCCATCCGTCCTGATTAAATCTGCTGACTTGACCTTTTTCATCCCAAGCAACCCCAGAAACGGCCCCTTGGGCCGGACGTCCAACAATCCAGTCGGATAGTTTCGATAATGGTAAGCGCCAGCCTAATGTTAATGCAGTGAGGGTCTCTGCGTCCTCAGCTCTGATCGTTTTGCCGTCTGATGAGGTTAAGATGGCGCCGTTAGTATTTTTTACAATGGCGGCCATTTTACTTCCAAGCGGTGAATATAAATCGATCACATCATTTTCTTTTGTGTGTATCCAATGAATGTTGCCAGAAACACCGTAGCCTTGGCTTTGAACACCCATTCTTCCATTGATTTTAAAGTCGACGACAGGCAACAAATTCGCTTGGTGGCGTTGCGCTTGGGCTGGAACGATTGGTGTTTCTGATATTGATGAATAACTGGGTTGGTGATTAGGGGTTGATGGTGTTGGGCGCACCGTTGCACAACTAGAAATTAATGCGCCAGACATCAACAAAAGAAGACTGGCGCATGAAACCTGGAACAGGGGCATAGGGGTCAATACTAAGGCTTAAATTTCTTAATCGTTTTAAGAATTACTTCATTTTGAGGGCTTGCTTTTATGCCTTCATCCCATATTTTGTTCGCTTCATCGTGCTTGCCTTGTTTCCAAAGCACTTCACCTAAATGCGCTGCAATTTCGCTATCGTTCTGTAAGTTGTAGGCTTTGTTTAAGAACTCATAAGCCTTATCAAGATTACCTAATCGGTATTGTACCCAGCCCATACTGTCCATAATGTAATGATCACCTGGGCTAAGTTCTAAAGCTTTTGCAATCAGTTTGTTTGCTTCTTCAAGTTTAACGTTTCGGTCTGCAAACGAATAGCCGAGTGCATTGTAGGCTTGAACAAAGTTTGGTTTAATTTTAATCAGCAAACGCAATTGCGTTTCTAGCACGCTGTATTGTTGAACGCGCTCTGCAGCCATCGCATATTCATAAATCAGTTCATTAGTATTGGGCATGTTGGCAACCGCTTTGCCTAATAACTCATAAGATTCCTGGTAGCGTTTTGATTGGGCCAATATGTTGGCTTGTGCTGTAATGACTTGTGCTAATTGAATATCACTCAAATTCTCGAGGTCATCCAACATCTTAATCGCGATATCAGCACCTTGACTACGAGCGATGACATTGGCTGCGCTTAATTTTGCATCTAAATAATGATCATTTTGCGGAGCACTTGTATTGCTTGCCCGCTGTTGAACCTTGTTATACCAATTGATTGCTTCAGTATCGTTTTTGTTTTTCTCAGCAATTTGACCTAAGTATAGATAAATGGGGTCCTTATTTTTGATTTCGCTATCAAGTGCTTGTAAGAAATACTTTTCAGCATCGTTGAATTGATTGCTTTGGACAAATAAAAGCCCAACAACGACCAAAATCTCGGGATTTTGAGGCGCAAGTTTGGTTAATTTAACTAACTCGGGTTTAGCCTCATTGAAACGAGATTGCTTAATCAACATCCTTGCCAAATTCAGGCGCGCATCATTTGCATCAGCATTGTCATTTAGAAAATTGCGATAGAAACCAATCGCTTGTTCTGGTGAGGTGGTGTAGAGAATGTCGGCCTGTTGAATCGCAGCAATTTCCCAATGGGGTTTTAATTGATTTGCTCGAGCGGACTCTGTAAGTGCCAGCGCAAGATTGTCGGCTTGAAATGCAGCTTGTGCCAAAGTGAAGTGCGCTTCTGCTAACTGCGGATAGGGGGCTGCCAGATCCTGCACTAATTGCAAGACAGCACTTCGATTCGCTTGGTGTGAAAACAAATTATTCAGATATAAAAAGCTGTTGCTTTGCGTTTCTGTATTTTCAAGCAGTTTTTGCAAAAGTGGTTTGGCAGCAATTAAATCACCATTAATGACATAAATTTGTGCCGCCGTTTGCTGCGCTTCTGTGGAGTTGGCATCCAGCTCAACCCAAAGTTTGGCTGTTTCTAAAGCGGCTTGGGCATTTTTACTGTACATGGCTACTTTTGCTGCGCGCTCAGCTAAACGAACATCTCGACTCGATTTCGCAAGGTCATAGAAAAGCTGGGTTGAAATGCCTAACTCACCTTTTTGTCCGGCAACCTCCGCTGCCAAGTACTTAAAGACGAACTCGGCATTCGCTTCGGTTTGTACTGGCTTAGATGCTGCCTCAGCAGAAATAGCACAAGGGGCTAGTGTTATCGAATAAAGTCCAATTGAAATCGCTACAAGCAGTGATTTTTTTTTGAAATTAAGCAATAAATTTGAGTTTTTTAGCATGATGTGGGGTTTGTTTCTTCGCTGATAGTGAATGAACTTGATGATGCTTAGTCCGTGACACCTTATGCAAGTTCATCCATAATGAGAGCTGACTATAGCTTTTTAATTGAAACTTTCCAATAGGCTTTGTTTCAAAGTGATGAGTGTTGAAGAAAAAGTGGTCAGTTGATTGCCCGGCGCTTGACAATTGTCAGGCGTTTTTTTAATTTAATCTGCCACTAATCTAGAGGCAATGTAATTTTGATTTGGTCTTGCCAAATAATGTGGAGTCTTTAATTTTTTATGACTACTTTAACTGTTGAAGCAAACAATTTAACGCGCATTTACGGCGGCCGCGAGGCGGTCAGTGATGTCAGCTTTACTTTAAGTAAGGGCGAAGTGCTTGGTTTTCTGGGCCCTAATGGTGCTGGCAAATCAACGACCATGAAAATGCTGACTGGTAATTTAGCCCCCAGCAAAGGTAGCGTGCAAATTTGCGGCGTAGATATGATCGAAAACCCGAAAGAGGCAAAAGCGCTGATTGGGTATTTGCCAGAAACCCCCCCTTTATATCGTGAATTTACCGTTGATGAGTTTTTGGCTATTGCGGCGCGTCTTCATGGCGTTAGCGGCAAACACATTAAAACAGCGGTTCAGCGCGCTAAAGAGCGTTGTGGCTTAACCGAAATGAGCAAGCGCTTGATTGAAAACTTATCTAAAGGTTACCAACAGCGTGTTGGGATTGCACAAGCGATTATTCACAACCCCATGGTGGTGATTTTGGATGAGCCAACCGTTGGTTTAGATCCAATTCAGATTCGTGACATCCGTGCGCTAATTAAAGAGCTCGGTGGTGAGCATAGTGTCATTCTTTCGACGCACATTCTTCCTGAGGTTGAGATGGTTTGTGATCATGTACAAATTATCGACAAAGGTAAGTTGGTGTTTAACGGTTCAATCGATATTCTTAAACAGCAACGTCACGGTAATAAATTAGTCATCGGTTTAAATAACGCGCCAGCGCATGGCGAGTTGCTGAAGGTGGCGGGGGTTGAGTCAGTTGAAGCGCTACCAAATGGATTAATAAGCGTTCGCTATGCAGCAGGTCAAATGCCAGCGGAAGCATTGGTTCAAGCGGCTGTTTCAAAAGGTTGGGGTTTGCATCAAATTAATCCAGACCAAACTAGTCTTGAAGACGTATTCGTACAATTGACTTACCAAGACGCTGTCGCTTAAGTGTCTTCAGTCTAATTTAGAAAGCAAAAGTTATGATTTTAAAAGTCGCAAGAAAAGAGCTTAAAAGCGTATTTGCCTCTCCAATGGGCTGGGTGATTTTGGCACTGCTGCAATTTGGGTTTGGTACTTATTTTTTAAATGGAGTGAATGAGTATTTTGAAGTCATGTCTGGCGCAATTCGCCCAGCAGAGCGCACTGGTGTGACCATGTTTATTGGACAGAGTGTATTCGGGTTGGCTTCTTTCGTGATGCTTTTCTCTGTTCCCCTACTTTCAATGCGCTTAATTAGCGAAGAGCGCCGAAGCAATACATTAACCTTTTTATTCAGTGCGCCATTGTCATTAACCGAAATCGTGCTTGGTAAATTCATTGGACTGGTCTCGTTCTTAAGTATTTTGGTGATGATGATTGCCGTCATGCTTTGCACACTTAACGCTTGGGCAGATGTTGACTTTGGCTACTTATTTTCAAATGTGCTTGGTCTTTGGTTATTAGTGGCGAGTTTTTCTGCAATGGGGCTTTATTTTTCTAGCCTTACTGCTCAGCCAGTGGTTGCAGCGATCATCACGTTCATTGCGCTATTTGGTCTGCTCATCGTCGATCGCTTTTTAACGGGGGATGAAACAAGCGTAGTGAACTATCTTTCGCTCATGCATCACTTCCAGCCTTTTGCACGCGGACTAATTGATACGGCCGATATTGCCTATTTCTTACTATTTATCATTACATTCTTAACACTAACGGTGCGTCGTCTTGATGCCGACCGTCTTCGTGGCTAATCGGGTATTTCATTATGAAAATTAATCACAAACTGCGTTTGCAATTGCTCATGCAAAATAGTTTTTTTGTTATTTTGTTTTTGGTCTTGGTGTCTCTAGTTGGCTACTTAAGCCGTGAATATCATGTGGCCCGCGACATCACGCAAAGCAATCGTAATATTTTGACCGAAGGCAGTATCAACGTACTCAAGCAAATGAAGGGTGATGTGAATGTCACCGTATTTGCCTCAGAAGATAATACGGCGCATGGCGAAAACTATCGTAAAGGCGTGCGTGACTTTATTTCGCGCTTCCAGCGCACAAAGCCTAATATTCATGTGGCCTTTGTAAGTCCAGCTGCACAGCCAAAACTTGCACAAGAGGCCGGCATTAAAGCCGAAGGTGAGTTGGTGGTTGAATACCAAAAGCGTAGCGAGCACTTATTGCCGCCATACGCTGAGCAAGAAATGACCAATTTGTTGGTGCGTCTGTCCAGAAGCCATGAAAAGCCTGTGATGTATTTGGATGGGCATAGTGAGCGTAATTTGATCGGTGTCAAAAACAATGACCTTGGCGGGTTCGGCGAGCAATTGCAGAAGAAAGGATTTAAACTATTTAATCCTGATTTAACGATTGCTCAGGACGTTCCGATGAATGGCTCTATGTTGGTCATTGCTAGCCCACAGGTGAATGTCGGTGCAGTTGAAGTGCAAAAAATTAAACGATATCTGGATAATGGTGGCAATTTGCTTTGGTTGTTGGATGACAATAATTTGCATGGTTTAGATGAGATTGCAAATTACATCGGCTTAGAAGTGTCCAAAGGTATGGTGATCGATGGCTCCGCTTCGCAATACGGTGTTGATCCTAAATTCGCATTTGCGAGCCAGTATGGTGAGCATGCCATTACTAAAAACTTCATGTTACGCACGATGTTTCCGGAAGCCAGGAAAGTGACTGCTTATGGTACTGATGCGAATGGCTGGAAAGTCAGCAATATTATCGATGTTGCGCCAAATGGTTGGTTGGAAAACAACCCCAAAGAATTGGATGCTAAAGCATCTAAAGCAGTATTTGATGAAAAAGAAGACGTTAAGGGGCCGACTAATATTGCTGTCGCTCTAGATCGTATTTATGGCAAAAAAGGGCAGCGTGTCGTGGTTGTGGGTAACGCTAACTTTCTCTCTAATACTCACATTACCAGTGAATCCAATCTCGACTTGGGTTTAAATATGGTGAACTGGTTGGCGGGTGATGATAGCTTGATTACTATTCAACCTAAGCCACTGAAGGATATGAACGTGACAATTCCTCAATCAGGCTGGGGTCACTTTTGGGCAATGATTGTTTTTATGCCGATTTTCGGTGTTTCGTTCGGTTTATTCCAAATTATTATTCCGTTAGCGCTATTAGTGACTGGCGTCGTTTTATGGTGGAAGCGTCGCAAAGCTTAATCGCTAGAGATAATCATTAAAGGATAGAAGAATGAAGTCACGTTGGTTAGTTAATGTGCTGCTTTTGTTGATCGTGTTGGGCGTTGGTGCGTTTATTAAATTTCGCCCCCAACAAGAGATAGTTAAGGCGACGAGTTATGAAGTATCTTCGCTTAAGCTGAGTTCGTTCAACAATGTCAGTGTTGAATTTCCTACTAAAGCCCCGATTGCTTTTGAAAAGGTGGATGGCTATTGGTACATTGCCAAACCTTACAAGGCTCGCGCTGACCAAATGTTGGTGATGCGTATTCTGTCATTGGTAGCAGCAAAAAGCGCACAAAAGTTTCCAGCTACTGATCTAGCGCAGTTTGGTCTCGATCAGCCCAAATTAAAGCTTAAGTTTGATGATGCTGAATTTGTATTTGGCACCTTCAATCCAGTGACCTCGGAGCAGTATGTTGCCCATGACAATCATGTATATTTGCTCCCAGTCAGCTACGCCGAGAGTGCTCAGTCTCCACTGGAAGAATATTTGGACAAAACGCCATTTAAACCAACGGAGCAAAAGAAAATTGTTGGTTTTGATCTCTCTCACTTAGAACAGTGGGAAGAGGTACGGTTGAATGTCGATTTGATCGATGGTAAGTGGACGGCATCTCCTGCCAAAGCAAAACCAACTCAGAAGGAAATGAATGAATGGTTTGACTCATTATGGCGCAATATCAGCGTTCAGCGTGTCACGTCATACACCCCGGATCGAAAAGTGGCTTATCCATCGTTTGAAGTGAAGCTGAGTGATGGTCACAAAGTACATTTTGATAAAATACAAGAATCGCCCGAGCTTTTATTGGGTCGTCCGGATGAAGGCATGATGTACCATGTGCCACCTGATATTGGATTTAGTTTGCTCAATCCACCCGTCAATCTCGGTAAGTAATTTTTGCCAGAACTCCCAGAAGTAGAAACGACCATGCGGGGCATTGCCCCCTTGGTCGATCAAAAGGTGAGTAGTGTTGTTATTCGACACCCAACCTTACGCTGGCCCATTCCAGCGCATCTTGTTGACACGCTTCCCCACGCCAAGCTTTCCAGATTAACCCGTCGCGCTAAATATATTTTGGCGGATTTTAATGATGTGAACGATGGCCATTTGGGCACTTTGATTTTGCATCTTGGGATGTCTGGCCGCATTTGTTTATTGGCACAAGATGAAGCGGCTGCGAAGCATGATCACTTTGATATTCACTTTGTGAATGGACAGGTGTTACGTTTGCGCGATCCAAGACGGTTTGGTGCTGTGCTATGGGTGGACGCCAATGAAAGCTTAGCAGAGTTTGCCTTAATTAAATCACTGGGTCCTGAGCCGCTTGAAGCCTGCTTTACGGGCGAGTATTTGTATCGTCAACTGAAAACCAAAAGTACTGCCATTAAAATCGCCATCATGGACAGTCATTTAGTCGTCGGTGTTGGCAATATCTATGCAAGTGAGTCTTTGTTTCGTGCCAAAATAAACCCCAAAACCCCTGCTAATAAAGTTAGCAAAGTAAAATGTGAGCGTTTAGTGGTGGAAATTAAAGCCACACTGGTTGCAGCGATTGAGGCGGGCGGGAGTAGTTTGCGCGATTTCTTTGGTGCAGATGGCAATCCTGGCTACTTTCAACAAACGTATTTTGTCTATGGCAGAACAGATGCGCCTTGTAGAGAGTGCGGCGCACCGATTAGTCAAATTAAACAAGGGCAACGATCGACATTTTACTGTGCGGAGTGCCAGCACTAGTCGTTCAATGTTTAATGCCGATGTATTTGTGCAGCATGTTCGTGTAAGAAGTCGTGTTGATGCTCCTTAGGAGGGTCTTTAATATATTTTGGCAGCAATGACCCAACTAACATCCCCACGCCACTTGCCATAAGCCCTGCTAATTGTGCTGGAATAAATGGATCATCTGGACCAACCGTCAATAATGTTAACCAGGTGACAACCCCTAAAAAGATGGAAAGTAGGGCGCCTTGATTATTCGCTTTCTTCCAATATACACCGCAAGCAAGTGGAACAAATGCCATGACCAATGTCACTTGGTAGGCTTTTTCAACCATGCTAAAAATGCTTGCTTCCGAATTGACTGCATACAATGTGACGAGTAGCGTAAAGCTGAATGTCACCACGCGCATATAGTTGAGCACCACATGATCTGCAAGCCTGGCGCCTTTTAAGCGCTTAATCAGGATGGGCTTGATGATGTTTTCGGTAAAGGTCACTGATGGGGCAAGCAGCGTGGCAGACGCGCAACTCTTGATGGCAGATAATAAGGCGCCAAAAAATAGCACTTGCGCAACGAGAGGAGCATGTTGCAGCACAAGTGTGGGTAAGATCATTTGTGGGTCATTATCAATATGCTCAGCTACCATTTTAGGGTCGATAAGTGTGGCTGAGTAAACTAAGAACATTGGCACAAAGGCAAATAAAAAATAAAGAGCACCTCCTATCAGGGAGCCCCATATTGCAATGTTGACTGTTTTGGAAGACTGGACGCGTTGAAACACATCCTGTTGTGGTATTGAACCCAGCATAATGGTGATCCACGCGGCAAAGAATCCAATTATTTCCTTAGCATTCGCATGAGGCCAAAACTCAAACTTTCCTGCCTGTCTTGCATGGTCAATCACAACAGACACCCCGCCAATTTGTCCGCTGAATTCATTGCCAATAAATAACATGCCGATAACTATCACGAGCATTTGAATAAAGTCAGTAATCGCAACTGCCCACATCCCACCAAAAAGCGTGTAAATGAGAATGGTGCTAGAGCCTATCCACATGCCAGTTATTTTGCTGATTTCCCCTGCTGAAACGATATTAAATACTAAGCCTAAGGCCGTAATTTGGGCACCAACCCAGCCGAGATAAGAGGCGACAATTGCGATTGAAGTGAGTGTTTCAGCGACGTGGCCATATCGTTTTCGATAGAAATCGCCAATGGTGATGAGGTTCATGCGGTAAAGCGGCGCAGCAAATAACAAGCCGACTAAAATTAAACACAGGGATGATCCAAAAGGATCAGCAACAACCCCATTTAAGCCATCTTTTAAGAATACGGCTGGAATGCCGAGGACCGTTTCAGCACCAAACCACGTTGCAAATACTGTGGCGACAACAATGTGCATGGGAAGGTGTCGGCCTGCGATCGCAAAGTCTTTTGATGTATGCACTTTAGTACCAGCATAAAGGCCGATGCCAACAGAGAGTACCCAGTAGCTAATGACCAACCAAAGGAGCAAGGTGCGTTACCTATCGTTAGGAAAATATGGAATGCTGCCAGATTGAACAATGGCAGCGCTTTTAAAACAAAGACGATTTTATCAAAAACTAGCTTGCTGGAATAGCGAGGCAGCACTATTGCTAAGTTTTTAGGCGAGGATGATGCGTTTCAAGGGTAAAATACCATCATGGAATCTTTACCAATTTTTATGAGAATAAAGGGCGCTCGCTGCGTGGTCATTGGGGGTGGCGAAGTTGCTACTCGCAAAGTGAGTATGTTGCTTAAGGCTGAAGCTGCGGTGGAAGTGATTGCGCCTGAGCTTTGTGATGCACTAAATGCACAGGTGCTGGCGAATGAAATCCAGTTTCGGCAAGCATTGTTTGAGCCTACGCAATTGACTGGTGCGGTGTTAGTGATCGCAGCAACAGATCATGAAGATGTAAACACGGCAGTTTCAAATGCCGCCAAAGCGCAAAATATTCCGGTCAACGTAGTGGATTCGCCTGCACTTTGCACGTTTACCATGCCATCGATCGTTGATCGCTCCCCAGTGGTGATTGCCATCTCTAGTAACGGTGCTGCACCTGTGCTTGCAAGGCTAATTCGCGGCAAGCTTGAGACCATGATTCCAGCTTCGTACGGCAGGCTTGCCTATTTGTCACGAGACTTTCGTGATGCAGTCAAAGCTAAATTTGCGGATACGCAATCTCGTCGTATTTTTTGGGAAAAAACCTTTCAAGGCCCAATTGCAGAATTGATGTTTTCTGGTCAAGAGCGTGCCGCAAATATTGCTTTAGCCGATGCAATCAAAGCAGAGGATAGCAAGGCTCAGCATGGTGAGGTTTATTTAGTGGGTGGTGGGCCGGGAGATCCCGATTTACTTACCTTTCGTGCGCTCAGATTGATGCAGCAATGCGATGTATGTGTCTACGATAAGCTGGTGAGCAAAGAGGTCATGGAGCTCGTTCGACGTGATGCTGAACTTATCAATGTGGGCAAGGCGCGTGACCAACATACGCTTCCACAAGAAGAAATAAATTTGCTCTTGGTCGCGCTGGCAAAAGAAGGCAAGCGAGTGCTCCGGCTTAAAGGGGGGGACCCGTTTATTTTTGGGCGGGGTGGTGAAGAAATAGAAACATTGATGGAGAATGGCGTGCCGTTTCAAGTGGTCCCTGGGATTACCGCTGCAAATGGTGTTTCTAGTTATGCGGGCATTCCATTGACCCATCGCGATTATGCTCAGTCATGTGTGTTTACTACGGGACATCTCAAATCGAAAGATGGGCAGTCGCATACCGTGGAATTGGATTGGCCCGCACTGGCAAGGCCAAATCAAACCGTGGTTATTTATATGGGCTTAATTGGGTTGGAGCAGATTTGCATACAACTCATCAAGCATGGGCTGGATGCAACAACGCCGGCAGCGATTGTTCAGCAAGGCACAACGCCGAAACAAAAAGTCGTGGTTGGGGATTTAAGTGATTTAGCAGCAAAAGCGGCTTTAGCTGAATTAAAGCCGCCATGTTTAATTATTGTGGGGCATGTAGTCAAGCTGCGAGAGAAGCTTGCTTGGTTTGAGCCTCGTTTAGATTAAATAAGGCTCAATTAAGTGGCAAGGTCAGTCTCACTTCTAAACCACCTTCCGGGCGATTAATTAAATCTAGTTTGCCACGGTGCAACTTAGTAATTCTGTCGCAAATTGCGAGCCCTAAACCACTCCCTTTGGTGTTGCCACGCGCAGTATCTAGACGTTCAAATGGTCTGAGAAGTCTTGACTTTTGGGCATCGGGAATTCCAGGGCCGTTGTCTAGCACGCTGACTAAAATGTTTTCCGCTTCAATCTTAGTGCTAATAATGACTTCGCCTTTCCCATAATTAAAAGCATTATCAATTAAATTACCTAAAAGTCTTTGCATCGCTAAAGGTCTAAGTGCAATGAGATGGGTGGGCGCAAGATGAAGGCTGAGTTTTCGGCCTGAGCGAACATGTCTTTCATAAAGTGATGTAAGCAATGCATTTAAATCAAGCATTTGGGTGGGCTCGCCTTCCACCCCTCGAACAAAATCGAGGAACTGATTGATAATGCCATCCATATCGGTAATGTCTTGAATCATGCCTTCTTTGTATGCGGCGCCTAGCGTATCAGGTAGCATCTCAATCGCTAGACGTAAGCGCGCTAATGGAGTGCGTAGGTCATGAGAAACGCCAGCCAGTAAAAGCGTTCTTTCCGAGTCCAGCAAAGCGAGTGATTCTGTCATTTGGTTGAAAGTGTGACTAACGGCCCTTAACTCATCAACACCCTCTTCAGGCAGCAGGATGGGTGTTTGGCCATTTCGAATCCGATCGGCTGCGCTAACAAGAAGTTTTAATGGTTTATTAATTCTAATCGCTGTCATGTAGGCGCCGATTAGCGACAGCAGAATCACTAATGCGCCCCAGTTTAGCCATTGCCAAGGAAAGTGTCGTTCAGCTTGCAGCCGTGGAATGACTACCCAATATTCATCTTGATCCATATTAAAGCTAATCCAAAGCCCAGGCACACCGAAATGGTTAATGGCGACCATCGTATCGCTACCCAGGGTGTTACGAATCTTTTTGGCGAGGATTTGAATGAATGGATCTTTAGGTAGAGGCTCAATTTCCTCCAGAATGTCTGCCGCATAGATGCGGACACCCTCGCGACCAGAAAGCTCAGATAACAATGCAGTCCTACGGTTTTCATGCGCAGCTAAAAGGGATGCTTTGGTGTAGTTGACAATGGTGATGGCTTGTAAGGCAGCGGCATTGGCACGAGGCTCACGTTCAAAGTAATCAAACAGTTGTAGGGCCGCAAATTGTCCGATTGTCAGCAAAATAGCGATAAGCAGCATCAGCCGTGAAAGAAGAGTACGAGGGAGCAGTTTCAACATACGAATCGATATTTGGTGGTAAAAACTAATGTTTGCCAGCTTCACCATCTGGGACGAATACATAACCAAAGCCCCACATGGTTTGAAGGTAGCGCGGATGTGCTGGGTCTGATTCTATGAGTCTTCTCAGGCGCGATACCTGTACATCGATACTACGATCAAAAACATCCAGTTCACGGCCGCGCGCCAGCTGCATCAGCCTGTCACGTGAAAGTGGTTGTCTTGGATGATCGATAAATACTTTTAACAACGCGTATTCGCCACTGGTAATGGTGATGTTTTCACCATGACGGGTAAGGCTGCGTGTTGAAGGATCAAATAAAAAATCACCAAATGCAAGGCTGCCTGGTATCAGTCCAGGGGCGCTTGGTTCTGTGCGCACTTGACGGCGCATAATGGCGTTGATTCTGGCCAGTAACTCACGTGGGTTAAATGGCTTTGGTAAGTAGTCATCTGCTCCCATTTCAAGGCCGATGATACGATCAACTTCGTCCCCCCGGGCTGTAAGCATAATGATAGGCATTGTGCTGCCAGCAGCGCGGAGCCGGCGGCAAATAGCTAAGCCATCTTCGCCGGGCAACATGAGGTCAAGCACCAGTAGATCGATATGTTCTTGAGCGATTGCGGCATCCATCTCGCTAGCGTCTGCGACCGTTTTGATGTTAAAACCTTGCTCAGATAAATAGCGCTGTAATAACTCGCGCATCCGCACATCATCATCAACCATCAATATTTTTTTTGCATTAGGGGTTTGTGATGGGGTACTCATCTTAGGGCCGCTCCATTCGCTTGCGAATTATCTAAACATTATTATACGATTTGCTGAGAGCTATTTAACAATTTAATTCGTTACATTTTCTTACAAACACGTTTTTGTGTGAAACACTCGATTTACATTCCTATAGCATCATGATCAACTTTGCAAAAATAGAAAAGCAAGTGTAATCTTGTATTTTGAACAAGCCATGAACTCACCTTCTTTTATTCAGTCTTACCAGTTGTAATTCTTGTTAAAACGGTTAGGAATGCATGATCATCAATCAAAACTTTAATGTTCTTAGCAAGCGATTTTACATAAATCCGATCAGCAATAAGGCTGATTTAGTCAGATTTGGTTTTATTAAAATCAGCCGTGCATTTCAGAATTTTCGTATAGTATTTGGCCTTTTCTTGTTGGTTTCAAGCACTGAATCGATGATGGCTGCCCCACGTGATAATCAAAACAATGATGAGGCAAGCAAAGCTCAGCAAGTCGAAAGCGCTAACCCAAAATCCTCAAATGAACCTGCCGGCGTGAATATGGATGACAATATTCGTTTGCGCCGTGCGCTAGATGAATACTCTCGTATGGTCGATCCTGCCCATGTTCAAATTGAAGAGCGTCGTCGTGTTATGCACAAGCGCTTGCAAGAGCGGTTTTCACAAACCGACAAAGACAATGATGGCACGGTTTCGCTAGAAGAAGCATACGACTCAATGCCTCAGTTAGCCCGTCATTTTGGTGCGGTTGATTTGAATGGTGACCGCTTAATTACCTTGGATGAACTTGAGGCCTTACAGGTTAGAATCATTGAGCGCCAACGAGTCGCTTCTGTGAAATCTGATCCACCTGAAGTTGAAAACACCAAGTCCAAGAACAAACAAAGTGTCGTAAATAACCGTAAAAACGCTTACTAAAAAGATTAGTGACATCTCTTCAGTCTTACAAATCCCTACTCCCTCATTAAGTTTTAACCTCTCATCTTTTAGTCTCTCATCCTGAACTGCCAGCCATCCATGGTGGTAAAAAACTAAACTTGCATATATAGTCTCGTTCAAGAAGCGACAAAGCTTCAGCTCAAATTGCGTGATCAATGTTGAGTAAATACTAATAACGAGAGGGTAATCACATGGCTGGTTTTTTTTCTAAAGAGCGCATCATTGCGCCTTCTTCCTATAATCGATGGCTAATTCCACCTGCTGCTTTAGCCGTGCATTTATGTATCGGCATGGCTTATGGTTTTTCGGTTTTTTGGAAGCCGCTAGGCAATGCTTTAATGGGGGCGGATGGTAAGCCGCTTGCCGCGTGTGCTGCTGGCGCAACGACTTTTGCAGAAAAGTTAAGTGGAACTGGTCGTGCATTGTTTGCAACGGATTGTAATTGGACCCAATTTGATTTGGGCTGGATGTATACCCTGTTTTTTGTATTGCTCGGTTGTTCTGCAGCGCTTTGGGGTGGCTGGCTTGAGCGTGCAGGGCCACGTAAAGCGGGTTCTGTAGCCACGCTATGTTGGACAGGCGGACTGCTTATTTCCGCCTTGGGTGTTTATACCCATCAACTCTGGATGATGTGGTTAGGCTCAGGGGTGATTGGTGGTGTAGGCCTTGGGCTGGGTTATATTTCACCCGTTTCTACGTTAATCAAATGGTTTCCAGATCGTCGTGGCATGGCGACAGGTCTTGCTATCATGGGTTTTGGTGGGGGTGCGTTAGTTGGCTCACCCATCGCTACTAAGTTAATGACTTACTTCGCAACGCCTACTGCGGTTGGTGTATGGCAAACATTTGTGGTGCTAGCCGTTGTCTACGCGATCTTCATGATTTGCGGCTCACTTGGCTATCGTGTTCCACCAACGGGTTGGCAACCTGCAGGATGGACGCCGCCAGCAGCCAAAGCAAACAATGGCATGATTGCAACGCGCCATGTCCATCTTAAAAACGCACACAAAACTCCACAATTTTGGTTGCTTTGGTTGGTGCTTTGTATGAACGTATCGGCCAGCATCGGTATTATTGGCGCGGCTGCACCAATGCTCCAAGAAACCTTTGGCGGCATTTTGATCCATCAGCCTGATTTAGGCTTTGCCGATATCAAAGCGGATGATGCATTGACGGCAGCAGCAGCAGCCATTGCGGCTGGTTTCGTTGGATTAATTTCACTCTTCAATATTTTTGGTCGAATCGCATGGGCAAGCTCATCTGACAAATTGGGTCGTAAACAAACTTACTTCATCTTCTTTGTATTAGGGGCCTTGTTGTATGTATTAGCAAGCTATGGTGCTGACGTGAAGTCGTTGGCAATTTTTGGCGCGGCTTTGTGTGTCATTGTTTCTATGTATGGCGGCGGTTTTGCAACCATTCCAGCCTATCTTGCAGATATGTTCGGCACACAGTTTGTGGGTGCGATTCACGGTCGATTACTCACTGCATGGTCAACGGCCGGCATTTTAGGCCCGGTGATTGTGAACTACATGCACGATATGCGAGTAGAGGCGAAGGTGCCTTTTGATCAAATCTACGCACCTATTTTCTATGTGTTAGCGGGTATGTTGGCAATTGGTTTTGTGGCGAACCTGTTAGTGCGACCAGTGGCTGATAAATACTTTATGACAGATGCTGAGTTAGCTGCTGAAAAAAAATTAGCACATGAACAAGCGGCGCCAGCTTCCAAAGCCGTTAGTGAACAAGCAAGGGGTGGCAAAGCCCTCGCTGTAATTGCTTGGGTTGCCGTGCTTATCCCAATTACCTTCGGTGTTTGGAGCACGCTTCAAAAGGCTTGGGCTTTATTTAGCTAACTTTGACTGAAGTTGAATCATCAAAACAGGGGCGCTAGCCCCTGTTTTTGTTTGGATCAAACAAATACTTGACGCATGTACGTTCGTACAGTATTGTAAAGGTTATGGCTAACGATATTGATTATTTAGGCAAGCTTCAAGACTATTACGCAGATCAAAAGATCTTGCCGTCTTATGCTGCAATCGCGCAATTATTAGGCTTTAAGTCTAAGAATGCAGTGACCGCATTGGTGGCAAGACTCAAGCTGCAAAATTTTATTGAGTCAGCAACCGATGGCAGACTAAAGCCTGGTCGTCGTTTCTTTGAGCGTGTGCTTGCTGAAAGCACTGTGCAGGCTGGCTTTGCAACCGCGGCATTGAGCGACAGAAGCGATAGTTTAAGTATTGATGATTATTTGATTGAGCGGCCATCCGATACAGTACTCATTACCGTCAAGGGCGATTCGATGATTGATGCTGGCATTTATCAAGATGATGTTGTCATCATTGAGAAAAAGCAGGCGGCTAATATTGGCGACATTGTGGTGGCGATTGTCGATAATGAGTTCACGCTTAAAACGTTAGGTCGCGAAGGTAAAGAGTTCGTGCTTTACCCTGCCAACAAGGCCTATCCAACCATTCGCCCACAAGGCCAGTTAGAAATTTTTGGTGTGGTGGTCGGACAATTTAGAAAATACTAAAACTGTCCTGACTGATACATCATTTCTTTCGATGTATCGCGGTACCCCGCTTGGATTAATAATGCGGCTTCAATATATCGACTCACTTTGCTCCTCAATGCGGGCAGTGCATCTAGTTCAAAAAAGTGATGAGGAAATTTATGCGCTAACCAAGCGTATAAACTGATGTCTTTACCCAAATCTTCAGCTTCTTCTAGATGTTTAGGGCTGTTTGAACTTAACCAACTGACATCATTTGGTAATGCCTTCTTTTGGTTATTCACTACACAATCTAAACAACTTAAAAAATAATCGCGCTCACGTGCTTTATCCCATCCAACTGGCGCGCAAGTTAACAAAAACTTGTCTTTAAGATTCAGGGTTGGGGCATATTCGTCGACCAACAAAGCAAGTTGCGTTTGCGTCTGAAGGGGGGCAATCTCAAACAAATCACTCTCAATACGAATGCGCTCAGCAAAGTATGCGAGCACTTCACTTATTTTATGGCTATGCAGTGTGTTGGCAATTTCAGATAAATGCGGGAAGCTCGGGGAGATCGGTAGTTTTTTCAAATCGGCCACATCTGATGTGGTCAGCATATGTTCTAAATGGATTAACTCATCATCTTCAAAAGCGCTGATATAGCCAATATCATAAATACCAAAGCGACCCGCACGCCCTCCAATTTGACGCACTTCCGTTGCATTAATCCGGCGGCTTGCTACGCCATCAAATTTATCAATGCAAGAAAAAATGACACGCCGAATGGGTAAGTTAAGGCCCATCCCAATAGCATCTGTGGCAACAAGGATGTCAGCCTCTCCCTCGCAAAAACGCTTGGATTCGGTACGGCGTACTTCAGGAGACAGCGCGCCATAAATAGAAGCAACGCCATAACCCCATTGTCTAAATCTTGCGCTTAAGGTGAGCACATCTTTGCGAGAAAAGGCGATGACTGCGTCGCCCTTTTGTAACTTTCCTTTAAGGTTTGCGCGCTTGTATTTTTGACCGCTCAGCCCCTGTTGCTCAAGCAGCAGGGGAGTTTTTCGTTCAAGATGTGTCACATCAAATTGCTCCCCAAGCGCTTTGATCGCCCTGAGACATGGTTCAGTGACACTATTTGCACCGCACACATACACATCTTTCGCAGGGGCGCCGATGAGGGCAGTCGTCCATGCATATCCCCGCGACTCATCTTGTAACATTTGTATTTCATCAATAATGGCTACGTCTACCGCTTGATTCGTGTTCATCATTTCGACAGTACACGCGGTATGTTTTGCACCTGGAATGAGTTGGCGCTCTTCTCCTGTAATCAAGTTGCAAGGCACGCCTGCCTCCATGAGCCTATCTCTAATCTCCATGGCTAATAATCGAAGGGGAGCAAGGTAAACGCCAGATTCAGCTTTCTGAAGTTTGATGAGTGCTTCATAGGTTTTTCCAGAGTTGGTTGGCCCCAAATGAAAATGGATACGACGATTTAAACTTCGTGCTAATTTGAAACTATTGGGGAGCGCATGCAGTGCAAGCGTGCTGGTGAGTTGTTTATGCATTCTCAAGCCAAGCTAATTCTTGTTCGGTAAACCCGGCAGCAAGCCTTGCTTGATGGTTAAAAGGTTTGCGGGGTGTTGGTGCTTCATATTGCTTGGCAAGCTGGGCGTAGGTGTTGATTGGTTCTAAATGACGTGACTGACACAGCCAATTAAACCAGAAGTTTCCGATCGCCACATGTCCGATTTCATCACGAAGGATGATATCTAAAATTTCGGCCGCTTCCATGTCACCAACCTGGGCCAGCTTCGCACGAAGGGCAGGTGAGGCATCTAAACCACGAGCCTCCATGGTGCGAGGGACTAAAGCGATGCGCGCTAAGAGATCATTTGAAGTGCGTGTCGCCATCTCCCACAAGCTATTATGGGCAGGAAAATCCCCATAGATATACCCAAGTTTTACAAGATGTTGGTTGAGCAAAGTGAAGTGATACGCCTCTTCAGCCGCCACTTTCAGCCAATCGCTGTAATATTGCTCGGGCATCTCCGCAAAACGCCAAATAGCATCGAGAGCTAAATTAATCGCATTAAACTCAATATGTGCAAGTGCATGAATCATGACTGCACGCCCCTCAGTAGTGCGCATGTTCCGACGAGCAACGTCTTTGGGCGAGACTAAATGGGGTTTGTTTGGTAAGCCAGGAATATGATCAGACGCATTAATCACACTGGTGGCGTCCAATGAACAGCACCCTGATGACCATGCCTCGGTTAATTGCGCTACTTTTTGTGTTTTCTTTAAAAAATCTGTCTCAGCCAGACAATTAAGTGCTTGTGCACGCAGCTCCATCTTGTCAAACCCCTAGATCAGCTTGGCAATTAACAATTCGGATTTGATATAGGCATAAAGAATGGGGGCAATTAATACGCCTGTAATCCCAAACAATGTTTCCATTACCAGCAGCGCTAATAGCAATTCCCAAGCGGCAGCATTTATTTTGCTCCCGACGATTTTGGCGTTGATGAAGTATTCTAGTTTATGGATAGCCACTAAAAACACTAAAGCTGCAATTGCTACTTTGAATGAAACACCAATACTGATCACCGTAATAATGATATTGGAAATGAGGTTGCCGATCACTGGCAACAGCCCAGCAACAAAAGTCACGACGACAAGGGTTTTGTTGTAAGGCAAATTCACCCCAAATAGTGGCAATATAATCAGTAGGAAAATGCCCGTCAGCAAGGTATTAATTGCAGAGATTTTAATTTGGGCAAATACAATATTTTCAAAAGCCTTACCAAATAGCTGGATCCGTTCACGAAGGGCTTTTGCCAAGGGGTGCGCTTTAGCAATCTCTGAAAAAGAATGAATGGAGACCATTAATGCGATCACAAGCGCGATTAAAATATGGGCAAATGTATGTAGGCTCTCTTTGCCAGCAACCCCCAGCTCACGGGTATGCTCTTTAATGATGTCGCTGACAGAGCTATTTAATGACTGCATGCTTTCTGGAAGATAACTTAATAGCGTGGGCGGTAAGTCATCCTTAATATCATTGACGCTTTCCCCAAGCTTCGCAGCAAGCCCTGCTAAATTTTGCTCATTACCAAGGGTGTTGGATAGAAACATCACTGCGCTGGCTGTTGCGCCAATAATCGAGGCGGTAATTAAAAAGACGGCAAAAATACGCGCAAATTGATCAGGCATGATGAAGGTCAACTTATCGCCAAGTCTTTTGGCAAGCAAAAAGATCAACATGCCAATTAACAGCGTCGGGGCCATGTGGAAAATTAAGACCAAACTAATGAGGGCTGATATCGCAATAAAGCTAATGATTTTGATGTTATTCATGGCGAGGTATTGGCTAATGAAAATTCATTATACTTAATTTAAGCACTTTGATTGTTATTTGGCGGGGATCGGTTGAGATGCCGATTTTGATTAATGACATCCCATCCCTAAGTTACCGCGTTCCGTCTTTTTGTCCAAATCGCAAATACAGCATCGGTAATAAAATCAGGGTTAATAAAGTCGAAGTCACTAATCCCCCAATCACAACAATCGCAAGCGGGCGTTGGATTTCAGAACCTGGGCCGCTTGCAAATAACAATGGAACTAACCCAAATGCAGCAATGCTGGCGGTCATCAGTACCGGTCTCAATCGACGTTTGGCACCTTCGACGACAACTTGGACTAGCGCCATACCTTCATTGGCAAGTTGGTTAAAGTAACTCACCATTACTACGCCATTGAGCACGGCAATTCCCAGAAGCGCGATGAAGCCAACCGAGGCTGGCACAGATAAATATTCGCCAGAAATCCACAGTGCAAATACGCCGCCTATCATCGCAAACGGAATGTTTGAGAGAATCAGCACCGCTTGGCGGATAGAGTTAAACGTCGTATAAAGCAGTAAGAAAATCAAGCCCAATGCAATCGGTACTACAATTGCTAAGCGTTGTGCTGCACGTTGTTGATTTTCAAATTGACCACCCCAAAGCAAATGATAGCCTTCGCCTAATTTCACTTCGGCATTCACCCGTTTTTTGGCTTCTTCCACAAAGCCTACCAAGTCACGTTCACGCACGTTCACGGTGACCACCACCATGCGGGCAGCGCGTTCACGGTCAATTTTGACTGGGCCGTCGGTGCGTACAAGCTTGGCAATGGTTGAGAGAGGCACGCTCACGCCAGAAGGCAAAGTGAGGCGAATATTAGCGAACTCAGCAGGTGAAAATCGTAAAGACTCTTCGCCTCTTAAAAGTAGGGGCGTGCGACGCTGACCTTCTTGTACGATACCCAAGACTTTGCCTTCAACGTGCGCGCGTAAAATATCTTCAATTTGCGTGATATCAAATCCCAGCCTTCCCGCCGCCATTCGATCTATCTCCACGCGCAAATATTGCACACCACTATTTTGAGGCGTGTAGACATCCTGACTTCCTTTGATCGTTTCAAGAATGCTTTTGATTTGTTGTACGTGTTGATTGAGCACTTCTAAATCGCTCCCAAATACTTTAATCGCCAAGTCACCACGCACGCCTAAAATCATTTCATTGACCCGCATATCGATCGGCTGAGTAAAGCTGTAAGCGACCCCTGGCAAGTCTTGCATCACCACACGAAGATGATCAATCAGATCATTTTTATTGGATGATCGCCAAGTATCACGGGGATGAAGAATCAAAAAATGATCAGTTTGATTGAGTCCCATTGGGTCGAGACCAAGTTCATCCGAACCCACTCTTGAGACGATTTCTTTCACCTCGGGAACACGACTTAAAATTGCTTGCTGAATTTTTCCATCGATTAACACACTTTGATTGAGATTGATGGACGGTAACTTTTCAGTCCCAATAATGATGTCACCTTCATCCATGGTGGGCATAAATATTTTACCGATTTGGGTATAAATAATGCCAGTCGCTAATAAGCCTATCAGCGCACCTATAAAAACTGTTCGACTATGCTTGAGTGCCCATTGCAAAGCAGGTTCGTAAAGCTTCAACGCTTTTTGTACAAGCCAAGGCTCCTCGTGCTTGATTTTTCCTAACAGCAAAGAAGCGAGCACTGGAATGGCAGTCAGCGATAAAAAGAGTGAGCCAGCAAGTGCGAAAACAATGGTCAGAGCAACTGGACTAAACAACTTTCCTTCTAAACCTTGTAAGGTTAATAATGGTATAAATACCGTGATGATAATTAAGATGCCTGCAGTCACTGGAACAGCGACCTCTTTGACCGCATACGTGATAATTTCTAGACGAGAGGCACGTTGCAAATCACTATTTTTTTGATTTAAATGACCATCCAAAAACTTAGGCTGATGCTCATTTTTAGCGAGGTGGGCCGTAATATTCTCTACAACGACGACTGCAGCATCCACCAGCATACCAATCGCAATAGAGAGGCCGCCCAAGCTCATTAAATTGGCCGACAAGTCAAAGTAACGCATAAGAATAAAGGTGACTAAGGCTGCGAGTGGCAGGGCCAGCGCTACCGCGAGAGCAGCGCGTAAATTGCCCAAGAATAAAATCAGCAGGATCACAACAAGCACAATCGCTTCAAGTAGTGCTTTAGACACCCCACTGATTGCGCGGTCTACTAAACTTCCACGGTTATAAAAAACTTTTGTGGTAACGCCTTTGGGGAGCGTAAGTTGAATTTCTGCTAAGCGATCACGCACATTGTCAACGACCTGTCTTGCATTCGCGCCGCGCAAACCAAGCACCAAGCCCTCAACGGTTTCCCCTTTACCGTTTTTGCTGACGGCACCATATCGGGTTAATGCGCCAATTTTAACGCTCGCGACATCGCTAATTCTAATCGGATTGCCAGCATAAGCTTTAATCACGGTATTTCGTACATCGTCTAAATTGTTAAAACGTCCTTCAGCACGAACAATTAATGACTCTTCACCTTCGTTTAATCGGCCAGCCCCATCGTTGCGATTATTACGCTCGAGTGCTTGTTGTAAATCATCGTGTGTGATCCCGCGAGCTGACATTCTGGCTAGGTCTGGTGTGATTTCAAAACTACGCACTAATCCGCCCAAAGCGTTGACATCAGCCACCCCTGGCACACTTCGTAATTGCGGACGAATGACCCAGTCTAGCAAGCTTCGACGTTCATCAAGTGATAAGTGATCTCCTTCGATCGTGAACATAAACATTTCCCCAAGCGGGGTGGTCATGGGTGCAATGCCGCCAGTAATCTCCGCAGGCAAATTGCCCCATACATTATTGAGCCGCTCCGACACCTGCTGACGTGCCCAATAAATATCGGTGCCATCGGCAAAGTCGATGGTGATGTCCGTTAGTCCAAACTTTGCAATTGAACGCAGCATCGTTTGCTTGGGTAAGCCCAGCATTTCCACCTCCACCGGCGCTGTAATACGTGCTTCCATTTCCTCTGGCGTGAGCCCTGGAGATTTGATAATGATTTCAACTTGGGTGTTAGACACGTCAGGAAACGCATCAATTGGCAAGTTTTGAACTGAATAAAGGCCACCACCGACTAGACCAACAATGAAGAGCATCACAACGAGTCGGCCTTTCATGGAGGCTTGAATAATTGAATTTAACATCACTCGTCTCCGCCAATGCCCTGCATTTTTGCTTTCAGCGCTGCGGTGCCAGAGACGACTAAATGCTCATTGCCTATGAAATCACCAGAAATAAAAGCTTGATTGCCGTTGTTGTTGAGTACTTTAATTGAACGGGCTTCAAAGCCCTTTTTTGTTTGAACAAAAACAAGTGTTTGATTGCTATGTTTGGCATCGTTAATTTGCACAATCGCGCGTTTTGATATGCTAAAGCTTGAGGATTTCTGATTGATTGGTTGAGCAATTTCTGCCTCAACTAACTGTCCGGGTGCTAAAGCAGATGTGCCATTTGTGATCAATATTCTCACCAAAGCGGTTTGATCTAATTTGTTGACGTTGGGCACGATGGCGATCACTTTTCCGCTGGCCTCTGTGTTAGAAACGCTAACGCGCATCCCAACTTGCATGCCGTTCAGTAGTTGTGAAGGAACACGCATTTCTAACCAAAGCGGTGAGAGTTTAGCAATGCGGTAAATCGGCATAGCGCTATCAACACGTTGCCCAGCGGTCACCATTTGCTCAAGTACCATGCCATCAATCGGCGCACTCAAGGTGATGCCATTCGTGTAATTACCGTGAGTCTCTAGACTTTTAATGGCTTGCGAACTCATGCCAGATAATTTGAGTGCCTGTCGGCGCTGAGCGAGTAATGCATTGACTTCAGCATGGGTGCTCTGTGTGCTGAGGTAGCGACGTTCAGCAATAATGCCATCCTTGTATAGTTCTGCATCTCGATTAAGGGATTGTTGCGCAAGGCGATGTTGGGAAAGTGCTTGCAGGTGATCTCGTTGCAATGCAACTAAATCGGGACTGCTGAGATGGGCAAGCGCTTGCCCTTGTTTAACGCGCTGACCCGTCGCGACAAACATTTGATCAATCAGACCAGACTGCGGCGCGCTAATCAAACGTGCTTGATCGACCGGCACCACAATCTCACCTGGTAAATGCTGGCTGCTCGCATTTTGGTTGGCGACGATCGGGGCGGTTGCTATCCCTAACGTTTTTATTTGTGATGGGGTAATGTGGATTATTTCGCTAGCGTTGGCAATATTCAAGCATATCGATAGCAGGATTGTGGCCGTAAAAAAGCACGTATTTTTGATAGGGGTAGACATAGTATTTCCAGATTTTTTTGGTTGGCTCATGGCATTTCTCCGGCAGCTTGATTGTAATGCGCGGTATCCCATTGCAATTGAATTTGACGTTGTTTCATCGCTCGCTCTGCTTCATAAGCTGAGGCTTGCACACGTAAAAGATTCACTAAATCGGTCTCGCCTAGGGCAAAGGCTTTTTTGGCAAGGCGTAAACTCTCTTGTGCATTGGCATGTTGTTTTGTTGTGATCTCAAGCTCTGACTTTGTCACATTTAAATTATGTTCAGCTTCATGGAATGCTGCCTCCAAGGCATAACGTAAATGCTGAGCGTCGGCCTGATTTTTTGCATAGTTCATTTCAGCGATCGCCATTAACGGTGCGCTTTGTGCTTCCGTTTCAAAAGGAATTCTTAGCCTCAAACCAATTGTTTCGTTAATTTGATTATCAAAGGCACCACGCTGCGTTCTAGCACTAATGGAAACCGTTGGGTTTGAACGACGCTCGACTTTAATTAAACTTCTCTCATCGTCAGCGACTAATATTTTCTTTGAGGCATCCCTCAGGGCGGGATGGTTGTCATCAAGTATTGTTTTGGACTGCTGCTCAGAAAAATATTCAGGGAGTGTGTTGAGTCCTGTCAGTAGTTTGTATCGATATTGCGCATGTTTAATTTCTGCTTGTGCACGCAGTAAAAAAGTCTCCGCTTGATAGGCATCGTTTTGTGCCAGCATACGATCTGTTTTTGCTAAGTCCCCAGCCTTTACCCGTTTTTCAACGTCAGACAGAAGTTCCAGTGAAGTCACATGACGACTTTTTGCAAGTGTTGCTTGATGGGTCACCATCGCAATGTCCCAGAGTGCATTGCGAACCATGCCAGCCACTTGAAGATTAAGCGTTGCTTTTGTATCGACAAATCCAAGGGCGGCATCACGAGCAAGGGCTTCACGGGCGGCTCTTTGACCTGGCAGCCATATCGGCAATTCAAGTTCACTTTCCCATTCGCGCTCCCCTCGATTCGAGGTTGCAGCGTCGTTTCGGTTCAGTAGGCCTATCGCCGGTGTTGCAGGAAGAAGCCCACTCGCTCTTTTATACTTTGCTTCGATTTCAATTTTTTTGGCCGCCAATAAAGCGCTATCTGGATAACGCACAATGGTTTTCTCGACTAAGTCGTGTAGGCTAAGTTGAGCGCTTATTTGCAAATCATGGTCGTGTTCATCTGACTCAGCAAAGGCTGGCGTATTGAACAACAAACAATATAAAGCCCATAGTAAAAACCATGGATGCATCAGTTCAAACTTCGGAAACATAAAATCACTCCTATTAATACGAACGCCAAGCATCTAGATGCTTGGCTAAAACGGCAACGCCGCCTAGGGATTAATAGTGTGATGGTGGTGCGCGAGGCGGGGAGGTGCGTTTGAAGTGTGGCTTAACAACAGGGGCCGAAGATGGCGCGTAGAAGCGCCTAACGTAAACTAAGTAAAGACTCAGTGCGCTCAATACAAATAAAAATGGGATCAGGGATTCAAATTCAAACTTTTCATTCACCCCTGTCAATACACCAACACTTTGCTCGGAAAGTACTTCGTTGTGGATGGTGGCTGTTTGAAAATCTTGCTTCGCAGCAGATTCGATTTCATCTAAATGAATATGGATGCCAGGGGTATTTTCTACAGCGCCAATCCCAAATACATGGGCGTGCAAAAATGGCGAGATAAGCTGTAAAGCAACTAGCCAAAATATGAAAAACTGAATGTGTCGTTTTTTATTCAAAATGCATACAAATATAATCATTGTTTTAACTACTTCAAAAGTTATTATAGGGCGAGATGATAGATAAAAGAAAGTGATTGCTTGAGGGTTTGTACAATTAGTTTTTAACTGTTTCTCATGTGTAGTTGATAAAAATAATAATTTTGTTGAAGTTTTTCTTTATCTAACGCGCTTTCCAAGCAAATCCGATTTATAATTTCGGCTCTGTCGGTTTGGGCAATCCAGATCGCATCCATTAAACAACTCCAAAAGAGAAGAAAATGACCACCAAAAATGCTGATATTGGCCTCGTTGGCCTTGCTGTGATGGGGCAAAATCTTGCCCTCAATATTGCCGATCATGGCTACACCATTGCGGTTTACAACCGTGACCCGAAAAAAATGGTGAATTTTATTGAAGAGTGTAAGAAAAATGAGCCCTCACATGAAAATGTGGTTGGTCATGCGGATTTAGCTTCTTTCGTGTTGAGCATTAAGCGTCCACGTAAGATTGTATTGTTAGTAAAAGCAGGTAGTGCAACAGATGTCACCATCAATGCGTTGCTTCCATTCTTAGAGCAAGGTGACATCATTATTGATGGCGGTAATGCTTTATGGACAGACACGATTCGTCGTGAAAAAGAATTAGCCGCCAAGGGCATTGAATTTATCGGCTCAGGCGTTTCTGGTGGCGAAACGGGGGCACGTTTCGGTCCAAGCTTGATGCCATCTGGCACACGCAAAGCATGGGCGAGCTTAGAGCCAATCTGGCGCGATATTGCCGCTAAAGTTGACCCAAAAACTGGTGTGCCACTTGAAGGCGGCGCACCAGGTAAGCCAGTTGAAGGCGGTTTCTCTTGTGCTGAATACATCGGCCCAGATGGCGCGGGCCATTATGTGAAGATGGTGCATAACGGTATTGAATATATCGATATGCAATTGATTTGCGAAGCTTACTGGCTGATGAAGAATTTGCTCGGCATGACTGCTGGCGAAATCGGTAAGATCTTTGAAGACTGGAACAAGGGTGAATTATCAAGCTTCCTGATTGAAATCACTGGCGATATTCTGCAACAAAAAGACCCAATGGGTAAGGGTTTCTTAGTTGATATGGTGATGGACGCTGCAGGTCAAAAAGGCACAGGTCAGTGGACTGCAGCCAATGCGCTTGAGTTAGGTGCGCCAGCGAATGCGATTGCAGCAGCGGTATATGCACGCGCACTTTCAAGCTTGAAAGAGGAGCGTGTTGAAGCAAGCAAGATTCTTAAAGGCCCAGTGATCAAAACGGAAGCGGATAAGAAAGAAATTATTGAAGCGATTAAAAACGCTTTGTATTGCTCAAAAATCTGCGCTTACGCACAAGGCTTCCAATTGATTGATAAGGCACAAGTGGCTTATAACTGGAAATTGAACTTCGGTGAAATCGCTCAAATCTGGCGTGGTGGTTGTATCATTCGCGCTCGTTTCTTACAAAAAATCACGGATGCTTATGCGCTTGATTCACGTTTGAAAAACTTGATGCTCGATCCATACTTCACGCAAGCAATGAACGACGGTCAAGCTGGTTGGCGTAAAGTGATTGCCCTAGCAGTGACCAACGGTATTCCTGCTCAAGGTTTCTGCGCAGCGCTTTCATACTATGATGGCTACCGCAGTGCAGTGCTACCAGCTAACTTGCTGCAAGCACAGCGCGATTACTTCGGTGCGCACACCTATGAGCGTGTTGATCAGCCACGTGGTCAGTTCTACCACTTGGATTGGCCAGAAGCAGGTCGTCCACAGTACGAGATTTAAGCGATGTTTTAGTTTGTCATTGAGACGTCATGTCTCAATGACAAACTAGCTTAAAACGAAAAAGGCACAGTATCCTGTGCCTTTTTTATTGCCTGCTTTTTGTCACTCAATGAAGGTCACTTCATTAAGCTTCTCAATGAACGCGCTCACGGGCTTACAAAAGCCTTCAAGCCAATCGCTCGAATTTTATTAGCAACGCCTTCTAGCCATTCTGGCAAAAGCCGCGTCAGTCTTGGAGCTTCAGCTTGCATGGATGGCCTGGCTAGGCCATACAAATGTACGCCTTGAATGACATCTTTCACCTCAGCCAGGAGCGCAATGTAGGCATCTACTTCGATCTCTGTTGGAGGCTTACCATCAATCGCAACCATGCAAGTTTGCACAAAGGTTGGACAAGCGTCAGCGCAAGCTTTGATGCGCTTAATCACGCTAGCAATGTTGATATTCACATCATTAATCTTTGCAACACCTTCAGCGGTGCCAGCATCTGCCTTGAACCAAACTTCACCATTGATTTTTGCCAGATGACGCATGCTTTCAAGCACATGCGGTTTATCCATTAAGCTACCGTTGGTAATTAAACGTACTTTTATCGGATGCGCCAAGCCAGGATTCAGCAAATCAAATTCGTTCAACAGCTTTTCAACAATGCCAAGGACCGCTGGAAATTCTTTTGCACTGGTGGGTTCGCCGTTGCCTGCAAATGCAATGTCTTGAGTCTGGCGATCGCCTTCCGCAACATAGCGCAACATAAAATCGCCATGCACGATGTACTTTAAAAAATCACGAAGCTCTTTTTCGAGCAATTCAAGATTAATGGGGGGCGGTGTGCCGCGTGTAAGATTGGGGACTTGGCAATAGACACATCGCCAATTACACGCATTGTTGATATTCAGATTGATGCCGATTGAGACACCGCCAGCACGACGTGAAACCACCGGGTAAATATAGGTTAAGCCGGTGACATCTCTATTGTGATCTTCGACGGTAAGGTATTGGTCATCAGACATTTTAAATACCATTTCGGAAAAAATTCTGAGTTGAAAAGGATTTCCAACTAACCTGACTAGGCTTGAAACTGAGTGGTGGTGATGGGGGGACTCGAACCCTCGACCTATGGATTATGAATCCATCGCTCTAACCAGCTGAGCTACATCACCATCCTATTACCTTGCAATTAAGCAAGCTCGCCATTTTATGGGTTTGGCGAGCCCTTGTCAAAAACTACTCTACTTTTTTGGAATAAAAAAAGTAATTACTTATTTGAGCGCCGCGAAAATCTGATCGCGGATGGTATTCATCTCGCCAAGACCCGGCACAAACACGTGCTTAGGCGCACCAGTTGCACCACTTTTAGCCCAGCTTACGTAGTAATCCACTAAAGGTTTTGTTTGGCTATGGTAAACCTCTAGGCGTTTTAATACCGTTGCTTCGTGGTCATCTTCTCGTTGTACTAAGTCTTCACCAGTCACATCATCTTTGCCAGCCACTTTAGGTGGGTTAAATTTAACGTGATAAGTACGGCCGCTCGCTGGATGTGAACGACGACCGCTCATGCGTTCTACAATAGCCTCATCAGGGACATCGATTTCAACCACGTAATCAATATCGACACCCGCAGCTTTCATCGCTTCCGCTTGAGGGATGGTGCGTGGAAAGCCATCAAATAAAAAGCCATTGGCGCAATCTGCTTCTTTGATGCGTTCAGATACCAAACCGATAATCACGGCATCCGGCACCAAGCCGCCGCTATCCATATAGCTTTTTGCTTCCAAACCCAATTGCGTGCCTGCTTTAACAGCCGCACGCAACATATCACCCGTTGAGATTTGTGGGATGTTAAATTTTTCTTTAATGAATGTGGCTTGAGTGCCTTTGCCTGCGCCAGGTGCGCCTAGCAGAATTACACGCATGTTTATCTCCTGATGGTGTGGGTTGTTTGCATAAAGGGGTGAAATTATATCAGGCTAGAAAGTTAGCAATCGACACAAATTGTTCGACCGATAAATTTTCTGCTCGAAGTCCAGAGTCGATACCAACAGCATTAAAGCCGGCATCATCTAAATACTCTTTAAGTGTATTGCGTAAAGTTTTGCGACGTTGACCAAAAGCGGCTGTCACAATTTTGCCAAATAATGCTTCATTTTTAGCTGGGAAGGGGAGAGCTTGATGCGGTACACATCTCACAAAAGCCGACTCCACTTTAGGGGCTGGGTCAAAGGCTTCTGGCGGTACCGTGATTAAATAATCCATCTTGAGTCGATATTGCAGCATCACCGAAAGTCTGCCGTATTCCGATGTTGAAGGAGCAGCTACCATGCGCTCAACGACTTCTTTTTGCAGCATAAAGTGCATATCGATAATGCTGCTGACGTTCTCTAGTAAGTGAAACAGAATTGGCGTAGAGATGTTGTAAGGCAAGTTGCCGGTGACGCGAATTTTGTGATCAGGGCTGAGTGTCGCAAGTTCTGCAAAATTAAATTTGAGTGCATCAGAATTATGAATGGTCAGTTTGTCTTTGGGATAAAAGCTTTCCATCCAAGCAATAATGTCTCGGTCAATTTCAACCACATGTAAATGGTTTAGTTTTTTAAGCAGTGGCTGTGTTAGCGCGCCAAGGCCTGGTCCAATCTCTACCAATAAGTCATCTAATTTTGGGGAGATGGCTTCCACTAAGCTATAAATTACGCCTTGATCGGTCAGGAAGTTTTGGCCGAAGCGTTTTTTGGCAATATGTTTCATGCGGCTTGATTGTTTTTTGTGTGAGCCAACTCAATGGCAAGGTTAATGGCAGCAAGTAGGCTGCCAATTTCGATGTTACCTTTACCAGCCAAATCTAAAGCTGTGCCATGATCCACTGATGTGCGAATGATAGGCAAGCCAAGTGTGACGTTGACGCCCTCACCAAAGCTTGCGTGCTTCAGTACAGCCAATCCTTGGTCGTGATACATCGCTAAAAATGCATCAGTGTGCGCGATGTTTTTTTGTGAAAACATCGTGTCTGCTGGCATTGGACCAACTAAGTTCATGCCTTCAGCACGAAGATTTTCTAGCACAGGGGTAATGGTTTTGATTTCTTCCTCGCCCAAGTAGCCACCTTCGCCCGCGTGCGGATTGAGTCCAGCCACCATGATGGTAGGGGCTGTGATGCCAAATTTTTGAACGAGATAGGCATATAAAATGCGAATGGTATTGGTTAAACTCTCTGCCGTAATCGCTGCACTCACTTGAGTCAACGGCAAATGCGTGGTGGCAAGCGCGACACGCATCTCTCCACCAACGAGCATCATCACAACTTGTGGCGTATTGGTTTCTTCAGCTAAATATTCAGTATGGCCAGTAAAAGCAATACCTGCCTCATTGATAATGCCTTTGTGAACAGGTGCTGTCACCATCGCATCAAAGTGGTTCTGCTGGCACCCTTGAAGCGCGGTAGATAGCGTATCGAGAACATAAGCGCTATTGGCTTTATTTAAAATACCTGGAATCACAGGCTGGGCTGTGGCTTGATGCAAAACGGTTATCATTCCATTGCCAACATGAAAAGATGGCGCTTGGTCAGCTTGGTAGTTTTGAACGCCCAAGTGGATGTTGAGTGCTTTAGCGCGAGCTAACAAAGCTTCCTGGTCGGCAATCACTACGATGTTGGCGGCAATGGCTTGATGTGCCAACATGGCGCATAAATCTAAACCTATGCCTGCTGGTTCTCCAGCGGTAATAACGATGCGAGGTAAAATCTTTGCCACGTTGAGGTTTGACGCTTAGTACTTATCTTCGAGTCTTAATTCAACAAAGGCGCGGTCGCGGAGTTCGCGCACCCAGTCTTGATAAGCTTCGTCAGATTTTCTGGCACGAATCTCTTGTCTGGCTTTGATGCGGGCAGCCTCTTTGGACATGTCTTGATTGCGTCGTTCCAGAACTTGGATAACGTGCAAGCCGAATTGCGTTTTGATGATGTTGCTAATTTCACCAAGCGCTAATACGTTCATAGTTTTTTCAAACTCGGGCACCGTATCCCCAGGATTCACCCAAGACAAGTCGCCACCACTTTTCGCTGAGCCATCATCCGAGTATTGGCGAGCTAAATCTTCAAATTTTTCTCCGTTATCTAGACGCTCTTTAATGCTTGCCATTCGGGTAAGTGCGTCTTTTTCAGAGACAATTTCACTGAATTTGATGAGGATATGGCGGACATGCGTCTGATTAACCACAAGGGGCGATGAACCGCCGCGACGATTGGTGACCTTGAGAATATGAAAGCCATTTGGACTGCGAAGGATTTGACTCATCTCGCCAGCTTTCAGTGGTTTGAGTGCTTCAAGAAATAACGCTGGAATCTGCGCGCCATTTTTCCAGCCAAGACTGCCGCCTTCGAGGGCGTTCGGGGCATCAGAGAAGCCTGCTGAGATTTTTGCGAAGTCTTTTCCTGATTGCAGTTGCGCTAGCGCATCTTCTGCTTTTGCGCGAAGTTTTTTCAAATCCTCTGGGGCGGTATCTTCGGCCGCACGAATTAAGATATGGGCAATTTCATACTCGTCTGAGGTGTTTGAGGCTGACTGGAGTGAAATGAAACTGTCAATTTCAGATTCTGTAATATTAATGCGGTTGTCAACTTCACGTTCGCGCAAGCGGGCTAGGGTAATTTCGTTTCGGATGTCTTCACGAAATTTTCGGTATTGAATACCATCGTCGAGTAAAGCTTTTTTAAATGCGGGGATGTCCATTTTATTTTGCCCAGCAATACGTTCGATGGTTTTATCTAACTGGTTGTCATCAATGCGCAGGCCAGTTTGGCTGGCAAATTGCAACTGCAATCTATCTGTAATCATCCGCTCAAGAATCTGCTTTTCGAGAATTGTTGGTGGTGGAAGTTCTGTACCTTGTTTTTCTAATTGGGCAGTCACGCTTTTAATGCGGTCAGCTAACTCTTTTTCTGTTATCACTACTTGATCAACAATAGCAACGATGCGATCCATTTTGACGATTTCAGTTTTTTTGTCCGACTCAGCGTGCACTACTGACGTCAGCAAAACCAGACCAATCAAAAGGGCGAATGACTGTTTTAATTTAATGATTTTTTGCATTTTACTCATTGTATAGTTGTCGATAATTATCAGGGAGAAGGCCACTGCTCTTGTAGCCAGGAATATTTCGATTAATCAATTGTAGCGGATTTGAACCGATCGATGCGATTCCGCCAAGCTCTAATTGGAAAAACATCGCAAAGTTAGCATCGGCTGTTGCGGTTTGTACGCGCTGAACAACGAATCGAGATTGCCAACAGCCTGCATCATACTCAATCCCTGCAAGGCCTTCGATCATTGAGCCTTCACGAATGGAGTAGTTTGCCCGCGCCAAACCATAGTAGCCTCGGCCCAGGGGCCATTGTGTTGAGGCGTTAATTTGCTCTAGATTGTTTTGTGTAAAACGATAACTTAAGTTGAGCACTTTGCCGGGTTCCGGATTGTATCTTGTGCCGATATTGCCCTTCACTGTCTCGCCTGTGTTGTTGTTATATTGCCAAGCAGCGTCAATATTCCATTTATTCACGAGCCTTGCAGTTGCTGCGGCCACAATGTCGGAGCTAGCTCCAAAGCGTAAAACTTCGTTAGGCAAACCTACCTTTTGGTCTTCAAAATAAAAGCGTTGTCCAATGGATGTCGCAAATCGTTGTTCGCCGGTATTGGCATCAATGAGGCGCGAACTTAAAGACATACTCATCTGGTTGGCGTTATTAATACGATCGCCACCGGTGTATTGATTTTCAATAAACATTGTTCCCATGTTGAGGTCGGCAATGCCGGTATCAAACACAGGCAGGCGTGATTGATCTTGGTATGGAATGTAAACATAGAAAAGCCTTGGTTCCAATGTTTGCGTGTAGTTTCTGCTGACAATTCGCGTGTCACGCTCAAAGAATAATCCACTATCTAAGCTCACAATCGGCAAGGTACGGTCAGCCGTTTTATCATAGGCGGATGCCGATAAAGGATCGATGCTATCCAAGCTGTAGCTTGTGTAATTAATTCCAATTTTTGGCGTGATATAACCATAAGGCCTGACCATGGGGATGCTAATGCTTGGGTAAGTGCTAAAGCGGGTACCAGCCTTCACGGCTCGGCTTGAACTTGGGTCAGATTCAAAGCGCGTTAACTGGTTTTGTATGCGACTTGTGCCCCAATCCCAATCTTTGGACCCATTAAGTGTCATCTGAGGCATGCGTTGGTATGGATATGAAATTTTATCGAGTGTTTGGTACTTTTGTGCCAAGGCACCAAATTGCCAAACGTCGCCAGCGTAATTGATATTAGCTTGTTGGAGTAAGTTGACTTTACTGGTGGTAATAATGTGAGTGGATAGATCTGAAAAATATTGATCGTCGGAGACTTTTTGTGCATCAATGCCAGCTGTCCATCCATCGCCAAAATTATGCTGATGTTTAATTTTTGCAAAATAACGCTGATTATTCGTGATGTCGTCCGAAGGCAAATACTCAGCCGCTAGAATACCGGCATAGTTTTCTTCCAAGTAACGAAGCTCACCTTGCCCCTGAAGGCCTCGCTTACTCAAATAGCGACTGGCAATGGTGGCATCCATGTTGGGTGAAATGTTCCAATAAAAAGGTGTTAATACCTCAAAGCCACTCTTTGTGGTGGTGCCCCATGTGGGCGCTAGTAATCCTGATTTTCGTTGATTGGCATATGGGAAATTAATCCAAGGCGTATACAAAATAGGCACGCCTTTAAATTCAACAGTGGCATTCGTAGCAACGGCTGTTTTGGTTTCGTCATTAATTTTAAGCTGACCTGATTTGATATACCAATCGTCAGAGCCGACTTCGCAAGTGGTGTAGCGAGATTTAAGCAATCGCTTCTTGGAGTCGCCCTCGAAAAATAGCATTTCGGCATCGCCGCGTGAGCTTACTTTTTTCGCTTCAGTATTGTCTGTATTTTCTAGACCTAGGACTGGCTTAGTTTCTCCATTGACTGGCATCATGTTGCGATCGACCACACCAGATAAAAGATCATTATTCAAGCCTGGATTTTGCCCGTAAAGTTTGTCTCCCAAAGCCCCTAAAGGAGAAATCTTGATGAGTGGTTTGTACATAAAGAAAGAGGCGTTAGGCATCTCGCCAGTATTGTCATCAATATTGAGATGAAATGACGGACCTTTGACCAGGCTGTCTGGCCCTTCCATAGAGGCGTGCCCAGCTGAGTGCGTAGCGTGATTTTGTGAGTCAAACTCAATCCGGTCGCCAAGAATGACGTTGGAGCCTGTTTTTAGAGATGCATTACCCAAAGAAGTCATGGTTCTATCAAGCTGAACTTCTAGTCGATCCCCCTCGATAATTACTCCACCGTTGGCAAGCATCTCGTTTTCGGCATCTGCTTGTTTTTTAAATGTGAGTGGATCAATTTCAGCAATATCAGTTGTTTTGTTGAGTACGTCAAAATTGTTGATGCTTTTACTCATGCGTAACTTGATGCGCAAATCCACTTTTGGAATGGAGGCTTGCTTTTCGCTATCAGAGGGAGCTGTGATGGGTAGCATCACTTGGTCAAGTTTTAGCGCAATTGGATTATCGTTATTCGTGTTGTTTTCAGTCAGCTTGGCATCCTCGGCACAAGCGAGTTCAGGCCTCAAGATGGCGAGCATTGCAGTAAAAATAAATGAGATAAATTTCAATATTAGTATTCGCGGATATTAAAGTGAGCGCGGGTTTCTTTTTGGGTGATAAAATCGCACAGCAAATAGAGTTTCAAACACGTTTTTCATCATCTTCGTATGATAGCTTAAAGATGTGTTTTTTTAGCTTTTTTGAACAATAAAAATGCCTGTTTAAGCGTTTTTAGCCCTAAATAATTATGTTGATGGATATCTAAATTGGAACGATTGCAGCAGTTAAACGCATGGTTGGCCGTAGTCTTGAAAAACGCTCCCTATCAAATTGAGCCTGCCTCCGCAGACGCCAGCTTTAGGCGTTATTTTAGGGTAACGATCAATGAGCTTACTTACATCGCGATGGATGCCCCGCCACCTCAAGAGGATTGCACCCCATTCGTGCATGTGGCAAAAGTGTTTGCGGACGCTGGATTGAATGTGCCCAAAGTCATTGCGCAAGATATTTCGCATGGGTTTTTATTGCTCTCCGATTTAGGCAATACGACTTTTTTAAGCGCGCTTCAAGCGCCAAATGGCCTAGAAGTCGCGGCTGATTTATATCGAGATGCGAGTAATGCTTTGGTGACTATGCAGCTAGCAAGTAAGCCGAATGTTTTTCCAGCGTATGACGAAGCACTGCTGACTCGTGAGATGGAGTTATTTCCAGATTGGTATTTGACTAAGCATTTGAATGTCACGCTGACTGGTGCGCAGCAACAAACTATGAAAAAAACTTTTGATTTGCTGAATGCCAACATCTTGGCGCAATCAAAAGTTTATGTGCATCGTGATTATCATTCACGTAATTTGATGGTGCAAAGTGGCTCTCATGATTTGGGCATTTTGGATTTCCAGGATGCGGTATATGGGCCAATTACTTACGATTTGGTGTCATTGCTCAAAGATGCCTATATAAGCTGGGAAGAAGACCAGGTGTTAGATTGGGTAGTCCGCTATTGGCAGTCTGCAAGGAAAGCGGGTTTGCCTGTGCCAGAAGATGTAGCAGATTTTTACCGTGATTTTGAATGGATGGGCGCGCAGCGCCATATCAAAGTGCTTGGCATCTTTGCAAGACTTTACCATCGCGATGGTAAAGACGGCTATTTGAAAGATATGCCGTTGGTGATGGATTATCTGCGCCGTGTTTGCGACCGCTATATTGAATTAAAACCGATGCTCCGTTTGCTCGATCAGTTAGCTGGCGTTGAGCTAAAAGCCGGTTACACGTTCTAATGAAAGCCATGATTTTAGCGGCCGGGCGAGGGGAGCGAATGCGCCCATTGACTGACCATACCCCCAAGCCGCTTTTGCTGGTGGGAGGCAAGCCGCTGATTGTTTGGCATTTAGAGCGTTTATCAACGCTTGGTTTTAAAGATGTTGTGATTAATCACGCATATCTTGGTGAGCAGATTGAACAAGCCTTAGGAAATGGCAGTGTTTGGGGGCTCAATATTCAATATAGCCCAGAAAGCATTGCCTTAGAAACAGCCGGCGGAATTGCAAATGCCCTGCCTTTGTTGGGAGACACGCCATTTTTGGTAGTCAATGGCGATGTGTTTACTGACATTCATTTTGATCGTTTGAGCCTCTCGTCACCTAACTTGGCGCACTTGGTGATGGTGGATAATCCACCACAGCATCCGCATGGGGATTTTGCAGTCAGCTCTGGCAAAGTGGCTGAAGCGGGTGCACGGAAACTGACATTTTCTGGTGTTGGGGTTTACCATCCAACATTATTTGTTGGTATTCAGCGAGGCCAGCCCGCAAAATTAGCACCTTTGTTAAAGGCTGCCATGTCAAACGGGCTGGTGAGTGGTGAGTATTACCAAGGCGTTTGGCATGACATAGGAACACCTGAACGACTTCATCAGCTCGACGAGCTGATCAATTTTTCATCATTATAATTTGATAGGTAGGAGATTTCTGATGGCATTGCCGCAATTGTCTTGGGACATGAATTTTTTAAAAAACAATCCAGTATTTCAGGATAGACATTACGGCATTCCCGAGGAAGTAAAAGCCATCCACTATCCAATTCGGTTGGTGAGATATTGGTTTATGTATCATTTTTTACGAAATCAATCTAAGCAAGTCGCTGTCATGGATGTTTGCGAGATTGGCGTAGATGTCGGGCAAATGTTGGGATTTGTTAAAGGTGCCGCAGCGAATGGTGGAGAGCAAGTCGAGTTTGCAAGTTGGGACGCAGTGGACGTGATTGTCCAAAAGGAATTGCTAATTAAAGCTGGCTATGGCCAGTTTTATGAAGTGAACCTAGAGAGTCCTGAGTTTAGCTTGAGTGATAAAACCTATGATGCAATGATTTTGTTGCACGTCCTTGAACACCTTTTTGAGCCTGAGGTGCTAGTCAAAAAGCTGATGAAGAATCTAAAGCCGGGCGGCATTATGATCGGTGGATTTCCTTCATTGCCGAAATGTCTTGAGGCCAAGCGAGAAGCAAAAATTCGACCAAGCGCTAAAAAATATGGACATGTCAGCGTGTTTTCTCCAGCGCGCGTAAGAAATATGGCGGCAGAGAGTGGCTTGCAAGTAGAGCTGTTGTCGGGCGCTTTCTTCATGCGTAAAAAAGGCTTTTTCCTAGAAAATTATCAATGGTGGTTCAAGTTTAATTTATGGTTTGGAGGCATGTTTCCTTCTTGGCCGGGTGAAACTTATTGGGTGCTTCGTAAGCCCAAGTAGTTCTATTATAGAAAAGTCTTTAAATAATGAAACATTGTATTCAGGAAGCTGCGCTCAGACGCCAAAGGTTAATTAAGTTGATGGGCGAAGGAGTTGCAGTCATCCCAACTTCCCATGAGCTGATTCGCAATCGTGACAGTCATTATCCCTTCCGTTTTGATAGTTACTTTTATTATCTTTCTGCATTTAAAGAGCCTGAGTCGGTGTTGTTTGTTGTTGCTGGCGCCAACCCAAAAACAATCCTTTTTTGCCGTGACAAAGATATGGAGCGAGAAATTTGGGATGGATTCCGTTACGGCCCCACTGCGGCGGTGACTGAGTTCGGCATTGATGAAGCTTATTCTATTCAACAGCTTGATGAAATGGCGCCTAAACTGCTTGCCAATCAATCTAAGCTTTTTTATAACTTGGGCGCAGATGCCGCTTGGGATGGCCGTGTGACCGCTTGGATGAACGCCCTGCGCTCTCAAGCGCGAACTGGGCTTAGCGCCCCCGATGCGGTAGTAGATGTTCGCAAACACCTTGATGAAATGCGTTTACATAAATCACAGTACGAAATCGACACCATGCGTCAGTCGGCCAATATTGCGGCGGCGGCGCATCAACGCGCTATGCAGTTCACTAAGCCGGGCATGATGGAATATCAAGTTGAGGCAGAGTTCTTGCATGAGTTCTATCGAAGCGGTGCACAAGCCCCCGCTTATACCAGTATTGTGGCTGGTGGGGCTAATGCTTGCACTTTGCATTACAACGCGAACAATGCGAAGTTGAATCATGGAGATTTGCTATTAATTGATGCAGGTTGCGAATTAGATGGATATGCCTCAGACATTACACGTACTTTTCCAGTCAGCGGCCAATTCAGTGCAGCACAAAAAGATTTGTACGAATTGGTATTGGCCTCGCAAGCGGCTGCGATTTCAAAAGTTTCGCCAATGAACCATTGGAACGCTCCTCACGAGGCGGCATTGGATGTGCTCATTCGAGGGTTTATTGATTTTGGTTTGTGTAAAGGCAGCGCTGAAGAGGTGCTGGAAACGGGAAGCTATCGTCAGTTTTATATGCATCGCACAGGGCATTGGCTCGGCTTGGATGTCCATGATGCCGGTGAATATAAAGATAAGCTGGGAAGCTGGAAAATGCTAGCACCAGGAATGACCTTAACCGTTGAGCCAGGATGTTATGTTCGGCCAGCAGACAATGTTCCAGAGCACTTTTGGAATATTGGCATCCGCATTGAGGATGACGTTGTTGTGACCGAAGGTGGTTGCGAAGTGATGACGCACGCCGCGCCGAAAACGGTGGCTGAGATTGAGGATTTGATGCGTCATGACTGAACCAGTTGTCATCGTCGGTGGAGGTCCGGTAGGTGCAACACTCGCATTGACCTTACAGCACAAAGGTATTGCAGTGACGATGTTGGAAGCACGCGCTGAGGGCGCGGCTTACCAAGACCAACGTGCATTAGCGCTTTCTTATGGCAGTCGTACTATTTTGGAAAAGTTAGGCGTATGGGAAAAACTAGAGCGCCAAGCGACTGCGATTAATACGATTCATATTTCACAACGTGGTAGCTTTGGACGTAGTTTACTTAAAGCACAGGATCATGATTTGCCTGCGCTGGGTTATGTGCTTTCTTATGGAGTCCTTGCACGAGCCTTGGATGAGGCGCTCGCAGAGTTTACTGGGGTCACCATTATTGCTGAAGCAGAGGCTACTCACATTGATCCTGGCTTGGAAAAAGCGGCGGTTGCATTTAATCATCAAGGTCAGTCACACCTCTTAAACTCGTCCTTACTTGTCCTTGCTGACGGTGGTCGAAGTTTAGGTGATATCGCTGGTATACAGCGCGAAACTAAAATGTACGGTCATGATGCCTTAGTCACCAAGGTGAAATGTGAGTTGCCTCATCACAATATTGCTTATGAGCGTTTCACGCCCATGGGCCCGGTGGCATTACTGCCGAATGGTGAAGATTTTTCCTTGGTATGGACTGGAAAGCAAGCCGAGGTGGCAAAGGTGATGGCGCTGGAAGATGCCGATTTTTTAAGCCAATTGCATCAACATTTTGGCGACCGTGTTGGTCACTTTTTAAGTGTTGGAAAGCGCCTGACTTTCCCGCTCAAACTTTCCCAGCTCAATCCAGTGACCGCACCGCATCTAGTCGTGATTGGTAATGCAGCTCAAACGATGCACCCTGTTGCAGGACAAGGCTTTAATGTTGGCTTGCGAGATGCCTGTGAGTTAGCACAATTAATTGCTGCAACAGAGCCCATCTCTTGGGGTCAAGATGCCATGATGCGGGCCTATCAACGTAGCCGCAAGACTGACACGCAGCGTGGTTTGATGTTTACTGACTTTTTAGTCAACTTGTTTTCCAATGATCTTGTGGGTGTTTCTGGTTTGCGCGGCATGAGTTTAGGCATGCTTCATTTGTTAAAGCCGGTGAAATCCCGCTTGGTAAGAAAAATGAGCTTTGGAAGTCGCGGTTAAATGCAATCGACAATCAAGCAATACGATGTTGTGATTGTAGGTGCTTCGCTAGTGGGCGCCTCTGCTGCGGTTGCTCTTTCCAAACAAGGCCTCCGTGTTGCATTGGTCGACAAAAAAACACCGATTCCATCTGCAATCAAGGCTGAAGCTTGGGATAGTCGTATTTATGCAATTAGTCCAGGTAATGCAGAGTGGCTAAAAGCGCTTGGTGTTTGGCATCACATGGATGCTAGGAGAGTGACGCCCATCGAGGCGATGCATATTTGGGGAGATACAAACCCTGACCCATTAGCCTTTAACGCAGAAGAGGCTTTTACCAATAACATAGGCTACATCTTGGAAAGCAATGCCCTGCAACAAGCCATTTGGGATGAACTCAAGACCTTGGAAGTTGATGTCTTCATTGGAGAGGGTGCGTCCCTTGATTTGAGCGATCAGGAGGCACATTTAGCGCTGATTGATGGCACGCAACTCAGTGCTAAATTATTGGTTGGCGCCGATGGCGGTAGCTCTTGGGTGCGAGAAAATGCAGGCTTGAGTCAACATAAAACATTTTACGAGCATGTGGGTGTCGTCGCCAATTTTGAAGTGACTTTGCCGCATCAAAATATTGCAAGGCAATGGTTTGTCGAGGATGGCATTTTGGCTTGGTTGCCACTTGCGGGTAATAAAATTTCAATGGTGTTTTCTACTAAGCACTCAGAGAAGTTGATGGCGTTAACTCCAGAGGGATTGGCTGAATTTATTGAACAAACGGGTGGCCATGTGTTGGGAAAAATGCGTGTGATTACCCCGGCGCAGGCATTTCCGTTAATCAAGCAGAAGGCGAGTGCCTTAATTGCTAATCGCTTGGCTTTAGTGGGTGACGCGGCGCATCAAGTGCACCCCATGGCAGGGCAAGGTGTTAATTTGGGCTTTCGTGATGCGATTGAGTTGGCTCAAGTGCTTGCTGACCGTAATCCATTCGCCGATATTGGCGATCAGTTTGTATTGCGCCGTTATGAACGCGCTAGAAAAGCGGATGTGTTGTCGATGCAAAGCCTAACTCATGGTTTGTATGGTGCTTTTGATAGCAAGCAAGCCTTAGTGAGAGTTGCGCGCAATTGGGGTTTAAGCTTGCCCAATAAGCATCCCATACTCAAACGCGCTTTGATGAAGCAGGCATTAATTTAAAACTTTTAAAAACACGACTAGAAAAGTTAATAGGACAAACATGTTAAAAAAATCACTCATTGCAGCAATTCTCTCAATTTACGCTGCAAGCGTTTGGGCGGATGAGGCCTCACTCAAAAAAGCCGTTGAAGCGGCTTACCCAAAAATGTCGGTAGAAAGTGTTGTGAAAACGCCCTATGCAGGGCTTTATGAAGTGTATATGAATGGGCAGATTGTCTATACCGATGAAAAGTTTAGTTTCTTGATCGCCGAAGGCCATTTGGTCGATTCAAAAACTAAAAAGGACGTAACGGGTGACCGCATGGCGGATTTGTCTAAAATTGATTTTTCAGCACTGCCTTTGGATCAGGCGATCAAAGTAGTGAAGGGCAATGGAAGTCGAAAAATGGCGGTATTCTCTGATCCGGATTGCCCATTTTGTAAGCGTTTAGAACAAAACGAATTGAGCAATATAACGGATGTGACGATTTACACATTCCTCATGCCATTAGAGCAATTGCATCCGGATGCCGCCAATAAATCCAAAGCTATTTGGTGTGCTGTTGATCGGGCGAAAGCTTGGCAAGATTGGGCACTCAATAGTCAGCTGCCAAAGAAAACAGCGAATTGTGATGTGCCGCTTGAAAAGGTGGCGACTTTAGCGCGTAAGCTTGGTGTGACTAGCACGCCTACCATTTTCTTTGCTGATGGCAAACGCATGTTAGGGGCATATCCTGCGGCGGAAATTGAAAAGGCGTTGGTCCCCTCACCAAAAAAGTAATTCAGTGACTCCATGCTTGGGTTAGGGTAACTTCAACTCAGTTTGTCCCAATAAAAAGGGCTTAAAGCACACGCGTTAAGCCCTTCTTTTGGATAGCTAAAAACTTTAATTACATTTGGCTGATAATTTCATCACCAAACTGCGCGCTACCGACTTGTGTTGCGCCATCCATTTGCGAAGAGAAATCGTGTGTGACGCGTTTCGCACTAATTGCTTTGCCTACGCCTTTAAGCACTAAATCAGCCGCTTCTACCCAGCCTAAATGACGAAGCATCATTTCAGCGGAAAGAATAATCGAGCTTGGGTTGGCAATGTCTTTGCCAGCTATCTTAGGCGCTGTACCATGTGTGGCTTCAAACATCGCAACTGTGTCAGATAAGTTTGCCCCTGGTGCAATCCCAATCCCACCAACCTGAGCTGCAAGGGCGTCGGACATATAGTCGCCGTTTAAGTTAAGCGCTGTGACCACATCATAATCGCTAGGGTGTAACAAGATTTCTTGTAAGAATGCATCAGCGATGCAGTCTTTAATAATGATGCCATTCGGTAGTTTGCACCATGGGCCGCCATCCATCTCAACTGCGCCAAACTCTTGTTTCGCTAATTCATAACCCCAGTCTCTAAAGCCACCTTCGGTGAACTTCATGATATTGCCTTTGTGGGTGATGGTCACCGATTTTCGCTTGTTATCAATCGCATATTGAATCGCTTTGCGAATTAAGCGTTTGCTACCATCAATTGAAACTGGTTTGATGCCAATGGCTGAAGATTCGGGAAAGCGAATTTTTTTACGCATGCCCATGTCGCTCAAGAAAGTGATGACTTTCTCCGCTTCTGGTGTGCCAGCTGCCCATTCAATACCTGCGTAAATATCTTCCGTGTTTTCACGGAAAATCACCATGTCAGTTTTCTCGGGATGCTTCACAGGGCTTGGAACACCATTGAAATATTGAATAGGACGTAAACAAACATACAAATCTAACTCTTGGCGCAATGTCACATTAAGTGAACGAATGCCGCCACCCACTGGGGTCGTCAAAGGGCCTTTGATGGAGATGACATAGTCACGAATGGCCTTCATGGTTTCATCTGGTAACCAAGTATCTTTGTCGTACATCTTCGTGGCTTTTTCGCCAGCAAATACTTCCATCCATGCGATTTTCTTCTGACCGCCGTAAGCTTTTTCTACCGCTGCATCCACGACTTTTTGCATCGGCGGTGTAATATCTACACCAATACCATCTCCCTCAATAAATGGGATAATGGGCTGATTTGGGACATTCAAAGAGTTGTCTGCATTAACGGTGATTTTTTCACCAAAGGTTGGAACTGTGATTTTGGATGACATGCTCAATAGACCCTATGTATTAAAACTTTAAAAATAAAAAACAAAAAACAAAAAACAAAAAACAAAAAACAAAAAACAAAAAACAAAAAACAAATACTTATGTTAATTCTGTTCAATAAGCCCTACGGTGTGGTTTGCCAATTTAGTGCACACGAAAATCACGAAACATTGGCTGATTATATTGCTATCCCAAATGTCTATGCCGCTGGCAGACTCGATACGGATAGCGAAGGTTTGCTTATTTTAACCGATGATGGCGCACTTCAACACCGTGTTTCGCACCCAAAGTATAAAGAAATCAAAACTTATTGGGCGCAAGTCGAGGGTGCTCCTACCCAAGCAGATTTAATGCCACTTTTAAAAGGGGTGGACTTGGGTGATTTTGTGACCGCGCCAGCGCAAGTGAAAGTCATTCCGGAACCCGCTCATTTATGGCCTCGCAATCCGCCCATTCGCGAGCGCAAAGCCATCCCCACCACATGGGTGGAGATTAAAATTTCAGAAGGTAAAAATCGTCAGGTGCGCCGAATGACCGCCAAAGTGGGTTTTCCAACTTTACGATTGATTCGATATGCGATTGGGCAACATACCTTGGATGATTTGCCATTGGGCACTTGGCGGCAAGTCTAGCCTGAAGGTAAATCGCTTATGGTAAACTTACGTCTATTTATTGCGCTCATTAAAGAGAAAATTCATGTCTGGTAATACCATTGGTACTTTATTCACGCTTACGTCATTTGGTGAATCTCACGGCGCTGCTATTGGCGGCGTGGTGGATGGCTGCCCTCCGGGTTTGGAGTTATCGGCAGAAGATTTACAGGTGGATTTGGATAGACGTAAACCAGGCACTTCGCGTCATGTCACGCAACGCAGTGAAGCAGATAGCGTCGAGATTCTCTCAGGTATATTTGAAGGCAAAACCACAGGTGCGCCGATTGGCTTGTTAATTCGCAACACTGACCAGCGCAGTCAAGATTACAGTAAGATTATGGACACTTTCCGTCCTGGCCATGCCGATTACACTTACGCCCAAAAATATGGCATTCGCGATTATCGTGGCGGTGGTCGTTCAAGCGCGCGTGAAACTGCAGTGCGCGTTGCCGCTGGTGCGATTGCTAAAAAATGGTTGAAGCAGCGATATGGCGTGACGATTCGTGCTTACTTGAGTCAACTTGGTGAGATCAATATTCCTTTTGCAAGTTGGGATGACTTACAGCATCCAGACAATAAAATTTTTACGCCGAATATGGCGATGATGCCGGAAATTGAGGCTTATTTGGACAATGTGCGTGCTGAGCGTGATTCAGTTGGTGCAAAGATTGCTGTGATTGCCGAAGGTGTGCCAGTGGGTTGGGGCGAGCCTATCTTTGATCGTTTAGATGCAGAAATTGCTTATGCCATGATGGGTATTAACGCGGTTAAAGGTGTTGAAATCGGGGCAGGTTTTGAGTCTATTGCCCAGCGCGGCAGTGTGCATAGTGATGAACTCACACCAAATGGCTTTGCAACTAACCATGCCGGCGGCATTTTGGGCGGCATTTCTAGCGGCCAAGAAATTCATGTGAATGTGGCTTTCAAGCCAACCTCAAGTATTCCACAAGAGCGCAACTCCATTGATAAAACTGGCCAGCCAGTGCTGATGCAAACCACGGGTCGTCATGATCCGTGCGTCGGTATACGCGCTACGCCTATCGTTGAGGCGATGTTGGCTTTGGTATTAATCGACCATGCGCTTCGCAATCGTGCACAAAATGCTGATGTAAATCCGGGCCTTAAAAACATCTAATTATTTTTATAGGCCTGATATGCAACTCCCTTATTGGCGCCTTTCCGCTTTTTATTTTGCTTACTTCGCATTTGTAGGCTCCTTTTCGCCGTATTGGAGTCTCTATCTAAAATCACTCGCTTTTGCACCATTTCAGATTGCTGTTCTCATGGCTTTGTTTCAAGTGGCGAGAATTTTTGCACCTAGCTTGTGGGGTTGGTTGGCAGACCACCTTGGCAGGCGCGTTGCTATTATTCAATGGCTATCTGCGTTGAGCTTGCTATCGTATGTTGGTGTATTTGTCAGCACAAGCTATGCATGGCTGTTTGCCGTGATGCTGTTGCTCAGCTTCTTTTGGAGCGCATCTCTGCCCTTAATTGAAACCGTTACGCTAGGCCATCTTGGGGATCGCTTTGATAAGTACGGACATATCCGTATGTGGGGTTCGATAGGCTTTATCGTTGCGGTGATTGGTCTTGGCTATTTATTGGATATCTACAATATTCGTTTATTGCTGTGGGCGGTGCTCGGCATGATGGTAGCGGTCTTGGTGTTCTCTCGCAATATTCCAGAGCCAATAATAGAGCCGCATCATACGGATGATCGCTCTATTTGGGCGATTATGCGTCAGCGCGAAGTGTTGGCCTTGTTAGCGGCTTGTTTCATGATGGCAGCCGCGCATGGCGTGTATTACACCTTTTACTCTATCTACTTGGTTGATCATGGCTACAGTAAAGCAAATGTTGGTTTGTTGTGGGCCTTGGGAGTCATCGCTGAGATTTTGATTTTCTTGTGGATGCCTAAACTCACCAAGCGCTTTGGCCTAAAGAATATTTTACTCGTCAGCTTATTCATTGCCTTCGTGCGCTTTAATTTAATTGGCTGGGCGGTGGATTGGTGGTGGATCGTATTGTTTGCACAAGTTTTGCATGCTGCTACTTTTGGTTCTTATCATGCCGCCGCAGTGGCGATGACGCATCAGCACTTCAAAGGTCGTCATCAATCAAAAGGGCAGGGGCTTTACACCAGCGTTTCTTATGGCATGGGCGGCACTTTTGGTGGTTTGGTGAGTGGTTATGCTTGGGAGGCGTTAGGATCTAGTTGGACGTTCACCATTTCGGGTATCTTTGGCTTGCTGGGTTGTTTGTTCTTTATTTGGGTGATGCCAAAAAAAGCGAAGCTCTAAATTAAAAAAGCCAGTTCAATTGAACTGGCTTTTTTAATGCTGAAAATTAGTTAAACGCGTTTATCTTTTTCAATTAATGCATAAGCCGAATGATTGTGAATAGACTCGAAGTTTTCCGACTCCACAACAAACATATCAATACGTTTTTCATTATTCAAAACCGCGGCAACATCGCGCACCATGTCTTCTACAAACTTAGGATTGTCATAAGCCCGCTCAGTGACAAATTTTTCGTCTGGGCGTTTGAGTAGGCCATAAAGCTCGCAAGAGGCTTGTTCTTCGACCATGCGAATAATGTCTTCTACCCAAATAAAGTCGTTAATCAGTGCAGTGACTGTGACGTGTGAGCGTTGGTTGTGCGCGCCGTAGTCTGAAATCTTTTTAGAGCATGGACAAAGGCTAGTCACTGGCACCAATACTTTAACGGTAATGTCGAATTTACCTTGTTTGATTTCGCCGATAAATGTCACTTCGTAATCAAGTAGACTTTGTACGCCAGATATAGGCGCCGCTTTATTCACAAAGTAAGGGAAGGTCATTTGCACATAGCCCGATTCGGCTTCCAAGCGCTTCACCATTTCTTGCAAGATCGATTCAAAAGAATCCACTGAAATTTCACGTTCATTCATGTTGAGAATCTCAACAAAGCGCGACATGTGCGTGCCTTTGAAATTGTGTGGTAAATGCACGTACATATCAAACATGGCAACAGTGTGCTGAACACCGCCTGTTTTGTCTTTCACCTTCACAGGGTGGCGGATAGATTTAATGCCTACTTTATCAATGGCCAAATGACGAACATCAGGCGTATTTTGAACATCTTCAATAGGTAGGTTGTTGTCTTGGCTCATTGGGTTCCTGTATTTATGAATGTTTATTGCTAATACTTGAGTATATCACTCGGTTAATTTTTTCTCAATTGAGGTCACGATGCCCTCACTATCAAGACCGCATTCTGCCAACATGGTTTCATGCACGCCATGTTCAATAAAGCTGTCGGGCAAGCCAAGGCATAGCATTGGTGTTGTCATGTTCATTGCTTGCATGGCCTCCATCACTGCCGCACCTGCCCCGCCCATGATGGCGTTTTCTTCAATGGTCACGATGAGGTCGTGGCTACTTGCTAGGCTTTTTACTAACGCAATATCTAAAGGTTTAACAAAGCGCATATTGGCTACCGTTGCATCGAGCTTTTCTGCGGCGGTAAGTGCAGGTGACAGCATGCTGCCAAAAGCCAAAATAGCCACTTTTTTGCCTTGACGACGGACTTCGCCTTTACCAATTGGTAAAACGCTAAGGTCGTTTTGAATGGCAGCACCTGGGCCGCCGCCGCGCGGGTAACGCACCGCGCTTGGACCATCATGATGAAATGCGGTTGTCAGCATTTGACGGCACTCTTGCTCATCGCTCGGCGTCATCACGATCATATTGGGGATGCAGCGTAAGAAGCTTAAATCAAAGCTGCCTGCATGGGTCGGACCATCAGCGCCTACCAAGCCCGCACGATCAATCGCGAATACGACAGGCAAGTTCTGTAGCGCAATATCATGGATGAGCTGGTCGTATGCCCGTTGTAAAAATGTAGAGTAAATCGCGACAACAGGTTTTAAGCCATCGCAAGCCATGCCCGCGGCAAAGGTCAGTGCGTGTTGTTCGGCAATACCTACATCGTAAAACCGTTTTGGATAGGCTGCGGCAAAGTCATTCATACCTGAGCCATCGCACATGGCGGGCGTAATGCCGATTAAGCGCTCATCGCTTGCCGCCATGTCAACCAGCCAATCGCTAAATACTTGGGTGTAAGTCTTTTTGCTTGAAGTGCTAATCGCACAGCCATTTTCAGGGTTGAATTTCCCAACGCCATGAAACTTGCCAGGCTCGTTTTCAGCAGGTGCATAACCCCGGCCTTTTTCAGTCACGATATGTAAGAATTGCGGGCCTTGTAGATGCTTGATATTGCTTAGCGTGCTGACCAAAGTGTCGAGATTGTGACCGTCAATTGGCCCAATATAATTGAAGCCAAATTCTTCAAATAGCGTGCTTGGGGTCACCATGCCTTTAACGTGCTCTTCTGCGCGCTTGGCAAATTCCAATACTGGCGGCATCACACCAAGCACGCGCTCGCCAGACTTGCGGACTTTTGTATAAAGGCTTCCTGAAAGTAGTTTGGCTAAGTAGTTTTGCAACGCACCAACATTTGGTGAAATCGACATGTCGTTATCGTTCAAAATCACCAGTAAGTTTGCGTCCATTGCGCCCGCATTGTTCAGTGCTTCAAATGCCATACCTGCTGTCATCGCGCCGTCACCAATGATTGCGACTGCACGGCGATCAGAACCTGTTTGTTGCGCAGCAATCGCCATGCCGAGTGCGGCAGAAATAGACGTGCTAGAGTGACCCGTGCCGAAAGTATCAAATACACTTTCGTCTCGACGCGGAAATCCTGCGATGCCGCCAGGTTTGCGTAAGTTGCTCATCGCATCACGACGACCGGTTAAAATTTTGTGTGGATAAGTTTGATGGCCAACATCCCACACCAATCGATCTTCTGGGGTGTTGAATACATAATGCAAGGCAATGGTTAACTCCACCACGCCAAGGTTTGAGGATAAATGCCCGCCGGTTTGCGAGACGCTTTCTACTACAAACGCACGCAACTCTTGCGCAAGCTCTGGCAATTGTTTGCGCGATAATTGGCGCAACTGCTCAGGCATTTTAACGCGATCGAGTAAAGGGTAATCAGCCGTCATTAAAAGCCTCGTTGGGTAATAAATTGGGCAAGCTGAACCAGCCTTGCTGCCTCAAGGCCGTAAGCGTTAAGCGGCTCAATTGCCGCTGCGTAAAGTTCTTGCGCCAGGCTTTTGGCACGGGCCAAACCCAGAATAGTTACATAAGTTGGCTTGTTGCTATCCGCATCTTTGCCTGCAGTTTTGCCCAATGTAGCGGTGTCCGCTTCGGCATCTAAAATGTCATCGACCACCTGAAAAGCAAGACCAATTGATTGTGCATAATGATCAATGGCGGCAATGCGTTTTTCATCTATGGTATTTGCGCTAGAGGCTCCGAGTAAAGCTGCGGCACGAATTAGCGCCCCCGTTTTGTGGATGTGCATATGCTCAAGTTCAGTTTGCGTCAGCGTTTGACCAACGCTGGCTAAATCAATGGCTTGACCGCCTGCCATCCATGCACGGCATATCGTCATGCACCAATGAGTAAGCATGAATCATCTCAACGGCAATGGCGGCTTGATCAATCTTATTGGCATCCGCGCCGCAAAACTCGCCTGCGGCATGAGCCAATAAAGCGCGAACGCGTTTGCCCCCCCCCCAGGGTTGCATAGCGCATCGCTTCGTGTAGTTGATTTGGGATGATGCTCACGGCTGGCAGTGCTTGATCCAAAGCCTGTTCAGTGCGTTGCTGGATGGCGCTTGCCCATCCTTGAAAGTCATTGTGCAAGTCCATGTTAATCGTGGTCTTGGTAAGCCTGTAGTGATTGGGATTTGCCGTCATCACTCAATATGCGTACTTGTTGTTCAACGTCTGCCAAAGTTTTTTGGCAGTGATGCAATAGCATGGTGCCCCGCTTAAATGCGGCCAGGGTATCTTGCAAAGGCAATTGATTGGATTCCATTTGTCTGACGATACTTTCAAGCTCAGTTACTGCGGCTTCAAACGTCAGCTCAAGGGATTCGGCACTAGTTTCTGTGAGATCTTTAATCATATGACATTTTAACCTATTCGGCTCTAAAAACCTTGTTTAGAAAGCGTGAAATATCATCAATCTCCTCGGCGCATACAGAATGCGCCATTGGATATTCATGCCATTCGAGAGGGTAGTCTAGGCTTTCTAATAGGCGCCGTGAAACCAAGCAAGTGTCTAAGGTAATGATGCTATCAAAACGGCCATGCGCCATCAAAATTGGCATATTTTTGTTTGCAGCGGTGGCCTCTTCGAAGAGTTTCTCTTTGAGCGACACATAAGTAGAGAGCGCCAATACGCCCGCCAGCCTTGTTGGATAGCGAAGTGCAGTAAATAAGGCCATCGCTCCGCCCTGTGAAAAGCCTGCCAGCACGATGTTTTTCTCACTCACGCCCTGCGCCACCTCATTCGCAATGATGGCTTCGATACTTTTTTGCATGTCACGCATGCCCGCTTCGTCTTGCTGATGTTGCAAGCTGAGACCAAATAAATCAAACCAAGCGCGCATTTCATACCCATTGTTCATGGTGATCGCTTTGTGCGGGGCATGCGGAAAAATAAAGCGAGTATTGGGTGAGTCTAGTTCAGGCACAATCGGCGCAAAATCATGGCCATCGGCGCCCAAGCCATGGAGCCAAATGACACTATGTTTGATTGGCTGAGATGTTTCGATGATGATGGTTTCGAGTGCAGACATAGCGTTGCTTAAATCTGAAAAGAGTGAGGCTTGTATTTTGGCACTTCTAAGCAGTCTTAGGAAATAAAAAAAGCCCCAACAACTCGGGGCTTTTTAAGTGCCTGAAACGCTTAGCGAAAATTATTTAGCTTCGGCCAATGCTTTTAGTGCGGGTAAACCTGCATCAAATACACCGGTCACTGCTTTCACCGCAGATTCATCATCTTGGCCCGCAGGGATTGGTGGGTTGAGTTTGTACACACGGTAGAAGCGCGCCATCCAAACCACAGTGGTTTCACCAGCACCAGGACCTGCCTTCACTGTCATTTTTGCGTTGTAATCTGCTACTGGTAATACACCAGAGACGATTTCATATTTTAGTTGCATGTCTTTGTCGTCAGAACTACGTAGTTTTTCATAGATTGTGCCACCGGCTTTTAATGTCAATGTGCGGTAAGTTTGCATGTCGCCATTTTCATCTTTTTTGCTTTCTAGCTTGGTGCTAGCGACTGCGGGATGCCATTTTTGCAAGTTGCCGAAATCTTTGACCAAAGCCCAAACTTTCGCTGGATCTGCTTTGATGACAATTTCTTTTTCTACTTTTTGTGGGCTTGGGCCATGCGCTGCCGCAGTTAGCGGCAACAAAGCCATAGCGATAAGGGCGATTACGTTTTTCATGCGAATTTCTCCAAAAATAAATGATATTGCTTAATCAAGCTTGCTACTTTTAACGCTAAAAACAACCAAAATACTGCAAAAAACTTAACTTAGCACTCTACCTAAATTTAGCCTTTTTTACGATATTTTTTGATGAAAAACCCGTTATTTAATGATTGAAGGGAGGATGAACTGACCGAAAGCGCGGCTTTTATCGCCGGTTTTTATTTGGGTGATAAGCTTGTACGTTTGCCCATCAATCACACTCACTTGGTTGCTTGCCCAATTGGCCACGTAAATTTGGCCGGATTGCTCGTCAACACTGATGCCCTCTGGCACTTCTCCCACTTTAATCGTGGCAATGAGTTGTTTTTTTGCTAATTCAATGATGGATACGCTATCGTCTTGGGTGTTTGTGACTAGTAAAAATAAGCCATCCTTACTTGGGGTGACGCAGTATGGGTGCTCACCTACACGAATGCTTTCACTTTTGAAGTTAGTGGTATTGATGATTGAGACAGAATTGCTAAAAACATTAACAACATAAAGCTCAGTGCCACTTTTGTTCAGTGCCAAACCAAAAGGATGTTTGCCAACGGGGATGCGTTGGCTAATTTGACGAGTGGTGGTGTTGATGACGGCGATATCATTGCTATCACGATTGGCAATGTAGAGACTTTTTCCATCAGGGCTGATCACCATGCCGGCAGGTGCTTTGCCGCTTTTGATTTCTGCTTGCGCTTTCATGCTCATTGCATCGAATAGATAAATACGATCTTCGGTCCAATCGGCCACATACAATGTCTTGTTGTCTGGTGAAGCTAACAGGCCTACCGGAGAGCCTTTAATTGGATAGGTACTTATCAATTTGTTTTTTTGGGTATCGATCACTGAAACGCTTTGACCATCCACATTTGAAATGTAAGCACGATGATTGATGGCTGACACAGCGACGCCAACCGGCTTCAATCCCACCTTAATGGTGCTGACGACTTGGTTAGTCGTGGTATCAATGACCGATACAGTGTTATCGCCTTGATTAGTAATGTATGCCATGCCAGCAATAGAAGGGCAGACATGACTGAGCATCAATAAGGCGAAGATGGTAGTCTCTAATATGAGTTTAGGAGATTTCAATTGGATTGCTTAATGAGATTGAATAGTTTTCATTTTAACGCTTATTTAGTTTATTTAACGTGCTTGTTTTGATCAGGTTGACTCAAAAAAGTGAAGAGAAAATTAAAGGACGGTTTATCCCTTTGTTAAGAAGCTAATTCATGTTTTATAAGGCCGATATTGAAACGATGCCTTTCAATATGTGGCGAAGTATGAAAAAATTACACTAAATTATTTAGGTTGTTTGTGATGATAGATCGCGATGGATATCGCCCGAACGTTGGCATTATTATTAGTAATGCCAACAATCAGGTTTTTTGGGGTAAACGCATCCGCGAACACTCTTGGCAGTTTCCGCAAGGTGGCATTAAGCAAGGCGAAAGCCCTGAAGAGGCCATGTACCGAGAGCTGATGGAAGAGGTCGGCTTACGTCCCGAGCATGTCAAAATTCTTGGTCGCACACGCGACTGGTTGCGTTACGACGTGCCGACCAGCTGGATTAAGCGTGAGTGGCGAGGCAGTTATAAAGGCCAAAAGCAAATTTGGTTTTTATTGCGTTTAGTTGGACGCGATACGGATGTGTCGCTTCGTGCAACACCGCATCCTGAATTTGATGCATGGCGCTGGAGTGAGTATTGGGTGCCCATGGAAAGTGTGATTGATTTTAAGCGTGATGTGTATCGTTTAGCGCTCAATGAACTGGCGGTTTATTTGGGGGGTAGTGATCGCACAAAACAGCGCGCACAAAATGATCACTCAATGACCGAGTAGATTCCGATCATTAAAATTAAAAGCCGCTTAATCGCGGCTTTTTTGTTGCTTAGGGATGGATCAGCTAAAGCTTTTGCTTAGCTGATTACGCCATCCGCCATTTTTTCACCAAGCTTAATGGACTTGGCTGCTTTCCATGCGTTATTAAAGCTGAGCGTGTTTTCTGGAAACAACATCACCACGGTTGAGCCGAGTAAAAAGCGGCCCATTTCTTCGCCTTGTTTAAGTGTGATGCTTTGGTTTTCGTAAGTCCACGTAGTGATACGGCCTACTCGCGGTGGGTTAATCATCCCATGCCAAACCGTCGCCATGCTTCCCACGATGGTTGCGCCAACTAAAATTAGTACAAAAGTCCCGTGTGCTGAATCAAACTCACAAATCACCCGTTCGTTTCTTGCAAATAAACCTGGTACGCCTTGTGCTGTGGTTGGATTGACTGAAAATAAATCGCCTGGCACATAAGTCATGCTTTTTAGCGTGCCATCGCATGGCATGTGAATACGGTGATAGTCTTTGGGACTTAAATAAAGCGTGGCGAAGTGACCATGTTGAAAACTAGCGGCGAGTTTTTTATCGCCAGCAAGCATCGCAAGTGTCGAGTAATGATGGCCTTTGGCCTGAAAGATTTGGTCGGCTTCAATGTTGCCAAATTGGCTAATCGCACCATCAACTGGGCTGATGAAGTCAGCTTTAGCGATCTGTCTTGCACCTTTTTTTAATGGGCGCGTAAAAAACTCGTTAAAACTTTCGTAAGCTGCAATATTGGGTTCGGCCGCTTCTGCCATATTGACTTGGTAGCGCTTTACAAACCATTTAATCACAGCAGTCGTTAGCTTACCTGCTTTGGCTGAGGCGAGTTTTCCCGCCAATGCTGTAATCGCTTGTTTTGGAATTAGGTATTGCGGTAAAACTTTTAATTGATTGCGCACATAAATCTCAGCTGTATAAAAGTAAAAAGGGCAAGGTGTTATCACCTTGCCCTTCTATTTTAAGCGATTAACGCTTAATACGTGCCTAAATTAGTTTTTAGATTGATCAACTAATTTGTTTTTAGCGATCCAAGGCATCATAGAACGTAATTGGCCGCCCACTTTTTCGATTGGGTGCATCGCGTTCAAACGACGACGTGCTGTCATTTCTGGATAATTTGTACGGCCTTCCAAGATGAATTTCTTAGCATACTCACCGTTTTGGATGTTTTCCAACGCTTCTTTCATTGCCCAACGTGATTCATCGTTAATCACTTTAGGGCCAGTCACGTATTCGCCGTATTCAGCGTTGTTTGAGATTGAGTAGTTCATGTTCGCGATACCACCTTCGTACATCAAGTCCACAATCAATTTCAATTCGTGCAAGCATTCGAAGTATGCCATTTCAGGTGCGTAACCAGCTTCAACCAAAGTTTCGAAACCTGCTTTCACCAATTCAACAGCACCACCGCACAACACAGCTTGTTCGCCGAACAAGTCTGTTTCTGTTTCTTCGCGGAAATCAGTTTCAATCACGCCACCTTTAGTGCCGCCATTAGCTGCAGCGTATGACAATGCGATATCTTTTGCTTTGCCTGATGCGTCTTGGTAAACAGCGATGAGTGAAGGAACGCCGCCGCCTTTAAGGTACTCAGAACGCACTGTATGGCCTGGGCCTTTTGGTGCAATCATGATCACGTCCATATCTTGGCGTGGCACGATTTGGTTGTAATGAATGTTAAAGCCGTGAGCAAATGCTAATGCTGCGCCTTTTTTCAAGTTCGCTGCCACTTCTGCTTCGTAAATTTGCGCCATGTTTTCATCTGGCAATAAAAGCATTACAACGTCAGCAGTTTTAACTGCGTCAGCGATTTCAGCCACGTTGTGGCCAGCTGCTTGCGCTTTCGACCATGAGCTGCCTTCTTTGCGGATACCAACTGTGACATTAACGCCAGAGTCTTTTAAGTTTTGTGCGTGTGCATGACCTTGTGAACCGTAACCAACGATGGTTACTTTAAGGTTCTTAATGATGGAGAGGTCAGCGTCTTTATCGTAATAAACTTTCATTTTTTTGCCTTTCGGTGCTTTTTGCTTAGGTGATATTAAATAATTAAACTTTTAAAATTCTGTCGCCGCGACCAATGCCTGAGGCGCCTGTGCGCACAGTTTCTAGAATAACGGTTTTATCCAGTGCTTCTAAAAAAGCATCTAGTTTTGAGCCAGAACCAGTGAGTTCGATGGTGTAACTGCCATCTGCTACGTCAATAATACGACCACGGAAAATATCGCTAATACGCTTCATTTCTTCGCGCAATGCGCCAGTGGCTTTGACCTTGACCAACATCAGCTCGCGTTGGATATAGCGGCCATCATTCAGGTCTAGGACTTTTACAACATCGACCAGCTTGTTGAGCTGTTTGATGATTTGCTCGATTACCTCATCCGATCCGGATGTGACAATCGTCATGCGTGACAAGGTAGCGTCTTCAGTTGGCGCTACTGTCAGGGATTCAATATTGTAAGCACGTGCTGAGAACAAACCGGCCACGCGAGAGAGGGCGCCCGCTTCGTTTTCCATGAGTAGAGAAATAATATGTTTCATCTTAACCCTCCATCTCATCACTAGCGTTATTGGCGTTAGTGTCCGAGCCTAAAATCATCTCAGAAATACCTTTGCCGTTTGGCACCATTGGAAATACATTCTCTTTTTGGTCTGTTAAGAAGTTCATAAAGACAAACTTGTCTTTCATGGCGAATGCGTCTTGTAATGCACCTTCAACGTCGCCTGGTTTCTCAATGTTCATGCCGATGTGGCCATAAGATTCTGCGAGCTTAACGAAATCAGGCAAGCTGTCCATATAAGATTCTGAGTAACGGTTCTCGTAGAAGAACTCTTGCCATTGGCGCACCATGCCCAAATAACGGTTGTTGAGCAAAATCACTTTAATCGGCAAATGGAATTGTTTGCAGGTTGAAAGCTCTTGAATATTCATTTGAATACTGCCTTCACCCGTCACACAAGCTACTTGCGCATCAGGAAACGCTAATTGACAGCCCATTGCATACGGCAAGCCAACGCCCATCGTGCCAAGGCCGCCAGAATTAATCCAACGACGTGGTTTGTCAAATTTATAGTATTGCGCTGCCCACATTTGATGTTGACCAACGTCGGAAGTAATAAAGGCGTCGCCTTTGGTTACTTCACATAGTTTTTCAATCACATATTGTGGTTTGATAATCGTGCTGCTTGAGCCGTCATAGCTGGCCGATTTCTTCGCGCGCCAACCATCAATTTTTGCCCACCAAGTTTTTAATGCAGAAGTATCGGGCTTTGTGGTTTCCGCAGCTAGAAGCTCATTCATTTCAGCAAGCACGGATTGCACATGGCCAACGATAGGCACATCGACTTTTACGCGTTTTGAGATAGATGAAGGATCAACATCGATATGGATAATTGTCCGTGGAACGCTCAAGAAATGGTCAGGGTTGCCAATCACGCGGTCGTCGAAACGCGCACCAACCGCTAACAAAACGTCACAGTCTTGCATTGCATTGTTGGCTTCGTAAGTGCCGTGCATACCAAGCATGCCCACATATTGTTTGTCCGTTGCTGGATAGCCACCTAAGCCCATGAGTGTGTTAGTAACAGGATAGCCCAGTGCTCTCGCTAATTTAACAAGCTCATTTGATGCGTCACCAAGCACTAAACCACCGCCTGTATAAATCATTGGGCGTTTAGCTTCCAATAATATTTTGACAGCCTTTTTGATTTGTCCGGAATGGCCTTTCACGACTGGCGTGTAAGAGCGCATTTCAATGGTCTTAGGATAATCAAAGTCGGCAAATTCAGCTGTAATATCCTTTGGAATATCAACAACAACAGGTCCCGGACGGCCACTTGAAGCAATATAAAATGCTTTTTTAAGAGTGCTGGCGATGTCGCGTACATCTTTGATCAAGAAGTTGTGTTTCACACATGGGCGAGTCACGCCCACCATATCGACCTCTTGGAATGCGTCCATGCCGATGGCTGCTGTGGGTACTTGACCGCTAATTACCACCATGGGGATAGAGTCCATGTACGCCGTTGCAATCCCTGTGACTGCGTTGGTTGCGCCTGGCCCTGATGTTACAAGCGCTACACCCACTTCGCCTGTTGCGCGTGAGAAGGCATCGGCGGCATGCACCGCAGCTTGCTCATGGCGAACGAGAATGTGCTTGAAGTGATTTTGCTTGAACAGTGCGTCATAAATATGAAGCACTGCGCCGCCTGGATAGCCGAAGACGAACTTAACGTTCTCTTCTTGCAAACATCGCATGATGATTTCTGCGCCAGAAATTTGGCCTACTTTTTGCTGATTGCTATCGTCCATAACGTACTTGTATTTGCTAATAATCGGGTAACCCTGAACAGTAACTGTTTACAGCGTTTTGGTCAAGGCGGGAAGCCCAGAATGTTCATGCCCTTGCTGCGAAATAAGCCCTAAAACACATAGGCTTATTCTGCTTTAAGAATACAAACTCAAATGTTCGAAAAGCGCATGGAAAGATCAATGGCCTTAATGTTTTTGGTCAGGCTACCAATCGAAATCCGATCTACACCAGTCAGGGCAATTTCTTTGACGTTAGATAGATCAATGCCTCCCGATGCTTCTAGTATTGCTCGGTTGGCATTAAGCGCTACTGCCGCTTTGAGCAGGGCGGTGTCGAAGTTGTCCAATAATATCAACTGAGCGCCGGCACTCAATGCACGTTCAAGTTCGGTTAAGCTTTCGACTTCGATTTGAATGCTCAAGGCATGGCCTTGCTGAGCCGCAATTTTATTGGCCTCAAGCATTGCAGCTTCTATGCTACCTGCGGCGGCAATATGGTTTTCTTTAATGAGAATGCCATCATAAAGACCGATGCGCTGATTGAGCCCCCCGCCCACAGTGACTGCATATTTTTGTGCAATCCGTAATCCAGGGATGGTTTTTCTTGTGTCCATAATGCGTGCTTTGGTGCCAGCAATTTCATCGGTATATTTTTTTGTGGCGGTCGCGGTGGCGGATAATGTTTGTAAAAAGTTTAGGGCGCAACGTTCTGCGCTCAGCATTTCTTGTGCGCGTCCATTTAATGTACACAAAGTTTGATTGGCTGACACGATTTCACCTTCCTTGACTTGCCAAGTAATGGTGACGCTAGGTGCAATTTGTTTAAAACATTCCTCTACCCAAGGAATGCCACATATCACGGCATGCTCTCGAGAAATGATGCGCGCTTCGGCCAGTTGCGTTGAGCGAATTAACTGTGCGGTAAAGTCCTGGGCGTTCACACCTAACCCACCTAAATCTTCAAGGATGGCGGCTTGGACATTGGCTGTGATGGTTTCGGCAAGCATTGCCAACGTGTGTTTGTGTGTAAGTTCGTTCATGAATTCCATTATAATGACAATCCGCATCGGATGTCTCGATGCTGTCTTTTAGTTCACCTCATTTAAAAAAGTAAACGCTAAATTTATGAAACTTTTGTATTCACTTACTAGCCCTTATGCACGAAAAGTGCGCATTGTCGCTGCTGAAAAACATATTTCAATCGACCTAGAATTAGTGGTCTTGGCAGATCCGGATTGTCCTGTGCCATTGCATAATCCATTAGGCAAAATTCCAGTATTGATTATGGATGATGGTGAGAGCTTGTATGATTCCAGCGTGATTGTTGATTACTTAGATCAGCGTACCCCTGTGTCTCATCTTGTTCCGCAAGACACTAAGTCTAAGTTTCAAGTAAAGCGCTGGGAGTCTTTGGCGGATGGTGTTTGCGACGCTGGCGTTGCGGTGATGATCGAGCAGCGTCGCCCAGAAAACTTACAAGATCCAAGTTGGATTGCCAAACAATGGACGAAAGTTGAACGTGGCTTGCAAGTCCTCAATGACGATTTGGGTCAAAATAAATTTTGTGTGGCGGATACATTCAGTTTGGCCGATATTGCCTTGGTCTGTGTGCTTGGCTACTTAAATCTACGCTTTGGTAACAAGCTTGATTTAGATAAAAATTACCCAAACTTAGCAAGAGTGAATCAGGCGCTTGCTTCACGCCCTTCAATTGCAGAAACTGTTCCGCCTCAGGCGTAAGCCCATTCAGGCTTAAATCGCCCCTGTAATAATTCCACCACCCAAACAGACGTTGCTTTCATATACAACGGCTGATTGGCCCGGGGTAATTGCCCATTGTTTTTGGCCGAATTTAATTTCCACAAAATCATCGCCTAAACGTTCGATTTCGCATGGTGCATCAGGCTGGCGGTAGCGTGTTTTTGCGGCATAAACCCAATTGGTTTTGGGTGGCTTGCCACTAATCCAATGCACTTGACCTGCTTGCAGGCCATCGTTGAGCAGTAACGGATGCTCATGCCCTTGCACCACAATCAACACATTATTCTTCATGTCCTTTTGCGCCACAAACCAAGGCTCACCGTTGCTCTCTTTTGAGCCGCCAATTTTCAACCCTTGGCGCTGGCCTAATGTGTAATACATCAAGCCATCGTGTTTGCCGACCACTTTTCCGTCTGGCGTTTTCATTTCGCCTGGTTCGCGTGGTAAGTAGCGGCTTAAAAATTCCTGAAATGGGCGTTCGCCAATAAAGCAAATGCCAGTTGAGTCTTTCTTTTCACTGGTGGCAAGGCCTGCTTCACGGGCAATTTCACGTACGTCCCGTTTAAGTAAGTGACCCAGTGGAAATAATGTTTTAGAAAGTTGCGCTTGGTTTAGGCGGTGTAAGAAGTAACTTTGGTCTTTGCTGCCGTCTTCTGCTTTCAGTAACTGATACTCGCCCGCTTCGAACGGGTTTTCTCGGACTTGAGCATAGTGGCCTGTGGCAATTAAATCGGCGCCTAAGCCCATCGCATGATCTAAAAACGCTTTGAATTTAATTTCGGCATTGCACAAAATATCTGGATTAGGCGTGCGGCCTGCTTGATATTCATCTAAGAAGTTTTGAAACACGCGCTCTTTATATTCTTTACTAAAATTGACCGCTTCGATTTCAATGCCGATTTTGTCCGCGACAGAAACGGCATCAATTAAGTCTTGCTTAGATGAGCAATACTCGTCGGTATCGTCGTCTTCCCAGTTTTTCATAAATAGGCCGACCACGTCATAGCCTTGCTGCTTGAGCAACAAAGCGGTGACTGAAGAATCTACGCCTCCAGAAAGCCCAACGACAACTCTTTTGTTTTTCATAAAATCTTTGCTTTATACAAGGGCTATTTTTTACAAATGAGACAGAACAGTTAATGGAAAACGCTGTCCAGCTAAATAATCTTCTACACATTTCAATACTTGGGGGCTGCGATGGGTTGCTTGGCTGGCGCGAAGCTCTTCAATCGTCATCCACACCGCGCGAATAATGCCATCATCTAAACCTAGCGCTGGGTAATGAAGCCCAAGTTTTCCAACAAAGGCAAAACGTAAATAAGTAATGTCTTTGGCCGGACGTTGCCAGAGATAAATGCCTAATAATGCAGTTGGTGTAAAGTCGTGCGCCGTTTCTTCAAGCGTCTCGCGAATGACGCCTTGCAAGAGCGTTTCCCCTTGGTCTAAGTGACCAGCAGGCTGATTGATGCGCACGCCTTCTGTTGTGTTTTCTTCAACCATTAAAAAACGACCATCCTGCTCGATAATAGCCGCTACCGTGGTATTAGGTTTCCAGTTCATGTTGCTTGGCTTTCCAAATTACCTTGGAGGCTTAGTTATCTTAAAGAGACATTTTACCGCGTGTCGCTCGACATCACCAGCCAGGCTCATGAAGACACTAGTTGGGGAAATAATCCTGTCAGTCCGTGTGCAATAAATTCAATGGACATGGCCGCTAATATCAGGCCCATCAAACGCGTGACGATATTCATGCCGATGGTGCCAAGCTTATTGGCGATATTGGCAGAGAGTCTTAAGGTGATCCAAACCAAAGCCGCGACCACAGCGACAGGGATGGTTAGGCTGGCATGATTCACCAAGTTGGTACTTTTTTCGGCCGCAATAATCATACTACTAATCGCACCTGGCCCTGCCAATAAAGGAATGCTGAGCGGGACAATCGCGATTGCTTCACGGTCAACTAAATTTTGTGCTTCTTCAGGTGTTTGGCTTGCATGACTTTGTTTGCCGTGCATCATGTTAATTGACATCAGCAAAATTAAAATTCCACCACCCACTTGAAACGAGGGAATGGTGATGCTGAAAAAATTCAAAATATCATTGCCAATAAACGTTGCAATCGTTAGTACCGTAAACACGGTGATGGCAACGATATTGGCTGTGTGAGCCCTTGCCTTTTTGTCCCAGCTGCTGGTCGCACTGATAAAAATCGGGATGCTACCGATTGGATTGACGATGGCGAAAAGTGCAATTCCTGTTTTGAATAAATAGGCCCATTCGGTCATGTTAGTAGTCTTCTTTTCTTGTTTTCTTTGTTGGTGCTTATTAAGGCTTCGGTTAGTATTGTGGCACATCGGCTTATTACACAACGAAATATTAACCCTAAGCGTCAATCTATGTTTACCAATACTGATCAGCACAAAATGATTTACTTAGCATCACGGTCACCAAGACGCGCTGAGTTGCTTCAGCAAATGGGCCTTGCGTTTATTGTGTTGCCTGCAGATATTGATGAAACACCGCTCCAAAATGAGCCATCAGAGGCGTACGTGTTGCGACTGGCTGCCGAAAAAGCAAAAGCGTGCTACAAAGACTTGGTCATGAAATCTATGTCGCTCTACCCAGTATTGGCGGCCGATACGACGGTTAGTATTGATGGAAAAATATTAGGCAAACCACAGGATGATGATGATGCTTTTCAGATGCTCTCAAGCATGTCCGGGCGATGGCATGAAGTCCACACAGGAATCGCTGTCGCGACTGCTGATGGCGTGAGTGTGGCTATTTCCAGCACTAGAGTTGAAATGGCACCATTGTCTGATCAAACGATTCTGGCCTACATCGCCACAGGAGAGCCCCGCGACAAAGCGGGTGCATATGGCATACAAGGCTTTGCTGGCACACTCATTAAGCGTATTGAAGGCAGCTATTCTGGCGTAATGGGATTGCCAGTCTATGAAACTGCCCAGTTGCTGAGCCAAGCGGGCATCCGAATGTATTGAAAACAAAAAATACAAAATTGATAACAAATGACGAATCAAAAAATAGCTAAAGTGAGTTGAGATGAGTGAAGAAATTTTAATTAATGTCACCCCGCAAGAAACGCGGGTAGCGATTGTCGAGCAGGGGGTCGTTCAAGAGCTTCATATTGAGCGCAGCACATCATTGGGCTTGGTTGGTAATATTTATCGTGGTTCGGTATGTCGCGTATTACCCGGCATGCAGTCAGCTTTTGTGGAAATTGGTTTGCATCGCGCCGCATTTTTACATGTGGCTGATGTGTTGGAATGTACCAATGCGAATCAAGAAAAAACCATTCAAGAGGTGTTGCACGAAGGCCAGCCTTTAATGGTGCAAGTGGTGAAAGAGCCGATTGGCACCAAAGGTGCGCGGCTGACGACGCAAATCAGTATCGCCGGGCGCTTTTTGGTTTATTTGCCGCAGCAAGATCATATTGGAGTTTCGCAGCGGATTGAAGATGAGGCGGAGCGCGAATTGTTGCGAGATCGACTGCTTGGGCTGTTACCTGAAAAGCACGCGGGGGGTTACATTATTCGCACCATGTCAGAAACAGCGAGTGATGAAGAGTTGCTAGCCGATATCGCTTATTTAGATAAGGTGTGGGGCAATATTCAAGCGGCAAGTCATGGCGCTTCTGAACGTTCTCTGGTGTTTCAGGACTTGAACTTGCCGATGCGGATATTGCGTGATGTGGTGAATGAAAAAACGGATCGTATTGTCATCGACTCACGAGAAACCTTCCAAAAGCTTTCAGAGTTTGCAGAGCTTTATGCGGCAGGCGCGGTAACGCGACTCGAGCATTACCAAGGTGAGCGTCCATTATTTGACATGTATAACGTGGAGGTGGAAATTGAAAAAGCCATGTCACGCAAAGTGGAGCTTAAGTCCGGCGGCTATTTGATTTTTGATCAAACCGAGGCGCTCACTACAGTGGATGTGAATACTGGGGGCTTTGTCAGTGGAAAGAGCCTGTCTGACACCATTTTTAAGACAAATCTTGAAGCCTCACAATGCATTGCTCGCCAACTAAGACTCCGTAATCTTGGCGGTATTATTATTATCGATTTTATTGATATGGATGAAGATAGCCAGCGCGAAGCCGTGATGCAGGAGCTGAAGCGTGCTGTGGAAAAAGACCGTGCACGGATTAGTGTGAGCGGCTTTTCTTCTTTGGGCTTGGTTGAAATGACCCGCAAACGTACCCGTGAAAGTTTGGCACATATTCTTTGTGAGCCATGCCCAAGTTGTAGAGGTCGCGGTGAGCTAAAAACTGCGCAGACGGTCTGTTACGAAATTCTGCGTGAGTTATTGCGGCATGCTAGACAGTTTAGCGCCAGAGAATTTCGTGTGCTCGCTTCGCAAAAAGTGATTGGGATGTTGTTGGATGAGGAGTCACAAAGCCTCGCTAATCTATCTGACTTTATTGGTAAGCCCGTTTCCCTGCAGGTGGAAAATCAATACTCACAAGAGTCGTTTGATATTGTGTTGATGTAATGAGTCTTGCGCTTAAAACAACTTCATCAAGCTTATTTCTAGGGGTGCAAAGACAAGTATCTGCATAAGCTGCGCAGTCATGATCGCAATTAATGGTGATAGATCTAGGCCGTTAGGTGATGGGATCATGCGACGAATAGGTTGCATGATCGGCCTTGTTAAAGCTTCCAGCGCAGGTGCGATAGGGGTGTGGGGATTCACCCAGCTCAGCAAGGCTTGGGCCACAATCGCGTACAAGAATAGATCCATGCTGAGGTTGGCGACATGCAGTACGGATAAGCCAATGATCACCAGGTAAACTGAATTCCCCGCAAGTGAAAATGGAAAACCATTTACCCATTGCAACAGAAACTGTAAGAGTAACTGGGTTAAGAAGGCGAGTAAAAATGTTGATGTATCCAGCCTAAAAAGGCTCGGGATCGCTCTTCGCATTGGGATCACTGCAAAATCAGTCACCGCAACGACCATCTGTGAAAGTGGGTTTCGAAACGGCGCGTTGGTGGCTTGTAAATAAAAGCGTAGTAAAAAAGCCAGACTGAGCAAACCAAGTAGGGTGTTCAGCAAGAATTGGAACGCAGTGACCAGCATGATTAATCCTTCCCTAAACTATCACCAAGCGCTTCTGAACGAGCGGCGGCGGCTTTTGCTGCTTTAATGATCGATGACTTTACGGTCGCGCTTTCCATGGTCAAAATGGCTTGTTCGGTCGTGCCACCTTTTGAAGTCACTTGGCTTCTCAATGTTGCTGGCGACTCATGGCTTTGTTCAGCTAATTTGCTGGCGCCAATAAAGGTTTGCAAACTTAAGGTTTTTGCTTGTTCTGCATTAAGCCCCAATTCTAATGCGGCTTGTTGCATCGCTTCAATAAAGTAAAACACATATGCTGGCCCGCTGCCTGAAATAGCCGTGACAGCATCCATCTTAGCTTCTTCGTCCAACCATAAAATTTGACCGACTGCTTTAAGGATTGTTTCTGCTTGACCATGCTGATGTTGGGTCACTTCTGGCATTGCATAAAGCGCAGAAACGCCTAATTGGATTTGTGCCGGTGTGTTTGGCATCACGCGAATAATCGATTGATAACCCCCAAGCCAACGTGCGATGTCTTTAGCACGAATGCCCGCAGCAATCGAAATCAGTAATTGGTTTTGCAATAAGCTTCCCAAGAAAATAGAGAGATCACGCAGTTGTTGAGGCTTCACAGCCAACACCACAATGTCCGCCATCGAAACGCTTGGTAATTGTTCGGTGACTGATACACCAAAGTCTGCTTTGAGTTGCGTGCGTTTTTCTGCGTCAGGCTCTATCACATTGATATCACTCATCAGGTAGCCATTGGTTTGAAGGCCGCCAATAAGCGCTCGCGCCATATTGCCGCCGCCAATAAAACAAATTTTTCCGAGGGTATGTTCAGTCATGTTTAGCTTTCAGTGTTGCTTGCATTGTTCTTCAATATTGCGCGACTTATAGTGCGGGATTTAATGTGGGTCTTCAAGTGTAATTTTGGCTGGTCGTGCGCCAAAAATAGCAGAGCCGATTCTGACGATGGTTGCGCCTTCTTCAATCGCAATTTGGTAATCCCCCGACATGCCCATGGATAAGGTATCCATTGCATAGCCTTGCTTGACTAATGCATTAAGCAAATGTCGCATTTGCTGAAATTGTTGTCGCTGTAAAGCTTCATCATCTGTCGGTTCTGGGATTGACATTAATCCGCGTAATTTGAGTTTAGGTAAAGTGCTTACTGTTTTTACTAATTCGGCAAGGGCGTCAGGCGCAATGCCACTCTTGGTTGACTCACCGCTGATATTCACTTGCAAACAGATTTGCAAAGGATGCAATGCTGCAGGCCTAGCGTCATTTAAGCGTTGTGCAACTTTTAGCCTATCCACGCCATGCACCCAGCTAAAGTGTTGTGCAATTGGTTGGGTTTTGTTGCTTTGTATGGGGCCAATAAAATGCCATTCAATTGCTAAATCTGCCAAGGCAACTTGTTTGTTTAGCGCTTCTTGTAAGTAGTTTTCGCCAAAGGCGGTTTGCCCCGCTTGATAAGCTTCGCGTACTTTGTCCGCAGATTGTGTTTTGCTCACAGCTACTAGGGTGACATGACCATCTTGATTGACGATGTGTTGGGTGCCACGTTTGGTAAGGGCTTTTTCAATATCCGCTTTCACGGCTTGCAAGCGCTGGGTGCTTATGTTCATAATCAATTCGTTTATTTATGCCATTAAACTACGACAGGTTTTTAGTGGATCTGGGTTGATCTGCTGTGTTGGTTTGATTATATAGGAGCGTTGTGTGGATATTTCCGATTTGTTGGCATTTTCAGTCAAAAATAAAGCATCCGATTTGCATTTGTCATCTGGATTGCCTCCTATGATTAGGGTGCATGGTGATGTGCGTAAGATGAGTCTTCCATCATTGAGCCATGAGCAAGTGCATGGCATGTTGTATGACATTATGAACGATGGTCAGCGCAAGACGTTTAAAGAAACGCTCGAGTGTGATTTTTCATTTGAAATTCCAAATTTAGCCCGTTTTCGCGTCAATGCGTTTAATCAAAATCGCGGCGCTGGTGCGGTTTTCAGAACGATTCCCTCTGTTGTGTTGACCCTTGATCAGCTGAATGCGCCCAAAATTTTTAAAGAGATTGCCGAAATGCCGCGTGGCTTAGTGTTGGTAACTGGGCCAACAGGTTCCGGAAAATCGACGACATTGGCCGCCATGGTGGATTACGTCAATGAACATGACTATGGTCATATTCTGACGGTCGAGGACCCGATTGAGTTTGTGCATACGTCAAAAAAATGTCTGATTAACCAACGGGAGGTTGGGCCACATACGCAGTCATTTGCTAATGCACTAAGAGCGGCGTTGCGAGAAGATCCAGATGTGATTTTAGTCGGGGAAATGCGTGATTTAGAAACGATACGCTTAGCATTAAGTGCGGCTGAAACAGGGCATCTGGTTTTCGGCACTTTGCACACAAGCTCTGCCGCAAAAACCATTGACCGTGTCGTGGATGTTTTTCCTGCCGCAGAAAAGGAAATGGTGCGTTCAATGCTTTCTGAATCGCTTCGTGCAGTCATTTCACAAACCCTATGTAAAACCAAAGATGGTGAAGGCAGGGTTGCCGCCCATGAAATTATGATTGGTACGCCCGCTATTCGTAACCTGATTCGCGAAAACAAAGTCGCTCAGATGTATTCGGCCATTCAAACAGGTCAAAACATCGGCATGCAAACCCTCGATCAACATTTACAGGCGCTAGTCAGTGGCAATGTGATTTCAAATGCAGAAGCACGCAAGAAGGCCGCCAACAAAGATAACTTCTTAGGCGCATAAAATGCGCCAAGCACACATCCATTCAGAACAAATCCATACAGAACAAATCAAGGTGTGCTGTTGGATTTGTATGCAGAAGGAGGGCTCACATAGAGAATCTATTTGAAATGCCGAATCGGTAAATGATGTGCAACTCAAAATCAAGTTAGATGGCAATATTAATCAAGGCATGGATTTAGGCCATAGCATGCAAGGATTAAATGTTATTTAACAATCATTTATCAAAAAATAAATTATTCAAAATGACTTGCGTTAGCTTTTCTATTTATGGGAGTATTGCAAGCTGACGTGGTTAACAGGCCCGTTAAACCAATAGGGACGCGGTATTCAGGTATTGTTGATGGTCAATTTTTACAATAAAAATGTTTTAGTTCTGCGACTTGGAAAGCTTCGTTCAAGTGCTGTTTTGGCACTTTCATTCGCGCTGACCGCTTGCGGGTCTGTTCCGCATCCTGATTTAAATGTCAAAACGCCTGCAACTTGGAGAAATACTGCCGTTCCAACCTCCTCTGCCAACGCAAATGAACCCTGGTGGACATTGCTCAATGACCCTGCGCTTAATCAAGTCGTTGAATTAGCACTAAGCAATAATTTATCCGTTGCTCAATCCTATGAGCGCTTAAATGCTGAGCGTGCCCTAGAAAAAGCCACCCTAGCCTCACACAAACCGCGGGTGGGTTTGTATCTAGGCCCAAACAGCTCGGTGGCTTTTTCAAACTACCGTTCATCGAGTGCTTTTTTATTCGGTTTTGATTTTAATTGGGAAGTGCCCTATACCTCAAAAAAGCAAGGCGAACGGGAGATGGCGCAAGCCAATGTGGAGATGGCGCAAGCTAGTATGGTCGCAGCAAGGACAAGTTTAATCGCTGAGGTGGTGCGTGTTTATGGTGAGTTGAGAGCCGCCGATCAAAAAGTGCAGTCAATTAAAAAAATCGTGGCTTATCAGCAAGGCGTTAATGAAATGTTTGAACGCTCGGTTGCAGTGGGTGCCGTTTCACAACAAGATGTGATGGAAGCCAATAGCAAACTGATTGAAGCAGAGTCTGCGCTATCTGAAATGCGTGCCATACGTGAATCCGCCATTCAGCGCCTCGATGTGCTTTGCGGTCTTGATGCGCCATTGCCGCAATGGCTGGCGTTGAGTGAACGTCCATGGCTGCTTGAGCGCGCCAAAGTCCCGGCCTTTGCTGTGCCTGTTGATTTGATTATGCAGCGCCCGGATGTCCAAACTGCGATTGCAAAAGTTATATATGCTGCCGGCGCTGTAGGCGTTTCGGATGCAGAGCTTTATCCTAAAATTGGTTTAGAAGGTGCGGTATTGTATTCAGGGTCGATTATTCGAAATGGGTCAACAACACCCGATGGCTTAATCAGTTTCTTGGCGCCAAGTTTGCGCTTCCCCATTATGGATTGGGGCGTGTCACGTGAACAGAAGAACGCCAGTGAAGCAGAGTTACGCCGCGCGATTTTGAGTTATCGTGATACCGTATTACAGGCCATTGCCGAGACGGAAATCACCATTGCAAACTTTAATGCAATGGATGAGCGCATGGAGCGAACAAGCAAAGAGGCCGTTAATCTTGAGGATGCTGCGAAGCGCAACAAAGCAGGGTTAACTATTGGCTATTTAAGTCCCTTAGATGCATTTCGCTTACAAGCGAAATTGCAAGAACGTAAATTAGCCCATGCCGATGATCAATCAGCATGGCTAGCCGCATTTGCTGCGGCAAACAAAGCGCAAACCAATATGAAGGCTGAAAAAACGCGCATGACTGATAAGCCAAGCGTGTCGGCTAAGTAACATCATCATTCAACTATTTAAGTAAAAATTGCTTGAGGTAAAAAGCTGCATGAAACGATATACCACCCAACAACTCACGCGTTTTAGTATTTTGTGTGCCGTGGCGGCACTTGGTTTATTTGTGCTGATTCAACATACCAGCAATAACGCAAATGCAGTTGACCAAAAAAATGGTCAAGCGATCGCCGTCACCGCCGTCACGGCACAAGCCGGGACAGTGCAGCGCCGTATGACCTTTTCTGGGCCAGTAGTTGGCCGTGATGAAGTGCCAATTTATAGTGATCTCGCACAAGGCCGTATTGATAAGATTTTGGTAGAACCTGGCCAACCCGTCAAAGCAGGCACTGTGCTTGCAACTGTTGATGCTTCAGCTTTGCGTATTCAAAAAGCGCAACAACAAGCCAATCAACAAAAAGCGAGCGTCGCCATTAAGCAACAAGAAAATGCTTTAGAGGAAGCGCAAGCCCAATATACTCAAGCGCAAGCTGAACGTAAGCGTGGTGATCTGGTGGCCGAATCTGGCTTAATTTCAAGAGAAGCGAGAGATCAGCGCGTGATGGCTGAGCAGTTAGCGAAAACGCACGTTCAAGCCGTGAAAAATAGCTTAAGCATGGCGCAAGCGGATTTTAATTTAGCCAGTGCGCAATTGGCAGAGTCTGATTTACGCCTCGATCAAGCAGCCATTCGTTCACCAGTGTCTGGCATGGTGGTTGAGCGTAGGGCGCGAACTGGGATGTCGCTTGCTCAAAACACTGAGCCTTTATTTAACATTCTCCGTGAGGATGACGTTGAAGTGGAGCTTGAAGTGTCCGCAGATGACGCGCCTCGTCTGAAATTGGGCATGCCAGCGACGATTCAGTTAGTCGGTGACCTGTCGACTATCAAAGCGCCAAGTGCTAATGCCGTAGATGCTGTGTTAAGCCGCGTGGATGCTTGGTCTCAAGCATGGAAAAACAAAGATATTGATACTTATTTAAGCTTTTATGCCGAAAAATTTGTGCCTGAACAAAAAATTAGCCGAGCAGAATGGCAGTCCCAGCGTCAAAAACGCTTGTCCTCAAAAGACGCACTGGATATTTCGTTGAGCCAAATTAATGTGCAAGTCAATGGCGACAAAGCCACCGAGGAGTTTGTGCAACATTACAGCGCCAACGGTAAAAAAGAAGACACGAATAAGCGCTTAACGCTATCTAATGTGAATGGTGAGTGGCTGATTGTGCGTGAACAAAGTGTGGCGCACCTCGATGCGATGCAAGCAGAACGCGCTTTGCCAGCATCTGATACACAATCTGCCAATATCTATAACGGTAAAATTAGCCGCGCGGCCACCCAAATTAATCGCCAAAACCAAATCGCAAAAGTACGCGTTCGCTTTGACCAAACACCGCATTTGATTCTGGGTCAGTTTGCGCGGGTTGCGGTTAATGCAAGTTCAAGCAATGGCATCTATCTACCCGACACAGCAGTGCGCTTTGAGGGTTCTTCCGCTTATGTATTTACGGCCAAAAATGGTGTTGCAAAACGTCAGGTAGTCAAAGTTGGTCAGCATATTGGTAGTAAGCTAGAAATCTTGGAGGGCGTATCAGCGGGCATGATGGTGATTGATACCGCCGCTTCTTTCTTGCGGGATGGTGAGCCTGTCAAAGTAACGATAAGGTCTGCAAACTAATGGCTTTGCGCATTTCATCATGGGCGATTAAACGCCCGCTAGTGCCAATCGTCATCTTTGTTGGCTTAGTAGTGACTGGGTTAATGTCCTTCTCCCGCTTGCCTATCAATGGCATGCCGAATGTGAATATTCCTGTAGTCAATGTGTCGGTATTTTTGCCTGGTGCATCGCCAACGGAAATTGAATCCCAAATTACGCTACGCGTGGAAACTGCATTAGCAGGCATCGGTAATATCAAACACATTACTTCAAATGTGACGGATAGCGTTTCAAGTACCAAAATCGAATTCCAGCTTGGAACGGACATCAACCAAGCACTCTCAAAAGTGCGTGACCAAATGATCGGCATTAAACCGCTATTGCCGCGTGGCTCAGAAGAACCGATGATCCAAAGCATTGATGCCGATGTAGTGCCGATTTTGACTTATGCCGTGCAAGCCCCACAGCGCTCAATTGAACAGTCCACTTTGCTGGTGGATACACAAATTAGCCGTGCTTTGCTGGCCATTAAAGGCGTGGCAAAAGTGCAGCGACAAGGCGGTGTTGGGCGTGAAATTCGCATCGCTTTAGATCCCGTAAAACTTCAAAGCTATGGCGTCACCGCTGCCGCCATTAATGATCAATTACTTGCTTCTGTGCAAAACTTGCCTGCAGGGCGTATTGATAGCGCGGGGCAAGAAACGCTGATTCGTACTTTAGGTGCGCCAACGGATGTAGTCAGTTTGCAACATATGAATATCGCTTTGCCTGGCCAACGCTTTGTGCGCTTGGCGGATTTGGGTGACGTGATTGATACCACCGCCTCGCAACGCCAAATCGCACGATTAGATGGCCAGCCTTTGGTTGGGTTTGCGGTGTATCGTTCAAAAACTGCCAGTGAAGTCAGTGTTGAAAAAGAAGTGCAAGCTGTACTTAAAGAGATTCAAGCGAACCAGCCAGATGTGAGTTTCACTCAAGCGCAAACATTGGTTGAATTTACACAAGATACTTACCATGCGGCACTTTGGTCGTTTATTGAAGGCGCATTGCTCGCGGCTGCTGTGGTGTTTGTGTTCTTCCGCAATTGGCGTGCCACTTGGATTACCGCGCTGGGTATTCCGCTTTCTGTGATTCCTACTTTCCTCGTCATGCAATGGCTAGGCTTCTCGCTCAACATGGTCAGCTTGTTAGCTTTGTCGCTTGTTTCGGGCGTGTTGGTGGATGATGCGATTGTTGAGATTGAAAACATCATGCGTCATTTGCGCATGGGCAAAACCGCCTATCGCGCCGCGATGGATGCTGCTGACGAAATTGGTCTCGCCGTCGTTGCGACGACCGTAGTTATTGTGGCGGTATTCGTGCCTGTCAGCTTTATGGGCGGGGTGGTTGGGCAATACTTTATTCAGTTTGGGTTAACCGTGGCAGTCGCAACTGTTTTCTCATTGTTCGTTGCGCGTTTTATCACCCCTGTATTAGCGGCTTATTTCCTCAAACCTTTCGATGAAGCGCATGCGCCGTCCTCCTGGATGTCAAGCTATCGCCGCTGGTTAGAGCAGGCTTTAGCTAAGCCTAAAACCTCATTATTAATCGCTATCGGCATTATGGTCGCAACGGTGTTGATTGCATCACGCTTGCCTACCGACTTCATGCCGTTTGAAGATAAATCGCAATCCACCCTGCAAGTGGAATTGCCAACAGGTTCGCGTATTGAAGAAACGGACCATGTCTTGGGTTTGATGACGGCAGTTTTACGCAAAAAACCAGAAGTGCAGTCAGTTTACACTGTGGCTGGTGGTGCGGATGTTGATACCAATATTGATGGTGAAGTGCGCCGTGCTTCTGTCTTAGTGCGCCTCAAGCCTAAATCTGAGCGGGATGTGGATGTAAAAACCTTTGAGCAATCCATCCTGCAAGATTTTGCCGCTATTCCAAATGCGCGAATTTCAGTGCTGAATGAAAACGGAAGCAAAGCGCTGACCTTCTCGCTGGCTAGTAGCAAGCCAGATGATTTAGCGCAAACTGCTGGCGCCTTGGAAACCCAAATGCGTGGCTTGCCTGTGCTAAAAGAAGTCTCATCCACCATCCCATTGCCACATTCAGAATACGTGATTACCCCAAGGAGTGAAGATGCCGCGCGCTTTAGTGTCAATACGGAGGTGATAGCAGAAGCTGGTCGCGTGGCAACGATGGGGGATTTAAATTCTAACCTAGCCAAAATCAGTCTGGATGGCCGCCAAATTCCATTGCGTGTTCAGCTCAATGCAGGCGCTAAAGAAGATGGCGTGATGATTGGTCAGATGCTCGTACCCAATAGTGAAGGCGTCATGCTTCCAATTTCCGCAGTGGCAGATATTAACTTTAGCGCTGGTCCATCGAGCATTTTGCGCTACGACAGACAGCGCCAAATCACCTTAGAAGCCAATCTTAATCATGCAACGCTAGGTGAGGGCTTGGATGCAGTTGAGCAATTGCCTGCCTTAAAAAATCTCCCTAAAACCGTGAAGCGTTTTGATACAGGCGATGCGGAATTGCTGGGCGAAATGTTCGATTCATTCTTAATGGCGATGGTGTTTGGCGCCATGGTGGTGCTCGGTGTGTTAGTGCTTTTATTCCGCACCGTGCTTCAGCCTATCACCATCATGGTCGCACTACCGCTTTCTATCTTTGGTGCTTGTTTGGCGCTTTGGGTGTTTGGTGAATCGCTTTCATTGCCCTCTGTGATTGGCATTCTCATGCTCTCTGGCATCGTTGGTAAAAACGGCATCTTGCTGGTGGACTGCATTATCGAAACCATTGCCTCTGGAAAATCTCGTCACGAGGCTATTTTAGAAGCTGCGCAACAACGCGCTAAACCGATCGTCATGACCTCCATGGCGATGATTGCCGGCATGTTGCCGCTAGTACTTGGCTTTGGTGCGGTCAACGCTTTCCGCGAGCCGATGGCCGTTGCGGTGATTGGCGGCTTGATTGCTTCTACCGCATTGAGCTTGTTATTTGTGCCTGTGGTCTATGTGCTGATTGACGATTTTGAGCAGTCAATCACGCCTAAATTAAGAGGCTTGTTGACGCTAGAGAAGTAGTGTTTGTAATGCTATTTTATGAGGTAAGTCTGCAATATGCAGCTCTTAAGGTTTTGTAGGATTTGTAATGAGTAATTTAAGAGTTTTTAATATCAAAACAGATAAATTAAATTTTGATTTTTCTTTTAATCCCGACGAAACATTTAATTGTCATGAGCAGCTAAACTATAACCCCAGCTTAGGCATGGATGATATTCGAAGAGTGGCTCTTTGGAAGTTGAACAGGGTCATTAATATTCCCGAAGATCTATTAAAAAACCTTAGTAAACTGGCTACTAATAAAAGCCTCCATTTTAGTGATGAAACATCAAGATCAATCATTAGTGCGCTTATTGAATGCGATGGTGTAGGATTTCCAATGGCGAGTTCTATTTTAAAGTTTATCAGACCAGATATTTATCCAATTATTGATGTGCGGGCTTACAGAGCTTTAAATGGGAAAAAAATATCTTATGGTCAATATAGTTTGAACCTATATTTAGATTACATAGATGAAATTACAAAAATATCTACTTCACTGAATATCCCGCTAAGAGAAGTTGATGAACAGCTATATTGTTTCGACAAAACATTTAACGAAAAAATCTAGATAGTTTGGTTTAGTCCATTAGGTAGGATTTGCTTGCAGTTCGCAGTACTCCCTCCAATTAACTTCTCAAAACTAGCCATGCACCAAATGCTCACTCTGAAGGCTGCATTTTATCTTGCCTGTGTTGAGAGAATCTCACGGCGCTATCTTTTAATATTGAAGAGTCAGTGCCGCTTGTCCGATTTCCAAGTGCCGCCGTAGCGATAACAAGGGTGCTCTTGGACTTTGATTCTGCATTCATTGCAGATTAAGGCCCATGAAGCTGTTTGGTCGTAAATAATACGATAAAGCGTTGCGCTGACTACTTTGCAGTGTTCGCAAGCTTTGATGCGGGTTCGGACGGGTTTAGGCACTTAGGTTCTTGTTGTTAGGTTCTTGTTGGGCGGACTCGGTTGCAGTCCGCCGTACTTCCTTCGTTAATTCTCAATAAACCGCTCTTCCTGATCTTGCCGAAAGGCAGGCTTAGCCTAAACGGATGGTGTACTTCGACAAGCTCAGCACGAACGGAAGTTGTGCTAAATCTGTAACTTACCCATGCACCACATGCCCATTGAGCAGGGTGTATTTCACTTTTCCTGCGAGTTCCAGCCCCAAGAACGGTGTGTTTTTACCTTGGCTGAGCAGCGCTTTCGGTTCTATCTTCCAATATTGTTTTGGGTCAAACACACAAATATCTGCGCTGGCATTCAAACTTAAATCACCAGCTTGAACGCCTAAGATATTGGCTGGGGCTTGGGTGATGTGTTTTATCGCATCGCTTAACTTGAGCTTGTTATCTTCTGCCCATTTGAGGGTGAGGGGCAATAGTAACTCCAGGCCTGTGGCACCGGCTTCTGCTTCGGCAAAAGGATAGAGCTTTGCATCATCATCCACTGGGGTGTGGTCAGAGCAAATGGCATCAATGGTGCCATCCGCGAGGCCGTTGGTGAGGGCTGTTTTGTCACGTTGACTGCGCACAGGTGGTTTGAGGTGGGTGTTGGCATCAAAGTAGCCAATGTCAAAGTCGGTGAGGTGCAGGTGGTTGGCGCTGACATCACAGGTGACTTGTTGGCCTGCTTTTTTCGCGGCGCGCACCATCTCCACACCTTCTGAAGTCGAGAGCCGGCATAGATGCACTTTGGCGCCTGTTTCTTTGGCGATACGCAAGATGCTTGCAATGGCTAAGGTTTCAGCTGCGGCTGGGATACCTTTTAAGCCAAGTCGTGCGGCTACTTCGCCATCATGTGCCACACCATCTTTAGCGAGGTAAGGCTCCTCTGGGCGAAGCCAGACAGTGAAGCCAAATGTCGCAGCGTATTGCATCGCACGCCACAATACTTGGGTATCTTTAATGGCAACATCTGCTTGCGAGAATCCCACACAACCTGCTTCACTCAGCTCGCACATTTCGGTAATTTCTTTGCCAGCAAGTTGGTGGGTGAGAGCGCCTAGCGGATAAACATGGGCTTGGTTGAGTTGTTTAGCACGATGCTTGAGCATTTCTACCAAGCCTGGCTCATCAAGCACTGGGTCGGTATCTGGAGGGCAAGCAAGGCTAGTCACGCCGCCCGCTGCTGCAGCATTCATTTCGCTTTCTAGGGTGGCTTTGTGCTCATAGCCTGGTTCACGCAAGCGTGCAGATAAATCCACTAAGCCAGGGATGATGACTAAGTTAGTTGCGTCGATGGTTTGGTTGGCAACAAAACCATCAGGCGCTTTACCTATGCCAGCGATTTTTCCTGCGGCGATGTAGAGGTCGTGTTTGGCATCTATGCCATTTTTAGGGTCGATTAAGTGGCCGTTTTTAATGTGTATTTTCATGATTAATTCCCCGCCAAAATGCTCATCACAGCCATGCGCACCGCAATTCCGTAAGTCACCTGCGGCAAGATGACGGACTGTGTGCCATCTGCGACCGCACTATCAATTTCTACGCCTCGGTTCATTGGACCCGGGTGCATCACAATCGCATCGGGTTTTGCGAGTGCCAGTTTCTCTGAAGTAAGGCCGTAAGTCTTAAAATATTCTTGCGCGCTAGGCAACATCGCGCCAGCCATGCGTTCGTTTTGTAGGCGGAGCATCATGACCACATCCACATCTTTTAAGCCTTCATTCATGTCGTGATAAACGTGCACACCTAGTTTTTCAACGTCTTGTGGTAAAAGGGTCTTGGGCGCAATCACGCGGACTTCTGGCACGCCTAGCGTGGTGAGTGCATGGATTTCAGATCTTGCCACCCGCGAGTGCAACACGTCACCGACGATGGCGACACGTAAATTATGCATCTCAGGTTTGTATTTTCGGATGGTGAACACGTCTAACAAACCTTGTGTTGGGTGAGCATGACGGCCATCACCCGCGTTGATGACGCTGATGTGAGGTGCAACGTGCTTGGCGATCATATGTGCCGCGCCAGATTGTGCGTGGCGGACCACAAACATATCAGCATGCATGGCCGTGAGGTTGTCGATGGTGTCTAAGATAGTTTCGCCTTTGGATTGTGACGAGGTGCTCACATTCAGCGTAATCACGTCGGCAGAAAGGCGTTTGGCGGCAATCTCAAAAGTAGTGCGTGTTCGGGTGCTGTTTTCAAAGAATAAATTACAGACTGTTTTGCCTCGAAGAATCGGCACTTTTTTAACTTCACGCTCGGCCACGCCGACAAAAGATTCTGCCGTGTCTAAAATTTGGTTCAGGATTCTTTTGGGGAGGCCTTCAATCGAAAGCAGGTGTTTAAGTTCGCCGTCTTGCGTCAATTGTGGATTTTGCATTACGTGTTCTCTTCCAGCGTAAAGTAAAAAGTACCATTCTCATGGCGGAGTAGTTGTAAGTTTTGTGATTCGGCTAATTCAGTGTCGAACGCGCTGATTTGAGGTGCGATCGGCAATTCACGTCCGCCCCGATTCACCAAGACTGCCAATGTAATGCTGGCAGGGCGACCGTAATCAAACAACTCATTCATTGCGGCACGAATAGTGCGGCCCGTGTAAAAAACATCATCAATGAGAATAATGTGTTTGTCTTGCACATCAAAGGGGATTTGCGATGGTTTGGTTTCACTGTGCAAACCACGTTCATTAAAGTCGTCCCGATAAAACGACACGTCTAGGATCCCATGCGCTAAGTCTTTGCCTAACATAGGCAGCAAGCGCTCCGCCAGCCAAGCGCCGCCACTATGAATGCCAACAATCGCCGTGTTTGGTTGAATGAGGGGCTTGATGCGCTCGGCGAGGGTTTCAAAAAGCGTTTCTGCGTTAGGAAGATTCATGATGCTGCCGCTTGCTCATTTCATGGGTAATCGTGTCAAAGTAAGATTGTAATATGACTTGCGCCGCCATTTGGTCCAACATCGGTTTTTGTTTACGCCCTTTGATGCCGCTTTCACTGAGAGATTGGCTCGCCTCTGCTGAACTGAAGCGTTCATCTATCATAATAATAGGCAGATTGAATCGCCCATCCATGCGCCGTGCAAACTTTTTACTGAGTAACGTTACTTCATTTTCTTGGCCATCTAGACTCAGGGGTAAGCCAACGATTAAAGTCGTCGGTTTCCATTCTTTTATTAAGTTGGCAATCAAATTAAAGCGATCGTCGTTGGATTCTGCATTGAGTGTCGTGAGCGGATGTGCAATCCCCAGCATGTGTTCACCAGAGGCCACGCCAATGCGCTTGAGGCCAAAATCAAAGCCTAATACGGTGCCAGCAAAGGTAGGTTGTATGGTTTTGTCATTATTGATGGCCTGCAATGATTTAAGCATGACCAGCCACCTCGGAAAGATTTGCAAAGTTTAAGCCTAATAAGCCCATTGCGGCATTGAGTTTGTCAGCATTGGGCGTATCAAAAATCACGGTGTCTTTGGCCTCGACAGTCAGCCAAGCATTTTTGCTAATTTCATCTTCTAGCTGACCGGGCGACCAGCCTGCAAAGCCAAGGGTCACCAGTATTTTTTCTGGGCCATTGCCATTAGCAACTGCTTCTAGAATGTCTTTTGAGCTGGTGAGGGCGGTGTTGCCAAGCACGGCAATAGTGCAATCCCAATCTCCTGGCGGCTGATGCAGTACAAAGCCGCGTTCGATTTGCACAGGGCCGCCAAATTGGGCTGTTTGCTGGGCGATTGGTAATTCGGAAATATTGAGATTAATTTGTTTGAACAGGGCATCTAATTTCATCTCGATCGGGTGGTTAATCACCACGCCCATCGCGCCTGTTTCATTGTGTTCGCAAATGTAGGTCACTGACTTTGCAAAATGTGGGTCTGTCATTGCGGGCATTGCAATGAGAAAGTGTCCAGTAAGATTGACGTTTTCCACGCTGCGAATTATATCTTTTCTATCGAACTAAGTCGACTCTAAGTATCCTGTGACTTCAAGCCCAAAACCCGCCATGCTTGGCATCTTGCGCGGCGTTGCCATGAGTTTCATTTTACGCACCCCCAAATCTAGCAATATTTGTGAGCCTATGCCGTAATTGCGTAAATCTTGCTTGAGTCGAATAGGCGCATCTGCGTTCATAATCCGATTTAACAACTCCTCGCCATTTTCATTGCGATTGAGCATGACGATCACGCCACACTCGGATGCGCTAATGACTTTCATCGCATCTAACATATTCCAGGAGTGGCTGAGGCTGCTACTGTCGAGCAAGTCAAATACCGACAGTGGCTCGTGCACTCTCACTAGGACCTCGTTTTCTGAATTAGGTATGCCTTTGACCAAAGCTAAATGCGTCTCTTGTGCCATTCTGTCGGTATAAGCCATCAAGCGCATTGCACCGTAAGGCGTTTCTATATTGCGTTCAGCTTTGCGTTCAACTAAACATTCGTTTTCACTACGGTAGTGAATAAGGTCTGCAATCGTGCCGATTTTGAGTTGATGTTGTTCGGCAAATTCAATTAAATCCGGTAGCCGCGCCATGCTGCCATCGTCTTTTAAGATCTCACAAATCACAGAAGCTGGCTCTAAGCCAGCAAGTGAGGCTAAATCACAACCGGCTTCTGTGTGGCCAGCACGCACCAATACGCCACCATTTTCAGCGGCAAGCGGAAATACATGACCAGGGCTGACAATATCTTTCGCAGTCGCTTGTTTGGCAACGGCTGCTTGAATTGTGCGTGCGCGATCTGACGCTGAAATGCCAGTGGTCACGCCTTCTGCAGCTTCAATCGACACCGTAAAGTTGGTGTGCATGCTTGAACCGTTTTTATCCACCATCGAGGTCAGGTTGAGTTGACGGCAACGCGCCTCAGTCAGCGTTAAGCAAATTAGTCCGCGGCCATGTTTTGCCATGAAATTAATGTGCTCTGGTGAAGCGAATTGCGCCGCCAGTACTAAGTCACCTTCGTTTTCACGGTCTTCTTCATCCACCAAAATCACCATGCGACCATTGCGAATTTCGCTGATGATTTCTTCTGTGGTGCTCATTTTAAATGCGTTCATGCAGGTTCGCTTTCATTGCCCCATTGGGTCATGCGTTCAACATAACGCGCAATCAGGTCAACTTCTAAATTAATTCGACTGCCAATACCCAAGTGTTTCAGGGAAGTCTTTTCGAGGGTATGAGGAATCAGGTTCATGCTGAAGGTGTCTTTGTCGACAGCGTTTACCGTTAGGCTAACGCCATCAATCGCTACGGAACCTTTAATGGCGATGTAACGTGAAAGTGCATGTGGTGCACGAATCAGCAAAATCCAGCAATCGCCAATAGGCTCAAATTTAACGACTTGGCCTACGCCATCCACATGACCGCTGACCATGTGCCCACCTAAGCGATCTGAAAGACGTAGTGCTTTTTCTAAGTTGACTTCACGTGGCGAATCTAAGCCTACTGTGCAGTTGAGCGTTTCTTTTGAAACGTGTGCTTCAAAGTGTTTGTCACTCAAAGCCACCGCGGTGAGGCATACGCCATTCACTGCGATGCTGTCGCCAATCTGCACGTCAGACATATCAAGCGTTCCAATGTTGATGTGTAGTTTGACGTCATCGCCAGCAGGGGTGATGGTTTCGATTTTGCCTGTAGCTTGAATTATTCCTGTAAACATAATGTAATTTTAACAGAATGAAGCCTCAACCCTGCTAAAATTCTTGAATTCACATTATTACTTTAGTGCAATTTTCCATGAGCCATCCGCAATATCAATCTCAGCAAATGCAACTCCATATCGGCTTATTCTGGTTAGTATTAGTGCTGGTTTCTTTGTTTAGTCGTTCATTCATGCCGATTGATGAGACGCGCTACGTCACTGTCGCGTGGAATATGTTTTTAAATCACGATTTTTTAGTGCCGTATTTAAATGGTGAAACCTACAGCCATAAACCGCCGCTTTTATTTTGGCTGATGAATTTGGGGTGGGCAGTGTTTGGTGTCAATGACTGGTGGCCTCGACTAGTCCCTTCTATTTTTGCATTAGGCGCAGTCCTCATAATGCAGAAAATTGCGGCACGTTTATGGCCTGAGCGTCCGCAAATTGGCTATGTGGCATCGCTCATTTTGCTGGGTAGTGGAATGTGGGCAGTGTTCACCACCGCCACCATGTTTGATATGTTGGTGGCGTTTTTTACCCTATGGGGCGCGTTAGGTTTATTGCTTGCCTGGCAGGGCGAGCCTAAAAAAGGTTGGACTTATGTGGCGCTTGCCATCGCTGGTGGTTTGCTCGCAAAAGGCCCAACGATATTGCTACAGATTTTACCTTTAGCGGCGCTTGCGTCTTGGTGGACGGGCAATGCTGCTAATAAGCTAAATTTACGTCATTGGTATTTCAGTATTTTAATTGCCGTTGTGGTTGGGGTGTTGGTATTGCTGGCTTGGGCAATTCCAGCAGGCATTTACGGGGGGGCTAAATATCAACATGAGATTTTCTGGGGACAAACGGCTGACCGCATGGTGAAATCTTTCGCACATCGCCTTCCTCTTTATTGGTATTTGCCTATGCTGCCAGTCATGCTATTCCCTTGGTTATTCGCTTTGCCAATTTGGCGAGCTTTGGCTAAGGCGGGCAGTGCGATTAATGAACAAGGCGTGCGATTTTGCTTGGCTTGGTTTATCCCTGTATTTATCGCTTTTAGTTTGATTAGTGGGAAACAACCTCATTATGTGTTGCCGATTATTCCAGCCTTTGCTTTGTTAGTTGCCCGAGGCTGGGATGAGCTTAATCATATTTCTTGGTTGGACAAATTATTAGTTGCAATTGTGGGTGTTGGTGTCGGCGTTTTGTTACTTGCGCTGCCTAATCTGAAACATCAATTCCCTTCAGTGATCTGGTTGGCTGATATCCCTGTTTGGGTTGGTGCTGTGGTGGTATTAGGCAGTATGCTTTTAATGTTGAGTGCTGGCACTAACAAATTGCGTTATTTGCAGCATGTGGCTTTGTTGGGTTTATTACTTATTTCAATGTTATGGTTTGGCGTTATCCGCACTGCGGGTGAAGCTTATGATGTTCGGCCCATTAGTTATCACTTAAAGAGACTGCAGGACCAAAATATTCCTATTGCGCATATTGGTCGATATTATGGACAGTTTAATTTCTTAGGTAGGCTGATAAAGTCACCCGATGTATTAAGTGAGAGCCAGTTAAATGGTTGGTTCAAAGAAAATCCTCAAGGACAAGTGATCATTTATATTGACCAGCCATCCAAGCTTAAAGCTGTTAAGCCAGAATATAAGCAGCTATACCGTGGCTCAAAGCTTTTATGTATTCTGACGCAAGCGCAATGGCAGGCATTGTCTGAACAATCTCAAATATTTTCATCGAATGAAGCTGGTCGCAGTGAATAAATCAAAAGAGAAAACGTTGATGTCCATTTTTAGTCGTTTCCAGAATATCAAGCAATCATTGCCATTCGAACTTTTTGTCGGCATGCGCTATACCCGTGCCAAAAGACGCAACCACTTTATTTCTTTTATTTCACTCACCAGCATGGTCGGCATTGGGCTTGGTGTGGCAGCGCTGATTGTTGTGCTTTCAGTGATGAATGGCTTTCAGGAAGAGTTGCGATCACGTATTTTGGGCGTGGCTTCGCATTTGCAAGTCACGGGTGCGAATAACGTGCTTGCGGATTGGCAATCGGTTGCATCTAAAGTACAAACGGCCAAGCATGTCACAGGGACAGCGCCTTATATTATGGCGCAAGGCATGCTTTCTAACGGTCAAGCGGTCCAAGGCGCAATTGTACGTGGGGTGTTGCCAAGCCAAGAAGGCAAGGTTTCTGACTTAGCTGAGCATATGCGTGCTGGGCAATTAGCCGATTTAAAAGCAGGCGAATTTGGCATTGTATTGGGCGCTGAGTTAGCGCAGTCATTGGGTGTTATTTTAGGTGACAAAGTCGTGCTGATGGCACCGCAAGGGCAATTTACGCCGACGGGTGTTGTGCCCCGTATTAAGCAGTTCACTGTGGTTGGCCTATTTCAAATTGGCATGTATGAGTACGATGCTGGCTTGGCGCTGATCAATATAGAAGATGCCGCTAAGCTTTATCGAATGGGCGATAATGTTTCTGGTGTGCGCTTGAAATTAGATGATTTGTTTTTGGCGCCAAAAATCTCGCGTGATTTGGCAGTGGTGTTGAGTGATGAAACGCAGGCTTTGTTTTTAACGGATTGGACACAAGAGCATGCCAACTTTTTCCGTGCGATTCAAATGGAAAAGCGGGTGATGTTTATTATCCTCGCGCTCATTGTCGCTGTGGCCGCCTTTAATATTGTCTCGACTTTAGTCATGGCAGTCACGGATAAACGCGCTGATATTGCCATTATGCGGACCTTCGGGGCAAGTCCGCCTAGTATTATGGCGATTTTCATTGTGCAGGGCGCGCTCATCGGGGTGATTGGTACCGTGGTTGGGGCGTTTTTTGGGGTGTTGATTGCGCTGAATATCAGCACCATCGTGCCATTTATTGAGCACTTATTTAATGTGCAGTTTTTGGCAAAAGATGTTTACTACATCAGCGAGTTACCATCTCACTTGCTCTGGGGTGACGTGTTGACTATCGTGATCTTATCGTTCTTGTTAAGTTTGATTGCGACGCTTTACCCAAGTTGGAAGGCTTCCAAAATGAATCCTGCTGAGGCTTTGCGTTATGACTAATCCTATTCTTCAATCAACAGGTTTGCAAAAGACTTATGCTGGTTTGGATGTTGCTGTCCTGAATGGCATTGATTTGCAAGTCAGTGCTGGTGAACAGGTGGCAATTGTTGGTACTTCTGGTTCAGGGAAAAGTACCTTACTCCATCTGCTTGGTGGCTTGGATGCTCCAACTGCTGGTGAAGTCAGTGTCTTAGGTCAGCCGCTTGCGAAAATGAATGAAACCAAGCGTGGCGAACTGCGTAACCAGTATTTGGGTTTTGTGTATCAATTTCATCACTTGTTGCCCGAATTTACTGCGCTAGAGAATGTGGCTATGCCTTTATTAATCCGCCGCACACCGCGTGAAGAAGCGATGGTGAGGGCTGCTGAAGTGTTGAAAAGAGTGGGCTTAGCTCACCGCATGGAACATATGCCGGGCGAGCTTTCTGGCGGTGAGCGTCAGCGCGCTGCGGTAGCCCGTGCGCTAGTCACCAACCCTCAATGCGTGTTGGCGGACGAGCCAACGGGCAATTTAGATAGACACACTGCGCATGCGGTATTCGATTTATTGCTTGAAATGAACCAAACGCAAGGCGTGGCTTTGGTAGTGGTCACGCATGATTTGGAGTTGTCAGCCAAGTTAAAACGCCAATATAAATTGGTGGATGGTAAGTTGTTGGCGATTTGATGTTTTAGTCTCACATGGCGATTCAGGCAATCATCTTTGTGTTAGGTGTTTGGCTGTTTCAGCAAATGTCTTTTATACCCAGCATTTTTTGGTTGCTGGCGTTTATTCCGCTTATTTTTTGCGCTTATCGATTTGTTGTTATTCGACGGGTTGCTTTCCATGTTTTAGCACTTGCTTTGGGGTTTGTTTGGGCTGGGCTATTTGCCTCATGGCGCCTGGCGGATGCCTTGCCATATGAATGGGAATCTAAGGAGGTTGAGCTAGTGGGGGTGGTCGCGACACTGCCTCAAGTGATCGAAAACGGTACGCGCTTCAATGTTAATGTCGAGCGCGTTTTAACCCCTGGTGCTCATGTGCCTGAGCATATTGCCCTAGCGCAATATGCGGATGGATTTTCTGAAATCAAAAAGCCGACTGATTTATTGGCGTTTCATGCCGGTGAGCGATGGCATTTGCGTGTGAAGCTCAAGCGTCCGCATGCCACGATGAATCCACATGGCTTTGATTTTGAAGCGTGGGCGCTGGAGCGGAATATTCGGGCTGTTGGTGTTGTGCGAAAAGCATCTACTAATCAACGTTTAAGTGACTTCGTTTGGCGACCAACTTACATGATCGAAGCGCTGAGGGAGCGCGTGCAATCTCGCATCTCGCAAGTGCTCAAAGGCAGACCCTATGCTGGCGTTTTGCAGGCCTTAGTGATGGGCGATGAAAGTGAAATTACGCAGGAAGACTGGCAGGTTTTTTTACGTACAGGCATCAATCATTTAATGAGTATTTCAGGGCTGCATATCACTATGCTGTCGGGTATCGCATTTGCCTTCGTGATGGCCTTGTGGCGACGGTCGAGCAAATTCACACTTAAATTGCCTGCGCGAAAAGCGGCAGTGGTTGCAGGCGTCCTGGTTGCATTGAGTTACGCGTTGGTGGCCGGATTTTCTGTGCCCACGCAACGCACTGTCTATATGTTGATGGTATTTGCTTTCGCGCTTTGGTCAAACAAACCAGTGGATATCGTCAAAGTGTTAGCTTACGCCTTATTTGTGGTGGCATTGCTTGATCCCTGGGCGGTCTTGGCGCCGGGCTTCTATCTGTCGTTTGGCGCAGTAGCGATTATTGCCTATGCCTTGGGCGGTCGACTGGGCCAATCTCATTGGTTCACTGCTGCAGTTCGGACGCAATGGGTTGTCACCTTAGGCTTGGTGCCGCTTTTGCTATTAATGTTTCAGCAAATTTCATTGATTTCACCAGTGGCTAATGCGCTTGCGATTCCTATTGTGAGCTTGCTCGTTGTGCCTTTATCTTTGCTTGGGGCCATATTACCGATTGATGGTGCCCTATGGCTAGCGCATTGGTTGATGCAAGCCTTAATGCTGGCTCTCAAATGGATGGCAGCTTTGCCTTTAAGCACTTGGCAACAACAAGCGCCGCCAGTTTGGACCTTTTTATTGGCGATGTTTGGCTTAGTTTGGATGCTTCTGCCGAGAGGTTTTCCGCTCCGACTATTGGGTGTGATATTTTTCTTACCCTTATTTCTTGTGATGCCCAAGGCGCCTGAAGAGGGTGCGATGCTGGTGACAGTCTTGGATGTTGGCCAAGGCTTGGCCGTGTTTGTGCGCACGCATCAACACACCTTGCTCTACGACACTGGCCCTCAATACACTTCGCTCACAGATGCGGGTGGACGAATTTTGGTGCCATACTTGCGTGCTGAGGGGGTCAAGCGTTTGGATGGTCTCGTGGTAAGTCATAACGACAATGATCACAGTGGCGGTATGCGTTCTGTCTTGTCGCAAGTTCCTGTCAATTGGATGGCCTCTTCTTTGCCGCAGTTACCTGCTGAACTCAGGAACATCAAACACCTCACTTGTTTTGCCGGGCAGCAATGGACCTGGGATGGGGTGCGGTTTGAAATGCTCAGCCCAGACTTGACGAGCTATCCTGACAAGGCCATCAAAGATAATAATCGAAGCTGTGTGCTTAAGATAACTAGCGTCTCTGGCAGTGCTTTGTTGGCAGGGGATATTGAACGTCCTGTAGAAATGCGATTGGCAGAAAATGCAGGGAGTTCGCTAAAAGCGGATGTCCTGATTGTGCCTCATCATGGCAGTAGAACCTCATCAAGTGAAACTTGGATTGAGGCAGTGAATCCAAAAACGGTTATTTTTACCGTGGGCTATCGCAATCGATTTGGGCATCCCAAGCCAGATATTGTGGCACGCTATTTGCGACGCAACATCAAGACCTATCGTTCGGATGAAAACGGCGCAGTTTTGTTTAATTTTAATGCTAAATCTGGTTGGTCTGAGCAGGCTTGGCGAAACACACATTGCCACTATTGGCACGATAAATAACTGCTTGATTTAAGTGATGTCCACTTGCTGAAAAAGCACTGACGCGCTAAAGTAACGGCACTTTATATGACTTAGTGTTTTAATGCCGCTAAGTAAGAGTTTTTAAGAACATTTTAGGAGTGCTGCGTGTTAGAAATCATCAAAGCTGCTGGTTGGCCAATTTACCCTCTTATTCTTGCTTCTATTGTTGCGATTGCCATTATTGTCGAGCGTGCCTGGACCTTGCGTAGTGAGTTGATTGCACCATCCAATTTATTACCAGAAGTAAAAAAATGGTTAGCGCAGGGCGGTGTGACCAAAGAAACGTGTGACAAACTTGAAGCGCATTCTTTACTCGGTGAGATCTTTGCTGCTGCATTGAATAATGTCACTTCATCCAGAGAAATTATTAAAGAGTCTATTGAGGAATCTGGCCGTGCTGTTGCACACAAACTAGAAAGAAACTTGTCAACGCTTGGTACGATTGCAACAGTCAGCCCATTGCTTGGTTTGTTGGGTACCGTGATTGGTATGGTGGAATTATTTGGTGCTTTCAATGCAGCAGGTTCAGGCCATGATGTAGCACAGTTTGCTAAAGGGATTTCTGTGGCGCTCTACAACACAGCGGGCGGTATTGTGGTGGCAGTGCCAGCGATGATTTCCTATCGTTATTACCGCGCTAAAATTGATGGCTTGATTGTTGAAATGGAACAACAGGCCAATAAACTAGTAGAAATTATTCACGGCGAGCGTCAGTAATCATGAATTTTCAGCGTGGCAAAAAGCACGAGGATTTAGAAATGAATCTTGTGCCACTAATCGATGTGTTATTAGTCATTATTATTTTCTTGGTCGTCAGCTCAACCTTTGCGCGCATGAGTGAGTTGCAAATTAATTTGCCAACGGCAGATGCTAATTCACCTGAACAGAAGCCTTTGGTGATTGATGTCGGTGTTGACGCAAAAGGTCATTATGTTATCAGCAAAACTGCGCTAACTGATGGCTCTGTAAGTGCAATTGGTGCTGCGCTTCAAAGTGCTGCAGGCAATGGTAAAGAGCCGACAATTATTATCAATGCGGATGCTAATGCCACACATCAATCTGTCATTAATGTGATGGAAGCCGCGCGTCAGGTAGGCTACACACACATCACCTTTGCAACACAAACGGGTGGTAATCGTTAATCACTATTGATGGATTCCTATCCGTTATTGTATTCATTCAACGCGCCTTGGGTTTGCTGCTTAGGTAAGCTTCTCCGAGCGGTTGAGCAAAGTAGTCAACTTCATGACCAAATCTAGTCGTTCAAAATCTCCCGCTCTCAATTACTCCGCAAAGACACTGTATTTGCGAATGTTGCAGTACGCCCTTCGCTATTGGCCTGTATTTGCTTTCAGTATATTGGCGCTCGTGGTTTTTTCGGCGACCAATACAGGTTTTCTTGCCACCATAAAATTGGTGACGGATGCAGGCTTTGTTAAGCACGATACCACGATGCTCAATCTACTTCCTTTTATGTTGTTTGGTTTGCTGGCTTTGCGTGCATTTGCCGGATTTGCGTCAACATTTGCGATGAAGTGGGTGGCGCGTCGCGTGGTAGAAGATTTGCGTGTTGAGGCCTTCGCCAAATTAATGACCTTGCCAGTCAGTTTCTTTGATTCCATCTCAGCAGGGATTGTGACCTCAAAGCTCACTTATGACACTGAACAAATGTCTGGCGCCGCCACGAATGCGGCGATGAGTTCAGTGCGGGATAGTTTGACGATTGTTGGTATGGTTGCTTACATGCTTTACTTAGATTGGCGGCTTACTTTGATTTTTGTGGTAACGGCGCCTTTGATGGTGCTTTATCTTAACAAAATGACGCCCAAGCTTCGGGAAGCAGGTAGGGCGAATCAAGGCACGATGGGTGAAATGACTCAGGTGGCCGAAGAAGCTAGCGCTGGTCAGCGCATGATTAAAATTTTTGCTGGCGCACCTTATGAGCAAAAGCGTTTTAGTGAGGTGGTGGCTAAAAATAGACATATGCAGATTCGTCTGACGCGCATTTCTGGCATCAACAGTATGGTGGTTGAAATGCTGGCTGCTTTATCCTTAGGTGCGGTTGTTTATTACTCCGTCGGTAAATTTACGGCAGGTGAATTTGCGGCATTTATTGGCGCATTACTCATGCTGATTCCACCCATTAAAAGTCTCACCAAAATGAATGAAACCGTGCAAGTCGGCGTGGCGGCAGCACAAAGTGTTTTTGGTTTGATCGATACGCAGCCTGAGTCTGATGAAGGCTGCCATGAGATTGGCCGTGCCAAAGGTGAAATTGAATTTAAAAACGTCGGTTTACGTTATGAGGGCGCAAAAAGTAATGCGCTGAGTCAGCTCAGCTTTACGATTAAGCCAGGCGAAAAATTAGCCCTGGTTGGGCGCTCCGGTGGTGGCAAAACGACAATGGTCAACTTACTTCCACGTTTTTATGAGCATCAAGAAGGCTTGGTCCTCTTAGATGGCCTGGATATTCGGGCACTAAAACTCAGTAATTTGCGAGAGCAGTTTGCCTTAGTAAGTCAGGACGTTGTGTTGTTTAACGATACTGTCTTTAATAACATTGCTTACGGTGCTTTGCGTGGCGTGAGTGAGGAAAAAGTCATTGCGGCTGCAAAAGCCGCGCACGCTTGGGAGTTCATTCAGCATTTGCCTGGTGGCTTGCAAAGCCAGATTGGGGATAGGGGTGTGCGACTCTCTGGCGGACAGCGTCAGCGCTTAGCGATTGCACGTGCAATTTTGAAAGATGCACCTATTTTGTTGCTGGATGAAGCCACTTCTGCCCTAGATACTGAGTCAGAGCAGCATGTTCAGGCGGCATTAGACACCTTAATGCAAAACCGCACGAGTATTGTGATTGCTCATCGCTTATCAACCATTGAAAATGCGGATCGTATTTTTGTGATGGAGCATGGTGCGATTGTTGAAAGTGGCACGCACGAAACCCTATTAGAGGCTGGCGGGCATTACGCTAAGCTTTATCAAAAGCAATTTCATTAAGATGCAACGCTGGCTGGAGCAATATTGGTATTCAGACAACGCCAGTTTTTGGCGCTTGTTTGCTGTGTTCCCCAGTTTTCTGCTTGCTACATTGGTGAGATTTCGTCGATTTTTATATCAAACGGGCCTTGTTTCCTCCTGGCGCAGTCCTGTCCCAGTGATTGTAGTTGGCAATGTCACAGTGGGTGGCACAGGTAAGACCCCACTAGTGATTTGGCTGGCGGAGCAATTACAAGCAAAAGGATACTCCCCGGGCATTATTAGTCGTGGCTACGGTGGCGCTGCAACTCAAATCACTGAGGTTACCAAAGATACTAGTGCTGCTTTAGTTGGGGATGAGCCTTTGCTCATGGCGATGCGCACCTCTTGTCCGGTATGGATTGGGAAAAAGCGACCGGCGGTTATTCGCTCGCTTCTAAAAGCGCATCCTCAATGCGACGTCATTATTTCTGATGACGGCTTACAACATTATGCCTTGAAGCGAGACTTTGAGATTGTGATGGTGGATGGGGTTCGCCGGTATGGCAATGGTGCGATGTTACCGTTTGGTCCAATGCGAGAGCCTGCTTCACGCGTGATTGAAGCAGACGCCTTGGTTGTGAATGGCGGTGATTCTGATATGAGTGAAGGTGAGTATTTAATGCGCCTAAATGGCGAGATCTTTCACACACTAAATGACATGACCCACACTGCAATCGCTAAGGATTTTGAAGCTAAGCAGATACATGCAGTTGCTGGTATTGGCAATCCAGCGAGATTCTTTAATCAGCTTCGTCAACTCGGGCTGACGTTCGTTGAGCATGCCTTTCCTGATCATCATCCATTTAGTCTGGCCGATTTGCAAATCAATGGGGCTGAAGTCATACTGATGACAGAAAAAGATGCGGTGAAATGTTCAAAGTTTGCACTTAAAAACATTTGGGTTTTGCCGGTGCAAGCTCATATTGAGTTGGGTTTAGAAAATAAAGTCGTTGAAAGGATAAACAGTTTTTATGGACGCTAAGCTGCTTGAAATTCTGGTGTGCCCGGTTTGTAAAGGACCTCTACATTATCGAAAAGCTGAGCAAGAGTTGGTTTGTAGTCCCTGCCGCTTAGGTTTTCAGATAAGAGATGATATTCCAGTCATGCTGGAAGATGAGGCGAGAAAATTGCCTGACGCAGAAGAAGTCTGAACGTATGATCAGTCAGTGCAAACCATGAAATTTAAAGTTGTCATTCCAGCCCGTTATGCAAGTAGCCGTTTGCCAGCCAAGCCATTGTTAGATATTGGCGGAAAACCCATGGTAGTGCGTGTTGCCGAACAAGCGCTCGCGAGTGGTGCAGAAGAAGTTATTGTCGCAACCGACCATGCGGATATCCTGGCCGTTGTTGAGCGCTCCGGATTTAAAGCCTTAATGACACGTGAAGATCATGTATCTGGAACAGATCGACTTGCTGAAGTAGCTGCATACTTTCAATGGGCGGATGACGTCTTAGTGGTCAATGTGCAAGGTGACGAGCCGTTAATTGATCCCGAGTTGATTAAGCAAGTGGCCAGTGATTTAAATGCACAATCTCAAGCCTCTATTGCCACTGTGAGTCATGCGATTCATGATAAAGAAACAATGCTTAATCCAAATGTGGTTAAGGTTGTGATGGATGCCGATGGGTATGCCATGTACTTTAGTCGGGCGCCCATTCCTTATCCGCGTGATGCATTTGCGGAGGGGCATGGTTTGCCTCATGGCTTACCTGTATATCGTCATGTAGGCATTTATGCCTACCGAGCAGGATTCCTTCATGCTTATACTCAGCTGAGCCCAGCGCCAGTTGAGAGGTTTGAAGCATTAGAACAGTTGCGGGCAATGTGGCATGGTTACAAAATTAGTGTCTCAATTGTTAGCAAAGCTCCAGCCAATGGGGTCGACACGCTTGATGACTTAGAGATGGTGCGTCAGATTATTTTAAGTCAGTCCAATTAGTTACATCAGAGTCGATGGTTTCTTTGAATATAATCCGGTTTTTGCCTTGACACTCAAGGTCAAGGCTTGCTATAGTCTCACCTCTCGACGGCACCAATGTCGAATCAGGCGCGGGGTGGAGCAGTCTGGCAGCTCGTCGGGCTCATAACCCGAAGGTCGTAGGTTCAAATCCTGCCCCCGCAACCAAAAAAATACTGAATTTAGTGGTTGACGAGAATTTTTGGCTCTGTATAATGCGCCCCTCTCGTTGCTAACGCGGAACAAGATTCTGGGTTGGCGAAGTAGAAAGAATTTAGTAATACCCGCTCTTTAAAAATTTGAACAATCGATAGGTGTGAGTGTTTGTAGCTGGCAAGTTCACTGGTTCTTCGGAACGTGAACGCTCAAGATACAAATGCTTATACCTTGAATGAAACTTTGTAATAAACATTGTTTAGCAATAGACAATGTCGACAACCTAGATTCATTTGAGTAAATAAAGCAAAAGCGACATACCGATCCCTTTATTGGGGTCACAAGTAATAGTTAGGAATTAAACTGAAGAGTTTGATCCTGGCTCAGATTGAACGCTGGCGGAATGCTTTACACATGCAAGTCGAACGGCAGCACGAGAGCTTGCTCTTGGTGGCGAGTGGCGAACGGGTGAGTAATATATCGGAACGTATCCAATAATGGGGGATAACTAATCGAAAGGTTGGCTAATACCGCATACGCCCTACGGGGGAAAGCAGGGGATCTTCGGACCTTGCGTTAATGGAGCGGCTGATATCTGATTAGCTAGTAGGTGAGGTAAAGGCTCACCTAGGCTTCGATCAGTAGCTGGTCTGAGAGGACGACCAGCCACACTGGAACTGAGACACGGTCCAGACTCCTACGGGAGGCAGCAGTGGGGAATTTTGGACAATGGGCGCAAGCCTGATCCAGCCATTCCGCGTGAGTGAAGAAGGCCTTCGGGTTGTAAAGCTCTTTCGCAAGGGAAGAAACGTTACGAGCGAATAACTCGTGATAATGACGGTACCTTGATAAGAAGCACCGGCTAACTACGTGCCAGCAGCCGCGGTAATACGTAGGGTGCGAGCGTTAATCGGAATTACTGGGCGTAAAGCGTGCGCAGGCGGTTTTGTAAGTCAGATGTGAAATCCCCGAGCTCAACTTGGGAACTGCGTTTGAAACTACAAGGCTAGAGTATGGTAGAGGGGGGTAGAATTCCACGTGTAGCAGTGAAATGCGTAGAGATGTGGAGGAATACCAATGGCGAAGGCAGCCCCCTGGACTAATACTGACGCTCATGCACGAAAGCGTGGGGAGCAAACAGGATTAGATACCCTGGTAGTCCACGCCCTAAACGATGTCTACTAGTTGTTGGGAGAGTAAAATCTCTTAGTAACGCAGCTAACGCGTGAAGTAGACCGCCTGGGGAGTACGGTCGCAAGATTAAAACTCAAAGGAATTGACGGGGGCCCGCACAAGCGGTGGATTATGTGGATTAATTCGATGCAACGCGAAAAACCTTACCTGGCCTTGACATGTACCGAATTTAGCAGAGATGCTTTAGTGCTCGAAAGAGAACGGTAACACAGGTGCTGCATGGCTGTCGTCAGCTCGTGTCGTGAGATGTTGGGTTAAGTCCCGCAACGAGCGCAACCCTTGCCATTAATTGCCATCATTTAGTTGGGCACTTTAATGGGACTGCCGGTGACAAACCGGAGGAAGGTGGGGATGACGTCAAGTCCTCATGGCCCTTATGGCCAGGGCTTCACACGTAATACAATGGTCGGTACAGAGGGTTGCCAACCCGCGAGGGGGAGCCAATCCCAGAAAGCCGATCGTAGTCCGGATTGTAGTCTGCAACTCGACTGCATGAAGTCGGAATCGCTAGTAATCGCGGATCAGCATGTCGCGGTGAATACGTTCCCGGGCCTTGTACACACCGCCCGTCACACCATGGGAGTGGGTTTCACCAGAAGTAGTTAGTCTAACCGCAAGGAGGACGATTACCACGGTGGGATTCATGACTGGGGTGAAGTCGTAACAAGGTAGCCGTATCGGAAGGTGCGGCTGGATCACCTCCTTTCTAGAGAAGCCTATGGCTGCAAGCATTCACACTTATCGGTTGTTTAAAAAAGAGCGTCACTAAATGATTGGTCCTTAAGATATCTTGAAACAGATAAAGCCTTAGAGGGTCTGTAGCTCAGCTGGTTAGAGCACCGTCTTGATAAGGCGGGGGTCGTTGGTTCGAGTCCAACCAGACCCACCAGATTTTATATGTGTATTGAAAATCTGGGGGATTAGCTCAGCTGGGAGAGCACCTGCTTTGCAAGCAGGGGGTCGTCGGTTCGATCCCGTCATCCTCCACCATTTATTTAGTGTAAGAAATTAGTCGTTAGTGCTGATTGAGCGAATTGCTTGATGAGTATTAAGGACTAGCGTCTTGACGTTTAGTATTGATCTTTAACAAAATGGAAGAAGTAAAGAGAACACACGCATTTGTGATGAGTGTGATGTGTTCAAATGGGTAGTAATTGATTGCAAAATCGAAATGTTTTAATACGTAAGTTCTGACTAGTTCTCTAACTAGTTAAGTAATAAACGGTTAACTCAAGTTGCCATATATCTAGCTTGGTATGTGGTGATGTAGTGCTTTAGAAAACCTATAACTGGCAAATTTACTCCTTGCCGCATGATTTGAGTTTAAAAAGGGCTCAGGTTTTAACGTTATAGGGTCAAGCGAATAAGTGCATATGGTGGATGCCTTGGCGATTACAGGCGATGAAAGACGTGATAGCCTGCGAAAAGCTACGGGGAGCTGGCAAATAAGCTTTGATCCGTAGATATCTGAATGGGGAAACCCACCCGCAAGGGTAACCCTCTCTGAATATATAGGGGAGTGGTGGCGAACCGAGTGAACTGAAACATCTAAGTAGCTCGAGGAAAAGAAATCAACCGAGATTCCGGAAGTAGTGGCGAGCGAACCCGGAAAAGCCTGTTATTTTTAGCACATGCGATAGTAGAACGGAATGGAAAGTCCGGCCATAGAGGGTGATAGCCCCTTATACGAAATCCCGTGTGTGGAACTAGGGTAACGACAAGTAGGGCGGGGCACGAGAAACCTTGTCTGAACATGGGGGGACCATCCTCCAAGGCTAAATACTCGTAATCGACCGATAGTGAACCAGTACCGTGAGGGAAAGGCGAAAAGAACCCCGGGAGGGGAGTGAAATAGATCCTGAAACCGTATGCATACAAACAGTGGGAGCGGACTTGTTCCGTGACTGCGTACCTTTTGTATAATGGGTCAGCGACTTACATTCAGTAGCAAGCTTAACCGATAGGGGAGGCGTAGCGAAAGCGAGTCCGAATAGGGCGTCTAGTTGCTGGGTGTAGACCCGAAACCAAGTGATCTATCCATGGCCAGGATGAAGGTGCCGTAACAGGTACTGGAGGTCCGAACCCACAAATGTTGAAAAATTTGGGGATGAGCTGTGGATAGGGGTGAAAGGCTAAACAAACTTGGAAATAGCTGGTTCTCTCCGAAAACTATTTAGGTAGTGCCTCGTATATAACTCTTGGGGGTAGAGCACTGTTATGACTAGGGGGTTCACAAGAACTTACCAACTCATTGCAAACTCCGAATACCGAGAAGTTCAATTACGGGAGACAGTCCATGGGTGCTAACGTCCGTGGACAAGAGGGAAACAACCCAGACCGCCAGCTAAGGTCCCAAATGACGTGCTAAGTGGAAAACGAAGTGGGAAGGCACAGACAGCCAGGAGGTTGGCTTAGAAGCAGCCATCCTTTAAAGAAAGCGTAATAGCTCACTGGTCGAGTCGTCCCGCGCGGAAGATGTAACGGGGCTAAGCACGTAACCGAAGCTGCGGATGCATATTTATATGCATGGTAGGAGAGCGTTCTGTAGGCCTGCGAAGGTGTTCTGTGAGGAATGCTGGAGGTATCAGAAGTGCGAATGCTGACATGAGTAGCGATAAAGGGTGTGAAAAGCACCCTCGCCGAAAGCCCAAGGTTTCCTGCGCAACGTTCATCGGCGCAGGGTGAGTCGGCCCCTAAGGTGAGGCAGAGATGCGTAGCTGATGGGAAACAGGTTAATATTCCTGTACTTTAATATGATGCGATGTGGGGACGGAGAAGGTTAGGTCATCCAACTGTTGGAATAGTTGGTTCAAGCGAGTAGGGAGATCTCTTAGGCAAATCCGGGAGGTCAATTCTGAGACGTGATAACGAGGCACTTAGGTGCTGAAGTGATTGATACCATGCTTCCAAGAAAAGCCACTAAGCTTCAGTCATATTAAAACCGTACCGCAAACCGACACAGGTGGGCAGGATGAGAATTCTAAGGCGCTTGAGAGAACCCGGGAGAAGGAACTCGGCAAATTTGCACCGTAACTTCGGGAGAAGGTGCGCCCCGGTAGGTTGTAGAGATTTACTCTCGAAGGCCGATGGGGTTGCAGTGAAAAGGTGGCTGCGACTGTTTAATAAAAACACAGCACTCTGCAAACACGAAAGTGGACGTATAGGGTGTGACGCCTGCCCGGTGCCGGAAGGTTAATTGATGGGGTGCAAGCTCTTGATCGAAGCCCCGGTAAACGGCGGCCGTAACTATAACGGTCCTAAGGTAGCGAAATTCCTTGTCGGGTAAGTTCCGACCCGCACGAATGGCGTAACGATGGCCACACTGTCTCCTCTCGGGACTCAGCGAAGTTGAAATGTTTGTGAAGATGCAATCTACCCGCGGCTAGACGGAAAGACCCCATGAACCTTTACTGTAGCTTTACATTGGACTTTGACAAGATTTGTGTAGGATAGGTGGGAGACGTTGAAGCGGAGTCGCTAGATTTCGTGGAGTCAACCTTGAAATACCACCCTGATGTTGTTGAGGTTCTAACCTAGGTCCGTAATCCGGATCGGGGACCGTGTATGGTGGGCAGTTTGACTGGGGCGGTCTCCTCCCAAAGAGTAACGGAGGAGTGCGAAGGTAACCTAGGTACGGTCGGAAATCGTACTGATAGTGCAATGGCATAAGGTTGCTTGACTGCGAGACGGACAGGTCGAGCAGGTGCGAAAGCAGGTCATAGTGATCCGGTGGTTCTGTATGGAAGGGCCATCGCTCAACGGATAAAAGGTACTCTGGGGATAACAGGCTGATTCCTCCCAAGAGTTCATATCGACGGGGGAGTTTGGCACCTCGATGTCGGCTCATCACATCCTGGGGCTGTAGCCGGTCCCAAGGGTATGGCTGTTCGCCATTTAAAGTGGTACGTGAGCTGGGTTTAAAACGTCGTGAGACAGTTTGGTCCCTATCTGCCGTGGGCGTTGGAAGTTTGAGGGGGGCTGCTCCTAGTACGAGAGGACCGGAGTGGACGGATCTCTGGTGGACCGGTTGTCATGCCAATGGCATAGCCGGGTAGCTAAATCCGGAAGAGATAAACGCTGAAAGCATCTAAGCGTGAAACTTGCCTCAAGATGAGACTTCCCTGTGCTTTAAGCACACTAAAGAGTCGTTCGAGACCAGGACGTTGATAGGTCGGATGTGGAAGCGCAGTAATGCGTTAAGCTGACCGATACTAATTGCTCGTGAGGCTTGATCCTATAACCTTAAATCTTGATCTCTTGATGAGATTCAAATTAAGGTTGTTCTAAAGCAATGTAATCAATTGCAACAACCCAATAATCTTTACTTCTTCCAATTTGTTTAAGACAAGTTTGTGAAAAACAAACATGTTTTACTCGCTGAGCAAGCAATTGCTCACGACAGCTTAACGATTACTTGGCTCCCAAGAAATCACGGTTATGTCTGGCGGCCATAGCGAATTGGAACCACCCCTTCCCATCTCGAACAGGGCCGTGAAACGATTCTGCGCCAATGATAGTATGCTTCGTGCATGCGAAAGTAGGTCACCGCCAGACTCTTTATACAAAACCCTAGTCAGCAATGACTGGGGTTTTTTCATTTATAGTCTTGATTCTTCATCAAATTGTCATAATTGCTTGTCACTATAGCGGCATGAATAAGCCTTGGAGCCATCATGCCTTATAAATTAGCCTTGTATAGAAATCGTTTTCTTGCTTGGGATAGTGCGCTTTGTATTAGTGTTAATAAATCGAGCCACTATCGAGCAGTAAGAGTTTTCTTTAGATTAATCAGCCGACTAGGCGATGGTGTTTTTTGGTACGCAGTAATGCTTGGCATTATGTTGACCCAAGGCGAGAGTTCGTTTGTTCCAGTATTACATATGGCAACTGCAGGATTAACAGGCACGATTGTTTATAAATGGATCAAAGGTAAAACATTACGTCCACGTCCATACGAAATACATCAAGACATTTGGCTTACTGGTCGACCACTTGATCGTTTTAGCTTTCCATCTGGACATACATTACACGCGGTTGCATTCTGCGCAGTTGGTTTGTATTACTATCCGCAGTTAGCTGCATTGCTTCTTCCTTTTACCGCCTTTGTTGCCTTATCACGTGTTGTGCTTGGCTTGCATTATCCTAGTGATGTAATTGCAGGCGCATTCATTGGTGGGTTGATTGCAAGCATCTTTATTATTTTTTAATTGATATAGTCACTTTTGATTGCTCATTATTACTCGGCTAATTATTCGGCATGAAAAAAATTAATGGGTGACGGATGCAGCAGTGCTAAGTCTCCTAGGCAAGCTAATCTCCATGCACTAAGTTGCGTGTCATTAAGATGAAGCAGCTCTGCTTTCCAAGCAGGTTTTTCCCCACTCAGTACGATCCCTATTTCAGTAATAGCAGTTTGAGTTTTTGCGATGTAGTAAACAAAATGCTTAAACACACGCCGATCAACGACCTTAATACTAATATAAATTGCATGCGGTATCTTAGCGGTTCTTAATAGACCATCCCAAAAGCTTAACTGTGTTAACGCCTTTTGTGCATCTTTGAATGTGCATGCAAATTCTTTATGAATAAACTCACAAAGCATACGTTTATGCTTATTAATGAGCTTACTTGGAGATGTATGAAGTAAGGGTTGTAAATGTGCGTCCATGGCCCACTCTGATGCAATATGAGCGATCATTCCATTTTCCGTCCACATCTCCTCATGCGCTGGTACAAAATGATTATGCGCAATTACGTCCACATACAAATGGCTTGCGTAACCAATGGCAATCGCAAGCTCCTCTTCTGTTTCCGCAATCGCTAATAAATTGTGTGCATGTTGCCAATCATGTGAGCTTTTGAATGTTTTTGACATGATGGCTAAATCGGGAAGACAAGCGCCTGCCATAACCAAGTCAGGAAAATTTTGAACCGCTTTTCTGAGTCTGGGGTCAAGCGCAGGCATCGCCCATAATAAAGAATGCGCAAAATAGAGATGCGTCATTAATCCCCAAGCATTCGCATCAGCCGTATAGAGGATGAGTGGCATTATCCAACACAGCTTATAGATTATCTTCTTCATGGGTTGATAATTTGCCCTGCAGACGTTAAAGGAGTGTGAAGATTTGATGATGGTATGATGACAAACAAATTGAGCGCGACTTGTTTGATATACTGCTCGCCAAGATTAATAACCATATATTAAGGATGTTATGGAAAGTCCATTCAAAGGAAAAACAGGATTTCGTCGATTAATTAATGCGTTCGGTTATTCGATGGAGGGCTTATCAGCAGCTTACAAAAATGAAGATGCTTTCAGACAAGAGTTGCGCTTAGCATTGATCTTAATTCCTCTTGCTGCTTACTTGGGACATACGGGCATGGAACGTGCCGTGATGATTGCTTGTGTGTTTTTAGTCATTATTGTTGAGCTACTTAACTCTTCTGTTGAAGCAACTGTTGACCGTATTTCACTAGACCATCACTTGCTTGCAAAACGCGCAAAAGATATCGGCAGCGCAGCAGTGTTACTTAGTTTGTTAAATCTAGTCGTCGTTTGGTCTTTGGTGCTTTGCACCGCGTTATAAAAGAATTGTTACAATTCATCTAACTGTCATAAAGCGTCGCTAACATAAGCTTGTTAGCGACCGTCATCGCGGCGCCACTACTAAGGCCGTAGCATTGAAAATTCTATTTATCTCTGATGTCTATTTTCCGCGCATCAATGGGGTTTCTACCTCCATCCGAACCTTTGTGAAACAAATGCAGGACATGGGTCATACCGTGCATTTAATCGCGCCAGAGTATGGCATAAAGACAGAGGACGAAGCTTGGATTAAGCGCATTCCAGCCCGCAGCATTTATTTCGATCCCGAAGATAAGCTCATGAAGTACGGGGTAGCGTTGGATAACTTAATCTCGCTACGCAAAGAAAAGTACGACATCATTCATATACACACCCCATTTGTCGCCCATTATTTAGGGTTAAAGCTTGCACACTTGCTGGATGTGCCTTGTGTTGAGACTTACCATACGTTCTTTGAAGATTACTTGCATCACTATCTGCCTTTTATCCCTAAAGGCATTGCAAAAAGTATTGCACGCCAGATTTCACGCCGACAATGCAATGCGGTAGATGCGATTGTGGCTCCGTCACAGCCTATGCTCGACGTGTTACGTCAATACGGTGTCAAATCAAAAGCAGAAGTCGTTCCAACAGGCCTGCAAGCACACAGCTTTGCAAAAGCAGATGGCGCAGCGTTTAGAGCTAAATATGGCATTGCAGCCGATAGACCGATGGGTCTGTTTGTTGGGCGGGTAGCGTTTGAAAAGAATATTGGTTTCTTGTTACAAATGTGGGTTGATCTCATCAAGAAACAGCCAAATGCATTGTTGGTGGTGGCAGGCGAGGGCCCAGCGGAGGCGAGTCTTCATGCATTAAGTAAAGAACTGAATCTTGAGGACAATATTAAGTTTATTGGCTATTTGGACCGCAATACCGAGCTAAATGCTTGTTATCAAAGTGCTGATGTCTTTGTATTTTCTTCATTAAGCGAAACGCAAGGTTTAGTCTTGCTAGAAGCCATGGCACAAGCAACGCCAGTGGTTGCCATTGCTGAGTTGGGCACAAAGTCTATTTTGATCGAAGGCGAAGGTGCTTTGATTGCACCCCATGATCAAGTTATTTTTGCGGATAAAGTATATGCACTACTCAGCGATCAAGCCCGTCGTGATGCATTAGGCAAAGCGGCATACCAATACGCAAAAGCACGCTGGACCGATAAAGCGCAAGCTGAACGAATGATTCATTTCTATACGGATGTGACAACCTCAATCTAGTCCAAGATAAGCTAGTCCAAGATAAGCTAGTGCAAGATAAGCTGATCCAAGATAAGCAATAAAAAAGCTGGCCTAGGCCAGCTTTTTTATTGGGGTCATTCGGTTAATTAACCAAATTTACCAGTAATGTAATCTTCAGTTTCTTTACGTGTTGGTTTAGTAAAGATCGAGTCTGTGTCACCAAACTCCATCATCTCACCAAGATACATATAAGCGGTGTAGTCAGATACACGTGCTGCCTGTTGCATATTGTGCGTGACCACCAAGATCGTTAGCTTATCTTTTAGCTCAGACATTAACTCTTCAATGTTCGCAGTCGCAATAGGGTCAAGTGCTGATGTTGGTTCATCAAATAGCATAATTTCAGGGTCAGTTGCCAAAGCACGTGCGATACACAAGCGCTGTTGTTGGCCACCAGACAAGTTGAAAGCCAAGTCATCCAAACGGTCTTTCACTTCATTCCAAATCGCTGCACCCTTCAGTGCTTCTTCAACCTTATCATCCACCACACGTTTGTTTGACTCGCCACGAACACGTAAGCCATACGCCACGTTTTCGTAGATTGATTTAGGGAATGGATTAGGTTTTTGGAAAACCATGCTAATACGCATACGCACTTCAATAGGGTCAACACCATCAGCCAAAATATTGGTATTGTCCGGGTGCATCACGATTTCACCATCGTACTTATTGCCAGGATAAAGGTCATGCATCCGGTTAAAGCAACGCAAGAATGTCGATTTACCACAGCCTGAAGGGCCAATGAGTGCAGTAATTTTCTTTTCGTACAAAGGCATTGAGACACCTTTTAGCGCCTTCATGCCGGTGCTGTAGTAAAAGTCTAAATCACGTGCTTCAGCTTTAATCGGTGTTGTCGTAGTGACCATAATTATTTCCCTGCTAATAGATTGAATATTGATTTAGTAAAAAATTGCGCGCTACCACTTAATACTTTCACGAATTTTGTAGCGCAAGCGGATCGCATAACCGTTCATCAGCAGCGTCACGACAATGATAATCGCGCCTGTTGCTGCTGCATTCACATGGAAAGCGTGGTCTGGACGTGATAACCAGTTAAACATTTGAATCGGCATCACTGTAAATCCAGAGCTTAGCCATTCAAAATTCAAGTAAGGTGGTTCAGCTGTAATGGGTGATGGTGGCAAGAACGCAATAAATGTAAGTGCGCCAATGGTAATAATCGGTGCAGTTTCGCCAAGCGCACGGGCCATCCCAATAATCACACCTGTTAACACACCACCGTAAGAGTATTTCAATACATGGTCATGAACGACTTGCCATTTAGTGGCGCCAACCGCGTAAGCTGCTTCACGAATGGCCACTGGAATTGCACGGATGGATTCGCGTGTTGAAACAATCACGATAGGCAGAATTAACAAGCCAAGCGTTAAGCCAGCAGTCAAAATGCTTTGACCCAAACCTAAGCCATAAACAAACAAACCCAAAGCGAGCAAACCATAAACAATGGATGGCACACCTGCAAGATTTGACACGTTAATTTCAATCAGATCAGAAAACCAATTTTTTGGGGCATATTCTTCAAGATATAAACCAGCAGCCACGCCCATCGGCACCGCAGTTAAGAAAGTAATCATCATCACTAAGGTTGAGCCAACCCAGGCTGATAATAAGCCAGCATGTTCAGCACGACGAGAAGGGAAGTCACTCAAAAATTGCAAATTAAAGCGAGCACTACCATCGTAAATCAAGTCAATAAACAGCGTAAGTAGGGTTAGCAAGCCAATCATCAAAGCGATGATGCCAATGACTGAGAAAATATAGTCATTCATTTTGTGGCGCTTAATCATGGCGCGCACTTCAGTTAAGTTTTTAATTACCGATACTTGTGTCATATGGTTGCTCTATTTATGAATATTGATGATCAATATTGAATTGTTGATTTAAATCTTTAATTTCTATTCAACGAATCTTCTGCTTAGTAATTTTCACGATATTTTTTACGAACATAATGTCCAAGCATGTTAAAGCCAAGCGTCATCACCATGAGTACTAAACCAGCAGCAAAAATACTTTGATAACCAATACTGCCGTGCGGTAAGTCACCCAGTGCCACCTGCACAATATAAGCGGTAATTGTGGCGGCGCTATCCATCGGATTGAACGTTAAGTTAGGTTGTTGGCCAGCAGCAACCGCCACCACCATGGTTTCACCTACCGCACGTGAAATGCCCAAAATATAAGCAGCAACAATCCCTGAAATCGCCGCTGGCGCAACGACACGCAAAGCGGTTTGAAAACGTGTCGCACCCATGGCGTAAGAGCCTTCACGCATACTCATCGGCACAGCGCGCATCGCATCTTCAGCCACAGAGCTGATGTAAGGAATAATCATAATGCCCAACACCAAGCCAGCTGAAAGCATATTAAAGCCAGGCAATGTAGGAATCATTTTTTGAAGTAAAGGGGTGATGAAGAAAAGCGCGAAGTAACCAAATACTACTGTTGGCACGCCAACAAGCAGTTCAAGAATAGGCTTAACCGTTTCACGGGTTTTGTGCGAAGCAAACTCTGATAAGTAAATTGCCCCAATCGTACCAACTGGAATTGCAACAAGTAAAGCAATCGCTGAGGTAGTGAGTGTACCTGCAACGAGCGGCATAATGCCGTAGTGCGCATCTTCAAAAAGAGGCGTCCATTGAGTGTCTGTAAAGAAATCAATCACTGAAACGGTTTTGAAAAACCCAAGCGATTCATTTAATAAAATGGCCACAATCCCAACGGTTGTGGCAACGGCTGATAGCGCAGCGAGCATCAAAATGAATTCAATCACACGTTCTTTAATGTTGCGGCGAATATTTTTCGCTAAACGTGGGCTGATGGTCGTCGTTGATAATTCATTCATCGCAGTAGTAGCCATATTTAATGATATTTTTCTATTTTAGATGACGGAATTTGCTGTTTAACAATTCAATCAATCTTAATGACAAGAGGTGACAATTTATAACCGCTAGATTTAAACCCCTAGCGAATTTGGGGCAGCTTTCGCTGCCCCAATGCTTACAACATTGAATTACTTGATACGGTTGATTAGGTCAGTAATCTTAATGCCTACTTCTGGCGTACCGTTGAAACCAGTACCTGGTTTCATTGCCTTGAAGTGGGCTGTCACTGCTGCATAATCTGCAGCTGGAAGTGGAACATATTTCACTTCTTTAACCAACTTAGGTGCATTTTCCAAATAGTAGTTAACGAATGCTTTAACTTCTGGTTTGAATGCAGCCGCTGTTGCGTTCACGTAGATGAACAATGGACGTGAAAGTGGTTGATATGTACCGTTCATTACCGCTTCTGGTGAAGGCATAATCGCTGGAGTACCAGCTTTAGCAATAATTGGTAGTGCGCGTAGCTTGTCTTTGTTCGCTTCGTAATATGCATAACCAAAGTAACCCATGCCGCCAAGGTTGCTTGAAACGCCTTGTACTAACACGTTGTCATCTTCTGATGGTGTGTAGTCTGAACGATGTTTACCTTTTTGACCGTTGATCGCTTCACAGAAATAATCAAATGTACCTGAAGCAGTACCTGGGCCAAATAAAGCAAGTGGTTGGTTTGGATAAGAGCTGTTGATTTGGTTCCAGTTTTTCACTGAAGAACCAGCCCAGATTTTTTTCAAGTCATCAGCAGAGATTTCTTTGATGAAGTTGTTTTTACCGTTAACAACAACAGTTAACGCATCATAAGCGATTGGCAATTCAATGTATTGAATACCAGCATCTTTACAAGCGTCGATTTCTTTTTGTGAGATTGGGCGTGAAGCATCTGAAATGTCAGTTTCGCCACGGCAGAATTTTTTGAAACCACCGCCAGTACCAGATTCACCAACCGTTACTTTTACTTTTGCTGATTTTTGAAATTCTTCAGCAACTGCTTCAGTAATTGGATAAACAGTTGAAGAACCGTCGATTTTAATGATTTTTTCAACAGCGTATGTTGATGTTGCTGACAATGCAGCTGCAACAAACGAAGCAACTGTGAGAGCTTTTACGAACTTAGATTGCATAATAATCTCCATTGAGTGAACTGTTCTTTCATGAGCCTGATCATAAACCTGATCATTTGACTCAGAAATATGCTTCGTATCGTATAGATGAAATATTACAAGTTTGTGACAAAATTTGCGAAACATATATTCCGAAACTATCCTTTGCTAAGAATGTGCGAGATGCTTTAGCTTCTTGTTTGAAAGCGCGGTTTGATAAAGGGCGCCTTGCGAGGTTTGATGTATAATTTGGCCTACTAAAAATTAGCCGTGCCGGAAATACACATGGAAGCCGAACAACTTAACCTCATTGGCAATCGCCTTGCCGACCTCGCCGAGCGCCAACATGCGCTTCGGGGGTATCTTTGACTTTGAAAACAAGCAACAACGTTTAGAAGAAGTCAGTCAGCTTTTAGAAGACCCCAGTATTTGGAACGATAACGAGCGCTCACAAAAGCTAGGCAAAGAACGCCGTGAGCTTGAAGGATTAGTGAAGTCGCTAGTGGACATCGATGCGGGCATTCGAGATGCTTCTGAGCTATTTGACATGGCCAAAGATGAAAGCGACGAAGGCACGCTACTCAGTATAGAAGCCGATAGCCTTGCACTTGAAAAACAACTTGAAGGCATGGAATTCCGCCGCATGTTTGCCAATCCAATGGACCCCAATAACTGCTTTATGGACTTTCAATCTGGCAGTGGCGGAACTGAGGCCCAGGATTGGGCGTCTATGTTGCTGCGGATGTATTTGCGTTATTGCGAGCGTAAAGGCTTTAAGGTCGAAGTGCTTGAAGAATCCGAAGGCGATATTGCGGGGATCAAGAGTGCATCGCTTAAAGTGTCGGGTGAATATGCCTACGGTTATTTGCGCAGTGAATCAGGGGTGCATCGCTTAGTGCGTAAATCACCATTTGACTCGGGTAATCGCCGTCACACTTCATTTGCAAGCGTGCAAATTTTTCCAGAGATTGATGACTCGATCGAAGTGGATATTAATCCTGCCGATTTGCGTATTGATACTTACCGTGCCAGTGGTGCGGGTGGTCAGCATATTAACAAGACCGATTCTGCGGTGCGGATTACGCATATCCCAACCAATACCGTGGTGCAGTGTCAAAACGATCGCTCGCAACACCGCAATAAAGCGGAAGCCATGAATATGCTCAAAGCTCAGCTTTATCAGCTAGAGCTGAATAAGCGTAATGAAGAAAAACAAGCCTTAGAAGATGCCAAAACCGACATCGGCTGGGGCCACCAAATTCGCAGCTATGTGCTAGACCAATCACGTATTAAAGATTTACGTACCAACGTTGAAGTTGGGAATACACAAGGGGTGCTCGATGGCGACCTTGATCCATTTATATCTGAAAGTTTAAAGCAGGGAGTTTGAAGTGAGTGAACATCTAAATCCGCCATTACAAGACGAAAACCACGTGATTGCCGAGCGTCGTGAAAAGCTAAAAGCCATTCGTGCGGCTGGCGTTGCCTTCCCGAATGATTTTAAGCCTGAGCATTTTGCTGCAGATTTACATGCGCAATATGGCGAGCTTGAAAACGAATCGCTTGAAGGCATGGCCGTCAACGTTAAAATCGCTGGTCGCATGATGCTCAAACGCGTGATGGGCAAAGCCAGCTTTGCGACCGTGCAAGATCGCTCTGGTCGCGTTCAGCTATTTATCTCTAAAGATAATATCGGCGAAGAAATATACGAATCATTCAAACATTGGGATTTGGGCGACATTCTCGCCGCCGTTGGTGTAATGTTTAAAACCAAAACAGGCGAGCTTTCGATTAAAGTCACGGAGCTTCGCTTACTCACTAAATCGTTGCGTCCACTCCCTGAAAAATTCCACGGTTTGGCTGACCAAGAGATTAAATATCGCCAACGCTATGTGGACATGATTGTTTCTGAAGAAACCCGCAACACCTTTAAGGCACGTAGCAAAATTGTTTCAGCCATTCGCAATTTCATGGTGGAAAACGAGTTTTTAGAGGTTGAAACGCCGATGTTGCACCCAATTCCTGGTGGTGCTTCAGCTAAGCCATTTGTCACGCATCACAATGCTTTAGATATGCAAATGACCTTGCGTATTGCCCCAGAGCTATATTTGAAGCGCTTGATTGTGGGTGGCTTTGAGCGTGTGTTTGAAGTAAACCGCAATTTCCGTAATGAAGGTGTGAGTGTTAGACACAATCCAGAATTTACCATGATGGAGTTTTACGCGACTTATACCGACTATAAGTGGCTAATGGACTATACAGAAAACTGTATCCGCGCTGCGGCAATGGCGGCTTGCGGCACTGCTACCTTGCAATATCAAGGTCGTGAATTAGACTTTAGCAAGCCATTCCAACGCTTAACCATTGTGGACGCCATTAACAAATACGCCCCTAATTACAACGCAGCGCAATTAGCCGATGCAGCGTTTATTCGTCAAGAGCTACTCAAGTTTGGCGTAAAAGCCTTTGACCATGCAGGCCTCGGCGCATTGCAATTGGCGCTGTTTGAAGAAACCGCAGAAAGCCAATTGTGGGAGCCTACTTATATTATTGACTACCCGATAGAGGTTTCTCCACTCGCGCGTGCGTCAGATGCCAACCCTGAAATCACGGAGCGTTTTGAACTCTTTATTGCTGGCCGTGAAATCGCCAATGGCTTCTCAGAGCTGAACGATGCGGAAGACCAAGCCGCGCGCTTTCATGCGCAAGTGGCGGCCAAAGAGGCGGGGGATGATGAAGCGATGTATTACGATGCAGACTTTATCCGTGCGCTGGAATACGGCATGCCACCAACAGGCGGTTGCGGTATCGGCATTGACCGCTTAGTGATGCTCCTCACAGACAGCCCAAGCATTCGTGACGTGATTTTATTCCCGCACATGCGCAAAGAAGTTTAATTAAATATTAAGTTAGGCTAAATACTAAGTTAGCTTAAATAAGCTAAAGCCAGCCCAATTAACCCGCTAGCAATAATCACCACTAAAGTATTCGCTTTAAATTTGGTGAGGGCAATAAAAGCCAAGCCTGCAATCACCAACCCAGCAATGTTAAGTTGCTGGGTTTTTTCTTGCCAAAAAGTATGTAGGGCAAAAAACACCGCCAAATTCAAAATCACGCCAACCACTGCTGCAGTAATGGCGGTTAATGGCGCAGCGAGTTTAAGTTGGCTGCGCGTGGTTTCAATAAACGGCGCGCCTAAAAAAATCATCACAAAGCTCGGTAAAAAAGTAAAAAAGGTCGCCACGCCCGCCGAAGCCAAACCTGAAACCCAAAGCGGTGCAAGAGGTAGTGCATGGTTCACCCAGCCACTCACAAAGCTAATAAAGGTAATCACCATAATCAGCGGGCCAGGCGTGGTCTCACCCAGCGCCAAGCCATCCATCATTTGCGTGGCAGTAATCCAATGATAATGCTCCACCGCCCCTTGATACACATAAGGTAACACTGCATAAGCCCCGCCAAAGGTTAATAAGGCGGCCTTGGTAAAGAACAAAGCCGTTTGGCTAAGCAAATCATCAAAGCCAAAAGCGCTCACTAATAGATAAAAAGCCGAGCCGCCAATCAGAAATCCCAAGGTCAGTGTTTTAATGAAATGCTTAGGGCTATAGCTTGCATGGTCGGGAATGGCCGTATCGTCATCAATGATGGCGGGCAAATGTTCAGCGTGTGTATCAGCTTTGTGTGGGGCTGTTTTAAAAGCCTGCGGCAACCAATGACTTGCTACCCAGCCGATGACGGCTGCAAGTAAAACAATCAAAGGGAATGGCAATTTGAAAAACAAAATACCAATAAATGACAAGGCCGCAATGAGGACGAGTAAAGGATGCTTCAGTATCCGTGTGCCAATGCGATAAGCCGCAAATAACACAATCGCCACCACCGCAGGTTTAATGCCGCTAAATAGGCTTTGGATGATAGGCAAATCGCCATATTGCATATACATCACACCCAAACCAGCCAATATAAAGAAGGATGGCAAGATAAATAACAACCCAGCGATTAGCCCGCCCACGGTTTTGTGCATCAGCCAACCAATATAAATCGCCAGCTGCTGGGCCTCAGGGCCGGGCAGCAACATACAAAAATTAAGCGCATGTAAAAAACGGGCTTCAGAAATCCAGCGTTTTTCTACCACTAACTCTTGATGCATGATCGCAATCTGCCCAGCTGGGCCGCCAAAGCTAATAAAGCCTAGCCTTAGCCAATACCAAAAAGCTTGTTTTAAGGAAATATTTTTTTTTGCCATGTCATCATATAAATTGAGTTTATCTATGTGAGATGAATGATAAGTCATCTCATTGAACACTGCATTGTTGTTTTTTTACAACAGAACTAATCTAAATTCATTATTGTCATCTAAATGTCATATATAACTATCATAATCGCGCACGTATCAATTTCTTTATTACAGAATTTTTTTGTTTGGTTTTTTTAAGGGAGTATTTATGAAATCTATCAAAATGCGTGGCGTAGTAGCTGCGGTAGCGGGTGCTTTGATGTTCGGCTTCGGCGCCAACGCAATGGCTGACTCAACAGACGACATCCTGAATGCATTGATTGCAAAAGGCGTGTTAACAGAAGAAGAAGGTGCTTTGCTTCAAAAAGGCCGTGAGGGCGAAAAATTAGGTGCTTCAAAAAAACCTAAAACAACTGAAAAAGATGGCGCATTTACGCTTGAAAGTGGCAATGGCAACACAACAATGGCTGTTACAGGTCGTTTGCATTTTGATATGCATAACTCAAATCTTGATTTTGCTACTACCGAAAACACTGATAAAGACACTGCAAGTGCTGCGGATCAGTTTGAAATTCGTCGCGCACGTATTGGTGTTAAAGGCAAACTTGCCAAAGATTTCAAATATGAAGCGGTTACAAACTTAGTTGGTGGCACACCGACAATCGATGTGGCTTTCTTAGATTGGGCTAAGTACGATCAAGGTAATATTCGTTTTGGTAAATTTAAGCAACCATTTAACTTGGAAGAGTTAACAAGTTCAAACAATATCACTTTCATGGAGCGCTCATACGTTAACCAGTTAGCACCAGCAAAAAAACTTGGTGTGATGTTCTCTGGTGAAGGTCGTCCTGGCTTCACATACGCGGCTTCAGGTTTCCAATTTAACGATACTGAGCTAAGTTATAAAGGTGAAGATTTGTCTTACGCTGGCCGTACGACATTAAACTTTGCTGAAATTATGGGCGACAAAACTGCTATTTACCATGTTGGCTTGTCTGGTTTTGATACATCTTATGCTGTTCGTCCTACAACATCATCAAGCGCTTCAGGTGGCACCACTTCAAGTGGTTCAATCATGTCATTTAGAGGTTCTAATCGTGGTTTAAGCAATATTTTTAGAGCTCAAATTGAGGGTGACACAACAGTAAGCGGCCAGAGCGTTGCGTCAGACAATAGTTCACAGGTCTCAGCTAAAGCACTTGGTCTTGAGGGTATCGTTGCTAGAGGTCCATTCAAATTGCAAGGTGAATATGTAAGATCAGATTACAAAGCTAATTACAATGACGTTGCAAAAATGTCACTTGATGCCAATGCTTGGTACGCTGAAGCTGCATGGATGATTACTGGCGAAAGTTATGCTGATTCATACAAAAAAGGTGTATTTGGTGCAATCAAACCTAAGAGTATGTATGACATGGATGGCGGCAAGGGCTGGGGTGCTTGGGAACTGGCATTTAGGGCTGAAGGTTATAATGTCGAAAATGGTTCACTTACCGGCGGTGCCTCAAGCTCTCGCTTCCAAGGTAACTTGAGCTGTGCATCAGGTTCATCAGAAACTATTAACACAGGCTCAAGCAAAACAGCTGCTCAAGCTAATTGCGAATCAGGCGCTAAATCATATACTGCTGGTCTAAGATGGATTGCTAATCCAAATTTACTATTTAAGCTTAACTACACATATACTAAGTTTGATTATAAATGGGATCACTTTGATACAGAAGGTACTAAGTTCATGGATAACGAACAAGTTATGTCACTTCGTGGTCAATGGATGTTTTAATTTAAGTTAGATTGTTTTACTAAATAAAAAAACCCGCTTCGGCGGGTTTTTTTATTGCCTGTCAAAAAACTATCTTATTTATCACTTAAAATAATATTTATTAAATTAATGTCATTTTTGGATACGCGTATGAAAATCTCCAACTCTCTCAAGCTCGCCACTTTATTCGCACTCCTTGCATATCAAACACCAGCGCTTGCTGAAAGTGTAGCTTCTCAGGCTTGGTTAAGGCCGATCGCTGATGCTTGGCAAGTCAAGCCTTTACTCAATGTAGGCGATGCCGTTGGCGCTAAAAACTACCGCATGGTGGGCATCCCGGATGGTTTGGGTGCGATGGATAATGGTGACGGTACGCTATCCATTTATATGAACCATGAGGCGGGTAAAGACCAAGGTAAAAATCGTAAACATTTTGGACGTGGTGCATTTGTATCTTCTTGGATATTAGATATTGATCGTCTAAAAATCACCGCAGGTGAGGATTTAATCAAGCAAGTCAAGCTATGGTTACCTGATGATAAAAAGCATGCAAACGCCCCAGCGCATAGCTTTAACCGTTTATGTTCGGCTGATTTACCTGCCCTGAGCGCCTTATATGATGCGGCTTCTGCCAAGGGCTTTAATGGCCGCTTGTTTATGAACGGTGAAGAAGACCGCGAGGGTGGCCGTGGCTTTGCGCATGTGGTGACCGGCGAACAAAAAGGCATCAGTTACGAGCTACCTTACTTGGGTAAATTTGCTTGGGAAAATGCCGTGGCTAACCCAAGCACAGGGGTTAAAACGTTGGTGATGGGCATGGATGATAGCCCTGGTGGCCAAGTGTACATGTATGTGGGTGAAAAACGTGCGGCTGGCAACCCTGTGGAGCAAGCAGGCTTGATGGGCGGTAATTTGTACGCAGTAAAAGTGAATGGCAAACGCTTTGGCTTTGTGAGCTTTGGTGATGTGTCGGCCATGAGTGGCGATGACTTAGAAAAAGCGGGGCAAAAGCTGGGTGTTGCTAACTTTATGCGCCCAGAAGACGGTGCTTGGGATGTGAATAACCCGAATGTTTTCTACTTTGCCACCACGGATAAGATCGATGGCACTAGCCAGTTATTTCAACTGACCTTTGATGATATGACTCAGCCAGAAAAAGGTGGCGCGATTAAAGTCGTGCTCAATGCGCGGGATATTGGTGCGCAGATGTTTGATAACATCACCGTGGCGGGCGATGGCAAATTGCTGGTGGAAGAAGACCCAGGTGATAACGCGCACATGGCTTCTATTTGGCAGTTTGACCCAAAAACAGGCAAGGCCGAGAAGATCGTTAAAGTTGCGCCAGAAGCTTTTTTGGATAAAAACAGCACAGCTTATTTAACGCAAGATGAAGAAAATTCAGGGATTATTGACATTACCGATTTGGTGCGCAAAGCAACATGGTTTGATGCAAGCCAGCGTTACTATTTAGGGGCACTTCAAGTGCATACAAAGTCGAATGATCCTGAACTCATCGAAGATGGGCAATTGTATTTAATCACCGGGCCAAATCGTCCATGATTGATCCTGCTGTTGGCTTTAAACCCAATACTGGCTGCGCACCTATCGTGTTAATGCACCTTAGGGCTTAGCCAGTTTGGCTTTAATGTAAGACTTGGCTAAGTGGTCGAGTTGTAGATATTCAAATACGGCGCTATCTTGCACCATCGCAATACCTACTTCTTTGGCTTCTTCAAACGTTGCGTGTTGTTTGTTCATGATGATATTGCTAATGTAGTAATGCACTTTCTTTTCCGTTTGCCAGCCCATGCCGGTGACCTCGCAAAAGTGTTTGCCAAAGCTAAAGGTAATAGCAAAGTTGAGATAATCCTGATGGTGTTTGATTACTATAAAATCAAAGTAGCCTATTGTTTCTGGCACAAACCCTCACCTGATCAATAATTAATAAAGCTTGAACGTGGTTTAGTTTAAGGAGTAGCACTGGTCATATTTCAAGTGAGTCTATCTTATCAAGCATGCTATTTTTTATTGTTAAGACTGCATGAAGATTATATGAAAAAAGAGAGCGCCACGAAGGACGCTCTAAAAGGAGTGTGGGTTAAAATGGTGTTCTAAAAAACAAGATAAATCGGGGTTATTTCTTTTGGGTGTTTTGCTTGTTTTTTGGCGCTTAGGTGTTCGTTAAATAGACGAAGCGTTGTCGCGGTTCTTGTGATTTCTTCTTTTGAAATCTTGTGGATGCTTTTAAGCACGCGTTGATGAATCATCGGGCTATTGAGTTGGCTGGTGATTTCACTGGTTTTTGCTTGCTTTATTAATTTCATGACTTCAATCATTTTTGACTTCTTTAATGCAGTTATTCAAATTAAGTAAGCATTATGCGTTTGCTATGTTGCAGTTGTATGTCAAATTGAAGATGAATTAATGAAGGGATTGAAAACCTGATGGGTCGTGCGTGAAGCGTTGAGTAGTAGTTGAATGGCTAGGAGAGGATGGCGTAAATCATCGCTTCTCGGTAAATCAGGCAGCTGATGGAGAACACAAAAATGCCCAATGAAAAAAGAATGACCAGATTGCCCGTAGTTTTGGCGAGGTTTTTAAAGCCAAACAATTTGTAGTGGCTAGCGTAAAAAGTAAATGCAATCGCAGTCATTGCCCAACTGATAAAAAAGATTTTCATTTTTTGTACACGCTTGCAGATAAAAAAATAGAGCGGCTTTAAGGCGCTCTATTAAAACTAGGAGTAGAGATTAATTCATCAATCAGATTTTATTTTAGGACTTAATTGTTGCAGTAATAAGACAATTTATGCATTAGGCAATTTTGCAGGGGATGAGTGCATCCTCATCAAAACGATAAGCCGCACAAAGAAGATGGTAGCCATCTGCAATGATGAGCATGCGATTTGTTTGGTCGCGAATCAACAGTAAAGGCGATAATAACTCCCCAGATTTTATTTTTTTGATATCACGTCTGACATGTAAATTACTCACGCCGAGCAAGGATAAATGGGAGGCTCTAAATATATCTTTCGCCTTAAACTCCACAAGCGGTGCGCTTTCAAGCTGTTTGACTAAGCTTACTGCAGTTTTTTCGTCATACAGGAGACTTAAATAGGAAATCGCGGCCGGGTAGTTGTGATCTTGTGGCTTGTTAAGCCAGTGCACTTCAACTTTCTCTTTTTTGGACATGTGGTTCGCTCCTGATCAAAGATGCTAGTCAAACATGATTAGATGAAGGTTTGATGACAACCCCGATTGGGGATGTGTGAACAGTGACTTAATTTGGTTGGGATGAGCCGTTAATAATGGAATAAGCAATCCTAGACGCTTAATCTTGCTGTGGCCTGAGTAAGCCACTAGCGAGCGTCACGCGGGAATTAAGCCACGCGATCTTACTTGAGTGGTGCGTGCTTTAGCGATGGCCTTCTTTTGCCATATTGATCGAGTATTTAGGAATTTCAATCACTAAATCCGTGGTGCCAACCATGGCTTGGCAAGAGAGGCGTGAGTTTGGCTCTAGGCCCCAAGCCTTGTCGAGTAGGTCTTCTTCTTGGTCCTCGGCTGGTTTAAGCGTTTTATAACCCTCACGCACAATCACGTGGCAAGTGGTACAAGCACACACTTTGTCACAAGCATGGTCGATATCAATATCATGATTGAGCAGACTATCGCAAATCGATACACCGGGCTTTTCTTCAAATGCAAGGCCTTCGGGGCAGAGTTCTTCATGGGGCAATACGATAATTTGTGGCATGTTGTTTTTGTCTTTTAAAGTTCTAATTTGTGTAAGTCTTGGCCAGCAAAGGCCTGTTTAACGGAAGCATCCATGCGTCTAGCGGCAAAGCCTTCAGTGGCATGATTAAGCGCTTCTACCGCTTGAATAATGCTGTCTTTATCACTGCCTTGGCGAGTGGCGTCTAATGCACTCACTTGGGCTTGAATGGCTGTCTTTTCATCCGCACTTAATAAATGACCATCTTGGGCAAGGGCTGCATTGATAGCTTCGATGAGACGTTCTGCATCCACAATCGCCTCTCTTAATGCACGTGCTTGTTTGTCTTGTTCGGCTGATCCAAATGATGATTTCAGCATCGTGGTGATTTCATCTTCAGATAATCCATAAGACGGTTTGACGACAATATCAGCCACGACGCCGCTTGATTGCTCACGTGCTGTCACCGAAAGTAAGCCATCGGCATCCACTTGGAAGGTCACACGAATGCGTGCTGCGCCAGCCACCATGGGTGGAATGCCGCGTAACTCAAACTTAGCGAGTGAGCGGCAATCTGTCACTAATTCACGTTCACCCTGAAGCACATGAATGCTCATGGCAGTTTGGCCATCTTTGAAGGTCGTAAAATCTTGTGCGCGCGCCACTGGCAATGTGGCATTGCGAGGAATCACACGCTCTACCAAGCCGCCCATGGTTTCTAAGCCAAGTGACAATGGAATAACATCCAGTAGTAATAAATCATCATCACTGCGGTTACCGGCCAATACATTGGCTTGAATCGCCGCACCAAGCGCCACGACTTTGTCGGGGTCTAAATTGGTTAGTGGTTCTTGCTTAAAAAATTCAGCCACGGCTTGACGAATTTGCGGCATGCGCGTTGCGCCGCCCACCATGACCACACCTTTAATGTCTTCAATGCTTAAGCCAGCATCACGCAGGGCTTTGCGGGTTGGGTTGAGTGTTTTGGTGACTAAGGTTTGCGTCAGCTCAACGAGCTTATCGGCAGTCAGCTTGATGTTCACAAGCTTGCCAGTGCTTAATACGCTGGTGATTTGTGCTTCAGTATTTTCACTTAACCATTCTTTTACTTCGCGTGATTTTGTGAGCAGTAGCCTTGTATCTTCTTGGTTAAGTGGGGCTAAGCCTGCTTCAGACAATATCCAGCAGAAAATTCGGTGGTCAAAATCATCGCCGCCTAAGGCTGAGTCCCCATTGGTGGCAAGTACCTCAAAAATGCCTTTGGATAAGCGCAAGATGGATACGTCAAACGTCCCGCCGCCTAAGTCGTAAATCACATAAACGCCCTCAGCCGCATTATCTAAGCCATAAGCAACTGCGGCGGCAGTAGGTTCATTCAGTAGCCGTAAAACCGTTAAGCCTGCAAGGCGTGCCGCATCTTTCGTGGCTTGGCGCTGTGCATCATCAAAATAAGCAGGCACGGTAATGACCGCGCCAGTGAGTTCGCCCCCTAAGGCTTTTTCAGCGCGGTTTTTAAGGGTACGTAAAATTTCAGCCGAGATTTCAACTGGGCTTTTGATGCCAGCGCGGGTTTCAATCTGCACCATGCCAGCCCCTGTGTCACGAAACGCATAAGGGATATGCGTGGTGTCGGGAATGTCGTTGATACCACGCCCCATAAAGCGTTTCACGGAGCTAATGGTGTTTTTAGGGTCTGCACTTTGCGCAGCTTGCGCGGCGTGACCCACCGCAATTTGGCCATCTTCTAAATAACGCACAACGGAAGGAAGCAGGGCATGGCCATGTTCATCCTGAAGGCAAAGACTCATGCCGCTTTGTACAGTCGCCACCAGTGAGTTGGTCGTGCCAAGGTCAATGCCAATCGCCAGTTTGTGCTGGTGTGGCGCTGCGCTCATGCCTGGTTCTGCGATTTGAAGTAATGCCATTTATTATGCGTTCTCTAATTGTTCAATGACACGATTGATGTCGGCGCTAATTTTATCAATAAAACTTAGTTTTCTGACGCTTTCGCTGGCGGCCTGATAGGATTTTTCTGCAAATTGCATACTGAGGCCTTTTGACAAGTGCTGTGCCATTTGTCTGATTTCGGCCAGCAGTTGATCGAGTGCGGAGATATCTTTTGCGCTATTTGCGTCATCAATGGCTTCGCGCCATTCCATTTGCAGCATTAAGAAGTCAGCAGGCATGGCGGTGTTGCTCTCTTCGAGGGTTTCAATACCACGCAGTTGTAAAAGATAACGTGCACGCGCCGTTATGTTCTTTAACGTTTGGTACGCTTCATTCGCTTGTGTCGCCAGTTGCATTGATTGCATGCGATCGTTGGCTGAGGCGGTGACAAAGCGATCTGGATGAACTTCGGACTGAAGGGTGCGGTAATGCTGATCGAGCAAGGTTAAATCGACTTCAAACTGCGTGGGCAATCCCAATAACTCAAAATAATTTCTTTGCAGCAGTTCCATCGTCTGGCTTAAATAGTAAAGCTTTCACCGCAACCGCATTCATCTTTGACATTGGGGTTGTTGAATTTAAAGCCTTCGTTTAAGCCTTCTTTGGTGAAGTCGAGTTCAGTGCCATCGATGTACACCAAGCTTTTAGGATCCACAATGACCTTCACCCCATGGCTTTCAAAGGCCGTGTCTTCGGGCTGCATGTCATCCACAAATTCCAATGTGTAAGCCATGCCAGAACAGCCCGTGGTTTTCACGCCAAGGCGCAAGCCGATTCCCTTGCCTCGGTTTGCGAGAAATTTTTCAACACGTTGTGCTGCAGTTTCTGTGAGTGTAATTGCCATCAGTCTTTACGCCTTCATTAAGCCGGTTGTTTTGACTTTAAATCAGCGACTGCTGCTTTAATTGCATCTTCTGCTAGTACTGAGCAGTGGATCTTCACTGGCGGTAATGCAAGCTCTTCAGCGATGGCTGAGTTCTTGATTTCTGCCGCTTGATCGAGTGTTTTGCCTTTAAGCCACTCGGTCACAAGTGAGCTTGAAGCAATCGCAGAACCACAACCATAAGTTTTGAATTTAGCATCTTCAATAATGCCGCTATCATTCACTTTAATTTGCAGTTTCATCACGTCACCACAAGCTGGCGCACCGACCATGCCGGTACCAACATGTGGATCATTCTTGTCTAATGTTCCTACGTTACGTGGGTTTTCGTAGTGGTCTAAAACTTTATCTGAATATGCCATTTTGTTTCTCCTTTATTAGGGCAACTGAACTACTTCGAAAAATCTACGTTGCCTGCGCCTCGCCGAACTTATCGTGCTGTCGTCGGCTTGTCGCCTTGATTTTTCTTCCTATTTCAATTGCTTTTAAATTGCTGTTTGCTTGCGAATCATTTTTGATTTAATTGGCTGATTAGGCGGAGGACTGCGCCGTTTAGTTGTTCTAAACAAGCAGTTCGACAACAACATCAGTCTATTAAAGATGAATGATTAATGGGCAGCCCACTCAACTTTACTTAAATCAACACCGTCTAAATGCATCTCCCAAAGCGGAGATAATTCGCGTAACTTACCAATCTTGCTCTTCATTAATGCAATGGTGTAGTCAATGTCTTCTTCGGTGGTGAAGCGGCCGATAGAGAAGCGAATTGAGCTATGTGCAAGTTCGTCAGAGCGACCTAGCGCACGTAACACATAGCTAGGCTCTAGGCTGGCAGAAGTACATGCTGAACCGCTTGAAACGGCGATATCTTTCACCGCCATAATAAGTGATTCGCCCTCAACAAAGTTAAAGCTGATGTTGAGGTTGTGTGGCACGCGGTGATCCATGTCGCCATTGACGTACACTTCATCAATTTCCTCAAGGCCAGCTAACAAGCGGTCGCGTAGGCGGCGAACTTCTAAATTTTCTGCTTTCATTTCCAAGCGAGCAAGACGGAAGGCTTCACCCATGCCAACGATTTGGTGCGTGGCTAATGTGCCTGAGCGCATACCACGCTCATGACCACCGCCATGCATTTGCGCTTCAATACGGATGCGTGGTTTGCGGCGAACATACAAAGCGCCAACACCTTTAGGGCCATAAGTTTTATGCGCACAAAAGCTCATTAAATCGACTGGCAATTTTTCTAAATCAATCTCTACTTTGCCCGTGGCTTGTGCTGCGTCCACGTGAAAAATAATGTTGTTTTCGCGGCAGATATTACCAATCGCTGTGATGTCTTGAATCACGCCAATTTCGTTATTCACGAACATGACAGACGCTAAAACAGTATCAGGTTGAATGGCTGCTTTAAACTTTTCTAAGTCGATTAAGCCATTTGGCTCAGGCGCCAAATACGTTGCGGTAAAGCCTTGACGTTCTAAATCGCGTACTGCGTCAATCACGGCTTTATGCTCAGTTTGCACAGTAATGATGTGCTTGCCTTTAGTGGCGCTGTAGAAATTTGCGGCGCCTTTAATCGCTAGGTTGTTTGATTCGGTTGCACCTGACGTCCAAACGATTTCACGTGGGTCAGCATTGACTAATTTAGCCACTTCGTCGCGCGCTTCTTCAACCGCTTCTTCCGCTGTCCAACCAAATGGATGGCTACGTGAAGCAGGATTGCCAAAATGTTCCGTGATGAAAGGGATCATTTTTTCAGCCACGCGAGGATCTACGGGTGTGGTCGCTGAGTAATCAAGATAAATAGGTGTTTTTACGGTCATATCGTTCCTGTAAGTCTTAAGTAGCTATTGCAAATTTTGTTAGGCATTTCATTAAATTAAGCACTCAGAGCGGTGAGCTGGCGCAAACGCTGCACTTCACCTTGTAAGGCCACCAAAAATCGATTGAGTTCATCCTGCGTGTTGTTTGCCCCAAAGCTCACACGCACTGCGCCACGCGCTAAGTCTGGCGTCACGCCCATGGCCATTAACACGTGGCTGGGTTCGGTGCTGTCGCTAGAGCAAGCAGAGCCGCTGGCAACTGCAAAACCTTTGCGATCTAACGCCATGACTAAGGTTTCGCCTTCAATTTCATTGAAAGCAAAAAAACTGGTGTTTGGTAAGCGTGCTGATTTTTCGCCAAAAATGCTGGCACCCATGTTTTTTAGACCAACATTTAAGGCGTCACGCAATTGCTGTGTGTTTGTTGCTCGCGCTTCGAGTGATTGTTTAATCAGCGCACATGCTGCACCAAAGCCCACGATCGCGGCGACATTTTCAGTGCCACTGCGCAAGCCTTTCTCTTGTCCGCCACCATGCAGAAGAGGCTTGATGTCTACGCGCTTATCTAAAATTAACGCGCCTGCGCCTTGCGGGCCATTAATCTTGTGTGACGAAACCGTCATGGCGTGAACGCCAAGTGATTCAAAATCAACTGGTATTTTGCCTAGTGCTTGCACGGCATCTGTATGGAACAGTGCACCTTTTACTTTTGCTATTTCTGCTAGTGCGGCGATGTCTTGAATCACGCCAGTTTCATTATTCGCCAACATAATCGAAACTAAACTGCTCGGTTTTTCTAGTGCGACTTGCAAGCTTAAAGGGTCGACTTGACCAAAGTGGTCTGTCGCAATGACCGCAACGCGATAGTCACGCTCACGAAGTGCAAAAGCAGGGCGAGTCACTGCAGGATGTTCAATAGCGCTTACAGCAATTTGCTTGGCATTTTCCCGAGTGCCAGCCATACCAAGAATCGCAAAATTATTCGCTTCAGTCCCGCTAGCAGTCAATATGACTTGGGATGGGTGCGCGCCACAGGCATCAGCCACTTGTTCACGTGCTTGATCTAACGCTTGTCGTGCAGACCGGCCAAACATGTGACGACTCGTGGCGTTGCCATATTGGTGTTGCATGTGAGGCAACATAGCCTCTAGCACACGCTCGTCTAATAGCGTGGTGCTGTTGTTATCAAAGTATGCGTGTTGGCTGGACATGAGCGCTTGATCGTTAGTTGGTCAGTGATTCTGAAGCAGAATCTTTTCTGACATTAAAGGCGATAGGTTTGCTTTGCCCTTTGGATTTTGCTTCGTTGCTCGCGACTAAGTCAGCCAAGCTCACGCCAGAAAGATATTCTAAAATCTTTACATTCAAGCTCGACCATAAATCATGCGTCATGCAACGACCTTCATCATGGCAGTTTTCATGTCCGCCGCATTGGGTAGCGTCGATTAATTCATCTACTGCGCTGATGATTTCTGAGACTGTAATTTGATCCAATGTTTTTGCAATTCGGTAACCCCCACCCGGGCCTCGCACGCTTTTCACAAGTCCACTGCGGCGAAGACGGCTAAATAATTGCTCTAGGTATGACAAAGAAATGCTTTGGCGCTCGCTAATACCTGCAAGCGTGACGGGCTTATCAGCCTCATTCATGGCGAGGTCTAGCATGGCTGTCACTGCAAATCGACCTTTGGTGGTTAATCGCATTGCTTAAATTCCTAGGAGTGTTGGGAGGTGGTTAATGATGTTTTTTGCGTCACTAACCATGTAAAAATAATATAATAACCCAATACTTTAGTCAAGTATTAATTAGTGGTTAAAGGGATGGATACGTCGGGCTAATTTGAGGGTTGGTGAGCGTTTGTTGCTTGATATAGCACGCGAGGAGCGTTGCATAGGCCGCGAGGAAAGTTGGCCTGTTGCCTTATACGTTTAAATTAATGGGATTTGCTGTGCTAGCCTTGTTTTTATTAGGCTTGCTTGTGGCTGACTTTGTCGGTTTAAAGCCATTGGCGGTGGCGTAGAGTAATCTTTCTAATTCATCTATCACCTTATCCCATTGGTGATTGGCTATGCTTGCAGCGGACTGTTCGCGACATTGCGCGACTATATTCATGTTGTTGGTGGCATTTAACGCTGTTTCAATCAGGGTCTTGCTTTGGTTGAAAGGGGCAAGTAGACCATTGACGCCATGTTTAATGATGCTTCCAGCTGCTGCATAATCATAAGCAATCACACACAAGCCGCTGGCTAATGCCTCAGGTACCACATTTCCAAATGTTTCCGTCATGCTAGGAAATATAAATAGATCTGCTGACGCGTAATGTTCAGCCAGGTCTCTTCCTTGTTTGTTGCCACTAAATATTGCATGCGGACAAGCTTTGGCAAGTGAGTTTCGCATTGGGCCGTCACCCACGAATACTAGTTTTGTGCTCGGCTTTTCTTTTTGAATAGCGGTAAAGGCATCGAGCACTAAATGGATATTTTTTTCTTTGGCCAATCTGCCGACATGAATAATCACCAAGTCCTCATCGCTGGCTCCCCAGCTTTTACGCAAATGGTTTGAGCGCATGGCAGGGTGAAATTGCGTGGTATCGACCCCTCTTGCCATGATAGAAACATTGTTATAACCGCTGCTTTCTAACTCGTGGACAACCTGCGCGGTAGGGGCCAATGTTGCCAGCGTTTGATTATGAAAGTGCCTAAGATAATTTCGAATAGGATCGACTAAAAAACTAGCGCCGTAGTGTTGAGAGTACTGATGGAAATTGGTGTGGTAAGAGCTGATGACTGGAATGTTAAGTTGTTTTGCCGCTTGAAGAGCTGACCATCCGAGCGGGCCTTCAGTGGCAATGTGCACGACATCTGGCTTATTTGCGGACCAACACTTGATTAAATGGCTCTTAGCAGGGAAGCCGAATTTTAAGTGTTGATAAAAAGGAATCGGCATGCCCGCAACCAAATGCTCCGTCAGATGTTTGGTGTGTGAGGGTTTGTCCATCCTGGATTGCTGAGGGCGAAAGACTTGGACCAGATGTTGTTTTTTGGCGAGGTGTTCTGCTATTTTGCCTAATGTCATCGCAACGCCATTGATTTCAGGTTGGAATGTTTCGGTCACTAACGCATACTTGAGTCGATGTGGTTGTTGAGTGTCAGATTTTGTTGGCATGTCCACATCCATTGAGTTTTAACAAATTTTAGGATGAATCAATAAGAGATTTGTGAAAATTTTGTGAAATCTTTTGGGACCTTTTTTATGGTCATCTCATCAACTCACAATTCAATTGAAATATTTTCTTCATAAGCTATCAATATTATTATTGAGTTAACAATGACCATTATTGGGTCGAGATTTTATATTTTTTATGGATTTTTTATATCGCTCTTTTTGTCATAAAAAAGTAACATATCTGTGATTCAAAAGCTTTACAATGTTAATTAATCGCTCAGTTGAGTAATTTTAATAGGAATGTTGGCCATGAAAAGTGTAAATGTTGATTACGTTGCAAAAGCGAAAGCATTAAATGAAGAAGACCGTGATCGCGTTCTCTCTCGCATGTGTGGAAAATTACCTAAGCGACTCCATAAAGAAAAGCTCACAGTTGAAGAAGCAATTGCCATTCAGTTGGAGCTGGAGGATGAGCAGCTTGAGGAGTGGCGTGCCAATATGGCCGTTATTCAAGAGAAAGCAGCTAAAGCCAAATTAAAAGCGGATGAAAAAGCGGCTAAATCAAAATCTAAAGATGCGCCCTTTAAAACCAAAGATGCGCCCCTTAAAACAAGCACAGAAACTAAAGTGCAGCCTTCAGCAAAACCAGCAGTAGCCGCTAAAGTCGCTGTGCAAGCCAAAGCCCCAGTAACACCTGCTGTGAAGAAATAATGAAAACGTTTCTCGTCGCTAATCCCAAAGGTGGGAGCGGCAAAACAACGCTTGCGACTAATCTGGCTGGCTATTTTGCCAGTCGAGGTCGCCATGTGGTGCTGTCCGACATGGATAGACAAGAGTCTTCGCTTGGCTGGCTTGAGCGTCGGCCAAGTCATTTACCCTTAATCCATGCGCTGAACGGCAGAAGCGGCCACCTGAGTAGCTTGAGTGCGGATATTAACGTGATTGATTCTCCAGCCGGTTTGCGTGGAGATAAGTTGAGTGATGCGGTGAAGGCCGCAGACTGGGTCATTGTGCCAATGCAATCATCGAGTTTTGATATCAATGCGACACAGGACTTTTTGGAAGTGCTAAAAGAGGAAAAGGCTGTTCGCAAGGAACGTACCTTTGTTGCGATGGTGGGCATGCGTGTGAATGCAAGAACCAAAGCCGCCATCAATCTTGAGGACTATTTAGCGCAAAGTGGATTCCCCGTCATGGGACATTTGCGCAGCGCGCAAGCCTACGTGCATGCCGCAGAGGCTGGGCTGAGTTTGTTTGACATGAGCCCCTCTCGCGTCAAACAAGATATTCAGCAGTGGTCAAACTTGTTGCAATGGATACGAGCAGGCGAAAACAAAGGCGTTTAAGCAACTTGCTGATTGGTCAGTTAGAGTTTTTTAAACGCATCTACATCAAACGCTTTACCTACATCAGCATCAGACTCAACATCTGCGCCTAGTTTGTTAAGTTGCGCCATCACTTCCTGCAGTTTTAAATCTTGCGCGGCTGCATGATCAAGCAAAGCCTGAATCGCTTTGGTCATCGGATCGTTTGCGTTGTCGCTAACAGCGTAAGCTGAAAAGCCAATTTTTTCTGCCATTTCATCGCGTTGTTTGTTGGTTTCTTGTTCAAGTATGCGAGCAGGGATACCAACTGCCGTCGCATTCTCAGGCACGTCTTTTACAACCACGGCATTAGAGCCAATCTTTGCACCTTTGCCAATCGTGATTGGGCCCAGCACTTTAGCACCCGCGCCAATGACTACGCCTTGTTCTAAGGTTGGGTGGCGTTTACCTTTGTTCCATGATGTACCCCCTAGCGTAATGCCGTGATAAAGCGTGCAATCATCACCAATCACGGCGGTTTCCCCAATCACCACGCCCATGCCATGATCGATAAATACACGGCGACCAATGGTTGCCCCGGGATGAATTTCAATCCCAGTCATCCAGCGGCTGATATGCGCAATAAAGCGAGCAAGCCAGAAAAAACGTTTACGCCAAATCCAATGGGATAAGCGATGAACAAGGAGGGCATGAACACCCGGATATGTGGTGATAATTTCCCAGTGCGTTCTTGCAGCAGGGTCACGCTCAAAGACAACTGAAATATCTTCTTTAATATGATCTAGCATTGTTTTTACTCTTTATCGCTAAAGCTTCGTGGGTTTTGCGTGAGTTTTAATATACCACGCAAAATATTGACTTCTTCTTTTTCTAGATTTGCACGGGCGTAAATACGACGCACGCGTTGCATCAACTTTTTAGGTTCTTTCGGATTTAAAAAACCAACTTTAATGAGCGTTTCTTCTAAGTGTTGATAAAAGCCCTCCACTTCATCGCTGGTGGCTAGCGGTACTTTGTTTGCAGTATTTTCAATATTGCCTTCGCCTGATGCCATCCGTAATTCATAACACATGACTTGAACTGCCGCGGCGACGTTAAGTGATGAAAAGTCGGGGTTGGTCGGAATCATTGCCAATAATTGGCATAAATCCAACTCTCGATTAGAGAGTCCGCTCATCTCTGTGCCAAATACTAAAGCCACTGCTTGCTCTCCATGTGCAATGCTTGCTGCACGCATTGCCGCCTCGCGTGAGGAGATGAGTTCATGTGAAAGCTGGCGTTTGCGGGCGCTCATGCCAATTGCCACAGCACAGCCTTTTAAGGCATCCTCCAAGGTGTCACAAACGACTGCATTTTCAAGGAGATCAATTGCCCCACAAGCAAGCGCATTTGCTTCCTTGTCTGGAAAGTGTTTGGGCTGGACCAAATAGAGCTGAGTCAGACCCATGGTTTTCATTGCACGTGCTGTTGAGCCAATATTGCCCGGGTGGCTGGTTTGGCAGAGCACAATGCGAAAATTATTTAGTAAGTTAAGTTTGGAAGTCATGGCATAAAGCATTAAAATGTTATTTTAACAGCTCTTTAATCATGCCTCATGTAGTTTTAATCTACAGATGTCCTTAATCGACATCAGGCAACAATGGAAAACACACATGCATCCAATGCTAACGAATGCGGTAAAAGCCGCGCGCCTTGCTGGCACCATCATCAATCGCGCCTCTCAAGATGTAGGTTCGATTAAAGTACACAGTAAAAATTACAACGACTTTGTCAGCGAAGTTGACCATGCGGCTGAGCGTGCAATTATTGAAACACTCCAAGCGCTTTATCCCGATCATGGATTTATTGGTGAAGAAAGTGGCCATGACCGAGTGGACGCCGAACATGTTTGGATTATCGATCCGTTGGATGGCACAACCAACTTCTTGCATGGTTTTGAGCAATACTCCGTGTCGATTGCTTTAATGAGTCGTGGTCAATTAGAGCAAGCAGTTGTGTTTGACCCCAGTCGTAACGATTTATTTACCGCAACGCGTGGTCGAGGTGCTTTTTTAAACGACAAACGTATCCGTGTGAGCAACCGTGCCAAACTCCAAAGCTCGATGATAGGCACTGGTTTTCCATTCCGTGATTTTAAGCACCTAGATACCTACCTTGGCATGTTCAAAGACATGATTAAGAATACGGCAGGTCTTCGCCGCCCTGGATCAGCTGCGCTTGATTTAGCTTATGTGGCCGCTGGCTGGTTTGATGGCTTCTGGGAAATCGGTTTGTCTAAATGGGATATTGCCGCAGGCGCATTATTGGTGCAAGAGGCGGGGGGTATTGTGGGCGACTTTGAAGGAAATGAAACTTGGATAGACACCGGCAATATCGTGGCGGGCAATCCGAAAGTTTTCGCACAAATGTTACAAGTATTAGCGCCACATTTAACCGATGAATTAAAGTCAAAATACCAAGCAGTTATTTCTGAATAGTCAACATTGAACACCAAAGGTAGCGCGATGAAAAAAGTGACGAAAGCGGTTTTTCCAGTAGCGGGTTTAGGCACACGTTTTTTGCCGGCGACCAAAGCAAATCCAAAAGAGATGTTGCCGATTATTGATAAACCGCTTATTCAATATGCGGTGGAAGAGGCGATTGATGCCGGCATTACCGATTTAATTTTTATTATCGGTCGTAATAAACGTGCCATTCCAGATCATTTTGATATGGCTTACGAATTGGAAAACGAGCTTGAGCGTAACGGTAAAACAGAGCTGCTTAAAATCGTTCAAAACATTATTCCTAAACATGTGAATTGTATTTATATTCGTCAAGCACAAGCATTGGGCTTAGGCCACGCAGTGCGTATTGCAAGACCAGTAGTGAATGATGAGCCATTTGCGGTGCTATTAGCTGATGACTTGCTTGACGGCAATGTGCCTGTGATGAAGCAAATGGTCGATGCTTATGATTACTACCGCTGTTCATTGTTAGGTGTACAGAATGTGCCACGCGAGCAAACCAAGAGTTACGGTATTGTCGCTACAACACCAGTCAATGAACAAATCGAGCAGGTATCAGGCATTGTAGAAAAACCAAAACCAGAAGATGCGCCATCTACACTCGGCGTAGTAGGTCGTTATATTTTAACGCCAAGAATTTTTCATCATTTGGATAATGTAAAACCTGGTGCTGGTGGTGAAATTCAATTAACGGACGGTATTTCAGCGCTATTGGCTGAAGAGCAAATCTTGGCTTACCGATACGACGGAGTTCGTTATGATTGCGGCTCTAAAGCGGGCTATATGGAGGCGACAGTGCGTTTAGGTTTACGCCATCCTGAGGTTGGTGCAGACTTTAAGAAGTTGCTAGAGAAGATTGTGAATGAAGAAAAGTTTAAGTAAATGCGTTTTTGAATTGAAAATCCCCATGGCGTGTGAATAATCTGCTTTAGCGGATATATTCCACGGACAAGACCCTTGCGGTCTGCTGGGATTTTTTATGTCTATTTTTTAAGATCGAGTGTTGCGAGTGTTCTTTTTCTAACTTCTTTGAGAAGCTCTGCATCATCAATGAGGGACTGTCCATAGGATGGCACCATCGTCCGCATCTTTGCTTTCCATTCTTGCGTTTGCACGCGGTCACTAAAACAGCGCTTAATGACTTCGGTCATCGCTTGCACTGAAGTTGACGCGCCTGGTGAAGCACCTAATAAAGCAGCAATCGAGCCATCTTTAGCCGTCACAATTTCAGTGCCAAACTCTAATTTCCCGCCTTTTTTATGACAGTTTTTAATGATTTGGACACGTTGACCAGCGGTGGCTAAATGCCAGTCTTCGGTTTTGGCGTTTGGGAAATATTGCTTCAAAGCATCTAAACGTTTAGCCGGTGATTGAAATACTTCGCCAATTAAATAGCGGGTTAAATCCATATTGCGCAAACCAGCCCATGTCATCGACTTCATATTGTTGAGCTTGAATGATTTTACTAAGTCCAGTAAAGAGCCTTTTTTGAGGAACTTAGTGGTAAATCCTGCATACGGGCCAAACAATAAAGCGGGTTCACCATCAATAATGCGGGTATCTAAGTGCGGTACAGACATTGGCGGTGCCCCGATGGCGGCCTTGCCATACACTTTTGCATTGTGTTCTTTAATGATGTCAGGATTTTTGCATACTAGCCACAAGCCACTCACAGGAAAGCCGCCGTAACCTTTGCTTTCGGGAATGCGTGATTTTTGTAGTAGCGGTAATGCGCCGCCGCCAGCCCCTAAAAATACAAATTTAGCTTTAATGGTATGTGATTTTTTATTGTTTAAATCATGCACGCCAACATGCCAGATGCCACGTTTGTCTTGCTTAAGTCGTCGCACACTGTGGCTGAGTTTTAACTCAAAATCATTTTGTTTTTGAAGGTGTGAAATTAAGCCGCGCGTTAGTGCACCAAAATCTACATCGGTGCCGTAATCAATACGGGTGGCTGCAACAGCTTGATTGTCACGGCCTTCCATAATTAATGGCATCCATTGCTTGAGCTTACTTACGTCCTCGCTGTACTCCATATCCTGGAATAAAGGATGTTGACTCAAGCCATCAAAGCGTTTTTTCAGAAAAGCGACATTATCTTGCCCCCAAACAAAGCTGAGATGCGGTGTTGGGTTGATAAAATCTTTGGCTTTTAAAATGTTTTGTTCGACTAAATAAGACCAAAACTGTAGTGACTCTTCAAAAGCAGCATTGATGTTGAGCGCACGGTTAATCGCAACGCTGCCATCAGCATTTTGTGGGGTGTAATTAAGTTCACAATAGCCTGCGTGACCTGTTCCAGCATTGTTCCAGCCATCGGAGCTTTCTCCCGCGATTTTGGGTAAACGCTCAACGATGTTAATCGACAAATTGGGGTCGAGCTCTTTTAGCATAGCCGCTAGTGTTGCGCTCATGACGCCTGCGCCCACTAATAAAACATCGACTTGCTGATTTGACATGAATGCTTGCCTATTTTGATTAAAAATCGCGCTTTATATCTAGTCGCTCGGTCAGCATGATAAGCGTGAATGCGCTTGATGTAAATTGCTATGCCTGACATGCAGATGGGGCAAAGCGCCCCATCTTGGTTGATTGCTTTTTTGACTGAAAATTAAGTGATGCTTTGTTTCAGCTGTTCAAGAATCGCTGGATTTTGGCTTCGGCCGCTTTGCTTAACATCGCTACGCGAGTTAGCCTGCGTCGAAATCCTGCGTTTCTGAGCAGTCATTAATTAATGACCTCTTTGAGTTGTTCTAAAATCGCTGGATTTTCTAAAGTCGAAATATCCGAGGTAATCTCTTCACCTCTTGCCAAGCTCCGCAATAAGCGACGCATGATTTTCCCTGAGCGTGTTTTAGGCAAATTATCTCCAAAGCGAATGTCGTCAGGTTTTGCAATAGGTCCGATTTCTTTGCCAACCCATTCACGTAATTCGGCAATCATTTTTTTAGCTTCATCACCTTCTGGTCGTTTGCCTTTAAGTACCACATAAGCGACGATCGATTCTCCTTTGATGTCATGCGGTCTGCCCACAACTGCAGCTTCAGCTACTAATGGATTCGCTACCAACGCAGACTCAATTTCCATCGTGCCTAGGCGGTGACCAGAAACATTCAGTACATCATCAATACGGCCCATGATCGTGAAGTAGCCAGTTTCTGCATCGCGAATTGCACCATCGCCAGCGAGATAAAGCTTCCCACCCAAATCTTCTGGGAAATAGGATTTTACATAGCGTTCATCGTCATTCCATATCGTCCGAATCATCGAAGGCCACGGACGTTTAATCACCATCAAGCCCCCAGTACCCCAAGGCACATCTTTACCTGTTTCATCCACAACATCTGCTTGAATGCCAGGAAAGGGTAAAGTGCAAGAACCTGGGATAAGTGGTGTGACACCTGGCAGCGGCGTAATCACGTGCCCACCTGTTTCCGTTTGCCAAAATGTATCCATGATAGGGCAATGATTATTGCCCACTTCTTCGTAATACCACATCCAAGCCTCTGGATTGATAGGCTCGCCCACTGAACCCAATAAACGTAAGCTACTTAAATCATATTGTTTCGGATGAAGTTCAGGGTTGGTGCTTGAAGACTTAATCAATGACCGAATGGCAGTTGGTGCTGTGTAGAAAATGCTGACTTTATGGGCCGCAATCATGCGCCAGAAGCGTGCTGCATCTGGGTAGGTTGGAATGCCCTCAAATACCACCTGCGTCACGCCTAAAGCTAATGGGCCGTAGGCTACATAGCTATGTCCTGTAATCCAACCCACATCTGCAGTACACCAAAAGACGTCTTTCTCATTGGCATCAAAGGTCCAGCGCATGGTGTTCATGGCATGGAGTAAATACCCGGCTGATGAATGTTGAACACCTTTTGGTTTGCCTGTAGAGCCGGAGGTGTAGAGTAAGAATAGGGGGTGTTCTGCATTGACATAAACAGGCTCACAAGTGTTGGCTTGGCCCTCGATTAAATCGTCCCACCAAATGTCACGACTATTAAAATCAATCGCTAAACCAGTACGTTTATATACGATGACTTTTTCAACGCTTTCACAACCTGGCATTGTGAGCGCTTCGTCAACAGCAGATTTTAATGGCAATGCTTTGCCGCCACGGAATTGGCCATCAGCAGTAATGACTGCACGAGCGCCTGTATCTTGAATGCGCTCTTGTAAGCTTTTTGATGAAAAACCACCGAATACCACCGAATGTGTTAAGCCTAAACGAGCGCAAGCTTGCATCGCGACAATCGCTTCGACGCCCATCGGTAAGTAAATAATGACGCGGTCACCTGTATTGAATTTTAGGGACTTCAGGCCGTTGGCTAGTTTACAAACGCGGTGATATAATTCCTGGTAAGTCACATGGCTGACACTACCGTCATCTGCTTCAAAAATAATGGCAGTTTGGTTAGCGCGTGTCGCTAAGTGGCGGTCAAGACAGTTGTAAGAAACATTAAGCTCACCGTCACCAAACCAGCGATAAAAAGGCGCGTTAGACTCATCTAGTGTTTGGGAGAAAGGCTTTTTCCAGTCAAGCAATTCACTCGCAAGTTCAGCCCAAAAACCTTCATAGTCGTCACCTGCTTTTTTACAAAGGGCTTTATACTCAGCCATGCCTTTTACTGCGGCATTGGCTTGTAGCTGTTCACTCGGCTTGAAAACCCGTGTTTCATGCATCACTGATTCGATAGAACTCATCCTTACTCCCACTGATGTTTTATTATTATTGTGATGATTTAAAAATTATTGTTTTAAAAGTAGAGCTAAACTGCCGCGCCAGCATTAATTGCGATGATTTTTTTGCCAGCACTCATCACCATATTAGTTTTGTACTCATCCATCAAATTGAAGTTGAGGTACTGATAGATTTGCGCGTGATGTTGGCTGATGGTGTCGCCCACGACTTGCAAGTACTCTGCCGTTGTTGGCAAGCGCCCTAGTTTGGCACACACCGCAGCGAGTTCTGCAGAGCCTAGGCTTTGTCTGCGACTCTGGCTTGGTTGCCCATACACAAAGAACATCCAGGCACTTCAGTTCTCGCCCCTGCGATCCCAAAGGTCGAGTAAACCCCTTCATCACGCAGCTGTGCTTCGTCCATTCTTGTCGGTGGTGCAATCCATAATCTGGTTGGAATAGCGCCTTGACCTTCTAATACTTTGGCAGCTGCGCGGTAATGACCGATATTGGTCATACAGCTACCGATAAAGACTTCATCAATCTTGTCGTTTTGCACTGCAGACAGTGGCTTGATGTCATCAGGATCGTTCGGACACGCCACCAGCGGTTCTTTGATTTGGTTTAAATCAATCTCAAAGATGTGTGCATATTCTGCATCCGCATCTGGTTCGAGTAGCTGCGGATTCGCGAGCCAAGCTTCCATGGCTTCAATACGGCGCTTGAGTGTACGTGCATCTTCATAATCATGATCGATCATGTTTTGCATGAGCACGATGTTGGACTTTAAAAACTCGATGACGGGTTCTTTGTTTAAGCGCACGGTACAGCCGTTGGCTGAACGTTCAGCAGAAGCATCAGCAAACTCAAAGGCTTGTTCGACCTTCAGGTCAGGTAAGCCTTCAATCTCGAGTACGCGGCCGTTAAAGACGTTCTTCTTGCCTTTCTTATCGGTCGTGAGTTCACCAGCTTGAATGGCCACATAGGGAATCGCGTTCACTAAGTCTCGTAAAGTAATGCCAGGCTGCATCTCGCCTTTAAAGCGCACTAAGACTGATTCAGGCATATCAAGAGGCATCACCCCCATGGCCGCCGCAAAGGCGACTAAGCCTGAACCTGCTGGGAAGGAAATGCCAATGGGGAAACGGGTATGTGAGTCGCCCCCTGTGCCGACCGTATCGGGTAACACCATACGGTTAAGCCAAGAGTGGATCACGCCATCACCAGGACGCAGCGATACACCGCCACGGCTAGACATAAACTCAGGCAAGCTGTGTTGTAGCTTAATATCCACAGGCTTAGGATAAGCGGCGGTATGACAGAAGCTTTGCATGACTAAGTCAGCGCTAAAGCCTAAGCAAGCGAGTTCTTTAAGTTCGTCACGGGTCATGCCGCCTGTGGTGTCTTGAGAGCCAACGGTGGTGGCTTTCGGTTCACAGTAAGTACCAGGACGTACACCTACGCCTTCAGGTAACCCACAAGCACGGCCCACCATCTTCTGGGCAAGCGTATAACCCTTGCCAGTATCTTTAGGGGCAATGGGGTGAATGAAGAGATCTGATGGGGGTAAGCCTAATGTCGTGCGTGCATTCGTTGTTAAGCCACGCCCAATGATGAGGGGGATACGGCCGCCGGCTCGCACCTCATCGGCAATGGTGAGCGGTGCCATGTCGAAGGTGGCGAGGACGTCGCCTGCGTTTCCAGTATCTTGACTACCTGTATCTTTAGTAATGGTGCCTTGATACGGACGAATCACAATCACATCACCGGTATTGAGTTTGCTGACATCACATTGAATCGGGAAAGCACCAGAGTCTTCTGCAGTGTTAAAGAAGATTGGGGCAATCTTACTGCCAATGACGATACCGCCAGTGCGTTTGTTTGGGATGTTAGGGATGTCATCACCCATATACCACTGTAATGAGTTAATCGCTGACTTGCGTGATGAACCAGTCCCCACCACATCACCCACATAAGCAAGTGGTAAGCCGTGTTTGGCTTTGAGCGCTTCGATCACACTTAACGCTTCTGGCATCTTGTTCACGAGCATCGCTTTGGCGTGCTGCGGGATATCAGGACGAGACCAAGCTTCTTGTGCAGGAGAGAGATCATCGGTATTGGTTTCACCAGCGACCTTAAACACCACCACACGGATTTCATCAGCAAGTTTAGGGCGTGCAGTAAACCATTCGCCAGCAGCCCAAGATTCAATGAGCTTCTTCGCATGGGCATTACCGGCCTTCATCTTGGTGGCGACATCATGATAAGCATCGAACATCAGGATGGTATGAGAAAGAATAGAACCCGCTTCAGCAGCGAGCGCAGCATCACTGCTATCGAGCAAAGCAACCAAAGCTTGAACGTTATAACCGCCCAACATGGTGCCGAGTAACTTTACGGCATGATGGGGTGATACCAAAGCAGATTTGGCCACGCCCTTTGCTAAATCCGCTAAGAATGCCGCCTTCACATACGCTGCTTGATCCACCCCAGCAGGAATACGGTTCTCGAGTAAATCAACAAGCTCAGACGCATCGGATGAGTTGGCAGGCGTGACCTTCAGTAATTCAACAAGCAAAGCTACTTGCTCTGCAACGAATTCGTGAACTGGTGTGGCTTCCAATGTTTTTTGGTTCTCGCACACCGCCAAAATTGCCGCTTGTTGTTTCGCTGGGAAACGACGTGCCAAGTTGATTTTGAATTTTTTCACTAGCTCAGGAATGCCCTCACCGCGACGACGACGATGGCCAATTGGATATTCCACAGCGACATTGTCAGATTTAGAGCCATCTTTAAAGAACACTTGAATCGCATTCGCAATAGAACGTTTTTCAGGGTCTAAATAGTCCTTGGTGTATTCCGCCTTTTCCACGCATTGCATTTTTGCGCGCAGCGCATCAACGCGTGGGTCACCCGCAACATCATCTTCATAATCAGCTGCGGTGAGGTTGCCTTTTAATAGACCAATTGCGCTCATGTATTGAATACAGTGGTCACGGTCGGCTGGGTTCGCTAATGGACCTGTTTTATCAATGATGCGGATTGCAGATTCGTGCGTTGTAATCACGATTTTTTCAATTTGATCGATTTTTTCTAGTGTATTAATACGCTCCCCAATTTGTGGGTGCAGTGTTAACGCACATTCCACAGCGGTTTGTGCATGGAATTCTGCAGGGAACGAGATTTTGAACAATACTTGTTCCATCACATAACTACCGTATGGACGTTGGAATTTGAATGGCTGACCTTTGAATGACACGTCATAAAAGCCCCAAGTTTTCGCTGTCAGTGCTGATGGATAACCCATTTCACCTTTCATCGCCATTAAAGCCAAACGTACTGCGCGACTCGTTGCATCACCAGCAGCCCATGATTTACGTGAGCCAGTATTTGGCGTGTGGCGATAGGTACGTAGCGCTTGACCATCGACCCATGCATTAGAAACGGCATTGATAATTTCTTCTTTCGTGCCGCCAAGCAAGCCTGTGACTACAGCAGTAGAGGCGACTTTCACCAAAATTACGTGATCTAAACCAACGCGGTTAAAACTGTTCTCAAGGGCAAGCACGCCTTGGATTTCGTGGGCTTTAATCATGGCAGTAAGCACATCTTTAACAGTCAAGGGTACTTTGCCTTGCGCAACACGTGTGCGGGAAATCCAATCAGAGGTTGCAAGGATGCCACCTAAGTTATCAGATGGATGACCCCATTCAGCAGCCAACCAAGTATCGTTAAAGTCTAACCAACGAATCATCGCGCCGATGTTGAATGCTGCTTGAATCGGGTCGAGTTGGAATTGTGTGCCTGGTACTTTTGCCCCATTCGGTACAACAGTGCCAGGAACGATTGGCCCCATTAGTTTTGTGCAAGCAGGGTATGAAAGCGCTTCTAATCCACAACCTAATGTGTCCATCAAACAGTTGCGTGCGGTATCGTAAGCTTCTGCGCTATCAATTTTGTAGTTCAATACATAATCAGCAATATCGACTAAAACTTGGTCTGCTGCTGGGCGAACATTTGAAATATGAGATGACATGTTATTGCTTTCTTTTATATAAATTAGCGTTTTTCGATAGGCAAGAATGGACGGTCTTCGGGACCGTTATATTCTGCGTTTGGTCGAATAATCTTGTTGTCTATGCGCTGCTCAATAACGTGTGCAGCCCAGCCAGTCGTGCGGGAAATCACAAAGATGGGGGTGAACATGGCAGTTGGAACCCCCATCATGTGATAACTCGACGCACTGTACCAGTCGAGGTTCGGGAACATTTTCTTTTCGCGCCACATCGTTTGTTCAATGCGATCAGAAATGTTAAATAAATTCATGTTGTTGCCAGCCTCGCAAAGCTTGCGTGAGATTTCTTTAATCGCCACGTTGCGGGGGTCTGAAATGGTGTAAACAGGGTGGCCAAACCCAATGATAATTTCTTTAGCTGCCATGCGACGCATGATGTCAGCTTCTGCTTCATCAGGTGTTTGGTAGCGCGCAATAATTTCCATCGCTACTTCATTCGCGCCGCCGTGTTTAGGGCCGCTCAGGGCACCAATCGCACCACTGATGCTAGAGTAAATGTCAGCAAGCGTGCCTGAAATGACGCGGGCAGTGAATGTTGAAGCATTAAATTCATGTTCTGCGTAAAGCACTAAAGACGTGTTCATGCAGGCTTCGTGTAAAGCGGATGGTTTTTTGCCGTGTAATAAATGTAAGAAATGCGCGGCGACAGAATCATCATCCGTCACGCAGTTGATGCGTTTGTTGTGGTGACTAAAGTGATACCAATAAAGCAAAACAGAGCCAAAGCAAGCAATCAAACGATCAGCAATATCTTTTGCACCATTAATGTTATGGTCTTCAGCTTCTTGCTCAAGTGTGCCGAGCATGGAGCAAGCTGTCCGCATGACGTCCATTGGATGGGCGTTGGCTGGAATTTGCTCTAAAACAGTTTTAAGTGCAGCTGGTAAATCACGCAGTTTTTTAAGTTTTGCGTGGTATCCCGTTAATTCAGTTTTAGTTGGCAATGCGCCGTGAATCAACAAATACGCCACTTCTTCAAAGGTCGCGTGTTTGGCTAATTCTAAAATGTCGTAACCGCGATAATGCAAATCGTTGCCTGAGTGGCCGACAGTACAGATGGCTGAAATGCCTGCAACGACACCAGAAAGGGCAACGCCTTTTTTACGTTTTGGCTCAGCAGGTGCTGGATTTGCATGGTTTGTCATGACTGTTTCCTATCGTTATTTTTAATATAACTTTTGTTTAAATCATTAAAGCGACGGGTGAGTTTTTATCGCTTAACTTTTGTAGAGTTTCGCTTTATATTTTTGTTGATTAACTCTTGTAGAGTTCATCAAGCTTTTGTTCAAAAGCGTGGTAACCCAAATAATCGTAAAGCTCCATGCGGCTTTGCATCAGTGGTACTACATTCTTTTGTGTGCCTTCTTTACGAACAGCCTCGTAAACTTTAAGCGCTGCTTGGTTCATGGCGCGGAAAGCGGAAAGTGGATACAGCACCATGCCTACATCTGCAGTGGCAAGCTCTTCAACTGTAAATAGTGGTGTTGAGCCGAACTCAGTAATATTGGCTAGCACAGGCACTTTGACGGCATTGGCAAACTGCTTGTACATGCTAAGTTCTGTCATGGCTTCAGGAAAAATCATGTCAGCACCAGCCTCAACGCATGCACATGCACGGTCAATCGCTGATTGCAAACCTTCAACAGCAAGCGCATCAGTGCGAGCCATGATGACGAAACTAGGATCGGTTTTTGCGTCCACTGCTGCCTTAACGCGATCCACCATTTCTTGTTGGCTCACCACGGCTTTATTCGGGCGATGACCGCAGCGTTTTGCTTGCACTTGGTCTTCAATATGCACAGCCGCGGCGCCCATTTTGATCATGGATTTGACTGTGCGGGCGATGTTAAATGCACCACCAAAGCCTGTGTCGATATCAACTAACAAAGGCACATCCGTGGCATCGGTAATGCGACGCACGTCTGTCATTACATCATCCATCGTTGAGATGCCAAGGTCGGGCAAGCCAAGTGATCCAGCCGCAACGCCGCCACCAGAAAGGTAAAGTGCTTTGTAGCCAACTTGTTCAGCAAGTTTTGCGTGGTAAGCGTTAATTGCGCCGATGATTTGCAAAGGCTTTTCTGCGGCAAGTGCTGCGCGGAATCTTGCGCCGGCTGAATTAAGGGTCGTCATGTTAATGTCCTAGGTTTTAAGCAAAAAAGTATTATGCGAAAAAAGCGTGTTCAGCTTCGGCAGGAATGCTAATGCCACTCACTTTTGCTTTTTGTAATACTTCCCAGTAGTAGCGATACGTTGCTCTATCATGCAGCTCGCCTGCATGTTGAATTGGTCCCCATTCCGCTTTTTGTGCGGCAATCAAAATGTCAGCTGCATCTTGTACTTCATCGAGATTAGGCTTCATGGCATCTACAATCGCTTGAATTTGGGTTGGGTAAATACTCCACATTCTTAAGAAGCCAAACTCTTGGCGAGCACGAGAGGCATCGCTATTGGTTGCTACGGTATTTTTCAAATCTAGAGACACATTGTGCGCTGGGACAATGCCATGCATTAAAGCTGCAGCAACCACTTCTGATTTTGCGCGTGCAAGTAAGCGGTGTTCGAATTGCCCTGGGCTGCGCATTGCCGACGCTGGAATTGCGCCGTGATGGCCACTCACAAAGTCCATGAGACCAAAGTCTAAAACTTGAATCCAAGGCAAAGCAGCAATCTCGAATACTTCATGCAAAGCGCCATGTGTTTCAATCAATATATGGATAGGAATTTCACGCTTGATGCCATGTTCCTTACATTTGGTTTGAATGTAAGTGATCATTTCTTTTACTTGCGCCGCATTGGTCGACTTTGGAATCGTGATATAAGCCACAAGATTGCCGATGCCTTCGACAAAAATATCGACGTCTTGGCGCCAAGCAGGGTGGGTGTAGTCGTGAATACGTACACCCGCCATTTTGTGTTTGTTTGCTTGAGATTGCTGAACGCGCACAATCATCTCGGCATGTTCGCGCTCTTGACCTGCCGCAGCGCCATCTTCACAGTCGCAAGTAATGTCAAAAATTGGACCTAGCTCATCTTGAATTTGTAATGCTTTTAAGATGAGCTTCTCGCTGCCCGCAAAATGCTCGCAACTAGGAATCACTGGAAAGGCTTTTTCGCCTTTAAACAATGCGTCGTTTGGGTGGACTAGAGTATTCAAGAACTTTTCCTTTTTTCCAAAATTGCTTTTAAGATTTGCGCGGCATGAGGACGGTATAGTCCAAATCCAACACCACATTTGGGTTGTAGCTGCGTTTGCCATCAACATTGCTTGAAGCTTCAGCGATGGATTTTAGTGGAGCGCCTTTTACGCCAATTAAGCGTAAACGAAGTGCGCCGACATCCTTGCGACCTGGGATCTCAAAGCGATCAAGCACTGCGCTATGGGCGTAAATCGTGTCGCCGCCAAACGTTGGATTGCAATGTGCTCCACCGTTAATTGCAGCAATGCTGAGTGCGTTTTCCAAGCCCTCATAACTCAACGCACGGCACACAGACATCACGTGGCCACCAAACACTAGGCGTTTGTTGTAAGTGGATTTTGAAGCGTCAAAATGCAGGCGCGCAGGGTTTTGGTACAATTTAGTCGCTAAGGTGTGGTCGCTTTCATCAATCGTCATGCCGGATGGATGTGCGATTTCTTCGCCTACGTTGTAGTCATCCCATAGGAAGTCGCTGCCTGTCATCGAAGTATCAAAGCCGTTGTATTCAACATCGTGTGGAATATCTAAGTCTTTTGCTTGAACTACTGTATCCAGTGTTGGCAATACTGTTTCAGGGGTTGGCGCATTGGTATCATTTTTACGCACCATCACCCAGCGCACCCATGAGATCACTACTTGGTGGTCTTGGTTAAGCGCTTCACATTGCACATATACAATGCCACTTTTGCCATCGGAGTTTTGCTTGAGGCCAACCACAGTAGATGTTGAGCTGATGGTGTCGCCAGCATAAATGGGTTTCACGAACTTCACCTGGGCGTAACCTAAGTTGGCAATAGCATTAATCGAAATATCTGGCACGGTTTTGCCAAGTGCCATATGAAAAGCAAGTAAATCATCAATAGTGCGGTTTTTGTAACCCATGGCATGTGCTACGGGTTGTGCAGAGTGAATCACTTGGCGTGCGCCAGTTAATGCAATATATAAAGCGCTATCGCCATCGGATATTGTGCGGGGCGTTGCATGATGAAAGACTTGCCCGATATGGAAGTCTTCAAAAAAATTGCCTCGTGGGCTTTTGTTTGTCGCGTTGCTGTTATGCACTTTCTGCCTCCAATTTTTGGATCATTTCGCTGAGTATCAGCAAGCGTTTGGCTGCTTCAACTTGGTGTTTTTCAATGAGGCGGCCTTCAACCACCACAGTGCCTCGGCCTGCTGCATTGGCGGCTTCTAATTCTGTAATCACTTCTTGCGCCAACTCCACCTCAGCACGTTTGGGGGTGTAAGCATCGTTGCAGTAGTCGAGCTGAAAAGGATGCACCAATGTTTTGCCATCTAAGCCTAAATCGCGACCCATTCGGCATGCATATTCGAATGAGTGCATATCTTTTAAGTTGGTGTTGATGCCATCCACAATAGAGCGACCATATGCGCGAGCGGCTAATTGCACCATGGATAAGCTGGTTAAAAGCGGGAGGCGTTCTAAAGTAATGCGTCCACGTAAATGCGAGAGCAGGTCTGAAGTGGCCATCACCATACAGGCGATGCGATCTGAAGCGCTGGCGATCTCTTCTGCATGCAATACAGCAAGTGGACTTTCTATCATCACCATAATAGGAATAGTGGTGTTGCCTGCATCTTTTAATATGTCGAGCACCGTAAGAACATCCTCACGACTTTCGATATTGGGAAACAAAATCGCATCCGCACCAATGTTGGCGACTGCGTAAATATCATCTTTGCCCCAAGGCGAGTCGATGTCATTGACTCTTACGACCACTTCACGGGAACCAAAGCCACCCTCTTTTACTGCAGCCACAACATTCTTTCGAGCTTCTTCTTTTGCTTCGATAAGAATTGGATTGCCTAGATCAAGAATGACGGAGTCGACAATCAGCGAACGCGCTTTATTAATATAGCGTGTATTGCATCCTGGTACATAAAGCATGGATCTGCGTGGTCGAAACAAACCGTTCATACATTCTCGATTCGAAAGTTATTAATACAGTGCGAAAAAGTTCCCTATATGTGAAACGATTTTAGCGAGAGAAAACACTGAAGTCAATAAAAATATATATATCTTATATAAGACATAAAACTATAGACTTTTAATATTTCCTTGAGTTAAACTTGCGCTTATGGTTACTACAAATACATCAACAGTCCTTTCATATCAGCCACTCTACGAGCAAATCAAGCGCATGCTGACGCAGAGTTTGATCGAGGGTGAATGGAGGGCTGGTGAAGTGATTCCCAGCGAAATGGAGTTGGCTGCTCGCTTTAGAGTGAGCCAAGGTACCGTTAGAAAAGCCATTGATGAATTGGTATCAGAAAATATTTTGATGCGACGTCAAGGCAAGGGGACCTATGTCAACACGCACAACGAAAAGGGAATGCAGCTTCGATTTCTGCGTTTGACGGATGAGAGTGGCAATAAAGCTTTTCCAAAGAATAGTTTGCTTTCTTGCACGCGAGGCAAAGCTAACGCAAAAATTGCCAAAGCTTTAAATATAAAAGCGGGCACTTCGATTATTGAAATTAAGCGTTTGTTGGGATTTGAAGGGCGGCCTCTGATTTTAGATCACATTATTGTTCCCTCTGCCGAATTTTCTGGCTTAGGCGCTAAGCAGATTGAAGAGTATCAGGGATCGCTGTATCGAATGTATGAGCAAGAATACGATATCCGTATGGTGCGTGCGGTTGAAGATATTCGTGCGGTAGGCGCAGACGAAGAAGCGGCAGATGCTTTGAACTTGGAAGAGGGCGCACCTTTGTTAAGAATTGAACGTATCGCTTTTACTTACGGTGATAGGCCATTGGAATGGCGCTTAGGTTTATGTTTGACCGATAGTTATCACTATCGAAATGAGCTTGAGTAAACCTATTCATTTTCGAATTACATCTTAAAAAGAAACCATCATGAGCGATTTAAAAACCAGAGCATTGCATTATCACCAGTTTCCAAAGCCGGGCAAGCTGTCGGTTGAGTCTTCCAAACCTTGTGCGACGCAAGCGGATTTGTCTTTGGCTTATACCCCAGGTGTTGCAGAGCCTGTGCGTGAGATCAATCGTGACCCTGAAAACGCTTACAAATATACCAACAAGGGCAACTTGGTTGCCGTGATTACTGACGGCACTGCGGTATTGGGCTTGGGTAATATGGGTGCGCTAGCCAGCAAGCCTGTGATGGAAGGTAAGGCGGTATTGTTTAAGCGTTTTGCTAATATTGATGTGTTTGATATTGAAGTGACCGCACCAAGTATTGAGGCTTTTATTGAAACAGTCGTGAATATTGCACCAACTTTTGGTGGCATTAACTTGGAAGATATTGCCGCGCCACACTGTTTCCGCATTGAAAAAGAGTTGCGTGAACGTTTAGACATCCCAGTTTTTCATGATGACCAACATGGTACGGCGGTGATTGTGGGTGCGGCATTACTCAATGCATTGGCAGTGCAAGGTAAAAAGCTTGCGGATGCAAAAATTGTATTTTTGGGGGCTGGCGCGGCAGGCTGTGCTTGTGCTCGCCTACTTAAAGTGATGGGTGCACAGCATTTGGTGATGGTGGATAAGTCTGGCGTGCTGAAAACAAGCCGTCCTGATTTACACGATATGAACCGTGATTTGGCCACAAGCCGAGATGTCAACACCTTAGCTGAAGCGATGGTGGATGCGGATGTATTTATTGGCGTTTCTGCAGCGAATGCCTTGTCGCCAGAGTTATTGAAAGTCATGGCGGCTAAGCCAGTGGTGTTTGCTTTGGCAAATCCAGATCCAGAAATCTTGCCTTCATTAGCGCATGCAGTGCGTGACGATATTTTGATGGCAACAGGCCGTTCAGATTTTCCAAACCAAGTAAATAACGCGTTGTGTTTCCCTTATTTGTTCCGCGGTGCTTTAGATGCGCGCGCAAAACAAATCACCACGGCGATGCAAGTCGCTGCAGCGGAAGCCTTGGCTGAAATTGCCCGTGAACCAGTGCCACAAGAAGTGCTGGATGCTTACCAATTAACTGAGTTGTCATTTGGTAAGGAATACATTATTCCTAAGCCATTTGATCCTCGCTTAATGGCCCGTGTTTCTGGACGTGTGGCGGATGCTGCACGCGCTGAAGCCGCTCTGGATCAATAGGGAAAACAACATGGCCTCATCTTATCCAAAAGCGCCCCAAAGAAAACGCCCAAAAAATCTGAATTTGCTCACGATACGTCTGCCGATTCCTGCCTTGGTGTCGATCATGCACCGTGTAAGTGGCGCATTTTTGTTTATGTTACTGCCTGTTTTGCTGTGGGTGTTGCATCAGAGCTTGGCTAATGATGAGTCTTACCAATTGGCGCAGGCGGTTCTCCATCATCCGATTGCTAAGCTGATTTGTTTGGCGGTGACTTGGGCTTATTTACATCATGCTTGTGCGGGCATTCGTCATTTGGCTTTGGACGCACATTATGGCTTACGTCTTAACTACGCCCGAGCGACCAGTCGTGCGGTGTTGATCGTTAGTGGCTTGCTCACATTAAGAATGGGAATTTGGCTATGGTAGATCGTAAAAAACCTGCACACGGCTTTAGTGATTGGGCTTGGCAGCGAGCGACCGCAATCATGATGGTCATCTACAGTTTATTGCTTGCAGTGCGCTTTGTGGTGGATGCGCCCAGTGTTGGTTTTGATGGTTGGCATACATGGTTTGCGCCAATGTCATTTAGAGCGATCACCTTACTATTTTTATGGGCCTTGATTTATCACGCCTGGCTTGGGGTGAAAGAGATTTTAATGGATTACGTTCACAACGTCGGCATTCGCGCTAAGTTGCAAAGCTTGTTTGGCTTGGTTTTGGTGGGCGATGCCATTTGGGCAGCTTATATACTTTGGAGTCTAGCGTAATGGCCTCAGCAATCGAGATTAGAAAATATGATGCCATCGTGATTGGTGGCGGTGGCGCAGGCTTGCGTGCAGCTTTGCAATTGGCCGATAGCGGCTTAAGTGTTGCTGTCCTTTCCAAAGTTTTCCCGACCCGCTCACACACTGTCGCAGCGCAAGGGGGTATTGCAGCTTCACTTGGTAATGTGGGGGAAGATAACTGGCACTGGCACATGTACGATACCATCAAGGGCTCAGATTATTTGGGTGACCAAGATGCGATTGAGTTTATGTGCAAAAACGCGGCTGAAGCGATTTATGAACTTGAGCATTTTGGGATGCCGTTTGACCGTTTAGAAAACGGCAAAATCTTTCAACGTCCATTTGGTGGTATGTCTAAGAAATATGGTGCGGAATCTGTTGCCCGCACTTGTGCAGTGGCTGATAGAACTGGTCATGCCATGCTTCACACGCTTTATCAGCGTAATGTTTACGCGAAAACAGACTTTCTGATCGAGTGGTTTGCGCTTGATTTAATTCGTGATGCTGAAGGCGATGTGTTAGGGGTGACAGCCATGGAAATTGAAACTGGTCAGATTTTTGCGCTCCACGCGAAATCAACAATGTTTGCCACAGGCGGTGCGGGGCGAATTTTCCAGGCAAGCACGAATGCCTTTATTAATACGGGCGACGGCTTAGGGATGGCGGCACGTGCTGGTGTGCCTTTACAAGATATGGAGTTTTGGCAATTCCATCCAACAGGTGTTGCTGGCGCTGGGGTTCTGATTACAGAGGGCGCCCGAGGTGAGGGCGGTTATTTGGTCAATGCTGAAGGCGAGCGCTTTATGGAGCGTTACGCGCCAAATGCTAAAGACTTAGCGAGTCGTGATGTGGTATCGCGGGCTATTGCCACGGAAGTGAAAGCTGGCCGTGGTGTTGGTATTGATGGTCAGGCGGTATTGCTTAAGCTTGATCATTTGTCCGAAAAAGTCATCGATACTCGCCTGCCTGGGATACGAAATATTGCGATTAAGTTCGCTAATGTGGATCCTGTTCACTCTCCAATTCCAGTCGTCCCAACGGTGCATTACATGATGGGGGGGATTCCCACCAATTTAAACGGCCAAGTCATCGATAATGAAAAAGTCGTGAATGGTCTTTATGCGATTGGTGAATGTGCTTGTGTTTCTGTGCACGGAGCCAATCGGCTGGGTTCAAACTCATTGCTTGATTTGATGGTGTTTGGCCGTGCTGCTGGCAACCATACAGTAGAAACGCTTAAAGGGTTTAGTCATAAGCCATTGCCAGCTGACTTTGCAGATCAAACCTTAAGTCGTCTTGACCGTTTAGATCATCAAAAATCAGGCGAAGTGGTGGCTGAAGTGGGGGATGCAATGCGTAGAACAATGCAAGTGCATTGTGGTGTATTTCGATTCCCAGATTTGATGTCAAAAGGGGTGCGCGAAATTATGCAAATTGAAGAGCGCATTAAGTCACTTGAAATTAAAGACAAAAGCAAAGTGTTCAACACCGCCCGTGTTGAAGCGCTTGAGCTTGAGAATTTAATTGAAGTGGCAAAAGCCACCATGGTGTCGGCAGAAGCGAGACAAGAGAGTCGCGGTGCACATTGTCGTGAAGATTTTGCGGCGCGAGATGATGAGCAATGGCTAAAACACTCATTGCATTATCGTGAAGGTAATCGCCTTGCATATAAGCCAGTTCGCTTAAAACCACTCACCGTGGATAGCTTCCCATTAATTGCAAGAACCTATTAAGCCGGGGATAAGGAAAAAATGAAATTTTCTATTTATCGTTTTAACCCAGATGTTGATAAAGATCCGTATATGCAGGAGTACGACATTGAGCTTGTGCCCGATACGCGGATGTTGCTGGATGCCCTCATCCAAATTAAAGCCCTCGATGACACTTTAAGTATGCGTAAATCTTGCCGAGAAGGGGTGTGTGGCTCAGATGCTATGAACATCAATGGCAAGAATGGTTTGGCATGTATGACGCCTTTAGAGGGAATTAAACAGCCCGTGGTGCTTCGCCCACTCCCTGGTTTGCCCGTGGTGCGTGATTTGGTGGTGGATATGGAGCAATTTTTTGCTCATTACAACTCGATTAAGCCTTACTTAATTAACAATGATCCGCCACCTGCCACTGAGCGTTTGCAATCGCCAGAAGACAGGGCAAAGTTAGATGGCCTTTATGAGTGTATTTTGTGTGGTGCATGCACGGCAGCGTGCCCTTCCTTCTGGTGGAATCCTGATAAGTTTGTAGGTCCAGCTGGCCTAATGCAAGCCTATCGATTCATTTCAGATAGTCGAGATCAGGCGCAAGAAGAGCGTTTGGAAAACCTTGAAGATCCCTATCGTTTGTATCGTTGCCATAACATTATGAATTGTGTAGATGTGTGCCCTAAGGGCTTGAATCCATCGAAAGCGATTAATGAAATCAAAGCGCTTAAAGTGAAGCAAAAATTTTAATGATGGCCGATGCGCAAACAGCTAACACTCCAACAATAGATACGCACGATGCTGAGTTGAGGCGCATGGAGTGGCGCTGTCGGCGTGGCATGTTAGAGATGGATTTGTTGTTTGTTGATTTTGTGAGTCGCCATTTGCCAAGTTTGAGCGACACACAAATTTCAGCCTTGGATAAGTTGCTAGATTTGCCAGATAACGAGCTGTGGAACTTAGTTTCTGAAGGCGAAGATGTCAGCGATTTAGCAACTGCGCAAGTGTTAACGATGTTGCGCAGTAAGCAATAAAGTAAAAAAACGGATAGTTCTTTTTAATCCCATTTAATAGGGAAAGTACGATGAGCCAAGACCATACCTACAATTCAGATCCATACGCCAACGCGGACTATTGCCGTGTTGTGTCGCCACATGTGTTGGGTGATTATTGGCCGGGCATCCAGCTCTACTATCCGCCAGTTAAATACTCGCCAGCGCAGGGCATTTATGAGGATTTAGAAGCCGCTTCAAAGCGCATGAAAAAACATGCGCTTAATACCCATGCGCATACCTTGATTTTTGATTTGGAAGATGGTTGTCGTCAAAAGGAAATGAGTCGTGAATTGCTGAGGAATGAATTGCCAGCATTCATGACGAGCAATAAAAAAGTTTCAATTGCTGTGCGGATTAATCCGTTTAGAACGGAGGAGTACGAGCGCGATATTGCTTTCGTGCGTGATATGGCGGATGTGATTGATGTGGTGATGCTCGCCAAAGCTGGCGAGGCTTATGGTGCTGCTGAAGTGCGCGATTTGTCTAATTTGCTTGCGGGCTGGAATGACAAAATCACGATTCAGCCGATTATTGAGCATCCTAAATCGCTCAAAATCGCCCATGAATTGATGCAGTATTCCACCGTTAAACACGTGGTGTTTGGTATCCATGACTTCTCAAAGGCGATGGGTATTCACATCACGCCAGAGCACTGGACTGAAGAGTTGAAGTACTTCATGAATCAACTCATGTTTGAAGCACGTATTGCCGGTAAGGGCGTGATTGGTGGTGTGGAAACTTTAATTGGCTCAAGCAGTATGCCGGAGAAGTTTTTAGAGCCACATGATGTGCGTCGTTGGTTAGATTTGCACGGTGAAAACGAGTCACGCATTGTTTACAAACACGCCTGCCAAGAAGCGGCGATGGGCTTAACTGGTAAGCAAGTCATTCATCCTGCGCATATTCATTTATGTAAGGTGGCCTATACGCCATCACCCACTGAGATTACGCAAAAAATCAAAATTCTAAAAGCGGCGATTGAGGCTGATGCGCTTCTTGGTGGTGCGATTAAGTTTGAAGGTGAAATGCTTGATCCACCAATGTTTGGTAAGGCGCTACAAACGTTGCTTCGTGCCAATGCTTTACGTGCACTAGGTCCAGAAGATACCAAGTTTGCACTGACCGTGATGCAGATGTTGCCAACGCAAGTGATTAGTCAAAACTGGCCATACGGTTTAATTCTGTAAGTTTGGTTTTATAAGCGAATATTAAGTAAAGGGAGTTATCAAATGTCAGTAACGACTACACAAGCACCGTTTGCACCATTCGAAAAATGGGTGTGGCAAGTGCCAGCGCATTTCAATATTGGTGTGGCTTGTACTGATATTCATCTTGGCACGCCCGCTGAATCCGCGATTGCGATGATCGTCGAAGATGACACACTAGGCACCTCTGAAATTACTTTCGCTGGATTATCAAAACGAACACATCAGTTTGCACAGCTACTCAGAAATATTGGTATTGCAGCAGGTGAACGAGTACTCATTCGTTTGCCAAACAGTTTGGATTATCCAACAGCCTTTTTGGGTGCGATGAAGCGTGGCGCGATTTCAGTGCCTACTTCAACATTGCTGACAGCTGATGAAGTGGTTTATTTAGCTAAAGATTCTGGCGCCCAAGTATTGGTGACTGATAAAGCCGCTTGGAAAACATTACGCGAAGGCTTGAATGGCGTGGGTGGTTTAACCCATGTATTGCTGTCTGGTGAGGGTGAATGCTTGCCTGCGGATGGCCTAGAAGTGCTCGATTTGGCCTCTAGCTTAGAAGCCATTTCCACTTGGGATGCGCCACATCAAACCAAGTCAGATGACCCTGCGTATTTGGTGTATACCTCAGGCACAACAGGTTATCCGAAGGGTGTATTGCATGCACACCGCTCAATGATTGGTCGTCAGCCAGCGTCTAAATATTGGTTTAATTTCAGTCCAAACGGCGACCGTATCATGCACTCAGGCAAGTTCAATTGGACTTATGTTTTGGGGACTGGCTTGATGGATCCGCTCTTTCAAGGCAAAACGGTCATCGTGCATGAAGGCAAAAATGATGCGAATACATGGCCGCGCTTGATTCAAAAACATCAGGCCACGATTTTTATTGGGGTCCCGACAATTTACCGTCAGATTTTGCAAAAAACTGAATATGTGCAAAAGGACTTGCCTAGCTTGCGTTACTGCATGAGTGCTGGTGAACACTTGTCTGATGAAGTGTTAGCCCAATGGCATGAGCGCTTTGGCATTGATATTTACGAAGCAGTAGGCATGTCTGAGTTTTCATATTACTTGTGCGAAACTAAGTCTCGTCCAATTCGCCCTGGTTCAGCAGGTTTTGCCCAGCCAGGGCATGATATTGCGCTGCTAGACCCTGAAACCTTGCAGCCGGTAGCGCAGGGTGAAGAGGGCGTGATTAGCGTTCCGGATACTGATCCAGGTTTATTTATTCACTATTGGAATCAACCAGAAGAAACGGCTAAACATAAACATGACGGCTGGTTTATTACAGGCGACTTTGCGCGCATGGATGCCGATGGTTATATTTGGTTCTTAGGCCGCAAAGACGACATTATTAAAAGCTTTGGTTTCCGGGTTTCACCTTATGAGGTTGAGCGCGTGTTGAAGTCACACCCAGATGTGGCAGATTGTGCTTCTGTGGCAGAAACGATTGAAAAAGATAAGGTGTTGGTCGTGGCTTATATTATTCTGCAGCCAGGTAGCACTGCTACCGCAGACGATTTGTATGCATTTGGTAAAAAGCATTTGGCGGCATACAAAGCGCCTAAAGTGGTTTATATTACTGACCAATTTCCACGCACTAAAAACGGCAAAATTTTACGCCGTGATGTGAACCCAACTATTGCATTAAGCAGATCGAGTACATGAGCCTAAATAAGCCGATTATCACTAAATCAGACTTTGTTGCGAGCGTTGCGGATGCTTTGCAATTTATGTCTTACTACCATCCTGTGGATTTCATTCAGGCTTTAGGTGATGCCTATGAAATTGAAGAGTCTCCAGCCGCAAAAGATGCAATTGCACAAATTTTAACCAACTCTCGCATGTGTGCTGAGGGTAAGCGTCCTATCTGCCAAGACACAGGCATTGTGGTGGCTTTTGTGAATGTTGGCACAGGTGTGGAGTGGGAGCAGGGCGCAGATGTTGAAGCTTGGGTGAATGAGGGGGTGCGTCAGGCTTATTTGTTTGCAGACAACCCGCTGAGAGCATCGATCGTAGCTGACCCTGCGGGCAAACGAGCTAACACTAAAGATAATACGCCGGCCGTTGTGCATGTGCGCTTGGTGCCAGGCAATACGGTGGAAGTAAATATCGCCGCTAAAGGTGGCGGTTCTGAGAACAAAGCAAAGCTAGCCATGCTGAATCCTTCTGACAGTATTGTGGATTGGATTTTAAGCGTGGTACAGGAGATGGGCGCTGGTTGGTGTCCACCGGGTGTATTGGGCGTTGGTATAGGTGGAACCGCTGAAAAGGCAGTGTTGCTGGCTAAAGAGTCGCTCATGCAGCCGCTCGATTTAGCAAAATTGCGGAAACGAGGCGCAAGTAATCGTATCGAAGAGTTACGCTTGGAAATTGCAGATAAAGTAAACGCGCTTGGTATCGGTGCACAAGGTTTAGGTGGCTTAACGACTTTATTGGATGTGAAAATCTTAGATTATCCAACCCATGCGGCCTCATTGCCTGTAGCCGTTATACCTAACTGCGCAGCAACGCGTCATGCGCATTTTGTATTGAATGGTTCTGGCGCGGTGAAACAAATTCCGCCTGATTTAGCAGATTGGCCTGATGTGACTTGGGCCCCCAATCAAGCTTCCCGGCGTGTTGATTTAAATACGGTGACGGCCGCCGATGTGCAAACTTGGCAGCCTGGAGAAACCTTACTCTTAAATGGTAAGTTACTCACTGGCCGAGACGCCGCGCATAAGCGGATTGCAGAGATTTTAGCCCGAGGAGAATCTTTGCCTGAGGGCGTAGACTTAACTAATCGTTTTATCTATTACGTCGGTCCTGTTGATCCTGTGCGCGGCGAAGCCGTTGGTCCTGCAGGCCCAACCACAGCGACACGTATGGATAAATTTACCGACATGATGCTTGATAACACAGGCTTGTTAGGGATGGTGGGTAAAGCTGAGCGTGGTGAAGAAACAATTGCTTCTATCAAAAAGCATCATTCGGTGTATTTAATTGCTGTGGGTGGCGCGGCTTATTTGGTGTCGCAATCTATTCAATCTGCGCGTGTCGTTGCGTTCGCAGATTTGGGTATGGAGGCGATTTATGAGTTTGATGTAAAGGATATGCCCGTAACTGTTGCTGTAGATGCTCAAGGTGCTTCTGTGCACACTTCAGGACCTGCAAAATGGCAGAAGATAATCGCAAAGAAATCTTAGTTAGACGCCTGTCCATTGCTTGAGTATTTTGAGTTGTTGTTTCGGCGTGCCATAGTTAAATCTAAATTCGCACTCCTTCAAAAACAAAGGAAATGTGTTTTTTGGGATGCCGTTATATTTTCTTAACATGCGCTTAGTCTGATTCCAGAAATTTTCAGTTTCACCAATTAAATATCTAGCCTGCTCGGCATCTTCAATATTGCTCACACGTTCTTGATAAAACTCATTCACGTCTAATGCCTGATCTTCATGATAGCCTTTAATATAGACAACGCTATCAGGCACTAATAGATTGGGTGCAGCTGCAGTTAAAAGCGCCGCGGTTGTTTGGCCAGTCATTTTGGTGAAGATTTTTCCTTGCCTTGATAAAATACCAAATACGGCGTGCTTGTCTTCATCCGTTTTATATTGCTTGTTGTCGCGAGGCTCACCAAAATGTGACTCATCCAATATAAAGTCGCCGTTAAATGCTTGACTCGCATCTTCTGCCAGATAATGTGCAATCACTTCACGGATTTTTCGGTAAAACAAAGCGGCAGTATTTGGTTGCATTTCCATTAGGTCAGCGGCAGAGCGTGCAGTAACGCCCAGCACAAAAAACTCGATCATTTTTTGTTGTTCTTTTTTGGACAGTTTGCAACGACTTATCCTGACCCTTTTAGGGGTCTGTTTTAACGATGACTGATTTTTTGACACGGCTATTTTCATGTTGAAACTGTTCTTTATCGTGATGGACGAGCGAATTCACCCAATGATTATAAGAAGATTGCACGTCTATATGTTAAATATTTAACATATAGACGCCTATATTTTATATACCATTTCTGATTTTATATTGTATTTGTTATATATGTAATATTTGTTGATTTTTACGAGCCAAAACCCCTTCAAAATCAATTAATTATTAGGATTTTAACCATTAATTTTGTTAAATATTTAACAAAATTAACGTAAAAAATAGTTTGTACATTAATTTCATTTTTGTAATAAAATTCGTTTTGTTTTTGCTTTTCACCTTAATTATCTACGACACCAATATAAAAATTATATGAAGAATTCAACCTCAAATAGTGCTGATGCGCTCCCAGAGTTTTATAGCACCCGTGAAGCGGCTGAAAAACTTGGTTTGTCACTGGGCACTGTCCAAAAAATGGTGGAAACAGGCGCACTAAGTGCTTGGAAAACAGCTGGCGGTCATCGGCGCGTGATTGCAAGCTCTGTGACTAGCTACATGACCGCGAGGGAGTCTAATATTCGTGCAGTGCGTAATCAGCAACTGTCTATTTTGGTTGTCGAAGATGACACTGAAATACAAAAGCTTTATGCCTTAAATGTGGCTGAGTGGGACTTGAATGTTGATCTGAAGCTAGTAGGAGATGGTTTAACTGCTTTGCTTCATATTGCAAAGCACTACCCTGATTTGGTCATTGCAGACTTACGCATGAAGGGATTAGATGGCTTTGAAATGATTCATACCCTGCATAACGACTCAAGCTTTGACGAAATTGATATTGTTGTCGTTACTGGTATGCATAAAGATGAAATTGCTGCGCGTGGTGGATTGCCTAAAGGCATGACGGTGTTAACAAAACCTATTTCATTTTCAACTTTAGAAGGCTATGTAAAAGCCAAGGAAGCAGCAAGAGCAAGGCTTCAGTAATACGATTTGGGGCTGACTTTTAATCAGCGCCAAATAAATCCCGTGTAAATACTTTTTCTTTGACGTTTGATAGTTCTTCAGTCATCCGATTGCTAATAATCACATCAGCCTTTTCTTTGAATGCACTCAAATCTTTGTAAACCTTTGAGTTAAAGAATTCAGCTTCTTTAAGCTCAGGCTCGTACACAATGACTTCGATTCCTTTAGCTTTAATACGTTTCATGACCCCTTGTATGCTTGATGCCCTAAAGTTGTCTGAACCTGCTTTCATAATCAGTCGATAGACCCCAACGACTTGTGGATTTCGTTTGACGATACTCTCTGCAATAAAATCTTTACGTGTGCTATTGGATTGCACAATTGCATTGATCAAGTTTTGCGGAACATTACTGTAATTGGCTAAAAGCTGTTTTGTATCTTTGGGTAAGCAATAACCGCCATAACCAAAAGAAGGGTTGTTGTAATGACTTCCGATACGGGGATCTAAACAAACACCTTCAATAATTTGTTGCGTATTTAATCCATGCGACTCAGCGTATGTATCAAGCTCATTAAAGTAAGAAACGCGCATCGCCAGGTAGGTGTTCGCAAAAAGTTTAATCGCTTCTGCTTCTGCACTATGCGTAAGTAAAACCTCCACATCTGGTTTGTTTGAGCCTTGCTTCAGTAAACCTGCAAATGTTTTAGCGCTTTCGGATATCTCGCCCACAATAATTCGTGATGGGTAAAGATTGTCATAAAGTGCTTTGCCTTCACGTAAAAACTCGGGTGAAAACATAATATGAGCGTTTGGATAGCGTTGTTTGATACTGTCCGTATAGCCAACAGGGACAGTCGATTTAATGACCATGACAGCTTTTGGATGAATACTTAAAACATCTTGAATCACAGCTTCAATTGACTTGGTGTTGAAGTAATTGGTCTCAATATCGTAGTCTGTAGGGGTTGCAATCACCACAAAGTCAGCACCTTGATATGCCTTTTCTTTGTCTAGCGTCGCAGTGAGGTTAAGCGCTTTGTTTTTTAGATAGTCTTCAATTTCAACATCTGAAATAGGTGAGACTTTATGATTTAACATGTCCACTTTTTCAGCGATGATGTCCAATGCAACAACTTCATTTTGCTGAGCCAACAACACTGCGAGAGATAAACCTACATATCCTGTGCCTGCGATGACAATTTTCATGCTTACTCCTTAGCTTTTAAATAATTTTTTTGGCAATCAAAACGCCGCTAGTGCCACCAAATGCAAATGAATTAGACATGATGGTGTTCACTTTAACGTTTTTACGCCCGACATTTGGAATATAGTCCAAGTCGCATTCAGGATCGGGTTCTAGCAGATGCGCAGTTGGCGGAAGCGCTTGTTCTTCTATCGCCATCATACACGCCACAAACTCAACAGCACCCGCTGCACCCATTAAATGACCGTGCATGGATTTTGTTGAGCTGACTGGGATTTTGTTTCCGCAAACTTGTTTAATTGCATTGGTTTCAGTGATGTCATTTAGCTTTGTGCCTGTGCCGTGGGCATTGATATAATCAAGCTGGTCAGCATTAATATTAGCGTCTTTAAGCGCTTTACGCATGGCACGAGCCTGACCTTCGATAGAGGGTTGGGTGATATGGGTTGAGTCGTTACTACTTCCGTAACCAATGACTTCAGCATAGATTTTTGCACCGCGGGCGATGGCTCTGTCCATATCTTCTAAGACCACCATCCCAGCGCCTTCACCCAATACCAAGCCTGAGCGATTGGCTGAGAATGGCTTACACGATGCACTTGGATTAGCCTCATCTTCATCCGCAAGGGTTCTAAGTGCTTCCCATGCTTTTATCGTACCAAATGTAAGCAGTGCTTCCGAGCCCCCTGCCAACATAACATCCGTATAGCCGTGCCTGATTTGTTTTACCGCCTCACCAATGGCGACAGATGATGATGAACATGCAGTGCAGAATGTCAGGTCTGGGCCAGTGATGCCAAAATCTAATGCTACTTGTGCGCTTGCGGCGTTGTTCATGGCCATGAGCACGGTAAAGGGTTTGAGGCGTCTTGCTTGCTCTTTGTAGAGTCTGATATAACCTTCTTCAATTGAAGCTGCGCCACCCATGCCGGTGCCAAGGTAAACGCCAAAGCGCTCTAAATCTTCTGCTTCTAAATTAAGACCTGCATCGTTAATGGCTTGTTGGCTGGCGGATACCGCAAATTGTGTGACGCGGTCCATGGTCGCTGCTTTGTTTTTTACAAAGTGGTCAAGGGGGTCGTAGTCGTTAATATAGGCTGCAATTTTGCAATCCAGGCTATCGACAAAGTCTGTTTCCATGCGTTTAATGCCTGATCTTCCAGCCATTAAGTTGGCAAAAAAAGTTTTTGGGTCGTTTCCAACGGGGGAAAGCACACCCAAGCCCGTCACAGCAACGCGTCTAACAGTCATTATTGACCTTGTGCTGCGCGAAGACGCTCAAGCAATGCAACAACATCACTGACAGTTTTAATATCAACTTCATCGTTTGGCACTTTAATGCCAAATTTTTCTTCTGCATCAAAAATAATATCGAACGTATCCAATGAATCAATTTCTAGAGATTCAAAAGTAGCATCAGGGGTGATTTCATCAAGCGGTTTATCAAATTTCGTTGCGATAATTTCTCGCAATGTTTCAAAGGTGTCCAACTTACTCTCCTAAACTACAGCCGCTTCGATGGCGACGCATTTCTTAAAAAATTCACCCATACGAAGGGCAACATCATTCTTACGCTTATCTAGCGTCAGCACATGATATGAGTCATCTACTAGAAAAGTCTCTACTTTACGCGATGAAATACGTTTTGCAACTAAATGTGCGTTTTTGACGCTGGCCATATCATCTTCGGTTGAATGCACAATCAAGGTGGGTGAGGTGACCTTGGGTAACCCTCTCTTAGCTGACTTGATTAATCTTGTACTTTCTTTAATCACAACAGCAGGTGTGTTAAAAATCCCCACTTTTTCTGAAGCCATCGCATCACGATTTTCAAGCACTGCATGGACTAGCGCACGAGTTCTCTCACATTTAATGCCGTAAGGTGGGGTTTCCTCCCAAGACATAAAGTATTGAAGTGGCGTGTACAAGACAAACGGAAGCAATAGCTTTCGCTTTAGTCGTGGCATATTCCAGCCGTCATAAAAGAAAGTTGTAGAAAGTAGTCCTAAGCCATCTACGCGCTCGCCTTTTTCTTCGGCTAGTTTAATTGCAATTAATGCGCCCATTGATAAGCCAGAAACAAACACGCGTTTGTGTTCTTTTTTGAGTGCTTCAAATGACACTTCCATTGAAGCATACCAGTCTTGCCATGTTGAGCGCTTCAGATCGGCGACACTGCCACAATGCCCTGCTAATTGCGGACAGGCCACGCTGAAGCCTTGCTTGAGCAAGTTTTTAGCGATGTAGCGCATTTCAGCAGGAGTGCCAGTCAGCCCGTGAATAAGCAATACGGCATCTTCGCCACGCTTATCATAAAAACCTGTTGAGCCCAGTGAGTGTTGAGTTTCTTGTGTCATGTATTCTTTTTTGCGTTGATTCAAATAGGATCGCTAAAAATCAAATCGGGGCTTGCGCCCCGATTTGAACTTTCATTATTCAGCGCCGCAGCGTTTAAGTAATGATTCAAACAGCTTAATACCCAGATCAATTTCTTCTTCTGTAATCAATAGAGATGGTGCAAGCGTAATGACGTTCTTTTCATAGCCACCGATATCAAGCACTAAGCCATATTGTTTGCCATCAATCATAATGTCGCCATTAAGACCTTCATTAAACATGCGGTCTGCTAGTGCACGGCTCGCGGTGTAGCCATCTTTTTCACAAAGTTCGATGCGTAATGCCAAGCCTAATCCACTCACATCACCAACGCACTTCCAACGTGACTTCAATTCTTGAATACGTTTTAAGAAGTAAGCGCCACGCTCACGAACATGTGGTTCAAAATCTTCTTCTAGCGTCATGTTCATGACTTCAAGCGCCACTGCAGTGCCTAACGGATTTGAAGCAAATGTAGAGTGTGTTGAGCCTGGCGGGAATTTTTCTGGAGAGATTAATTCTTCACGCGCCCAAATGCCTGACAGTGGGTTTAATCCATTAGTAATGGCTTTACCGAACACGAAAATATCAGGGATGATGTCAAAGTTTTCCCATGACCAAAGCTTACCAGTACGGTAAACGCCCATTTGAATTTCGTCAGCGACTAACAAGATATTACGTTTTTTCAATGACTCTTGAAGTTTTTTCATGTAGCCAGCAGGTGGAACGATGTAACCGCCCGTGCCTTGCATAGGTTCAATGTAGAAAGCCCCAAATTCACTTTGTTTTGCTTTTTCATCCCATATAGATTGATATTCTGTATCGAATAAATGCTCAAATTGTTTGTGGCAATAAGTGTCGCAAGTTTCTACCTTCATGTCGTATGGGCAGCGGAAACAGTATGGATAAGGTACAAAATGTGCGCGGTCAGCAAAGTTGCCGAAGCGACGACGGTAGCGATAGCTAGAAGTAATGGCTGAAGCACCTAATGTGCGGCCGTGGTAGCCACCCATGAAAGCAAATTGGTGTGTTTTACCTGTGTGGTTACGTACTACTTTTAATGAATCTTCAACTGCCTGCGCGCCACCTACGTTGAAGTGAACACGACCTTTAACGCCGTATTTGTCTTCCATGTATTTGCAAATGATTTCAGCTAGCTCAACTTTTTCTTTGTGTAGATACTGGCTAGCTAATTGTGGGAGTGTGTCCACTTGTTTATGCAGTACGTCGGCGATGCGTTTGTTTTTGTAACCGAAGTTAACGGCCGAATACCACATCTGCCAATCTAGGTAAGGTGTTTTATTCTCATCGAATAAAAAGCTACCTTCACAGTTTTCAAATACTTTTGGAGGGTCAGCATAATTAACGGTATCGCCATGTGAACAATACTTATCGTTCTTTGCGAGGATTTCGATGATTTTTTTATCCATGATTTAAGCTCTCGGTTACGAATCTAAAAAATTAAGCAGACAAGCAAGCAAAATTATTGCGAGCATCTTCTGGCCAGGCTTTCACTTCTGCAAGTACGTCAGCAAAAGTTTGAAATTTAATGTGAGGAATGTTGTTAGCTTCACAATATTTAATGAGCGAACCTTTTGCAAAGACAACATCTGCTGATTTTGCCAAACAAGCATCGGACTTACCGTCACCAATTAAAATGACAGGCTTCTCTCCACTAGATAAGTCTTGAGCTACCTTGCATTTGCAAACCCCGTTACCTGCGTTGCAGTTTGGATTTTTGTGTGGCCAGGACATATCGATGCCATCAGTAACAAAGTGCAACTTGTTTGCGTAAACTGGGAGGTTGGGGAAGTCAGCATTTTTCATGGCGACATCAATAGCGTGATCCAAGCCATCACTGACGATTGCGAGTTTTGCAAACTGACTAACGTATTCATAGAAAGGTAGAAAGCTGATATCGAGTTGTATGTTGCGAAAAAAATCTTCGAGCTTTGCATGATCAGTTTTGACCATGTGGAGTTGCTTTTGCATGCATTGGACGGCTGTAATTTTTCCATCCAGCCATTCCTTCTCAACATCTTCCCAAGAAGGGTCTGCAAAACGCTCAAGCATTGCATCAACAGTGTCTCTTAGTGATAGTGTGCCATCAAAATCTACAACAAAAAGCATCGTGCATCTTTACTAAAATTATTTATCGTCATAATAAAGATGCTTCCTTACAGTATGCTTACAAACGTTAAGAATTTACACTCGCCTATTGATTTTTAGGAAGTTCAAACCACACCATATAGTGTTTTTGAGATTTATATGGTTTTTAAATTGAATGATTGTGCAAATAAACACTTGACTTGATCGACTTATACCCGTACAAAGCATATTGGGCGTTTTTACTTAGATCTTTTATGGTTGGCGTAGCTGGCTTTAGTTCGTGAAGTACAAACTTTTGGGGCGCCTCCCCTTGTTTTAGTAAGGAAGTATGCAATGGCAACTGGTACCGTAAAATGGTTCAATGATTCTAAAGGCTTCGGCTTTATCACTCCTGATGAAGGCGGCGATGATCTTTTCGCTCACTTCTCTGCGATCGTAGATAGCGGCTATAAGAGCTTAAAAGAAAACGAACGTGTTAGCTTTGATGTAACTGACGGCCCTAAGGGCAAACAAGCATCAAACATTCAAAAGGCTTAATCGCTTTTTGTAGTGTTTAGCTACAGGTTTTAATTAAAACGGCTCGTTTATCGAGCCGTTTTTTTATTTAATTCATCGCGTTAATCAAAGCTTGAGGATAAAGCACCGAAAAAATGCCCTGGTTTTTATATCTGTTGGAATGTAAAGGTGGAAGCTTTTATGCGGGAATCACTAATCAATTAGAGGTCAGATTTAAGGCGCACGTTGAGGGTCGTGGTGCTAAATATACCCGGGCTTATCCGCCGATCAGAATTTTAGCTCACAAGAGTTATGCAGACAGATCTGAGGCTAGCAAAGCTGAATTCTTTCTGAAATCTTTGCCTAAGCATAAAAAAATAGATTTTTTTAATCATAGTTAAAATGCTTAAAGTAATAAGAGATACAAAGTTATTACAAAGTGACATATTCTTGTTACACACACATGATGTAATAAGAACATTAGCTTGTTTACATGAATAAGTTATCTCCTTGTGTTACCCTCCAGTGGTATTTAATTTACCATTTTTGATGACGAGATTTTTATCTCGTCATTTTTTTTGCCTAATTTTCATCACATCAGTTTTGTTGGCCATAGCTATTCTCTTTTTTTTGCAACATATTGTTTAAATAGCCGAGGTTCTTTTGTTGCAGTTTGGCATAGGTAGCCGTCAGCAACATTTTCTAACATCGCCATTGATTTCAAAAAACATATTTAAGGCGTTTTTGGTTACATCCGATATGTGGCGGATGACAGAACTAATGCCCGATAAATGAAATTCGGCAATCTAGCAATTGCGAAAGTGTGATGGGCTTTGGCGACTGGAGTAGTGTAGCGTAGTTTTGATTTCACTCAAACTTACAAGAGGTTAGATGTTAATGCTTTAAGGGTGAGTTGTTATGTTTAATGGCAGCCAATTGAAAATCAATATTAAGTTGAGAGGTGAGAATGTTACTTGAACATTTTGTAACGTTTAAAGGACGCATTTAATCAAGCATTAGAAGTTAGAAAAAATGGTTTTTGGTTTGTGACTAGCAACGCTTTCCAGTAAAATAAAAGACTCATAAAGCTATTGTCCGTAATATCTAGAAAAGTATTTTCATGACCAAATATGTGTTTGTTACAGGTGGCGTTGTTTCCTCTTTAGGTAAGGGAATTGCAGCTGCATCGTTAGGCGCTATCCTTGAATCACGTGGCCTTAAGGTGACGATGCTAAAACTTGATCCTTACATCAACGTTGATCCTGGCACGATGAGTCCATTTCAGCATGGCGAGGTTTTTGTTACTGACGATGGTGCTGAAACTGATTTGGATTTGGGTCACTATGAGCGCTTCATTAGTGCTCGAATGGGTAAGAGAAACAACTTTACGGCGGGTCAAATCTACGAGACTGTTATCAAGAAAGAGCGTCGTGGTGAGTATCTTGGTAAAACTGTTCAAGTCATTCCTCATATTACCGACGAAATAAAAACGCATGTAAAACGCGGAGCAGAAGGCGCTGAAGTCGCGATTGTGGAGGTGGGTGGTACGGTGGGAGATATTGAGTCCCTCCCTTTTCTTGAAGCGATTCGCCAAATGGGTTTTGAAGAGGGGCGAGATAACACTTGTTATATCCATTTAACCTTGCTGCCATGGATTCCAACGGCGGGGGAGCTTAAAACTAAACCAACTCAGCACTCCGTAAAAGAATTGCGCGAGATTGGTATTCAACCAGACTTGTTACTTTGTCGTTCAGACAGAGCATTGCCAGAAGATGAGCGCTATAAAATTGCCTTGTTTACTAATGTATCTTCAGAAGCAGTGATTTCTGCGGTTGATGCAAGCTCAATTTATCAAATTCCAGGTCTATTGCATGCGCAAAAAATGGATGAAATTGTTTGCCGCAAGCTGAATATTACCGCGAAGCCAGCGGATCTTTCCAGCTGGGAAAAAATATGTTACGCCTTAGCCCACCCTAAACAAGAAGTGAATATTGCCTTTGTTGGTAAGTATGTTGATTTAACTGAGTCATACAAGTCGCTCACTGAAGCCCTCATTCATGCGGGTATTCATACTGAATCAAAAGTGCGTATTCATTACATGGACTCAGAAGACATCGAGCGCGACGGCACAGCAGTGCTCGAACCAATGGATGCGATTTTGGTACCGGGCGGGTTTGGTAAGCGCGGTACTGAAGGCAAAATGAAAGCCATTCAATTTGCGCGTGAGAATAAAAAACCATACTTGGGCATTTGCTTGGGTATGCAATTGGCGGTGATTGAGTATGCTCGCAATGTCGCAAATCTTAAAGATGCGAACAGTACAGAGTTTAATCCAGATAGCCCGCATCCACTCGTCGGATTAATTACTGAGTGGCAAGATGCTGACGGCAAAGTTGAAGTGCGTTCAGAAGATTCTGATTTAGGCGGCACCATGCGTTTGGGCGCACAAAAATGTCCAATTGAAGCAGGTACATTAGCTGCTCAAATTTACGGAAAAGAAGTGAATGAACGTCACCGTCATCGTTACGAAGTAAACAATCATTACGTCGACCAATTAAAAGCAGCAGGTTTGGTGATTTCAGCCCGAACACCAACAGAGCAATTGTGTGAAATGGTGGAGTTGCCACAAAATGTGCATCCTTGGTTTGTGGCTTGTCAGTTCCATCCTGAGTTCACGTCAAATCCTCGTACAGGCCATCCGCTATTTAAGTCTTATATTGAAGCCGCGTTGAAATACAAAGGATCTAAATAATGAAATTATGCGGTTTTGATGTTGGTATCGAACATCCAATTTTCTTGATTGCTGGTCCCTGTGTCATTGAGTCTGAGCAAATGGCAATTGATACGGCTGGTCAGCTCAAAGAAATTTGCGCAAGTCTTGGCATTCCATTTATTTATAAGTCTTCATACGACAAAGCCAATCGTAGCTCTAACAAGACATTCCGTGGCTTTGGTATCACAGAAGGTTTGCGTATTTTGGACGAAGTGCGTCGCCAAATTGGCGTGCCGATTTTGACAGACGTGCATACCGAAGAGCAGGTTGCTGAAGTGGCATCAGTCGTGGATGTGCTTCAAACGCCAGCATTTTTATGCCGCCAAACAGATTTTATTACTGCAGTTGCGACTTGCGGTAAGCCTGTAAATATTAAAAAAGGTCAGTTTTTAGCACCGGGCGACATGAAGCAAGTCGTGCAAAAAGCTAAAGAAGCTAACGGTGGTGCAGATACGATTATGGTGTGTGAACGCGGCGCTTCATTTGGCTATAATACTTTGGTTTCAGATATGCGCGGCTTAGCCATTATGCGCGAGACGAATTGCCCTGTTGTTTTCGATGCGACACATTCCGTTCAACAGCCTGGTGGTCATGGTGACAAGAGTGGCGGTCAACGTGAGCATGTGCCTGTGTTGGCGCGTGCGGCTGTCGCAAGCGGAATTGCAGGCCTGTTTATGGAAACGCATCCAGACCCATCTCAAGCATTGTCAGACGGCCCTAATGCATGGCCTTTGGCTAAGATGAAAGATTTGTTAGAAGTATTGATTGATTTAGATAAAGTAGTCAAAAAAGCGGGCTTTATTGAAAGTACGCTTTAAAAAAACGCTTTAATTAATCATCAGATTTAAACTTAATCATTAGATTTAAACCAAGGAAAAAAGTATGAGCGCAATTGTAGACATCATCGCCCGCGAGATTATGGATTCACGTGGCAATCCAACTGTTGAAGCAGATGTATTGCTTGAGTCTGGCATTATTGGCCGTGCGGCTGTGCCTTCTGGCGCTTCAACAGGCACTAAAGAGGCGGTTGAGCTTCGTGATGGCGACAAAGCCCGCTATTTGGGCAAGGGCGTTTTGCAAGCGGTTGAGAACGTTAATACAGAAATCTGTGAAGCGATTATTGGTTTGGATGCTGAAGACCAAAGCTTTATCGATGCAACTTTGATTGAAGTGGATGGTACTGAAAATAAAGCACGCTTAGGTGCAAATGCAATCTTAGCGGTTTCGATGGCTTGCGCTCGTGCTGCAGCAGAAGAATCTGGCTTGCCACTTTATCGCTACTTGGGTGGTTCTGGCATGATGCAATTGCCAACGCCAATGATGAACATCATTAACGGTGGTGCGCACGCGGCTAACAGTGTTGATATTCAAGAATTCATGATTATTCCTGCTGGTTTGCCTAGCTTCCGTGAAGCGTTGCGTTGCGGCGCTGAAGTATTCCATGCGTTGAACAAAATTCTTCACAAACAAGGATTGGCAACAACAGTAGGTGATGAGGGTGGCTTTGCTCCTGATTTGCCATCAAACGAATCTGCGATTCAATATATCTTAGAAGCGATTTCAGCGGCAGGATATGAGCCAGGCCGTGACGTATTGTTAGGTTTGGATTGTGCAAGCTCTGAGTTCTACAAAGATGGTAAATACAATTTAGAGTCAGAAGGCTTGCAATTGTCTTCAGGTCAGTTTGCAGACTACTTGAGTGCTTGGGTGGATAAATATCCTATCATCAGCATTGAAGATGGGATGAGTGAGCATGATTGGGATGGTTGGAAACTATTGACGGACCGCATGGGCAAAAATATCCAATTAGTCGGGGATGATTTGTTTGTGACAAACGCTAAAATTTTGCGAGAAGGCATCGCTAAAGGCTTGGCTAACTCAGTACTGATCAAAGTGAACCAAATTGGTACATTGACTGAAACATTCCAAACCATTGAAACAGCAAAACGTGCTGGTTATACCTCAGTAATTTCACATCGTTCTGGTGAAACTGAAGATACAACGATTGCTGATATTTCAGTTGCAACCAATGCATTGCAAATCAAAACGGGTTCACTTTCACGCTCTGAACGTATCGCGAAATATAACCAGCTCTTACGCATCGAGGAGGAGCTTGGTGATGCAACTAGCTATGCGGGTATGGGTGCGTTTTACAACCTCAAACGATAGTCCTGATTAAAGCCTGCCTTGAAATCGCTCACGCTCATCTTCGTTATCCTGATTGCTGCGCTTCAGTATCCTCTGTGGCTCAGCAAAAAGGGTAGCTGGTTAACTGTGTGGAACCTCAATCAGCAAATCTCTCAGCAAAAAGATAAAAACGATGCATTAAATGCGCGCAATGCGAGTTTGGATGAGGAAGTCCGAGATTTAAAACAAGGTTATGCCGCGATTGAAGAGCGTGCACGAAGTGAGTTAGGCATGGTGAAACAAGATGAAGTGTTTATCCAAGTACTAGATGCCAATAGCCTTTCCCCAAATAAGCCGGTTGTTCAAGCACCAATGGCTGAAATGAAAGAGCAGGCCAAGCATTAACTTATTGAATACGAATCTCCTAATGACTAGCTAAGCGCATAAGGTAATGGTTTAAATGCTAGCCTTTTACCTTTCCAAACTGGATGTTCAGCGGTCGATTCTAAGTTTTCTAGGCGAATTTCAACCAAGACATCTACACCTCCGCTGGGGGTATTTGCAGCTCGAACAATCTGGCCTATTGTTTCATCATGACCATCCAATTGAATTAAATCGCCAGCGCATGGCATTTCTTCAGTGTTAATATGAGCAAGTTGTGTGCGGCGCTTCACTTTGCCAAGATAATGGGTGCGCGCAACGATTTCCTGGCCTGTATAGCAGCCTTTCTTGAAGTTAATTCCATCTAGTGCATCTAAGTTAATCATTTGTGGCACAAAGGCTTCTTGAGTGGCTGGCACGATTTCGGGAATACCAGCTTGAATTTCTAAATAGTCCCAAACCGATTTCCCAACCTTATTACAGGTGTTAGAAAGTGTATTCCAAATACGTTCAGCATTCGCGATATTGGTAAACACTTGGTAGCGAGGGTTGATCCCCGTTAGCCTTAATAAAGTCGCATCTTCTAAGGTGATCAGTTGGTGCGGTAAGGTGGGTACCTGACTGAAAAGGCTTAGCAATGTCCTTTCAGCATGTGGCCCCGCAATACCAAAGCATAAAATATCAGCAGATTTGTTTGTAATAACTACTTTTGATCGCATTACATACATTCTGAGGCGCTTCATTATGGGCTCTAGAATGCTAAGTGGCATTTGAAGGTGTAAGTGGTCGGCGTGAGCAAAAGCTAAAAATAGACCTAATAAACGACCTTTCGGTGTGCAATAACCAGCATATTGACTATTGCTACAATTGAGCTTTTTGACATCATTCGTCACTTGCCCCTGTAGAAAAGTAATCGCATCATCACCGCTAATTTCCAGAAGGCCTAAATGCGATAAACTGGTCAGCACATTGCCATTTGCAGCAGCGAGCTCATGGCTCGTATCACCAAAGGATTGGAGTTCGCTATCGATAAAATTTGCGCCCTGCGCGCTTAAAAACTCGTGCCATTGTGTCATTTGCTTACTTTATATGAAAAACCATAAGGGAGATTATAAATGAAGCCCACCCAATTAGCGTTAAAGCCATCACGCTTACTTTCATTCTTATTGGCACTAGTGAGCTTAGTCGCTTCAGTGCTCTTGATATGTTTGCCATTTGGTTTTTGGTGGAAGGTCGGACTCATCTCAATCATCCTGCTTCTAAGCGCTTACTCCATTGCGCTCAGTGCATTATTGTTGTTGCCTTGGTCTTGTCATTATTTAACGCTTAATAAAGATAGTGAAATTGAGTTAACTCAAAAAAATGGCAAAAAATTTCTTATCAAAGTATTGCCAACTAGTCTTGTAACACCGCAATTAACGGTCATTAATCTGATTGCGAACGGTCATTATTTGTCCCGCCACATCCTCCTTCTCCCTGATAATGTCCAAGCAGATGAAGCGCGTTTGTGGCGGATATGGTTGCGTTGGGGATTGAAAAATCTAGACTATTCTTTTGCGACTAAGCCATTTAGATAAAGCATTGAAAGGTTTTTTTGGAAAATATGCCATCAAAAATAATAAGCCTGCAAGAGAGGCCAATATCCATTGAATCTCATAAGGTGCGATATCTCGACGAGCAGGCTTTTGGTTTTTCATGGCGGATAAAATTCTTTGCAAATTATCGGCGCGCACATAATCGCCATTCACCTCTTTAGAGAGTGATTTGAGATAATCTTCTTGTAATTTTGAAATGTAGCGGTCACCTTCTCCACTCGCAACATTATTATCACGTACACCAATGTTAGCTTCTGAAATTTGTGCAATCCCTGGCTGCATCGCAAAACTGTCTGCGGACCAATAGCCGATAAGTTGGTTTTTATCATCAAGTTTTGGAATAGAAGAGCCTTTTTCACTGCCAACGCCTACAAAAAGCCAGCCATTGCCACCTTGGAAATTGGTTAAATCTTTGGTGTTAAATGCGTGGAGTTTAGGGGCTTCCTCTCCATCAGTAAAGTAAACGACTTGCGCAGGTTCTGGAAAAGCACGAATGACGCGAGCAAGGGTCAGCATGCTTTCACGTACGCGACTATTTCCTGACCAAGCTGTTCGCCAATCTAGGTTATCAATCGTATCTTGAATCGCCGCATAATTGCTACAGACTTCAATTGGATTGTAAAGTGCTGCAACGCTAGCGCCAGCAAACAAGCCAATACTGACGTGAGTACCACAAGGCATGTTGGCAACGATATGATGCAACATATACTGTGTATAAGCGATACGACTTGTGGGCTTCCCATTTAAGTTAGTGTCAATAACGTTCATGCTTTGCGATATATCAGCCACTAATATGTAACTATAGATATTTCTAGGCATTGGAAGCGTGGGCTTGAAAGCAGCCGCAATGAGCAGAACGCACGCGCTTGCAATCAGCGCCGCATCTCGACGATCACGAAGGTAGCTAATAACTTTGCCCATGCTATGGAAGACCTACTGGAATGTTGCCCATAATAAGCCCAGGAGAGTCTGATTCTCCAACGCCAGGTGTCGGAGTGCCTGGCAGCAAAAGGATTAATCTGTCCAAATTATGACGTGCATCCCAATGAGTGTTATCAAGCCTAACTGCTTGCTGGTAAAGCGTTTTTGCTTGTCTGAGGAGGTATTCTGTTTCTTTGCCAACCGCCATGTTAGTGCCATTGATGGCTAAGCCCCTTAAAAAGAAGATGGTGCCAAGATTGTGTTGAATGGCTTCTTTCTGGGCAGTGTTGGCACGTTCTAACAGTTGGGTATAAAGCAAGGTTGATTCCTTGTAACGCTCATTTTTTGCAAGCCAATAGGCTGTCGCAAACTTTGCTTCAAAACTTTGCATATCCGTTTTGGGAGATTTCGCATTTAATATTGCATGATTAAATGCATTGATTTGCATGATGCGATTTAGCTGATATCCAGCACCTACTGTGCTAGCAAGAGCGATAATACTAAAAATCCAAATTAGTTTTTTAACGCTAAGGATTTTAAAAATATTGAGTGTCATTGGCTTAATCCCATGTTCTAACTTCTAAAAACTTTACGCCCAGCAAAAGACCGATCATCAACGCAGCGAGTAAAAAGCAGGCTGAAGAAAAGTCATACCCCGGGATTTGTTCGTGATAACGAATTGGTTTTTTCTCTTTTCGATTAATGTCGGCAATTGCAGCTGCTAATGATTTCGGATCATCTGCTTCATAAGCATGAAAAGGGGAGTTGAGCGTTTTGAAGAACGCATTCAATTCAATTTGCGGTGGCAATACAGCATCTTCGGGTGGGACGTAACTAGTGTCGAAAATACTTAAGCCACCGGGTTGGCGAAGAACAATCCAATATAAGCCAATATGTAAGCGGTCAAGCCAATCCCTAATTTTTTGCTGTGTTTCAATATCAATGCGCCCGCCACCATCAGATATGAGAATCATTGCCCGAGATCCTGAATCAGGGACTTTGTCGAAGAGGCCTGCGCCACTTGTGATTCCACTGCCGATATTGGTTTGAAATAGTGCGTTACCAGCAGTCGCTTGCACCGCAGCTAAGATTGCTTCACGGTTCTCAGTGAGCGGCAAAACATACATGGCAGAGTTACTAAAAGTGATCATGCCGAACATATCATTTTGGCGGGACTTTAGAAAATCAGTTAATAGTCTGCTTGCTGCAACAGACTTTGTTTCTCCTACTTTACCGTTAACTTCTCCACCAGAGAACGGATCATCCATACTGGCACTTCTGTCTAGCACCAGGGTTATCTGAGCACCAACACCAATACGCTCTATACTCTGTTGTTGGCTATGCGGGCTCGCCAATCCTAGAATGATCATTAACAAGGCTAGCACTGCTAACACTTTTAGCATTAAGCCTATCAAGTCGGAGAGTCTGTCTTTGGGGAGCATGGCCACCCAAGAATAGCGCTGCGTAAAGGTGCGATTCAGTACCAAAGGCAAAAATGCTAGTGGCATTAGCCAGAGTGCCCATGGCGAGTTAAAGAATAGAGGAATGTTCATATGCCTCAGGCCTTCTTGAGCTTCGATGGCTTAAGACCACGTTCACAATCTCGACATTGTTTGCAAAATTTTCTCAACCATACTAGCGAACAAGATTCTTCATGGCCTGGAGGGTTTTGTGTGTTGAAAAAAACCTGATGTGACAGCGCAAAAAATTGACCCATCTCTGATTCAATTGTTTTAAATGATGGATTGCACTGAATAAATGTGGCCAAGTTGTCACTAAATACACTGTATTTAGCTGTGGTATTTAGCGCTTGATGTAAAGCAGATATCGCGACTTTAAGGTCTTTTGCTTCTTTTGGGGAGAGCTTAGCTAGTTGACGTGAAGCCCTTGCAAAAGGTTTACCCATCAGAGGTAACCAAGCATGAGAACCTATAATATAGAGCAATCCAAGCAAGCTCAAACTAAGTACCGCTAGGTAAGCTACTAGCTTTTGTTTTTCAGGATAGGGCTGAAGCAAAATAGGCTGTCTTAAAGGGCTCATATCATCTTCGATTTTGACGGCACCAAAAACGGCCATAGGGGAGCTTCTAAAGTAAAACTCAGGAATTCGATATTGCACCAGACCATCTTTAGCCTCTGAGGTTGATGGACCTTGAAATTTTACAATTTCAGCAGGCAGTAGCGCTGGCTTTACAGTAGGCGCTGTTGCAAAAACTTGGTAAGAAAGTTGCATCACGTAAGTAGTGGAAGTATTACTTTCTTTTTTGGTATGACTAATTTTACGAAGTTCGATACCAGAGACCTGCCCTTGATAGCGATGCTCGTATCCGACAATCGGCAGCGTTGTTTCAATGAGTTTGTAAGGCTTTTTAACTTCCAACGTGATGTTGCGGTCAAGTATGTCACCCATCAAATAGCCAACATTGCGATTAGGGTCAATCTTGGTTAGCTTTACTACACCCTCAGGAATTTCTGGTGATGGCGCATCGTTAGCAAGCGCCAAGAAACTAATGTTAAAAAATAATACAAAGCTTGCTAAGCTAATATTGAACGGTTTTATCAAGGGATTCATTAGGCATTTCATTATTAGGCCGCCACAAATTGGTGAAAGTATTCGGTTAAAGCATCAGCATCGAAATCACCATCCACGAAAAATGGCGCCATATCGAACTTCATAAATAAGGTTTCAATTTCAATGCGTCTTGTTTCAAATCTTGCGATGATATTTGCACGCATATCTTTACGCAAAAATATTGTGCGTTTCTCACCTGTTTCGCAGTCGGTTACGCTGGTGATACCAAATTCAGGCAGTTGCTTGTACTCAGCAGAGTCCCAAAGCACCACTGGTACAACATGGTGTTGCATTAATAGTGATAGCGATTCTTCTAGTTCACTAAGCGGCATGTGAAAATCTGAAATCAAGAAGACTAAAGCGCGTTCCCGTGGTAAAAACCGGTTAACATCCCTCAGTCCCGCGCTGCCTACTTGGTCTGGTTCAAAATCTTTTAACAAGGCGGTTAATTCCAAGGCTTGATGGACCCTGAAAGATTGGGTACAAAGCCAGTCTTCTCGGACGATATCATCAAATCCAATGAAGCCAAATGGGTCGCTGTTGTTGGTGGCTGACATTGCAATTGAGTTTGCTATTTGACTGCTGAGCGCAATTTTACTTTGCGTATTGCCAAAACTCATTGAGCCAGACAAGTCTGCAATAGCAAAAACAGGGGTTGCGCTTTTTTGATTAAAAATGCGCACATATACCTGTTCAAGTGGATCACGCATCGTTTGGCGAATATCAATGCGACGAGGGTCAGGATATGACAGTAATGTTGTGTGACCACGAAACTCCATCCCCATGCCACGTTGGGTGCTTGAGTGACTACCAGAGTGCCGTCCACGTGAACGCCAATTGATATGATAACTAAACTCTTTTATCTCGGTGTGCATGGGTCTTGTACTTGATAAAACTAGGGGGCAGCCACTGCATTTACAATGCCTGTAAGTAATTCGCGTGCAATTTCTGTGCGGCGCATTTCATAAACAGGGCTGAATACCAAGCGATGTGCCACTGTTGAGTGGAACACGGCATGAATATCTTCAGGAATTACTGAGTCGCGATTGTTCAACCATGCATTGACACGTGCGGCACGCATCATCATGCTCATGCCTCGCGGACTTGCGCCAGCTAATACAAGGCGATTCATATCCACACCACTCACTTTAACCCCATAGGTACCTGGTGCTTTAGTTGCGCGCCATAAATTAAGTGCGTATTGACGGAGTGTAGGGCTCGCTTCAATACGATCCTGAAGAAGTGCGGAGAAAGCATTCAGTTGATCGAATTGAAGAACGTCTGCTTGAATCGTATCAACTAAGGCATCTACGTTGTGGAATTTAGTATCAAATACTAGAGACTCCATAATCGCGTTGTCTTCAGGCACTAGAATTGGAATTTCCATCATAAAGCGATCTCGAGCAGCAGATGGAATTTCGAAAGTCTCTTCTTTTTCAACTTGATTACGGTCAGCAAATACCAGCATGTGTGGGAAATGATATTCCTTGTTGAATGCAGATAAAGTGCGTTCTGCCATCACACGTAGTAACAATGAGTGAACTTGTGGACGAGCACGGTTAATTTCATTAAAAAAGAACACTGAAAGATTCTCACCAGACATTAACAACGGGCCTGGGCTCACATGCGGTTTGCCGTCTTCACCAAGATAGGTGTGATAAACCAAATCATTCGGCATCAAATCAATGGTGCCCTCGATACGCTGATAGCCACCGCCAATACATCTTGTAAAAGCACGTAACAAGGTCGTTTTACCAACGCCCACGTCACCCTCAAGTAAAACGTGACCTCGAGAAAAAATCGCTGTGGTAATTAAGCGAATAGGCGTCTGCTGGCCTACTACGACTTTGTTAATTTCTGACTCTAGTTTTTGTGCGTGTTGGCGCCAGTCGGTAAGTTGTTTGTCGCTCATGGACGTGTCCCGTAAGAAAATGGTTGGAGTTTTGGATGACCAATTTGTAACTGATAGTAACTGAGATTTAACATGCTGTAAAACGGAGTTGTGCGCTCTTAATTTCGCGCTTAAATAACAATAGGGCTTTCACTTAAACGGTTTTCCAGCGAAAATAGCATTAATTCTGAAAATACTAGGTTAATCCAATGCAAAAAAAGAATAGCTTTACCTTCGAAGAACTCCTGTCCTGCGGGCGAGGCGAGATGTTTGGTGCCGGCAATGCACAATTGCCATTGCCACCAATGTTGATGTTTGACCGTATTGTTTCTATCACGGAAGAGGGTGGCAAATATGGTCAGGGTCAAATCATTGCTGAGTTGGATATAAAGCCAGATCTATGGTTTTTTGCATGTCATTTTGAAGGTGATCCTGTGATGCCTGGATGTTTGGGTTTGGATGCAATGTGGCAGTTGGTTGGCTTTTACTTAGGTTGGAAAGGTGGCCCTGGTCGCGGACGAGCGCTGGGCGCAGGTGAAGTTAAATTTAGCGGTCAGGTCTTACCTACAGGAAAAAAGATTACTTACTATATTGATTTGAAGCGTGTGATCATGCGCAAATTAGTGATGGGTATTGCCGATGCACGCATGGAGTTAGATGGTCGTGAAATTTATGTGGCAAATGATTTGCGTGTTGGCTTATTTACCAGTACAGATAATTTCTAAAATTACAAAAATAAACGAGTTCGGGAGAACGGTATTATGCGTCGTGTCGTCGTAACTGGCATGGGGATTGTTTCAAGCTTAGGCAATAACAAAGCTGAGGTGAAAGATAGTCTTTATGAGGGCCGCTCAGGCATCACATTTCAACAGGAATATGCAGACCGTGGTTTACGTTCTCATGTGGCCGGTTCTATCAAGAATCTTGATGTTGAAGCTTTAATTGACCGTAAGCTTTTGCGATTTATGGCCAAGGGCCATGCTTACACTTGGCTTGCCATGCAAGAGGCGATTGCGGATGCAGCCTTGCCTGAAGAAATGGTCTCTCATGTCCGAACAGGCTTGATTGTTGGCGCTGGTGGCACATCGACAGAAAGCATGTTGGAAGCAACAGATACCCTTGCTGAGAAAGGCATCCGCCGTGTTGGGCCTTACATGGTAACAAAAACCATGTCTAGCGGGATTGCTGCATGCTTGGCAACTGGCGCGAAAATTAAAGGTGTCAACTATGGCATCAGCTCGGCTTGCTCAACCAGCGCACACTGTATCGGTGCCGGAGTAGAACAAATTCAATTAGGCAAACAAGACATTGTATTTGCTGGTGGCGGTGAAGAAGAGCACTGGACGATGTCATTCTTGTTTGATGCAATGGGTGCGCTTTCAAGTAAATACAATGAAACGCCAGAAAAAGCCTCGCGCACTTATGATGCGGACCGTGATGGATTTGTTATCTCAGGCGGTGGCGGAATTTTAGTATTAGAAGCATATGAACACGCGAAAGCCCGTGGCGCAAAAATCTACGCTGAAGTGGTTGGCTATGGGGCAACTTCAGATGGTTATGATATGGTCGCGCCAAGTGGTGAAGGTGCTGAGCGTTGCATGAAGCTAGCGATTGAAGGTGTTGATAAGGTAGATTACATCAACACCCACGGCACAAGTACGCCAGTGGGCGATACTAAAGAATTGGAAGCGATTCGGGCTGTATTTGGGGATAGTGATACCGCCATTGCTTCAACTAAATCACTTTCAGGTCACGCGCTTGGTGCGGCGGGTGTGAATGAAGCAATTTACACGCTCATCATGATGGAACATAACTTCATTGCCGCATCTGCGAATATCGAAACGTTAGATCCTGGGGCTGAAGGCTTGAATATTGTCCGCAAGCGTATTGATCATGTGAAAATCGAAACGGCGCTTTCTAACAGCTTTGGTTTCGGTGGTACAAACGCTTCATTGACGCTATCAACTAAAAACTTGTAAGCGTTTTTAGCGAGTAAAAAAGCCGCTCTTTAGGCGGCTTTTTTATTGATAAGATGTTCATCACATGTATGACCAAGCGACAAAACGGCTTTGTTTTTGGCCTTGTGACATCTCAACAACATTTGTTTTTTTCACACTTGATGCTTTGAGTAAGTGTTGGATTTTAGGTAAGTTGCTGGATTTTGAAACTAAGGTTGTAAACCAGCGGCACTGATGTTGATAACGTTGGCTTTCCTCAATCATTTGATTGATAAAGCTGATTTCCCCGCCTTCACAATAAAGCTCTTCTGCTTGCCCGCCAAAGTTAAGCGTGGGATTTTCCGTCTTTGAGGGTCGGTTTCCTGACGTTTTGGCGAGCCCGTTCATTTTTCTTTTTGTGCCAGCTTGTGCGTCTTTGAGGGACGCATGAAAGGGGGGATTGCACATGCTAAATTCAAAAAAGTCTTGTTCACGGATAATGCCATTAAATATTTGCTTGGGATTTTTTTGTAAACGCAACTCGATTGCGCTGGACAAGTTATTTTTATCCAGCACGCGCTGAGCATTTTGAATAGCGATAAGATTGATGTCTACACCTACAAAATCCCACTCATATTCACGATGGCCAATCAATGGGTAAATGACATTCGCGCCCACACCCACATCTAGCCCTTTCACCACGCTTGTTTGATTGTGTCCAATTAGGTCTGCTAAAAAGTGGATGTAGTCTGCTCGGCCAGGAATCGGTGGACAAAGGAATTGGTCTGGAATATCCCAATCTGTAATATTGTAGTCAAGCATTAGCAGTGCTTTATTCAGGGCTTTGACTGCGATTGGATTGGCAAAGTCGATAGATAAGTCATTAAAAGCGTTTAGCTTAACAAAGGATTTAAGCGATGGATTTGCAAGGGATAGCGATTGAAGGTCGTATCGACCTTGATGTTTGTTTCTTGGGTGCATTTATAAAATCAGTGCAGCTGCCACTTTGCGACCTTCAGCCATCAGGATGTTGTAAGTTCTGCAAGCCGCATCGGTCGTCATGCATTCCACAGGAATATTTGCTGCTGTTAATGCTTGAATGAGATTTGGACGGATGAAGCGATGTGTTGAACCTGTGCCAAGTAAGACGACTTCAGGCTGATGCGGCAATAGATGTTCAAAATGCGATTGATTTAAGTCGGCAAAGTCATTCACGATCCAGTCTAAAAGTAAGGCTTCGGGAAGCACAACCAGACTTTGAGGATAAACAAAATTGTTGATCGAAATCCAGTCTGGACTATAGCCTGTAATCAGCTGTTTGCCATCTGCTTGGGTTAAATGTAACTTCATCGTCATTTCTCGTGTTTGAACGGCTGGAATAGTGAGCCCGAAAATCGCTCGTTTCATTGCCTGATATGGCCTTCGCGGGTAAGATAACACATTTTTCCGCTTAGGTTTTTGCCGTGCAACCTTTACTTAAATCTTCCAAGCTTAATAACGTGTGCTACGACATTCGCGGCCCAGTGTTGGCGCGTGCCAAAAAGATGGAAGAAGATGGTCAACGCATCATTAAATTGAATATCGGTAACCCAGCACCATTTGGATTCGCCGCGCCTGAAGAAATCTTACAAGACGTCATTCGCAATATGGATCAAGCCTCTGGTTATACAGATTCCAAAGGCCTGTTTGCTGCTCGCAAAGCCATTATGCATTACTCACAGCAAAAGAATATTGATGGTGTAACAATTGATGACATCATTATTGGTAATGGGGTGTCTGAACTGATTGTAATGGCAATGCAAGGCTTGCTGAATAATGGGGATCAAGTGTTGGTGCCGGCGCCAGACTATCCTTTGTGGACAGCGGCTGTTAATTTAGCCGGCGGTACACCGCGCCACTATATTTGTGATGAAGGTTCTGGTTGGTTGCCAGATCTAAAAGATATTGAATCAAAAATTACTGCGAATACTCGCGGTATTGTGATTATCAATCCCAACAATCCAACAGGCGCTTTGTATCCTGATGAGATTTTGCAAGGCATTATTGAAATTGCCCGCCATCACAATTTGGTGATTTTTGCGGATGAGATTTATGACAAAGTGTTGTACGACGGTCATACCCATACATCAATTGCTTCACTTGCAGATGATGTGCTGTTCGTGACATTTAATGGGTTGTCTAAAAATTATCGTACCTGCGGTTATCGCGCTGGTTGGTTAATTATTTCTGGCGAGAAAAAACACGCTAAAGATTATATCGAGGGTCTCAATATGCTTGCCTCGATGCGCCTTTGCGCCAATGTGCCTGGCCAGCTAGGTATTCAAACTGCACTGGGGGGCTATCAGAGCATCAATGATTTAGTCTCTCCAGAGGGTCGTTTGTGTAAACAGCGCGACCTCGCCTATGACATGCTCACCGCTATTCCTGGCGTTACCTGCTACAAGCCTGCAGCCGCCATGTACCTTTTTCCTAAACTTGATCCTAAAATGTATCCGATTGAGGATGATCAGCAGTTCATTCTTGACCTGCTCTTAGAGGAAAAAGTGTTATTGGTACAAGGCTCAGGGTTTAATTGGAAAACACCAGATCATTTCCGAGTGGTGTTTTTGCCGAATGTTGATGACTTGAAAGAAGCAATGACAAGAGTGGCACGTTTCTTGGATCAATACAGAAAACAGCACGGCACAAAATAACAAACGTTAACGAAAGTACATGAATAGATGAAGTCATTAAAAGTTGGTTTGCTTGGTATAGGCACAGTAGGTGGTGGCACATACGCAGTATTAACGCGTAATCAAGAAGAAATTTCACGTCGTGCTGGTTGCAAGATTGAAATTGTGAAAGTAGCAGATCGTAACCTTGAGCTTGCAAAAAAACTAACCAACGGACAAGTTGAAGTCACCGATGATGTGATGTCGATAGTCACAGACCCGAATGTGGATGTTGTTGTTGAATTGATTGGGGGCTACACGCTGGCCAAAGATGCAATCTTAAAAGCGATTGAACATGGTAAGCATGTAGTGACAGCGAATAAGGCCCTAATTGCAACACACGGCAACGAGATTTTTGCAGCAGCAAAAGCCAAAGGCGTGATTGTGGCTTTTGAAGCGGCTGTTGCAGGCGGGATTCCTATTATTAAAGCGCTGCGTGAAGGTTTGGTCGCGAATAAAATTGAGTGGATTGCAGGCATTATTAACGGCACTACTAACTTTATCCTGACAGAAATGCGTGATAAGGGCCTAGCTTTCTCTGATGTACTTGGTGAGGCTCAGCGTCTTGGTTATGCAGAAGCAGATCCCACTTTTGACGTTGAGGGTATCGATGCTGCGCATAAGCTGATGATTATGTCGGCGATTGGATTTGGTATTCCGATGCAGTTTGATAAAGTTTATACCGAAGGTATTACTAAGCTTGAGAGCAAAGACATTCGCTATGCTGAGGAGCTAGGCTACCGCGTTAAATTGTTAGGTATGACTAAACATAGCGCTAATGGCATTGAGATTCGTGTGCATCCCACCTTGATTCCTGAAAAGCGCTTAATTGCGAATGTCAATGGCGCGATGAATGCCGTGGTAGTAAAAGGAGATGCGGTAGGCCCTACGCTTTATTATGGTGCTGGTGCTGGCTCAGAGCCAACTGCAAGTTCGGTCATTGCTGATTTGGTGGATGTGGCGCGTATGCAAAATACCAGCATCCAAGATCGTGTTCCCTATTTGGCCTATCACGATATTTCTGCCACTGAGAACACGCCCATTTTGCCGATTAGTGAAATTAGTACTGCTTACTATTTGCGTATGCGTGCTTCAGATAAGCCTGGAGTGTTGGCAGAAGTGACCAAGATCTTAGGTGATAGACAAATCTCTATCGATGCGATGATGCAAAAAGAACCGCAAGATGGTGAGACTGAGGCGGATATTGTGATTTTGACGCACATTACGGTTGAAAAGAATATGAATGCTGCAATTCAAGCCATTGAAGCTTTGCCAGCGATTGATGGCGCAGTCGTGAAATTGCGTATGGAAGAATTAAACAAATGAAATACATCAGCACCCGTGGGCAGTCGCCTGCTTTAAGTTTTAGTGAAATTTTGCTTGGCGGTTTAGCGCCAGACGGTGGCTTGTATTTGCCTGAAAGCTATCCGCAATTTAGCGATGCTGATTTAAGCGCCATGCGTGGCATGAATTACCGTGATTTAGCCTTCACAGTTTTAAGTCGTTTAATCGATGAGCAAGATATTCCAGCGCAAGATCTCCGCACCATTGTTGACAAGACTTATCGCGCCGAGGTTTATTGCTATACGCGTAAAGGGCAAAATGCAGAGGATATTACGCCTACACTCAAGCTCGAAAATAACCTGTATTTGTTATCGCTTTCAAATGGCCCAACGTTGGCATTCAAAGATATGGCCATGCAGTTGCTTGGTAATTTGTTCGAATATGTACTCGCTAAAAAAGGGGAGACCACTAATATCTTAGGCGCGACCTCTGGCGATACTGGCTCTGCAGCTGAATATGCAATGCGTGGCAAAAAAGGTGTGAGCGTATTCATGCTTTCGCCACACCAAAAAATGAGTCGATTCCAAGCCGCCCAGATGTTTAGTCTTCAAGATAAGAATATTTTCAATATCGCCGTGAAGGGTGTGTTTGACGATGCGCAAGACATTGTGAAAGCAGTGTCTAATGACCATGCTTTCAAGGCTGCAAATAAGATAGGCGCAGTGAATTCAATTAACTGGGCCCGTGTTGCGGCACAAGTGGTTTACTACTTCAAAGGCTATTTTGCGGTCACGCAAAACAATAGCGAAAAAGTAAGCTTTGCTGTGCCATCTGGTAACTTTGGTAATGTATGCGCAGGCCATATTGCTCGCATGATGGGCTTGCCGATTGATAAATTAGTTGTGGCAACTAATGAGAATGACGTGCTTGATGAGTTCTTTAAAACAGGCGTGTATCGTCCGCGTGGCTCAGCGAACACTTACCACACCTCAAGCCCTTCTATGGATATTAGTAAGGCATCCAATTTTGAGCGTTTTGTTTTCGACTTAACGGGACGTGATGCTGCTAAGGTTCGCGAACTATGGTCTTCTGTTGATGCAGGCGGCGCTTTTGATATCAAGCAAGCTGGCTTGTTCGACAAGATTGCCAGTTATGGGTTTGTTTCAGGTAGCAGTAATCATCTTCATCGCATGATTGTCATTCGAGAGGCTGAAGCTAAATATGGCGTAGTGATTGATACGCATACCGCAGACGGTTTGAAAGTGGCGCTAGAGTTGCGGGATATGAATACGCCAATGGTGGTATTAGAAACGGCTTTGCCTATTAAATTCGAAGATGCCATTATTGAAGCGCTAGGTCACTCGCCAGAACGTCCAGAGCCATTACAAGGAATAGAGGATCTGCCTCAACGCTTTGAAGTGATGGATGCTGATGTGGATGCAATTAAAGCTTATTTAGTCGCGAATACTTAATAGTCAAGTGAGAGTCATTTTGACGGAGCCAGTATGAAACAATATCAAGACTTAGTTAGTCATGTTCTTAAGTATGGTAATAAAAAAGAAGATAGAACCGGCACTGGCACGGTTTCTGTTTTTGGCTACCAAATGCGTTTTGATTTGAATGCAGGCTTTCCGCTACTCACGACTAAAAAAGTCCATCTAAAGTCCATCATTCATGAGCTACTTTGGTTTTTGCAGGGCAGTACAAATATTGCCTATCTAAAAGAAAATGGTGTGCGCATTTGGGACGAATGGGCCGATGAAAATGGTAATTTAGGCCCTGTTTATGGCTATCAGTGGCGCAATTGGCCTAAGCCAGATGGCACACATATCGACCAAATCACGCAAGTGGTGAACATGATTAAGAATAATCCTGACTCACGCCGTTTGATTGTCTCCGCCTGGAACGTCGCAGATGTTGACCAAATGAAGTTGCCACCTTGTCATGCTTTCTTTCAGTTTTATGTGGCGGACGGTAAATTAAGCTGCCAGCTTTATCAGCGTAGTGCTGATATTTTCTTGGGCGTGCCATTTAATATTGCCTCTTATTCATTGCTCACCATGATGGTGGCGCAAGTGTGCGGTTTAAAGCTTGGTGATTTCGTGCATACGCTCGGTGATGCGCACATCTACAGCAACCATTTTGAACAAGTGAATGAGCAACTTACCCGCGATATGCGTGCTTTGCCAACTATGCACATCAATCCGGATGTCAACGATATTTTTGACTTTAAATTTGAAGATTTCACGCTAGAAGGCTACGACCCACATCCGCCAATTAAAGGCATAGTCGCGGTTTAGCATGAGTGATTTATCTCTGATTGTGGCAATCGCCAAAAATAGGGTGATTGGTGTCAACAACACCTTGCCTTGGCATCTTCCTGAAGATCTCAAACGCTTCCGGGCTTTAACCACCGGCCATCATATTATTATGGGTCGCAAAACCTTTGATTCTCTTGGCCGCTTATTACCCGGCAGAACCACGGTCATCGTCACACGCAATCCAGATTACAAGATGGCAGGTGCAATAGTTGTCCATAGCCTTGAAGCCGCTATTACTGCTTGTGGTGACGACAATGAAGCATTCTTGATTGGTGGTGCAGAGCTATACAAAGATGGCTTAAAGCTTGCTAAAAAGCTCTACATTACTGAGATTGATGCGGAGTATGAGGGCGATGCTTTTTTCCCTGAATTTGATGTGGCTGAATGGCAAGTTGTAGAGCGTGAAAGCCATCAGGCTGAGAACGGCTTAGGCTTCAGTTATCTGACTTATCAGCGGGGCTAGGTTATAAAGTTTTAGATAATAAAAAAGCGCTTATGGTTTAAGCGCTTTTTTATTATCCGATCAGGTGATCTTTATCGGTCTATGCTGCCACACAGTCGACATAGTACATCGCCTTGCCATCGACCACTTGTTTCACTAAGCCGTGAACGTCAGTTTCAAAACCTGGGAAGCGCTCATTGAATTCACGTGCAAATTTCAAGTAATTCACGATAATCGCGTTGAACTGTTCGCCCGGAATTAATAGCGGGATGCCCGGTGGGTAAGGGGTGAGCAATACAGCAGTAATGCGTCCTTCTAGTTCATCAATCAATACACGGTCAATCTCACGGTGCGCCATTTTTGCGAATGCATCAGTCGGTTTCATGTCAGGTACCATGTTTGATAGATACATTTCAGTGGTTAAGCGCGCGACATCATTTTGTTTGTAGATTTCATGAATTTGCGTACATAAATCTTGCAAGCCTGTACGTTCATAACGTGGGTATTTCGCCGCAAATTCAGGCAACACCTTCCACAGTGGTTGATTCTTGTCGTAATCATCTTTGAACTGTTGAAGCGCCGCCACCATAGTGTTCCAGCGGCCCTTAGTGATGCCAATCGTAAACATAATAAAGAATGAATAGAGGCCAGTTTTTTCAACAATCACGCCATGTTCAGCCAAGTATTTAGTGACAATCGCGGCTGGAATGCCAAATTCATCAGAAAAGTCACCATCCACGTCCAAGCCTGGGGTGATGATGGTCGCTTTAATTGGGTCAAGCATATTAAAGCCTTCGGCAAGATTGCCGAAACCATGCCAACGCTCATTAGCTTTAAGCATCCAAGCTTCGCGTTCCTCAATGCCTTCTTCTGACAGGTCATTAGGCCCCCAAACTTTAAACCACCAGTCGGCACCCCATTCTTCATCTACTTTGCGCATCGCACGGCGGAAGTCCAAGGCTTCCATAATGGACTCTTCAACGAGTACCGTGCCGCCAGGCGCTTCCATCATTGCTGCGGCTACGTCGCAGCTTGCAATGATTGAGTATTGTGGGCTGGTAGATGTGTGCATCAAATAGGCTTCATTGAATACGTCACGATCTAATTGAATGTTTTCAGCATCCTCAACCAAAATCTGTGATGCTTGGCTGAGACCTGCTAATAGTTTATGCGTAGATTGCGTTGAGAAAATCATCGACTCTTTACAACGTGGGCGATCAGCACCGATTGCGTGGTAATCACCATAGAAGTCATGGAATGTGGCGTGTGGTAACCAAGCTTCATCGAAATGCAGTGTATCAATCTTGCCGTCTAACATTTCTTTGATTTCTTCTACGTTATAAAGCACACCGTCGTAAGTCGATTGGGTAATGGTCAAGACACGTGGTTTTGCGTTTTTATCGGTAGCAAATGGATTGGCTTCAATCTTTTTCTTAATGTTTTCCCATTCAAACTCTGCTTTTGGAATCGGGCCGATAATGCCAAAATGATTGCGCGTTGGCATTAGAAAGACAGGAATCGCCCCTGTCATAATAATGGAGTGCAACACGGATTTATGACAGTTACGGTCAACCACCACAATGTCACCTGGCGCGACGGTTGAGTTCCAAACAATCTTGTTAGACGTTGATGTGCCGTTGGTGACAAAGTACAAGTGGTCACAGTTGTAAATGCGTGCAGCGTTGCGTTCTGATGCTGCGACAGGGCCTGTGTGATCGAGTAATTGACCAAGTTCATCTACCGCATTACAAACGTCCGCACGTAGCATGTTTTCACCGAAGAACTGGTGGAACATTTGACCCACTGGTGATTTTAAGAATGCAACGCCACCAGAGTGTCCAGGACAGTGCCATGAGTAAGAGCCGTCAGCCGCGTAATGCGTTAAGGCTTTAAAAAATGGCGGTGGTAAGCTATCTAAATAAGCTTTAGCTTCACGAATGATTAAGCGTGCCACAAACTCTGGCGTATCTTCATTCATGTGGATGAAGCCGTGTAATTCCCGTAGTACGTCGTTTGGAATATGACGTGAAGTGCGTGTTTCGCCGTGCAAGAAAATAGGGATTTCTTCGTTGCGGTAACGGATTTCCGTCACGAATGTCCGAAGCTGCTCAATCGCTTCTGGTTTTTCTTCTACGATTTCTTCATCATCAATCGACAAAATAAAGGCCGATGCTCGACTTTGTTGCTGTGCAAAAGAGGTCAGATCTCCATAACTGGTCACGCCTAAGACCTCGAAGCCCTCTTCTTCAATCGCTTTTGCGAGAACACGAATGCCTAGGCCTGAAGAGTTTTCAGAGCGAAAGTCTTCATCGATGATTACGATAGGAAATCTAAATTTCATTTCAATGCCTTCATAAATTTATTTTGATGGCGAATCGCTGCGTCGCGTGCTCGCTCATTCCTTGTCTATCTTACTGATATGCCAGCGTTATTCGCTGTGCGGCTTCTTGCGTTTCATCCAACAAAAGTAAATTTCTGTTTGGCGTTGTCGGGCTAAAGTTAGATTTTAGGTAATGTCACGCCGACTTGGCCTTGATATTTGCCGCCACGATCTTTATAACTCGTTTCACAAACATCGTCTTCATCTGCTTCAAAGAATAACACTTGTGCGCATCCTTCGTTTGCGTAGATTTTGGCTGGAAGCGGGGTGGTGTTGCTGAATTCTAGTGTGACATAACCTTCCCATTCTGGCTCGAATGGCGTGACGTTCACGATAATGCCGCAACGCGCATAAGTAGATTTACCTAAGCAAACTGTTAGTACATTACGTGGAATGCGGAAGTACTCAACAGTACGCGCAAGGGCAAATGAGTTAGGTGGAATAATGCAGTAATCTGCATTCACTTCGACAAATGAGTTTGGATCGAAATTTTTGGGATCAACAATCGTGCTATTAATGTTCGTGAATAGTTTGAATTCTTTTGAGCAGCGGATATCGTAGCCATAACTTGAAGTGCCGTATGACACTAAACGTTCTCCAGCAGCATTGGTTTTAACTTGCTTAGGCTCAAACGGCTCAATCATGCCGTGTTGTTCAGCCATGCGGCGTATCCATTTATCCGATTTAATGCTCATTTTTCACTCAACCATTCATTAAAAAAACAAAAATAACAAAATTAAAATGCCCACGCATTATGCCATTTTACTGACAGTTCGCGCAGGCATTTTATGATAGCTAAAACCCAGTTTAGTGCGCGTCGCCACCTAGTTCAATGCTGTAACGCCAGAACTGATCTTCCGCTTCAAAAATCACGCTAGACTCTTTTGGATCACGGTCGCCAGCGCGGTATTGATGCAATGGTGTTTTGTCCTTTGCCCACGCATTCACGATTTGGTCAACCAAGCGCCATTGTGCTTCCACTTCACTGATGTGTAGATATTGTGAAGGATCGCCCTCCATCAAGTTCAACATCAATGTTTCATACGAGTCGATTGTTTCATCGCCTTGTTGGCGTTGGGCGCCATCAAGACTCATGGTGCGTGTTGCAATATCTAGACCTGGAATCTTAGATTCCATCTCAATTTTTATGCACTCACGTGGTTGGATGTTGATAATTAGCCAGTTGTGATGTTGGCCTTGTTTAAGCTCGAGTGGAGATTGTTTAAAGCGAATGGCAATCGCAGTATTGCCTTCGTGCATACGTTTGCCAGTACGAACGTAGAAAGGAACACCTTTCCAGCGTGGGCTATCAATAAACAGCTTAACGGCAGCGTAAGTTTCTGTGAAGCTTGTATCGCCAAGACCATCACGTTTTATTTCTTCTAAGTAGCCAGGCACATTTTCACCATGACCATCACCTACACAAACACGGCCTGCCGCATATTGTGCGCGGAAAACTTGTTTGTTGAAGTTTTCTAAGTCGATTGGGCGAATAGATTCTAGCACCTTGATTTTTTCTGCACGGATGCTGTCTGGCGTCAGGTCTTTTGGTTTTTCCATGGCCACCAAAGCTAAGGTTTGTAGCAAGTGACTTTGGAACATGTCACGAAGTGCGCCCGTTGCTTCGTAGAAAGTGGTGCGTTCGCCAACGCCTAATGTCTCATTGTTAGTGATTTGCACATGGTCGATATGACCGTTATTCCAAAGCGGCTCAAAAATCGCATTGGTAAAGCGAGTAAGCATGATGTTTTGAATCGCTGATTTACCGAGGTAATGGTCGATACGGTAAATTTGGCTTTCTTTCAAGTGCTTAGTGATTTTTGATTGCAAATCTTGCGCGCTGGCTAAGTCTGTGCCAAACGGTTTTTCAATCAATACACGGCGCCAGTATTTGCTCTCATCTAGCAAGCCCACCGCTGAGAGCTGCTCCACCACTGGGGCGAAGTCAGTCGGGCGAACAGACAAGAAATAAGCCAGGTTTTGCGGGAACACTTTCTCATCACTGAGTCGGTCACGCATTTTTTCGAAAGCATTAGGATCCGTTGGCGGATTAGCATGGTAATGGTTACGATTTAAAAAACGCTCGAATACTTGCTTGTCGTAGCCATTTTTAAATTTAGCATCCAACATGCCTTTGATTTCTTTGTGCCAATCTTCTCGGGCAACGTCACCACGGCCGACAGATAAAATCGCCATGTGGTCTGGTAAACGACCAGCAGCATCCAAACGAAAAAGGCCTGGAATTAGCTTCAGGCGAGATAGGTTGCCGCTAGCGCCAAATAAAACAAGGGTACAAGGATCAATTTGTTTGCTCATTACTTCAAGTTTCCTAAAGTTTCGGTATTAATAAGCGGCCAATCTGATGTTGGCCGCGATGATATGTTTAACTTTTGATGCGCTTAGTCGTTGACTGACTTAACAAAGTGACCACCAAAGCCATTACGCATCATAGATAGCAATTTGTAGCTGTAACCAGTTGCATCTTGGCTTCTGAATCGCGCTTGAAGCGCTAGCGTTAGCACTGGCGCAGCAACGCCTTGTTCAACTGACTCCATCACTGTCCAGCGACCTTCGCCAGAGTCGGCCACATAAGGGGCAACCGCAGATAACTCTTGGTCTTCTTTTAGTGCATCGGCAGTTAAATCCAGCAACCAACTGCGGACAACAGAACCATGACGCCATAGTTCTGTGATTTGTGCGAGGTCTAAATTGAAGTCTGTTTTGCCTTTTAGCAAATCTAATCCTTCGGCCATTGCTTGCATCATGCCGTATTCAATTCCGTTGTGAATCATCTTAGTGAAGTGGCCTGATCCAATTGGTCCCACGTGTGCCCAGCCATTTTCTTTCGAAGGTGCAAGCGCAATCAAAATGGGTTCAACTACTTTAGCAATTTCAGGGGTTGCGCCAACCATCAAGCAGTAGCCGTTTTCCAATCCCCAGATGCCGCCAGAGGTTCCAGCATCCATAAATCCAATGCCACGCTCTGCAAGCCAAGCACCACGACGTTGACTGTCTTTGTAGTTAGAATTGCCGCCATCAATAATGATGTCGCCCTTAGCAAGCATCTCAGCAAGATTTTGAATTTGAATTTCGGTCGGTTCGCCGCTTGGTAACATTAGCCAAACAATGCGTTTTTCGCCAGATTCCCCTAGCTTTGAAACTGCATCAGCCACTGAGCTGGCAGCAGTCATACCCTCAGTGTCGACTAATTTAGTGACGACTTCCACACTTCTGTCATAGCCAACCACTTCAATACCACTACGAAGCAAGCGAGTCGTCATGTTGCCACCCATCTTGCCTAAACCTATCATTGCTAGTTTCATTAATTTTCCTTGGTTAGGATGTAGTCTGCCATCGTCCTTTTGGGTAAGATGGCGGGCTAAATTGATTTATTGAATAAGTCTGTAATTATAACGTGAAGGCTTTGCATGATGCAAAATACAAACCAAGAAAACTCCCCAAAACCCCCCTGCCAAATAAGTCGATGGCACAATTTTGAAACGCAAGATGCCATTAACCAAACTACATTAAAACGAATTTTAGCTGCAGCAAATGAAGCAATTGCTAATCGTGGTCGTTTTTCTATCGTTCTAGCCGGCGGATCAACGCCTAAAAGCATTTACGCTTTGCTGAAAGATGCAAAAGCCGATTGGGCAAATTGGCATGTTTATCATAACGATGACCGCTGTTTGCCAGTGGATAATTCTGAACGCAACAGTTTGATGGCTCGCACCACGTGGCTCAATCATGTGAGCATTCCGGCTAATCAAATCCACGACATTCCTGCAGAGTTAGGTAATATTGAAGGTGCTAAAGCTTATGCCAAAACCTTGGCTGGTGTGCCAACGTTTGATTTGGTGCTGTTAGGTTTGGGTGAAGACGGGCATACGGCAAGCTTATTTCCTAATCAAGCAGTCGATAATTCAGCCGATGCAGTGCCTGTATTTGATGCGCCAAAACCGCCTGCAGATCGTATTACTGTCAGTCAGCAACGTTTAAGCAATTCGCGTGAAGTGATCTTTTTGGTGACTGGTGCGGGTAAACAAGATGCGGTCAATCATTGGCGAAATGGTGTTGCGATTCCTGCTACGTTAATTACCCCTGAAAATGGCGTGGATGTTTATTGTTATGGCGTGACTTTTTAGGCCCAGTGTTGCATTCTAGATTGCCATAAAAAAGCCCCGAAAATTCGGGGCTTTTTTATTAGGTATTCTGAATCACAATATTTGGAAATTTACTGCTGTGGTCTAGGGCGAGTTGAGAGAGTTTAGAGGCTGTCTTTCTGGCGATTTGTTTGTAAATGCCAGCGATTTGACTATTTGGTTCGCTAATCACGGTTGGTTTGCCGCCATCTGATTGCTCACGAATTTTAATGTCGAGAGGCAGGCTGCCGAGCAAGTCCACGTTGTAGTCTTTACACATTGCCTCGCCACCACCTGCGCCAAAAATATGTTCTTCATGGCCGCATTTTGAGCAGATATGCGTGCTCATGTTTTCAACAATGCCTAAAATCGGAATTCCTACTTTTTCAAACATTTTGAGGCCTTTGCGTGCGTCCAATAAGGCAATGTCTTGTGGTGTTGTCACAATAATCGCGCCTGTTACTGGTACTTTTTGTGACAGGGTGAGTTGGATATCGCCAGTGCCCGGCGGTAAGTCGATAATTAAATAATCTAAATCTTTCCAGCGTGTGTCGCGTAACAATTGCTCTAATGCGCCTGTGACCATTGGACCGCGCCATACCATAGGCGTGTCAACGTCAACCAAGAAGCCTATCGACATCGCTTGTATGCCGTGGGCTTGCATCGGCTCTATGCTTTTGCCATCCGCGCTGTCTGGCCTGCCTGAAATGCCCAACATTTGTGGTTGGCTAGGGCCGTAAATATCAGCATCTAAAATGCCTACATTAGCGCCTTCTTCAGCAAGTGCTAAAGCAATATTTACCGCAGTGGTTGATTTGCCAACGCCGCCTTTGCCTGACGCTACGGCGATGATGTTTTTTACATTTGGAATAAGGGGTACGCCTCGTTGCGCGCTGTGCGGAACAATTCGGCTGCCGATATTGACAGTGATCTTGCCGATGCCTGCAATCGTCGCTAATTTGTTTTCAACGAGTGCTTTCAATTCAGCAAGTACGCTTTTTGCAGGGTAACCAAGCACAATATCTACTGACACGTCACTACCGTTAATTTGAATATTCTTTGCAGATTTACTGCTTACAAAGTCAGCGTCAGTGTTTGGGTCTACCAATGTTTTAAGCGTGTTTTGAACGTCTAATTCCGAAATTGCCATTTGCTTTTCCTTGCAATAATTCTTGAGTAAAAGATTAAGGTAATTTTAACGCATGTGAAAGCGCCCGTCATTTGTTAAAATGGGCGTATTCGAACAATTTATACATAGATTGAAATTCATGAGCCGTAAAATTCTGGTCACCTCTGCACTTCCTTATGCCAATGGCAGTATTCATCTAGGCCATTTGGTTGAGTATATTCAAACCGACATTTGGGTTCGCTTTCAGAAGATGCAAGGTAATACCGTGCATTATGTTTGTGCAGATGACACCCACGGCACCCCGATTATGTTGCGCGCTGAAAAAGAGGGCATTACCCCTGAAGCTTTGATTGCCAAGGTGCATACAGAGCATTTTGCAGACTTTTCAGAGTTCTTAGTTGAGTTTGATAATTACTACTCAACCAACTCGCCAGAAAATAAAGCGCTCGCAAGCGGTATCTATAAAGCGCTTAAAGCCAATGGCAAGATTGCGACCAAAACCATTGAACAGTTTTATGACCCAGTTAAAAACATGTTCTTGCCAGACCGTTTTATTAAAGGCGAGTGTCCTAAGTGTCATGCGAAAGATCAATACGGTGATTCATGTGAGGTCTGCGGCGCCACTTACAACCCAACTGAATTGATTAACCCTTTCTCAGCAGTTTCTGGCGCGGCGCCTGTTCGTAAAGAAACGGAACATTATTTCTTCAAGCTTTCAGAGTGTAGTCACTTCTTACGAGGCTGGACGCGCTCCGGCACTCTTCAACAAGAGGCTGCCAACAAAATGAACGAGTGGATAGGCGAGGCGGGCGAGAATAAATTATCTGATTGGGATATTTCACGCGATGCACCATATTTTGGTTTTGAGATTCCTGATGCACCAGATAAGTACTTCTATGTTTGGTTAGATGCGCCTATTGGTTATATGGCTAGCTTTAAGAATTTATGTGCTAAAAATGGCCTAGATTTTGATGAGTACTGGAAAGCGGATTCAACAACTGAGCTTTATCATTTTATTGGTAAAGATATTTTGTATTTCCATGCTTTATTCTGGCCTGCAACGCTTGAATATTCAGGCTATCGCAAACCAACGCAAGTGTTCTCTCATGGTTTCTTAACCGTGAACGGCGAAAAAATGTCCAAATCTCGCGGCACCTTTATTACTGCCCGCAGTTATTTAGATCACATCAAAAATCCTGAGTATTTACGTTATTACTATGCAGCTAAGCTGAACGGTAGCATGGAAGATATTGATTTGAATTTGGAAGACTTTGTTGCGCGGGTAAATAGTGATTTGGTAGGTAAGTACATCAATATTGCGAGTCGTACGGCGGGTTTTATCAATAAGCGTTTTGCAGGCAAGTTAGTTTCAGCGAAGAGTCATGTTGTGGTAGAGACGATCAAAGCGTCAGCACCTGAAATTGCTAAAGCTTATGAAGCGCGTGATTACAGCCGTGCTTTGCGTGAAATTATGCGTTTGGCGGATTTGGCTAATGCTGATGTGGCAGAGGCTGCGCCTTGGGTCGTGGCTAAGCAAGAGGGCGATGCAGCGCAAGCTAAATTAAATGCAGATTGTTCAAGCGCGCTTGAAATGTTCCGTTTATTAACACTTTATTTAAAACCAGCTTTGCCTGATTTGGCAGGCAATATTGAGCAGTTCTTGAATATTGCCCCGCTTACATGGGCTAGCGTGAATGATTCATTTGCGGATGGTCATGCAATTAACGAATACAACCATTTAATTACCAGAATTGATCCGAAACACATTGAAGCCATGACTGAAGCCAATAAAGAAACGTTACAACAATCCGTTGCGCCAACTGCTCAACCTGCGCCTGCGGTGTCTGAAAATGCTGGCGACTATATCTCGATTGATGATTTTACCAAGGTGGATTTGCGTATCGCGAAAATCGTGAATGCCGAGCATGTGGAGGGGGCTGAAAAGCTCTTGTGCTTGAGTTTAGATATCGGTGAAGAAAAACCACGCCAAGTATTTGCAGGGATTAAATCAGCTTACGACCCTGTGACATTGGTTGGCCGCTTGACGGTCATGGTGGCGAACCTTGCACCGCGTAAGATGAAATTTGGGATGTCTGAAGGCATGGTGCTTGCTGCAAGTGATGAGCGCGGTGGCCCGTTTATCTTGTCACCAGATGTCGGTGCTGAAGCGGGAATGCGCGTTAAGTAACACGGCATTAGCCAACAAAAAGCCCGCGCAAGCGGGCTTTTTGTTGGCTAATGATTTTATTTCTTTACGGGTGCTGGTTTTGCTGCTGCTGCTGCTGGTGCGGTGCCTGATACCGTGATTTCTGGTTTTAGTTTGGCTAAGGTTTTGTCACCGATACCTGGCACATTATTCAAATCATCGACTGTTTTGAAATTGCCATTTTTCTTACGATAATCCACAATCGCTTGGGCTTTTGCTGGGCCAACACCATTTAGTGCCTCGAGTTGCTCAACAGTGGCTGTATTTAGATTAACTGCCGCGAAAGCGCCAACGGTAAAACTAAAGAACAATATGGTCGCTAGTAAAAACTTTTTCATGATGAATCTCCTTTTTTGAAAATGAATGAACTGCGTAACAAATCACGCAACTAAATCATAATCCTGTATTAGATTAATAGTAACTAACTATTAATATTTATTCAGATAAAAGGATTTCCTCATGTATTTTTTTCAGGGTTTCTAGAGGGTTGTTAGATTTTGTAATCGGACGGCCAATTACTAAATAGCTTGAACCCAGCGCCAATGCTTGGCTTGGCGTCACTACGCGAGATTGGTCATCGAGAGCGGCATCTGCAGGACGAATGCCCGGGGTGACTAGACAAAATTTGTCACCTAAAGCTTTTCTTAAGATTGGTGCTTCTTGTGCCGAGCAAACAACGCCATCTAAACCAGACTTTTGGGTGAGCGAGGCAAGGTTTAACACTTGGTCGGAAACGGTGCTCTCCACACCGACTTCATTGAGCATTTGTTGATTCATGCTGGTGAGCACAGTCACTGCGATGAGAATTGGTTTTTGACCTGAGCGCTCAACACCTTCTCGGGCTGCTTCCATCATGGCGCTCCCACCTGATGCATGAACATTGAGCATCCAAACCCCCAAGCGGCTTGCCACCTCGCAAGCTTTTGCAACTGTGGTTGGGATGTCATGAAATTTTAAGTCCAAAAACACGCCAAAACCTTTTGCAATTAGCGCCTCAACAAGATGTGGGCCTGCCGCAGTAAATAATTCTTTGCCGACTTTTAAACGGCAAATGGATGGATCAAGCTGTTCAGCAAAATTAAGCGCATCTTGAGGATTCGCATAATCTAGTGCGATCACAATTTTTGGGTCAAGGGTAGTATTGGTCATGCTGCAGTTTCTTTAGGTTCGGCAGGTAAGGATTCCCAGGCATTACATGCTGGGCATTGCCAATGAAAGTTACGGGCTTTAAAGCCGCATTGGTCGCAACAGTACGCATTGCGATTGCCAATAGCATAGCGAATGGTTTGGTGCATAAGATTAATGTCGCTATTCGGGCGCTTACTTTGCAAGCTGCGTGCTTTTAGTAATTGGTCTAAGGTTTGTAAGCTTGGTTTTCTTTCTAAATCACTGAGAACCAAATTGGCTGCGGCATCCGCACCCTGTTCGGCGAGGGTGATTTCGAAAACAACAGAAAGCAGCGATGGTAGTTTGTAGTGATGAAAGTACTGACTTAACAGTGCTATACCGTCATTAAGCTCACCCAGTTCACGATAGCTATGGAGCAATTTATTTGCCACCATGCCCAGACATTCTGATTTTTGAAATTCAATACGTTTCCAAAAATTAATGGCAAGCTTGTGTGCTTTTACATTAGCTTGCATATCGCCTAGCATGATGTTAGCCCGTACACAGTTTTTGTTAGCGTCGAGAGCCATTTCAAGGGCATGGCGTGCTGATTGATCGTCTTGATCTAAGGTAGACTTAATGGCCATTTCACAATAAAACTGGGCAACTTCTTTGCGAAATGAAATCCCAGAAACGCGTTCAAGTTCCGTGGCTGTTTTAATCGCACGTTGCCACTCACGCTCACGAATGAATATTTCTAGCAATGCACGGAGTGCAGGTTGCTTGTAGCGGCTATCATCAAGACCATTAAATAACTCCTCAGCGCGATCATACAAGCCGGCTTTCAGATAGTCTTGCGCGAGTTCTGCCTTGATTGCTTTTCTTTGTTCATTGGGGAGTTCTTTACGGTCAAGCAAGCTGAGATGGAGGTTGATTGCACGATCTACCTCTCCACTACGACGAAATAAGCTACCCAATGCAAAATGGAGTTCTAGTGACTCGGCATTAGATTGAGCCGCCTCGATAAAAGCCTCAATGGCTTTATCTTGCTGGTCTGTAATGAGGAAGTTTAGGCCCTTGAAATAAGCAGCAGGCAAACTGGTCGATTCAGAGAGTAACTGTTTGATATCAATACGAGCAGCAACCCAGCCTAGGGTGAAAAAGAGCGGGATAGCAATCAGCCACCAATATTCAAAATCCATTATTGAGCACCTTGATGGCTTGATGCGGTAATTTGTTTGCGTAAACTGTTTAATTCACGACGTTGTTTGATTAGTGTTGGTGTAATGGCAATTAGTCCTGCGACTATGCCCGTGAGCAATGCAATAAAAAGAATCAACGATAGGGGGGCTTGCCAAGAAATCCCCAGATAGTAGAGCAAGGTCACTGGGTAAGCATTCTTGACGGCAAATCCCATCAAAAGAATAAACAATGCCAAGCTTAATATTTTATACAGTATTCGCATGACTTAGATTTTACTGGCGCTAGCTAAAAAGGGCTAGGTAAAAATATAGTTAAAAAAAACGGTAGCTTCCTTATCTGATGACTTGGAAACTACCGTCTTTCAGGTCTCAATCAACAAACAGTTGATTAATGTGAGGCTTAGACTAAATCAACGCGCTCGCGTAACTCTTTCCCTGCTTTAAAGTGAGGTACATGCTTTGCAGGCACTTCAACTTTGCTGCCAGTTTTTGGGTTGCGACCAAGACGTGGCGGACGGTAGTTAAGACTAAAGCTACCGAAGCCACGGATTTCAATACGCTCACCAGCTGCTAAGTTGTCCGTCATTGAGTCAAGGATGGCTTTCACTGAAAGTTCAGCATCCTTGACAACAAGTTGTGGAAAACGTGTGGCTAAGTTAAGAATGAGCTCTGATTTTGTCATGGCTTTCTACCTTATTCGTTGTTTTTGCTATCAAGTTTAGCTTTAAGCAAAGCGCCTAAGTTAGTAGTGCCTGCTGTTGCTGCGCCATCATCAGGTACTTGCGCGGCTTCTTTAGCTTTAGCAGACTTAGCCTTAGGTTTTGCTTCAGCTTTTTCTTCTGATGCGCCACCTGTTGGATCTGGCGTCATTTGCTTAACGCCCAATGAGATACGCTCTTTCTCAACATCAATGCTCAATACTAAAGCTTCTAATTCGTCACCTTTTTTGAAGTTGCGGATCGCTTCTTCGCCAGTTTGAGTCCATGAAAGGTCTGATAAGTGCACTAAACCATCAATGCCGCCTGGCAAGCCAATAAACACACCGAAGTCTGTAATTGATTTAATTTGACCGCTTACTTTGTCAGATTTTTTATGACTTGCTGCAAAATCATCCCATGGATTTGTTTGACATTGTTTCATGCCAAGTGACAAGCGACGACGATCTTCGTCAATTTCAAGAATCATTACTTCAACTTCGTCGCCTAATTGAGCGATCTTAGCTGGGTGAACGTTCTTATTAGTCCAGTCCATTTCTGAAACGTGAACAAGACCTTCAATGCCTGGTTCGATTTCAACGAATGCACCGTAGTCAGTCAAGTTAGTCACTTTACCGAACAAACGTGTGTTTGCTGGGTAACGACGGCTTAATGCAACCCATGGGTCATCGCCCAATTGTTTGATACCGAGTGAAACGCGGTTTTTGTCTTGATCGAATTTAAGGATCTTCGCTTCAACTTCTTCACCAACAGTCAACACCTCTGATGGGTGTTTAACACGGCGCCATGCCAAGTCAGTAATGTGTAGCAAGCCATCAATGCCGCCCAAATCAACGAATGCACCGTAGTCAGTGATATTTTTAACGATACCCTTAACAACTGCGCCTTCTTTCAATGAACCCATTAATGCTTCGCGATCAGCACCCATGCTGTCTTCTAGAACAGCGCGGCGTGAAACCACAACGTTGTTACGTTTGCGGTCTAGCTTGATCACTTTGAAATCCCATTCTTTATTTTCGAATGGTGTCGTGTCTTTAACTGGGCGTAAGTCAACCAATGAACCTGGTAAGAATGCGCGGATGCCGTTAACCATGACAGTTAAACCACCCTTAACGCGACCGTTTACCATACCCTTGATGATGCGAGCTTCATTCATCGCTTCTTCAAGATCTAGCCATGCTGCTAGGCGTTTCGCTTTTTCACGTGATAATTTTGTTGAGCCGTAACCATCTTCCAATGATTCGATGCAAACTTTAACGAAGTCGCCAACTTGGACTTCCATTTCGCCACGGTCATTTAAGAATTCTGCTGCGTCAATCACGCTCTCAGATTTGAGGCCTGCATTGACTACAACAAAATCAGAATCAATAGAAACAACTTCCGCGGTGATCACTTCACCAGAGCGCATCTCTTGACGTGCAAGACTTTCTTCGAATAGCGCTGCGAAACTTTCGCCCATAGAGGCGGTTGAGGTTGAAACATTAGCCATTAAAAAGGTACCTAAATAATCCCACCGTGCAGTGGGGTAAATTAAAAAAATCACGAGTTTTAGAGACTCGGATGCCTAAAAATCAAAACAAATCGGAATTTTACAATAAAACAATCATTTAATTAAGTATTTTTTGATTTTTTTGTGAAACTCTAATGAATTGAGTTTTTGATTTACAGATAAGATTGGTTAAGTGCGACAGATTTTAGTGTGACCGTGGCACTGTCAGCTATTGTTGCGTTGCTGCAATCGCTTGTAATACGTGGTTTACAGCCTGTTCTATGTTGAGATGGCTTGTGTCTAAAAGCGTGGCATCATGTGCTTGTTGTAACGGCGCAACACTTCTTTCACTATCACGCGCATCCCTATCTTGAAGGTCTTTTAAGATAGCCTGGTAATCCGCCTCAAGTCCTTTATTAATCAGTTGCTTGTATCTTCTTTCTGCGCGGACTTCTGCGCTGGCCGTTAAGAAGATTTTTGTTTCCGCATCAGGGAAAATCACCGTGGCCATATCGCGGCCATCAGCCACCAAGCCAGGTGCCTTTCGGAAGCTGTGTTGCAAGTCAATTAATGCAAGCCTGACAAGTGGGTGCGCTGCAACTTTCGATGCGCCTTGTCCCATTTGCTCGGTGCGTATTTTTTCGCTGACGTTTGCATCATTGAGATAAATCTCGTCATGCTCGAATTGAATCGTTAATTGGGGGATGATTTTTGCGACGGCTTGTTCAGCCTCCCAATGAATGTCTTGTTCAAAAGCTGCCAATGCAACGATACGATAGAGTGCACCTGAATCTAAATAATGGTAACCAAGTTTTTCAGCAACGATTTGTGCAACGGTGCCTTTGCCCGACGCAGAAGGGCCATCAATTGCAATCACAGGAGTAGGATTTGAACTCATGTTATTGAATAATTGTTGCAAAGCGTTCGAAATAATCAGGGAAGGTTTTGCCTACGCATTTTGGGTCATTAATCACGATAGGCACGCCGCCCAAGCTTACTAGCGAGAAACACATCGCCATGCGGTGGTCATCATACGTATCAATCACTGCATTTGGAGTAACTTTTTCAGGCGGGGTGATACGGATGTAATCAGCACCTTCCTCAACGATAGCACCGACTTTGCGAAGCTCAGTGGCCATTGCGCTAATGCGGTCAGTTTCTTTAACGCGCCAGCTCGCGATATTGCGTAAGGTGGTTGTGCCCTCAGCAAACAAAGCCAAAATGGCGAGAGTCATCGCGGCATCCGGGATGTGATTGCAGTCCAGATCTATGGCTTTTAATTTGCCTGCTGTACGTTTCACAACAATGCTATTGGTGCCGTATTCAACTTTCGCGCCCATTTTGACGATCTCATCTGCAAACTTGATATCGCCTTGAATGCTATCTGATGAAACGCCCTCAATTTTGAGGCCATCGGCACCTGCCGCAATTACGCCAGCAGCCAGGAAATAAGAGGCTGAAGAGGCGTCGCCCTCCACATAAATTTCTTGTGGACTTTGATAGGGGGTGTTTGCAGGAATATTGAAGCGCTCCCAACCATCACGTTGAACCTCTACACCAAAACGACGCATTAAATTAAGCGTGATTTCAATATAAGGTTTTGAGATGAGATCCCCGACCACTTCGATGATGAAAGATTTTCCAGTGAGCGGCAAAGCCATTAAAAGTGCAGTTAAAAACTGACTAGACACATCCCCACGAATTTTGATTGGCGTCGATGATTGAATGTTTGCAGGTGAGATTTTAAGTGGCGGGAAGCCATCATTACCTAGGTATTCTATGTTTGCGCCAGCCTGGCGCAGTGCATTGACTAAATCACCAATCGGACGTTCATGCATGCGTGCAATGCCAGAAAGTGTAAAGTCGCCTTGTGATAAGGCTAAAGCTGCAGTCAGGGGTCTAAAGGCAGTGCCTGCGTTGCCTAAAAATAAGTCTGCTTGTTTGATGGAGAGTTTTCCGTTATTGCCTGACACGCGCCAGTCATTCTCACCAGTTTTCTCAAGTGGAATACCAAGTTTTTCAAGCGCTTCCAGCATTCTTGCTGTGTCGTCTGAGGCAAGTAAATCACGAATATGTGTGACGCCATTTGAAAAGGCGGCCAGCAATAAAGTGCGATTAGAGATACTCTTTGAGCCGGGTAGCTTAATGGTTCCGCCAACTTGATTAGCTGGTTGTAAGGTAATAGATTCCGTCATGGCTTATGATTTTTCTTGTGACATTTCTCGTTCTTTTTGCCAAGCTTGGCGTGCCTGACTTGCATGCTCAAACATAGTCTGTAAGCCTTGGCTGTCTTCGTTCTTTAGGAGGTTTTGCAAGGCTGATATTTCAGCTTGATAAGCCTCTAATTCGCTTAATAAAGCAGTTTTATTGGCGAGACTAATGTCGCGCCACATTTCAGGTGAACTACCAGCAATGCGCGTGAAATCCCTAAATCCACTTGCAGCAAATTCAAATAATTGTTTGGCGTTCGTTCGATTAGCTAAATTGTTGACCAAAGCAAAGGCCAATAGGTGCGGTAAATGACTCACCGCAGCAAAAATTTGATCATGCGCTTGGGCGGTCATTTCACTTACGTTCGCACCTGTTGTTAGCCATAATTCGCGAACAAGTTTGATGGCTTCCGCAGAGGTGTTTTCGTTAGGGGTTAACACTACATTTTTGCCACTAAATAAATTAGCTTTTGCAGCAGTGACACCGCTTTTTTCTGCACCAGCGATTGGATGCCCCCCTACAAACTGGCTAACAAAATGCTGTGCATTTTTGGCTTGTGTTGAAGCATTAATTACATACTGTGCAATATCTGATTTTGTACTGCCTGCATCGGTAATCACTGTTTTTTCAGCAAGATGCGGAATGATGGCTGCTAAAATTTTTGGAGTTTGGGCGACAGGCGTAGCGATGAGGATTAAATCAGCATCGCTGATCGCTATTTCGATATTCGATTCTGCTTCATCGATCACACCCAAATGAATCGCTGCTTTGAGGTTATCTGAGTTTCGGCCAACCCCCACAATTTTAGACGAGACACCTGCTTTTTTGAGCGCAAGTGCAACAGAGCCACCAATGAGCCCGACACCAAAAATGACGATTTTATTCAAGTGCATTGCTTTGAAGATTGATAAAACAATAATTGTAGCATTGCCAAGCTGGGCTTGTCTGATTTATGGCCCGTTTACGGTTTAACGTGTTTTATCTTTTGCCATTCACCATCAATTAACGCTTCTTGTGGGCTAAAGTTTTCTTTATAAGCCATTTTTTGGCTGCTTTTAATCCAATAGCCCAAATATAAATACGCCAGTTTGAGCTGTTTGCACCATTCAATTAACCAAAGGATGCTGTAAGTGCCATAGCTGGCTTTTGAGTCAGTGGTATCGTAAAAAGTATAAACCGCCGATACGCCATCCTCGAGAATGTCGACCACGCTGACCATTTTTAGAATGCCGTTCAAGGTAAATGAAATAAATAGACTATCAACGTTACTTTGAACTAGAAAGTTGCGGTATTGCTCAGCAGTTTCTTCTTGTTCATTGCCTTCGTGGCGTGCGATTTGATAGGCTTTATAAAGGGCAAAATGTTCTTCATCAAAAGAAAGCCTGGATACGCTAGCTTCTAGCGTTGCATGTTGCTTGAAAGCGCGTTTCTGGCTTCTAGTTTCTTGAAAATCAGCGACAGGCAGTCTGACAGGAATACAGGCATTGCAGTTTTCACAATGTGGGCGATAAACAAACTTGCCGCTTCGTCTAAACCCCTGTTGAATGAGCCCGCTATATTGATGAGCATCCACTAAATGTTGTGGTGTCGCGATGATTGATTGTGCAAGCTGGTTGGGTAAGTAACTGCAAGTGTATGGCGCAGTGACATAAAACTGAATCTTTCGCAGGATTGAATCGGCTGGGCTTGTCATGTTATGCGATCAGTCTCTTTAAATGAATCATAAATGCTGTTCTATCAATTTCTTGAGCACCAAGTGAAGCAAGATGTCGGGTGTTCATCTGACAATCGATCATACCAACCCCTTTATCTTTTAAGAATTGCACCATGTGAGCAAAAGCAATCTTCGAAGCATCCGTGACATTGTGAAACATCGATTCACCAAAAAACATGTGGTTGATCAGTACACCATATAAACCACCAACTAAAGTGTTATTTATCCAAGTTTCGGCGGAATAAGCAAAGCCTCGCTGATGCAATTCACAGTATGCATCAATAATCTCAGAAGTAATCCAAGTGCCATCTTGGTCTGGACGATTGGTCTCTGCGCAAGCTTCCATGACTTGACGAAAATGGGTGTTAAATCTTACTTCGAAGTCATTTTTCTTTAAGCGTTTTGCAAGTGATTTAGAGACTTTAAAGTCTTGCGGAAAAAGCACCATGCGTGGACTTGGGCTCCACCAAAGCACAGGTTCACCCTCGCTAAACCAAGGGAAAATGCCGGACCGATAAGCGCTTAAAAGGCGCTCGCTGGACAAATCTCCACCTATGGCTATCAAGCCATTTGGCTCAGTCAAAGCATCCCTGAGAGGTGGAAAGGGCGTGGCATCGTCTAGTGCAGCCACTTTCCCCGTGGGAAGTTGATAGTAATCACCTTGCACTTCAATTTTCTCTTGTTATGCGAGCATCCAAGCCGCCATCGCCACCATGAGTAAGTCCTCGATGATGGTGATGGTTGACATCGGCAAATTAAACACAGCGCCTAAACAGGCACAACGTATTTTTTGCTTATTCATGACGGCGCGAATGACACCCAAGCTTGAGAAGCCCATGACCACGATTGTTACCATATTCGTAATTTGAGGGGCTAGGGCGAGTAAATATGCAAAGCCAAGTCCGAGTTCGATGAATGGATAAATCAAACCATACTGTTTCCAACGCATCGCAAGTAGGTCATACATGGCATAACTATCCGCGAAGGCGCGAATGTTGAGTAACTTGAAAAAAGAAAACACCAGAAAAAATCCCGCCATAAAGTCCATCATCCAACGCTCAATATTAAAGAGCTCATCATGCAACATGACCGGATGAAGCTGGATGGCTAGCGTAGTGATGAGAAGATAAGACAGGATTAAGAGCAGTGGTTGATAAGTCGATAACCAAGATGGATTTTCAGCGACAATCGTTGAACGCTCAGGAATTTTATGAGGGCTAAGCTTTGATGCTTGGTAGTTTCCTGCGAGCGCAAGGGCTTGATTGATTTGAGTAAAAGTTGCCTTCGCATGATCAAGCTTTGCCAAAGGCGGATTGAGTGTGACTGTCACGCTTTCGGCCAAAGGCTCAAGTGCAAGTCTGATTTTGTTTACGCAGCTGTTGCAATGCATGCCCTGAATTTCTAACAGTAATGTATCTTGTGCTGGCATTAGTAAAACCATTCTTAATCGACCAATAAGAAAATCAGTTTAACCCATTTTAATTGGCTAGATATTGATACGCAAAATGTCGATTCATAATTATTTCAGATATTTTTTTTCGAATACATCAATATCGAGTGCTTCATCATACAAATACCCTTGCCCATAGTTGCAATCAAATGCTTGCAACCAGTCAGCATCTTCCTGACGTTCAACGCCCTCAGCAATCGTTTTAATGCCTAGCGTGGATGAAAGCTTCGTAATCGCTGAAACGATTGCTTGCGACTTATTATTGTTCGTCACATCAACCACAAATGTTCGATCAATTTTGAGAATATCGATCGGGAGTTTGTGTATATAGCCCATCGATGAGTAGCCAGTTCCAAAATCATCAATACCAATTTGAAAGCCTACTTTTTTCAGCTTTTCAAATTTAGTGAATGTCTCGTTGGTGGAGTCAAGCATCACACTCTCTGTAAATTCGAGCAGTATTTTATGTGCGTTAATTTGGAAGGTTTGTAGCATCACAATCATGCGGTCAACAAAGTCATCTTTGGCAAATTGCTTGACAGAAATGTTGATGGATAAATAAGGTGAATTTTCATTACCTTCCCAAATTTGTGCTTGTTTAAATGCAATATTTAAGAGTTTGTCGCTGAGATCGATGATGAGGTCGGATTTTTCTGCCACGGCGATAAAGTCGCTTGGAGAAATTAAGCCTTTTGTCGGATGATGCCATCGGGCGAGTGCTTCAGCACCGACTAATGCCCCTGTTTTCAGGTCTACAATCGGCTGGTATTGTAAATTGAGCTGATCTTTTACTCGAATTGCTTCTTTGAGCGCACTTTCCATTTCGATGTGCTCTCGCATATCGCTATTCATGTCTTCGGTAAATAAAGCATAACGATTTTTGCCAGATTTTTTGGCCGCATACATGGCAGTATCGGCATGCCGAAGGAGGGTGTCGCTATCCAACCCATTATCAGGAAATTTTGCGATACCGATACTGGTGTTGACCGTGAAGCTTCTAGCGCCAATCACAATTGGGTAGGTCGCTAATTGGTCGAGAAGTTTTTGCGCTAAGAGTGTGACATCAAATTGCGCGTTTTCTTTTGTATTTTCAATGATGACAGTGAATTCATCACCACCAAGACGCGTCACCATATCGCTGCTACGAAAAATATCTTTCAGCCTGCCTGCAATTTGAATTAAAAGTGCGTCCCCAGCTTCGTGGCCAAGTGAATCATTAATATATTTGAAATTATCCAAATCCATAAAAAACAGCGCAAAGGATTGATTGTTGTGATGTGAGAATCGGATAACCTGATTGAGGTGATCCAAAAACATTCTGCGATTTGGCAAGCCTGTTAACTTATCGAAGAACGCAAGTTGATGTAACTCATTCTCTAATTTTTTGCGTTCAGTAATGCTTGATAACACTGCAAGTAAATGGTTCTCAGACTTTTCACTATCCTCTATAAATTCCAAACGCATTTCGACAGGGAGTGCAGTTTTGTTTTGCTTTGAGATCACGATGTCATGAGAAGGTGGGTTGCTTTTGTGTTTTTCCATCCACTCGATTTCACGGAGTAAGTCGGCCAAGTCAAGGTTAAGCGCATCACTAAACGCTACAACATGCATGCCATTAAAGTAATCGGTCGGATAACCAGTAATGCTAGTCACTGCATCATTCACAAAAACAATATTAAGATTTTTATTAAACAGCACAAAGGCATCGTGGGTTTGTTCAACAATCTGCACTAGTTGGAAAAGTCGTGAAGACTTTTCTTGTAGAGAGCTGGACATTTCATTAATCGCTTTGCCTAGCTCGCCAATTTCCCCAATCGAGGTTTCCGGCGCACGAGTAGACAGTTTGCCTTCGGCCAAGTTTTTGGCCATGGAGGTAAATGTACTGATTTGTCGACGGATTTTACTCGATGAGGCGAAGAATAAGAATAAAGACAAACCGCAGGAGAGAATAGTGAAAACGATCACGGCCCAGTAAAAGCTATTGATAATAGAAAAATAAGCTTCTTGAGAGAAGCTCACAGTAATCACGCCCCACTCTTGACCGCTAATCGCTACTGGCGTACTAAATTCAAAATGTTTGGTGGTTGAAAATAAGTTGTGGCTATTGCTGATGACGTAAGGGCGGTCACCTATCAATAATGCTTTGTCATGATTAAAGTGTATTTTGTAATAGGGCAGGGATTTTTCTTTCAGCGTCCAATTATCTTTTGTCATGATGATTTCTTCACCACTACGATTGCTGTAAACAATCATCAAAATGTTCGGTGTATCCCGCATAACGTTCATGCAGTAATCGATAATCTGACTAAATTCTTTTTTGTAGAGTGCATCGTAAGTGGCAGCGAGGGTGCTGTTGGAGAAGGTTCGCCCCTGCTCGGCAGCCATTTCATCAGAAAGGCGATTGAAGAATGGTAAAACTACCAATAACAGTAATAGACCAGTGAACGATTGAATAATACTGGTGCGTATGAAGAAGTGACCAAAAATGCCTGAAAATAACTTATTTTTCATTAGCATCAGTTGGGGACACGTGCCGGTTTTTTAGACTTATTTGCGTTTGACGAACCAATACTCGCATTCGCTTTGAGCGTTTTATAACGCTTGAGTAAATCACGCACGTTGTCTAAGTCAGCGCTGCCGACTTCTTCGAATGACTCCGCATGAATAATGCGCATGAGTTGCTTACCTTTTTCAGTGGAGCTGAGGTCAATGAGAGACTGCATTGCGGCTTGATGGGATTTGTTGGGCATGGAAATTTTTGCGCCCGCGACTAGTCCTAGCATAGGTTCTGATGTTGCTAAGACGGTCAATTTTTTAGCTAATTGAGGATTTAGTTCAATGGCCGTTTTGTATTCACTTTCTCTCACGATGGTCATGTCTGACCGTCCAAAGAAAACATCCATAATGCCGGTATTGATGTTTTTTGGATTAATGCTTTCGGCAAAAAAACTATCAAGCTCAGGCGCTTGGTTTTCCAACAGCATAGTATTCAAAAAAAGCTTTTCCATATCTTGCGTATTGCGCATGCTCAGGCGTTTACCTCGTAAATCTTTAATACTTTTAATGTTATCAGCGCTTCTCACCAGCGCAATAAGTGATTGTTTAAGCGCTGCATTTTTATAATGAATTGCCATCATTTGAGGCTTCATCTTGTTTTCTCGTTGAAGGTATTCAAGAGGTGTGCCAAAGATGCCATGTATTTGATCTTTATCAAAGGCGTTGTATAGATCTTGTGTCGAGTCAAATACAAGCACGGATAAATTGGCGCTGTGTGCTTTAAGCAAGTCTGATAAGGCCACGTTAAACGTGATTTCAGTATCTTGTTTGGAGCTATCTCGAATACCAAGGGAACTGCCACCCATCATGATCTTTTCAGCGATGTTATCGTCGGCAGCTATGCCATTGATTGCGATAGTGAGTAGTAAAAGCAAAAATATTTTTTGTAGATGCTGGATCATTGCGCTTCTGCGCCTAATACGTAGTTGATTTCCGCTAATTGAAGCTGTTGATCATGCTGTGCGCGCAACAAATTGCCTTTTACGATGGCTTCTAAAATACTGGCTTCTACCATGTCTTGAGGTTTTGATGCGCCTATCTGCAACGCACTTGCAGTGAGATCGACGTTTTCTTGTGCTTGTTTAGCGGCGAGTGTTGATACTGCGATTTGTTGTCTTGCCGCATCAAATTCGATGAATAGCTTTTTGATTAAAGTCGCGATGCCTTGCTCAACTAATTTCTGCTTGTCTCGCATTTGTGAGGATTGCAATCTTGCTGTATTGACTTGGTTCGTGGTCATGCCACCATTAAAAAGTGGCAAGCTGATCCCAACACCAATTGTCCAGCTATCTTTAGTCGAGCCATTAACCAGTGCCGAGTCGATGTTGCTGTCGAGGTGTTTTGCTTCTGCGGTAAGCGCAACTTTTGGAAAGTAGCCGCTGCGTGCTTCATCAATCTTTTCATTGGAGGCACGCACTGCGAGTTTGAGTAAGTTGATTTGAGGATTGAATTGATTCGCCTGTTGAATCAATGCCTCGATTTGTGGATCTTGATTTAATGTATTGTTTAAAGGCGTCTCGATACTGATTTGACTATCCCAGCTTGCACCCATCGTATTGGCCAGGGCAGCCAGTGCCGCTTGATGTTTGCTGGCAAAATCAATTTCAACTGATTTTGCATAAGAGACGGCGAGTTCTGTTTTAATGAAATCAAGTTTATTCACCGTTTCTGAACCGCCCTCATACAAGCTTTTGGTGAAATCCCTTGTGCTACTCAGTGAGCTGAGAATCGCTTTCGCTGTTTTGTTGAGTGCCTGAGTGAGTTGCGCTGCGAAATAATAGCGCTTTACATCGCGCACCACTTGCAAGCTGGTGCGGCGATATTCCTCTTGTGCAATTTCCTTGCCGATAACAGTTTGGTTAATGAGGCTGGTGATTTTTCCGCCAGTGTATAGCGGATACATTAATTGCAATGCAGCTGAGCTGATGTTTTGATCCATGAGCTTAATGTTTTGCGCTGGCACTGGCACCTCTGCGCCACCCAGTGCGGCCACAGAAATGCTGTTTGCGGGCACACTAAACAAAGGCGCTTTATCGCGGTGCTGAAAACCAGCTTGAAGGGTCAAGGTGGGCCAGCGTGCCGAAAGTGCTTGTTGGTATTGGCTTTCAGCGATGGCTGCAGATTGATAGGAAATCTGTTTTTCAATATTGTTTTTGAGGGCAATTTCAATCGCGGTATCTAGGCTTAGACGAGGGAAGTTCTCGGCGGCATAGACATTGAGATTGAGATTGAGTGATGTCAGAACGCTAGCCAAGATTAAAACAGCGTGCGTGCGTGTGCTTTTATTATTGTTTTTGGTGAACACAGCAAAACAATTCATTTTTTCAATGCCTTAATGATCGGTTTCGGTTAAAAAAGAACGAATAAAATCAATCTAATACAGGAAATTTTATTATCTAATACGGAAAATTTTAATATGATTACATTTTTTATATGCTTAAACAACGCTTTGTTTTAATGGGATGGATGATTAAGTGCGCTATTTTATTTGGCATCATTTGATTCTGTAAGATGGCTAGGGATAAAACGATTCCTTTGGGCGATATTCAATCCAATTTCGGGTAAAATAACGCTTTTATCACTTCAGCTTCTCAGTCCATGTCCCCATCTATGCCAAGTTTGCCTATGTTAAGTTTGCGCGGTAGCGCGGCGCTATCCTCTTTCAGACTTCAAAAAATCCTTGCGAATTTAAGTCAATCAGCCCCTCAAATTAATGCGGTGCATGCTGATTTTTGGCATTTTGCTTGGAATGAAGGATCGTTGACTGATGGGCAATTGGACACGCTGAAAAAGATCCTGACTTATGGTCCACGTATGGCTGAGGAAGCGCCAGTAGGTGAGTTGTTTTTGGTGATTCCCCGACCAGGCACGATTTCACCTTGGGCTTCACGTGCAACGGATATTGCTAAACATTGCGGCTTAGGCAATATGCAACGTATTGAGCGAGGGATTGCTTATTACGTGAGTAAGAAAGATGGCTCAGCATTAACGGAAGCTGAAAAACAAGCAGTGAAGGCTGCCGTCCATGATCGCATGACGGAAGCTGTGTTTGGAAGCATCGATGATGCGGCTAAGCTTTATCATCAAGCAACGCCAGCGCCTTTGTCGAGTGTGGATATTTTGGCTGGGGGTAAGGCTGCGCTTAATCAAGCCAACACCGACTTAGGCTTAGCGCTTTCTCCAGATGAAGTGGACTATTTGTTAGAAAACTTCACTCGCATTGGCCGCAATCCAACGGATGTTGAATTGATGATGTTTGCGCAGGCGAACTCAGAGCATTGTCGCCACAAGATTTTTAATGCGGATTGGGTTGTGGATGGTGTTGAGCAAGCACAGTCATTGTTTGGCATGATTCGAAATACACACAAGTTAAATCCAGGCAGCACTGTCGTTGCTTATTCTGACAACGCCTCTATCGTGGCGGGCTCAGCTGGTCAAAAAACCAAACGTTTCTATCCGCAAGCAGGCGGCGCATATGGTTTCATCGAAGAAGAAATGCATTACTTGATGAAAGTGGAAACACATAACCATCCAACAGCCATTTCACCTTTTGCTGGTGCGGCGACAGGTGCAGGTGGTGAGATTCGTGATGAAGGTGCAACAGGTAGCGGCTCTAAACCGAAAGCTGGCTTAACTGGCTTCTCAGTTTCAAATTTGAATATTCCAGGTTTTGAACAGCCTTGGGAAGGTAGTTACGGCAAGCCTTCACGTACCGCTTCCCCTTTACAAATTATGATGGATGGCCCGCTGGGTGGCGCGGCTTATAACAATGAATTTGGTCGTCCAAATATTGCGGGTTATTTCCGAACTTTTGAATTAGAAGCTGCTGGTGAAATACGCGGCTATCACAAGCCAATTATGTTGGCAGGGGGCGTTGGTAATATTTCTGCGAAACACTCTAAAAAGAACCCGATACCTGCAGGTGCTTGCCTTATTCAGTTAGGTGGCCCAGCGATGTTGATTGGTTTAGGTGGCGGTGCTGCTTCAAGTATGGATACAGGCGCTAATGCAGAGAACTTGGACTTTGATTCAGTGCAACGAGGCAATCCAGAGTTAGAGCGCCGTGCGCAAGAAGTGATTGATCGTTGCTGGCAGTTGGGCGATAAGAACCCAATCTTAAGTATTCATGACGTTGGCGCGGGTGGTATCTCAAATGCATTCCCTGAGCTGGTGAATGATGCTGGTGTGGGTGCAGTGTTCCAATTACGTGATGTGCATAACGAAGAGCCGGGTATGTCACCTCGTGAGCTTTGGAGTAACGAAGCGCAAGAGCGTTATGTCATGGCTGTTTCTAAAGAAAACCTAGCGCTATTTGCTGAAATCTGTGAGCGTGAGCGTTGTCCGTTTGCAGTGGTTGGTGAAGCTACTGAAGAGCGCCATTTAACGGTGGCTGACAGTCATTTTGGCAACAAGCCTGTGGATATGGATTTATCTGTATTGCTTGGCAAACCGCCAAAAATGCTTCGGGATGTAAAGCATGCAACACGTACCTTGCCAGCCTTTGATACAACAAAGATTGATTTAAAAGACGCGGCAAATCGCGTGCTACGCCTGCCTGGCGTTGCTGATAAAACATTCCTCATTACCATTGGCGACCGCTCTGTAACGGGTTTGATTGCGCGTGACCAAATGGTCGGCCCATGGCAAGTACCAGTAGCTGACGTGGCGGTAACGCTTGCGGGCTATCAAACTTATCAAGGTGAAGCCTTCGCGATTGGTGAGAAAGCGCCTTTGGCCTTGATTTACGGCCCCGCATCTGGCCGGATGGCCATTGGCGAATCAATTACCAATATCGCCGCAAGTTTAATTAGCGACATTAGTGATTTGAAACTATCCGCTAACTGGATGGCGCCAGCAGGTCACCCGGGTGAGGATGCTGCCTTGTTTGATACTGTTAAAGCAGTAGGCATGGAACTTTGCCCTGCGCTTGGCATTAGTATTCCTGTTGGTAAAGACTCGATGTCAATGAAGACGGTTTGGGATGATGCGGGCGAGAATAAAGCCGTCACATCACCAATTTCATTAGTAGTCACTGCATTTGCCGCTACGCCAGATGCACGTAAAACACTGACGCCACAATTAAGAACAGACTTGGGTGATACCAGTTTGATTTTGATTGATTTGGGCGCTGGTAAAAACCGCATGGGTGGCTCAGCTTTGGCACAAGTCTACGGTGCGGTGGGTAATCAAGCGCCAGATGTGGATGATGCGTCACGTTTGAAAAGCTTCTTTAGCGCAATTCAAGCGTTGAATTCAGATGGTAAATTGCTTGCCTATCATGACCGTTCTGACGGCGGCTTATTCTCAACCGTTGTTGAAATGGCTTTTGCCGGACATTGCGGATTGGCGATAAGTCTAGATGGCTTGGCTGGTGATATTGCAAGCGTGCTATATAACGAAGAATTAGGTGCAGTGATTCAAGTGCGCGCATCAGATACAGATGTGATTGCCGCCAGCTTGAAGCAAGCGCTACCAAATTGCATCCATGTCATTGGTGAGGTGACTCCTGGCGACGCTATCGTGATGAAGCAAGCGGGCATGGCAATATTTGAAGCCTCTCGAGTTGATTTGCATCGCGCTTGGTCTGAAACGACTTACCAAATGCAAAAAATGCGTGATAACCCAGCTTGTGCGCAACAAGAATATGACCGTATTTTAGATAAATCAGATGTGGGTTTGCATGCAAAACTCACATTCGACCCAAGCGACAATGTTGCTGCCCCATATATTGCCACTGGCGCGCGCCCAAAAATGGCAATTTTGCGGGAGCAAGGCGTGAATGGCCAAACGGAAATGGCTGCTGCATTTGACCGTGCTGGCTTTGCCACTTACGACGTGCATATGAGTGACATCATTAGCGGTCGAGTGAGCTTAAAAGACTTTGCTGGTTTTGTGGCTTGTGGCGGTTTCTCTTATGGGGATGTGTTAGGTGCGGGTGAGGGTTGGGCGAAGTCCATCTTGTTTAACGCACGCGCTAATGACGAGTTCTCAGCATTCTTTCAACGCCAAGACTCATTCTCTTTAGGTATTTGTAACGGTTGCCAAATGATGAGCAACTTACACAGCATTATTCCTGGTGCTGATCAATGGCCGCATTTTGTTCGTAACAAGTCAGAACAGTTTGAAGCGCGCTTTGCGATGGTGGAAGTGCAAGAGTCGCCATCACTATTCTTTGCAGGCATGGCTGGAAGCCGCATGCCAATTGCCGTTGCACATGGTGAAGGTTTTGCGGAATTTTCTTCAGAATCTGCGGTCAATGATGTTATAGCAAGTAAATTAGTTAGTATGAAGTTCGTAGATAATGCAGGCAGTCCAACTGAAGTGTATCCATTTAACCCAAATGGATCACCCCAGGGAATTACTGGTTTAACTACGCAAGATGGGCGTTTTAGTATTATGATGCCGCATCCAGAACGTGTTTTCCGTACTGTGCAAAACTCTTGGCATCCAGATGCTTGGGGCGAAGATGGTGCTTGGATACGTATGTTTAGAAATGCAAGAAAGTTTATTAATTAAAACAAATAACACGGAGAGAAATACATGAAAATGATCAAAGCCCTAATGATGGTAATTGCCCTAAGCATCCCGTTTGCAGCATTTGCAATGGAAGGTGAGCAGCAAGTTGATTACACCGAAGCATTACGTGATGGTAATGTTAAAAAAGTAAAAAAATATATTGATTCAGGTGTAGATGTGAATGAGAAATTCTTCGCATGGTCAGCATTACAGATTTCTGCAAACAAAAATCAATTAGGCGTGGTCAAATATTTGGTTGAGCATGGCGCTGATGTGAACTATACCCATCCATTAACGAAGATGTCTGCGATCCAAATGGCGGCTTATGATGGTTATACTGAAATTGTGAAATACCTGGCTTCTAAAGGTGCTGATTTAAACTTAAAGCTTAAAGGTGATGTATCGATTGTTCGTGTGGTTCGTGATACAGGCAATACCAAGATGGTAGATTTGCTACTTTCTTTAGGTGCTAAAGATGACGGCTGTAAAGAAGAGAAGTGCTTCTAATAAAGCCTCACAAATTAGTTTAAATGCTTTAACATGAGTCTATGCAGATTCATTTGAACATTAATGCATTAACCCACAAGTACCTGATGGTGTTTGTGGGTTTTTTTACGTTGATGAGTCACGGTCATGCGGAAGAAAACCAATTCACCAGCCGACATATTCAAACACTTGCAGCATCCTGTGCGGCTTGTCATGGCTCTGAAGGGAATAGTCTTGGTGGCAACGCAGTGCTTGCCGGCTTAGATGCCTCCCATTTTGTAATGCAAATGATGGCATTCAAAAATGGCACGCGAAGCGCAACTGTGATGCATCGACATGCTAAAGGCTTAACGGTTGAGGAAATTAACGATTTGGCCCTATACTTTTCTCAGCAAAAGCGCATCGACGGACTCACACCGCCCAATCAAAAGTGGGCAGAATAACATGGCTATCGATAGACGTGACTTCCTTAAAATGGCGGCTGCAAGTGCGCTGGTTTCATTGCCCATGGTTACCCCCTTGCTTGCAAAAGCAAGCCAAGCCAGGGGCAGGGTGGTGGTAATTGGTGGCGGCTATGCCGGCGCGACGGTGGCGAAGTATTTACGTGTTTGGAGTGACGGTGGCCTTGATGTTGTGGTGGTTGAGCCGCGTAATCAGTTCGTTTCTTGCCCGCTGAGCAATCTCGTGTTGGGTGGTAGTAAAAATATCAATCAACTGACCTTTGGCTACGATCTTCTTAAAAAAAATCATGGCATTGAATGGGTGTCAGATGAAGTGCTCGCCATCGATGCTGCTAAGCGGGTCGTGAAAATGAAGCGGGGTGAACTCGCCTATGACAAGCTAGTCGTGGCGCCTGGTATTGATTTTATGTATGAACAATTACCGATGTTGGAAAGCAAGGAAGCGCAGTTGGAAGTGCCTCACGCTTGGAAAGCTGGGGCGCAAACTGTGACTTTGCGCAAACAGCTAGAAAGTATGAAAGACGGCGGGGTATTTGTCATGAGCGTCCCTAAAGCGCCATACCGTTGCCCACCGGGGCCATATGAGCGCGCCTGTCAGGTCGCGCTTTATTTAAAGAACAATCAACCAACATCAAAAGTGATTGTGTTGGATGCCAATCCCGAAATCACTTCAAAAAAAGCTTTGTTCACTAAAGTGTTTGCGGAAAATTATGCAAGCATTATTGACTATCGGGCCAATAGCACGATAGTTGATGTGGATGTAGGGCGTAAAACCGTTACAACTGAATTCGAATCCATTCAGGCTGATGTGCTGAATATTATTCCGCCGCAACGTGCAGGAAAAATTGCACAAATTGCAGGCACTGCCAATGTGGATAAGCGTTGGTGCGAGGTGGATTTTGTAAGCTATGAATCTAAGATTGTCCCCAATGTTCATATTATTGGAGACTCCGTTTCAGCTGCATTGCCAAAGTCAGCGCACATGGCGACTTCGCAAGCCAAAGTGTGCGCCAATGCCATCCTGGCAATCATGAGCCAGCAAGCGCCTGACGCATCGCCTGTATTTGCCAATACATGTTACAGCTATGTATCCGATAAAATGGCCATGCACGTAGCGAATGTCTATCGTTATGATGCGAATAAAAAAATCATGGTGCCTGCCGAAGGCGGCGGAGTGTCTGAAAAACCATCAGAGCTGGAAGGCAATTATGCGCAAGCTTGGGCAAACAATATTTGGTCCGACGTCCTGACCTAAGGGTTTTTTTAGCACATTTTATGAAGGAGCGTTACCTTGAAATTAAAACAATGCTTATCTGTTTGGCTGCTGGCATGCGTTAGCACATCGGCACTGGCACATGAAATTACCCTAACCTCTGTCGCTGTCTATATTCAAGCGCAAGACTATGATCACCCAATTCGGTTAAGAAATTACTCACAAGATTATTGGGTTAGCCAAGCGCCAATGTTAGAGACTGCGGCGCTCGAGGTGTTGAGCAAGGACTTTGGCGGCGTGGAAATGTGCGATGCAAAACCACTGGAATCTAAAGTCTTGGTGTGGCTCCGCCCAAGTATGTTCTATAACCCACAAATGCAAACCTTTTACGGAAAAGTCACTGCGATGACCTTGACTGCGGATGGTAAGCCTTTGGGTAAGTATGTGGGCGAAGCTAGCAAGCGTGCTTTTTTTGATGTTAAAACCGACATGACACTCAAAGCGGTTTATCACGCAGCCATGCAAGGGGTTTCAAATAAAATGAAAGCCGATACCAAGTTCCAAGAAGCGCTCAAAGCGCCTTCGTTTTCATCGCCTTGTGCAACAGCCAGCATGTTGCCCGAGTCAAAAATTAAATTTATGTCCATTCAGTAGTTTTAATACAGTAGTTGCAAATGAGTAGTGTCAATTCAATAGGGGAGTTTGTATGCGTATTTCCAAATTATTACTAGCCTTAGTCGCGGTGGTTTCTATCACTGCCCAAGCCCACGAAACCAAAAAAATCACTGGCCTAAAAATGCCTGAATCAGCGATTGCCGCAAAAGATGGACGTGTGTTTGTTTCAGAAATTGGCGAGTTTGGTAAAGACGGTGACGGTCAAATTACCGTGGTAGATAAAAACGGCGAAGCCAAAGTATTTGCACAAGGCTTGGATGATCCGAAAGGCCTAGCGATTGTCGGTAAGGATTTGTATGTGGCCGATAACCACCGTGTGATTAAAATCACGCCAGATGGCAAAACTTCAGTGTTTGCCGCGGCAGAAGCATTCCCTGAGGCACCACAATTTTTGAACGACTTAGAGTCAGATGCGGCTGGCAATATTTACGTGAGCGACAGCGGTGACTTAAAGGGCGTAGGCGGTGCGGTTTATAAAATTAACCCACAAGGTAAAGTCACCACCATTATCAATGGCAAACAAGATGCACGCGTATTAGCGCCTAATGGTTTACTAATGGGCAAAACACCAAACTGCATCATGGTGGTCGATTTTGTATCTGGCGTGTTATATCGCTTAGAGATGAAGAAAAACACTCTCATTGAAGTCGCCAAAGGCTTTGGCGGTGGCGATGGCATCGTTAAAGGTAAAAAAGACCAGTTCTTTGTTAGCGATTGGAAAAACGGCAAAGTATTTAGCGTGAAGCTAGAAAAAGGTGCTGTGCCAACTGGCGAATTAGTTAAAGAAGGCTTTGCAGCCGCTGCAGATATTGCACCTAGCTTAGATGGCAAGTTTTTGTTGGTGCCAGATATGAAAGCGGGTGAGTTGGTGTATTTGCCGATTCATTAATTTAAAGTTAGAGAAATGTAAAAGGCCTTCAAATGAAGGCCTTTTTTACTTTCAAACCTCATTCGCACTGAGCTTGTCGAAATGTGTTAACCGTAATAAAAGTTATTTCACCACTGTCACTGACTCAATCGCAATCGTTTGCATCGGCACATCACCGCCATCCGTTGGCATTTTGGCAATGCGTTCAACCACGTCCATGCCTTTAACCACTTTGCCAAACACGGTGTAGCCCCAGCCACGTTCTGATTTGTCGCTGTGGTTTAGAAAGGAGTTATTGGCGACGTTGATAAAGAACTGTGATGATGCGGAATGCGGGTCATTGGTGCGTGCCATGGCAATAGTGCCGATGGTATTTGCTAAACCATTATCTGCTTCATTTTTAATTGGAGCGCGGGTGGTTTTTTCATTTAAGTTTTTATCCAAGCCGCCGCCTTGAATCATAAAGCCTGAAATGACACGGTGAAAAATCGTGCCTGTGTAAAAGCCGTCGTTGGCATATTTCAGAAAGTTAGCCACGGTGTTTGGCGCTTTTTCTTGATTGAGTTCCACCACAATTATGCCTTTGTTGGTTTTAATTTCAACCGTAGGCTGTGCAAATGCGCTGACGCTTGTAGCGAGAAGTGAAACTAAAGCACATGAAAGAAGTCGTTTTTTTAATGACATATTTAATCCTTTGGTGAGTGTGTGGTTTGAATAAATTTGGTTTGAATTAAAAAGTTTAGTTAAATCGTAGAAAATAAATGAGCGATGCCGTCTAACCCAACATGGTTGAGCGCATAGCTGGCTTGGGCTTGTACGATAGGCTTGGCGTGGTAGGCAATGCCCGCTAACGCTTCACGCATCATGATTAAGTCGTTAGCGCCGTCGCCAATCGCAATGACTTGGTTTGGTGTTAAGCCTAATTCATCACGTTTTTGTACTAGGAAATCAGCTTTTGCTTGACCATCCACAATCTCACCAAGCACTTTGCCTGTAAGCTTGCCATCGATAATTTCTAGCGTGTTTGACTCCGCATAATCCAAACCTAGCTTGGCTTTGACGTGGTTGGCAAAAAATTCGAAGCCACCAGAAACGAGCAGGGTTTTAATGCCATTCGCTTTACAAGCATCTATCCACACTTGCGCGCCAGGGTTGAGTTGGAGTCTTTCATCAATCACACGTTGAAGTGCTGATTCTTCAAGTCCATTAAGCAAGGCAACGCGGCGTGTGAGACTTTCTTTAAATTCGATTTCGCCACGCATCGCGCTTTCGGTAATCTCAGCCACTTGCGGTTTGATGTTCATCATGTCAGCAATTTCATCAATACATTCGATATTGATGAGCGTGGAGTCCATATCCATCACGGCAAGTTTGATGTTTTTAAGTGTTTGCGTTTCTGGTACATAGGCGCAATCAATTTTTTCACTCGCACAAAATGCTTTTACTGCGTCAGAAGCGCTGGCCTCAGATGTAATGGCTTGATGTGGTAAGTAATAAGCGTGTTCAGCAATTTGCATGAATTGTGCGCCTTGCTTGGCGTTGCTGAGTTGATGGATGTGCATCAAGTGAGGCAATTGTATGGAGGAACCTTGAACAACTAAACGCATAGTAAGTTTTGTGAGAAATGAAAAAAGTGAAGATATTATACATGTTCAAAGCGGTGTATTTATCATGCTTTATTGTCGCGTTTTATCACGCCCTTTATCATCAATGGCTGGCGTCTAGCGACGTTTTGCGCGAGAATGTCATTTTAAGCTCAATCACACAATATCACTATGAATTTGCATGAATTTCAGGCTAAACAACTGCTTCAGCGCTATGGCCTAGCGGTACCTGTCGGACAGGTCGTTCAATCAGCAGAAGCTGCAGCAGCGGCAACTAAAGAAATCGCTGGCGATGCTTGGGTGGTAAAGGCGCAAGTGCACGCAGGGGGTCGCGGCAAAGCGGGCGGCGTGAAAATTGTAAAATCAGCGGGTGAAGCACAATCCGTTGTAAATGGTTTATTGGGCAAACATTTGGTGACTTACCAAAATGCGCCAGATGGTCAGCCGGTGCATCAATTATTGGTTGAGCAAACGTTACCAATCGCCCGTGAGCTTTATTTATCTATTTTGGTAGACCGTACCCTTGAACGTGTGGTGATGGTGGCTTCGAGTGCTGGCGGTATGGACATTGAAGAAATTGCCGCAACGACGCCTGAAAAAATTCTGCAAGAAGTCTGTGATCCATTAAACGGCTTGGTTGATTATCAAGCGCGTAATTTGGCATTTGCTTTAGATTTAGTCGGCGACCAAATTTCCGCATTCACTAAGTTAGCAAAAGGCTTGTATAAATTATTCAAAGAGAACGATTTGGCTTTGCTTGAAATCAATCCTCTTGTTGTGACGACTGATGGCAAGTTGTTTGCCCTCGATTGCAAAATGAGTGTGGATGACAATGCGCTGTATCGCCAAAAATCATTGGCTGAGCAACGTGATTGGAGCCAAGACGATGCGAAAGAGGCTGAAGCGCATCATGCAGGTCTTAATTACATTGCGCTTAACGGCAACATTGGCTGTATGGTGAATGGTGCAGGTTTAGCCATGGCAACCATGGATTTGATTAAACTCCATGGTGGTGCGCCAGCTAACTTCTTGGATGTGGGCGGTGGTGCAACGGCTGAAACCGTTGCTAAAGCATTCAAAATTATTTTGGCTGATAGCAACGTTAAAGCGATTTTAGTGAATATTTTTGGTGGCATTATGCGCTGCGACATTATTGCTGAAGGCATTATCACTGCGGTGAAAGAAGTGGGGATTAAGATTCCTGTGGTAGTGCGTTTAGAGGGTACGAATGTCGAATTAGGTCGCAAGATGTTGAGCGAGAGCGGTCTATCCATTATTTCTGCTGCGGGTTTGACCGATGCGGCTAAACAAGCAGTTGCTGCAGTGAGCGCGTAAGGTTAGAACATGAGCATATTAGTGAATAAAAATACCAAAGTGTTATGCCAAGGTTTTACTGGCAAACAAGGCACATTCCATTCAGAACAAGCGTTGGCTTACGGCACCAAAATGGTCGGTGGTGTAACGCCTGGCAAGGGTGGTCAAAGCCACTTGGGTTTGCCAGCCTTTAATACCATGCGTGATGCAGTCCGTGAGACTGGCGCCAATGCTTCTGTAATTTACGTACCACCACCGTTTGCAGCAGACTCTATTTTAGAGGCGTGCGATGCGGGCATTGATTTGATTGTGTGTATTACAGAAGGTATTCCAGTCTTGGATATGCTGAATGTAAAAGCAGCACTTAAAGCCAATAACGTGAAATTAGTGGGCCCAAATTGCCCAGGTGTGATTACGCCAGATGAGTGCAAAATCGGCATTATGCCTGGAAGCATTCACTTGCGCGGCAAAGTGGGCATTGTTTCACGTTCAGGTACGCTCACTTACGAAGCAGTTAATCAAACAACGACATTAGGTTTAGGCCAATCAACTTGCGTGGGTATTGGCGGTGATCCTATTCGCGGTTTGAATTTTATTGATTGCTTGAAAATGTTCCAAGCGGATCCTGAAACTGAAGCCATTATTATGGTGGGCGAAATTGGCGGTGCGGATGAAGAGGCCGCGGCTGATTACATTAAGCACCATGTGACCAAGCCTGTGGCTGGTTATATTGCAGGTCAAACAGCCCCTAAAGGCAAACGGATGGGCCATGCGGGTGCGATTATTTCTGGCGGAAGCGGTAAAGCCGAAGACAAGATGTTGGCATTGGAAAAAGCGGGCGTCATTGTTGCGAGTTCTCCAGCAGGCTTGGGTGAAGCAGTGATGGCAGCGATTAAGGCAAAACAAGCAAATTAATGAACGCGAATTTGATGAAAAATTTTGTATGGCTTCCCCTGATGTTAATCAGTTTGGTGCTCAGCCATTTGGCGGTCGCTGAAGAAGACGTGCCATATTTGTTAACGGTTTCAGCCAAAGGCGATATGGCAACTGTGCGTGCCTTGCTGGAAAGCGGCACTAATCCTAATGTGCGCGATATCGACAACGTCACTGCCTTGATGTACGCCGCACGCAAAGACAAATCAGAAGTCGTTAAATTGCTTTTGGATAAGGGTGCAGATCCTAATGCGAAAGATAATAGCGGCTGGACCGCACTCATGTTGGCAGCGCGCAAAAATTATTTAAATACAGCAGAAGCTTTACTTAATAAAGGGGCTGACCCAGCGCTTCGTGATGTGTCTGGTTGGAGTGCCATGGGGATGGCAGCAACCTCTGGTTATTCAGAAATGGTTGGATTACTCATAGACCATGGCATGGAAGTGAATATTAAAAGCGATGATGGTAAGAGTGCGTTGATGTATGCGGCCAAGAACGGTGATGTCTCGACGATTAAAATACTGCTATCACATGGTGCGCTGATTGCTGATCGTGACCGTCTGAAATTGACAGCGCTAATGTATGCCGCGCGAGAGGGGAGAGTGGCTGCAATTAATATCCTCATTGAATCTGGTGCTAAAGTAGACGAGCAAGATCAATCAAAATGGACGGCGGTCAGCTGGGCTGTCAGAAAAAAACATGCGGAGGCGGTGAGTGCCCTGATTGCCAAGGGTGCAGATGTTAATCATAAGGATAGCGAAGGCACCCCCCCATTGCATAATGCTGTCTTAAACGGCGATGTTCCAATGGTCGCCATATTAATTAAGAGCGGTGCCAATGTAAAAGCCAAAGATCAATATGGGCTAAGCGCTTTGGTCTACGCACTCAAAGGCAAAAGTCCAGAAATTGTCAAAATGTTAAAAGATGCAGGTGGCAGCTATTAGTCAGTCCATGCACATTGCCATTGCCCAAATCAATTGTCTGTTAGGTGATATTGCAGGTAATAGCGATAAGATTCTGGCGGCTGCCACTCAAGCCAAAGCAGAGGGCGCCACTCTTTTACTGACCCCAGAACTCTCCTTAACGGGTTATCCTCCAGAGGATTTGCTGTTGCGGGAAGATTTTAATCAAGCAAGTGAAGTGGCTTTGCTGGCTTTGGCGAAAAAAATTCATGGGATCACGGTGTTAGTGGGGCACCCTCGTGTTTTTGAAGGGGCTTGTTATAACGCTGCTTCGGTCTTGCAAGATGGCAAGGTATTCGCCACTTATCATAAACATGCATTACCCAATCACACGGTGTTTGATGAGTTACGTTATTTCAAGGCGGGCACATCGCCCTTAGTGTTTGACCATCAGGGGCTGAAGTGCGGGGTATTAATTTGTGCGGATGTTTGGGAGTCAAATCCAGCAAGATTGGCTAAGCAAGCGGGTGCTGAGATTTTATTGGCATTAAACGCTTCGCCATACCATATGGACAAACAAGATAGTCGCCATGCAGTAGCCCGACAGCGCGTGTTTGAAACGGGCCTGGCGCTAGTTTACGCAAACTTAGTTGGCGGTCAGGATGAATTGGTGTTTGATGGAGCATCTTTTGTGCTTGATAGCGCGGGCGTCCTGGCGCAACAGCTTCCTGCTTTTGAAGAGTCGGTTAGAACGATCGAAATCGATTGCTCTGCAGGTCATCATGGCAATCCTTTGCAAGCTGAAATCTCGCCCACACTTTCAATTGAGGCTTCAGTCTATCAAGCCTTAACGCTTGGTCTAAAGGACTATGTCGTTAAAAACAACTTCAAGGGTGTTGTGCTGGGCTTGTCCGGTGGGATTGATTCTGCACTAACCCTCGCGGTAGCGGTGGATGCTTTAGGCGCTGATCAAGTCCATGTGGTGATGATGCCATCCGAATTTACCGCGGAGATGAGCGTAACAGATGCCCATTCAATGGCAGAAATATTAGGGGTTCGCTACAGCGAGCTACCAATTAGTTCATTGTTCAATCTATTCAGAGAAACGCTTTCAGAGGAGTTTTTTGGAATGCCATTTGATACGACAGAAGAAAACCTGCAAGCGCGTATTCGCGGCATGTTGTTGATGGCCTTGTCCAATAAGTTTGGCAGTATCGTGCTGACGACTGGCAATAAGAGTGAAATGGCGGTTGGTTATTCAACGCTCTATGGGGATATGGCGGGTGGTTTTGCTTTGCTCAAAGATATCCCAAAAACACTGGTCTATCAGTTATCAAACTATCGTAATTCAATATCGCCCGTGATTCCGGAACGCATTATTACAAGGCCACCCTCAGCCGAACTTCGTCACGATCAAAAAGATCAGGACAGCTTGCCAGCGTATGAAATTTTAGACGCCATTATGGAAGCTTACGTTGAGCATGATGCAAGTCGTGCGGATATCGTGGGAATGGGTTATAGAGCGACAGATGTGAATCGTGTAACATCACTGATTGATCGAAACGAATATAAGCGCCGTCAGTCACCGATTGGTGTGCGCATTACCCAGCGCGGGTTTGGCAAAGATAGGCGCTATCCTATTACCTCTAAATTTGTATTGAATAGTTAAGATGTTAATGCTGTTTTCACTTAAGGAAAAAGTAAATGAAAAAAATTGAAGCGGTGATTAAGCCATTTAAGTTAGATGAAGTACGTGAGTCCTTGTCTGAAATCGGTGTAAATGGACTGACAGTGACTGAAGTAAAAGGATTTGGTCGTCAAAAGGGCCACACGGAGCTTTATCGTGGTGCAGAATATGTCGTAGATTTTTTACCCAAGATTAAAATTGAATTAGTTGTCTCAGATGAGATGGTTGAGCCAGCGATGGATGCGATTATTAAAGCGGCGCACACTGGAAAAATTGGCGATGGCAAGATTTTTGTGACGAATGTCGAGCAAGTATTACGTATTCGTACCGGTGAAACAGGCGAGTCAGCCGTTTAAATTTTACTTGCTGGCTGGGTTGTTAAAAACCTAGCCAGCGTGCAGTTTGATAAAACACAAAGCTAACGATCCAAGCCAAACCTAAAGACCAAACGATAGATAGGCCAGCAAACATCCAGCTTTTCGCTTCATTCTTCAAAGTAATAATGGTGGATAAGCAGGGTGTGTATATGAGTGTAAATAACATAAAGCTCATACCTTGAACCCAATCGAGCTTCTGCGCCATCATATGCATCAGTGCATCACCTTGCAGTCCGTAAATCACTGCGAGGGCACCAATGACAATCTCTTTCGCAACAAATCCAAAAATTAAAGCGATCGCAAGTTGGCTGTCTATGCCAATTGGACTGAGTGCAACTGAAAACCAATCGCCAATTTTTCCTGCATAAGTTGCGCTGCTTGCAGGCGCTACATCCATCGGAAAATGGGTTAATGCCCATACCAAAATGACACCGATGGTGATGAACTTGCTCGCGCGACTTATAAAATACCTAACTTCTTGCCAGCCCCTGAGCCATATTTGGCGTGCTGTGGGAAAACGATAAGGGGGTAGTTCTAGAATAAAAGGCTCGTTATTCTGATATTGGCCCTTGAATAGCATGGCAGTAATGAAAATAGTGATAAAGCTAACCAAATAAAGTGCAAACAAGACCAGTGGCGCTTGGCTGGCTGTGAATAAGGTTGCGGTCATGAACAGGAACACTTGGAGGCGTGCAGAACAGAGCGATAGTGGAATTACAAGCATCGTGAGCAAACGCATATTTTTTGAGCGCATCACGCGTGTCCCCATGAGCGCGGGCACATTACATCCAAAACCCATCAACACCATCACAAAACCTCGACCATCAAGGCCCATTTTAGCCATCAAGGCATCAACCAAAAATGCAGCGCGAGATAGGTAGCCGCTGTCTTCCACCATGGTCATAATCAGGAAGAACAACACGATGATAGGAATGAATGCTGCAACAGTGCCAATACCGTTATAAACGCCATCTAGCAACAAACCGTTTAGCCAAGCTGGTGTGTTCGATAAAAGTGGATCTAAAGCGCTGGTACGAAGTAATGCGAGTAGCCATGCAATGCCATCTTGTAGTGGTTTGCCAGCATTAAAGATAAACTGAAATAGCACATACATTGCGGCGAAAAATATGGGAAGGCCTAGCCATGGATGCAGTAACACTTTGTCGATGCGATTAGTCAGGTCGTCACCAAGTTGCTTTGGCATTTGTACGGTCTCTTGTACGATGGCTTCCATTTCCGCTTCGATATTTGAATCTTGTTGCAGCTGTTCGCTGATTCGTTCAGCGGTTACATCCGCCTTTGTTTTGGATAATACTGCAGATGCAGTTTTAAGTGCATCAGGACAGCGATCACCATATTTCGCACTGATTTGCACCACCGGCATATTGAGTTTGGCTGACATCGCTTCGGTGTCGATTGTGATTCCGGCACGTTTTGCTTCGTCACTCATGTTGAGTAGTAGCATTGAAGGCAATCCTAATGCACGGATTTGTAATGCCAGTGAAAGCTGTCTGTCGATTTGAGCGCTGTTTGCAACAATCATCACCAAATCTACATTGTTATTGCTTAGAAAGTGGCGCACAACTTGTTCGTCATCTGAATAACCATGTAGGTCGTAAAGGCCAGGCAAATCGATGAGTTCAGCGATATGCCCACCCATTAAGATTTTTGCACTCATCAAATCAACCGTAATGCCAGGCCAATTGCCAACCCGTGCAGAAGCACCAGACAGGCGATTGAACAGGGTGGATTTCCCCGTGTTTGGCATGCCTAAAAGCGCGATACGTTTCATGATGTTCTGATCTTAATGCGACTGGCTTCTGAGCGGCGGAGGATGATGTCCGTGTTGCCAATCCGAACTTGCAGAGGACCGTTAAAGCTAGCGCAACGGATTAACTCGATTTTTTTACCGGTCCGAAAACCAAGCGCAGCTAGTCGGTGAAATAAGGAATCTTCAGCTTCAATGCTGGAGATGATGCCTATTTCATTGGGCTTTAAGCTGGAAAGGTCGGTGCTGGTGCTCACGCTCATTTTGATTGAATGACATATTCTAAATGATAATAATTCTTATTATCTCATAAAAACGTCACGATGATGCATCGTGAGAATATAAAAAATGGCCTGCAAGCAGGCCATTTTTTAGCTTAAAAATAGAAGTAGTGCCTTATTTTTTAGCAGCTGGTTTGGTGTTATCAATCACAGTCGCTTTAGCGCGTAAGTCAGTGAGCATTTTTTCAAGCTGACGTTGAGCAAGCTGTTTTTGCAAGTTCTCTTTTACTTTGTCGTATGGTGGCGCTTTCATTTCGCGCACATCATCAAGCTTAATCACGTGCCAGCCGAACTGCGTTTGAACTGGCTCCGGAGAAACACTCCCTTTAGCAAGTTTTGCCACAGCGTCAGCAAATGGTTTTACCATGCCACCTAATGAAAACCAACCAAGGTCACCGGCTTTGTCTTTCGAGCCAGGATCTTTTGATTTTTCTTTAGCGATTTTTGAAAAGTCACCCCCTTTGTTGAGTTGCGCAATGACTTCTTTCGCTTCCGCTTCTGAACCTAACAATACATGACGAGCACTGTACTCTTTGTCACCAAGCTCGGTCTTGAATTTTTCGTATGCAGCTTTAGTGTCAGATTCACTCACAGGGTGATTCTTCATGTAATCCTGAATGTATACATTCACTAATAATTCACGACGTGTTAATTCTTCTTTAGCAAGAAAGTCGGGTTTTTTATCAAAGCCAGATTTTTGCGCTTCTTGAAGCACAAGTTCGCTGCTGATTAGTTTGGAGATAATCACTTCTCTGACGTTGTCATCCACTTTTTGACCATGATCAGTAGCGTCTTTAACAATAAAATCAAACAAAGACTGTTTGATTGGCTTGCCATTCACGGTGGCGGCTACATCACCCGCTAATGCTGGCGCACTTAAACTTAATGTAGCTAGTAACAAGAGGGTGATTCTAGAGATTTTCATTCAAGATCCTTAAAGGGTTTGATTGGGATGTGAAGTTGTTGTTTTGGCAATATTATAGGGTTTATTCATTACTGGCGATAGCATGGATGCTGAGTGCGTGAATTTGTTTGGGAATAAGATCTCCCATCAATTGATAAATGGCACGATGACGCGCTACTTGAGACTTCCCATTAAATTCAGCGCTAATGATTTTGATGGTGAAATGTCCGCCACCGCCATTACCCTTGTGTCCAGCATGTAAGTGACTGTCGTCTTGAATTTCTAATTCGCTCGGTAATAGCGTTTGTAGTCTCGTTTTAATTTCTTCGATGAGGTTCATATTAAGCCGGCAATGTTTTACGAAAAGGTTTTACACTCACGCTGGCGTAAACGCCTGCAATTACAAATGGATCTGCATTTGCCCAAGCTTCTGCTTCGGCAAGTGTATTAAACTCAGCCACAATTAAACTGCCTGTAAATCCTGCTGGACCCGGATCGGCGCTATCAATCGCTGGAAAAGGGCCTGCCAATAATAACTGACCAGCTTCATACAAAGCAGTAAGTCTTGCCAAGTGCGCAGGACGGTTTGCTAACCGCTTTTCTAAGCTGTTTGGCGTATCTTCGGTAACAATGGCGTACCACATTATGCGTTTTCCTTTTGGATGATGTGTTTGTTAATGACAAGACTTTGCGCGATGATGAAAATGAACATCAGTCCCATCGTGCCAAAGAGCTTAAAGCTTGCCCAGATGTCGATTGAGTAATGGAAAGCGACGTAGAGGTTAAGTGCGCCTAACGTAATGAAAAATATTGCCCAAGCAATATTCAGATTGCTCCAAATTGTTTCAGGCAGTTGAATTTCTTTGCCCATCATCATCTTAATGATGTTCTTTTTTGAAAATAGCCGTGCGCCAATCAGCACCACTGCAAAGGTCCAATACAATAAAGTTGGCTTCCACTTAATAAAGGCGTCGTTTTGGAAGTAAAGCGTCATGCCGCCTAACACCGTCACTAATAGGGCGCTGAGCCACAAAGTGTTGTCCACTTTTTTATAATGCAGTTTTGCCCAAATGATTTGAATAATGCTACCGATAATGACAGCAATCGTTGCTAGCATAATAGGAACAAGACTTGGTTTGACCACTGCTGTAATTCCAACCGTCGTGAGTATCTTACTCAGCACAATGCTTGCTGAAGCCGCTTTTTCGGCAACTTTAAGGGTGATAAAAAACAAGATGACAGGGAATAAATCGAATAAGAATTTCATGGGCGCTTTCGCTAATTGGGTTTGCAGGCTTGGCCCGCTTTAGGTGTCGGTGAGGACTGTATTTTGCTATGATGTGTGATGCCTGACAAGGCAACTTTTATTTATTCATGCTTATTCCAACGACTTTATTCAATTTCAATTAAAAATGCGCGCTCTCATTGATCTTCATTGCCATTCTACTGTTTCGGATGGCGTCTTAACGCCAACTGAAATCGTAAATCATGCTGCCGAAAAAGGGGTCCGGGTATTGGCGTTGACCGATCATGATGATGTGGCTGGTTTGGCAACAGCCAGAGCTGTTGCCGAAACGCATGGCATGCAATTTATTAATGGTGTTGAAATCTCCGTGACTTGGCGTCGACGCACTTTGCATATTGTTGGTCTAAAAATCAATCCTGAATATGCTCCCTTGGTTCAAGGGCTTGCCAATATTCGTGCTGGACGACACACGCGTGCTGAAGGAATGGCGCAAGCTTTGGAAAAAGTAGGGATTCATGGGGCATTAGAAGGCGCTTATGAATATAGCAAGGGTGGCATTATTAGCCGCACGCATTTTGCGCGATTTTTGATTGAAAAAGGTTATGCCAAAGATACTAAAGCAGTATTTAAGCGTTATTTGGTTAAAGGCAAACCTGGTTACGTTGAACATCAATGGGCAAGTTTAGAAGATGCAATGGCTTGGATTATCGGTAGCGGAGGTGTCGCTGTGATTGCGCATCCGGGGCGCTATGATTTAGGTCGTGTCACCATGTTGGAGCTGATGCATGAGTTTCGTGCGCTGGGTGGCGCCGCGATTGAGGTGGTGACGGGTAGTCATACTGTGGATCAGTATCAAGAATTTGCAAAAATGGCTAAGTCGTTCGATTTAGCCTCATCGATGGGTTCTGATTATCACGGCAAAGGGCAAACCTATATTGAGATGGGTCGATTACCTAGCTTGCCGAGTCACTGCGTGCCTGTTTGGCGCGATTGGTCAGAAGTGCAAAACATGGAATTAGAGGCCCATTAAATGGCCCAGTACTTTTCTATTCATGCAGAAAATCCACAAGCAAGATTGATTCATCAAGCGGTTGAGATTTTGAATAATGGCGGTGTGATTGCTTATCCAACAGACTCTAGTTACGCCTTGGGTTGTATCATTGGCAATAAGGACGCGCAAACCCGCATTCGTGCGATTCGTGGGGTCGATGACAGCCATCATTTCACTCTAGTTTGTCGCAATCTGGGAGAGCTTGCGACTTATGCGCAAGTTGATAATGTGCAATTTCGTTTGTTGAAAGCCAATACGCCAGGTCAATATACTTTTGTGCTCAAGGCTACGCGCGAAGTGCCGCGCCGCTTGCAACATCCCAAACGCAGTACATTGGGCTTGAGAGTGCCAGAACATGCGGTGACGCAGGCATTGTTGGCTGAATTAAATCAGCCTTTGTTGAGCATGACCTTGTCTTTAAAAGGTGAGTCTGAGCCCTTAAATGAGGCTTGGGAAATTCGTGATCAATTAGAGCACCAATTAGATTTAGTGATTGATGCTGGCGCTTGCTCAGCATTACCGACCACGGTGATTGATCTCACTACAGATACGCCACAACTGATTCGGCACGGTGCGGGTGATTTGGCGCCGTTTGGTTTAGAAGATTAAGTGATATTGATTAAAGGATAAAACATGGATTTAACTTACGTACAGAAAATAGCGATTTATGCACTACCAGTGATTTTTGCAATTACTGTGCATGAGGCCGCGCATGGGTTTGCGGCACGTTTTTTTGGTGACATGACGGCTGACAGAGCAGGGCGCATCACCTTAAATCCGCTTAAACATATTGACCCAATTGGCACCATTTTACTGCCTGCATTGACGTTGCTAGTTGGCGGTATTTTGTTTGGTTGGGCAAAGCCTGTCCCTGTTGATTTTTCGCGTTTACGCAATCCTAAACGCGATATGTTGTGGGTAGCGGCTGCGGGGCCAGCTTCTAATTTTGTGATGGCTTTGTTTTGGGCGCTGATGATTAAGTTGTCAGTCACTGCGCCGAATGTTTATTCAGAGCCCATGGCGTTGATGGGACAAGCTGGGGTCATGATTAATGTGGTGTTGATGGTGCTAAATCTGTTGCCTTTGCCACCGCTGGATGGTGGAAGAATCGCGGTAAGTTTGTTGCCAAATCAGTTGGCATATCAATATGCGCAAATCGAACGCTACGGCTTTATTATTTTAATTGTGTTGCTTGCAACGGGCGTGCTTGGGCAGGTGATGGAGCCTTTCATTGAAGCGACGATTCGTATTATTGAGTTCATTTTTTAATTTATCGGGCGTGATTGCGCGCCTTTTCGTATAATAGATTTCTCTTTATTTATGGTTATTCATCACTATGGCAGTTGAGCGCGTTTTATCGGGCATGCGTCCCACGGGAAGCTTGCATCTTGGGCATTATCACGGCGTATTAAAGAACTGGGTTAAGCTTCAGCATGAGCATGAATGCTTATTCTTTGTGGCTGATTGGCATGCGCTGACAACCCATTACGATACTCCAGAGATTATCGAAGAGAGCGTTTGGGAAATGGTGATTGATTGGATTGCTGCGGGTGTAGACCCAGCAAAAGCCACCATTTTTATTCAATCGAAAGTGCCAGAGCATGCTGAACTGCATACGTTGCTTTCGATGATTACGCCGCTTGGTTGGTTGGAACGTGTGCCAACATATAAAGATCAACAAGAAAAACTCGCGCAAAAAGACTTATCCACTTATGGATTTTTAGGTTATCCATTGCTACAAAGCGCGGATATCTTGATGTACAAGGCAACGCAAGTGCCTGTGGGCGAAGACCAAATTCCTCATATTGAATTTACACGTGAAATTGCACGCCGTTTTAATCACATTTACGGTCGTGAAAAAGGCTTTGAAGAAAAAGCAGAAGCCGCGATTAAAAAGCTTGGTAGCAAACGTGGGAGCTTATACGAGGAACTACGTAACCGTTACCAAGAAAGTGGCGATGATGAGGCGCTTGAGTCAGCCCGCGCAATGATTGAGGAACAACAAGGCTTAAGTTTGGGCGACCGTGAACGTTTGCTTGGCTACCTAGAGGGCGGCGGTAAGATGATTTTGGTCGAGCCTGAATATAAGCTCACCCCAGCATCTAAAATGCCAGGCTTAGATGGTCAAAAGATGTCCAAATCTTACAACAACACCATTTCAATGCGTGAATCACCTGACATGGTGGCGAAGAAAATTAAGACCATGCCCACTGACCCAGCGCGTATTCGTTTGACCGATGTGGGCGACCCAGATAAATGTCCAGTTTGGCAATTGCATGAAGTGTATTCAAGCGATGAGACTAAAGCGTGGGTACAACAAGGATGCCGTACAGCGGGGATCGGCTGTATTGCTTGTAAAACCCCTGTAATTGAAAGCGTGTTAGAAGAATTGAAGCCCATTCAAGAACGCGCTGCGCAATATGCCGAAGATCCAATGCTGATTAAAAACGTAGTGGCTGAAGGCTGTGAACGTGCTCGTAAAATGGCGCGTGAAACCATGCGCGAAGTGCGTGAAGTCATGGGTTTAAGTTACTCATAAGCGCGTGACAATCTTAGCATCAGAACTTAAAGCACACACAGAGCCACGTTTACATGGGGAGGTGATTACTTCGCTTCCTTATGATTTGTACATTCCTCCTGATGCATTAGAGGTTTATCTAGAGACTTTTGAAGGGCCGCTAGATTTACTTCTTTATCTCATTCGCAAACACAATCTCGATATTCTTGATATTCCTATGGCGGAACTGACTCGCCAATACATAGGTTATGTGGAAAAGATGCAGGCAATTAATTTAGAGTTGGCAGCTGATTATTTGCTGATGTCTGCCATGCTGATTGAGATTAAGTCGCGCATGTTGTTACCGAAGCCAACTGAAGTGGAGTCTGAAGATGACCCACGTGCTGAATTGGTACGTCGACTAATGGAGTATGAAGCGATTAAATTGGCCGCGCAAAAGCTAGATGAGTTGCCGCAAGTCGGCCTTGATTTAATGGTGGCTAATGCCTATTTTGAAAAAATCGTGGAGGTGCAAGCCGCGCAAGTCTCTATGGAAGACTTGATGGCGGCTTGGCAAAATGTGCTCAAACGCGCAAGTCATTTCGCGCACCATAAGGTTGGTAAAGCTGAGCTTTCTGTGCGCGAACATATGAGTCAGATTTTGCGCAAATTAAAAGAACACAATATGTTGGAATTTTCTGCTTTGTTTGATGTGGAAAACGAGGGGATTCCAAAGCTGGTCGTGTGCTTCCTGGCAATATTAGAATTGGCGCGTGAAGGCCTAGTCAAAATTACCCAGCAAGCGGCGTTTACGCCTATCTACTTAACTATCAATCAAAGCTAATCATGGAATCTAACAACACAACGCAGATGAAAGTGATATTAGAGGCAGCTTTACTAACCAGCCCAATTCCTTTGTCTTTGGATGACATGTTGCGCTTATTTTCTGAGCGAATTGAGCGAGCAACTTTGCGTATGTTGCTCGATGAACTCAAGCAAGATTGGCAAGCGCGCATGCCTAATAGCATGGAGTTGGTGCAAGTAGCCAGTGGTTGGCGTTTTCAAGCGTTGCCTGAGCTGGCACCATTCTTGTCTCGTCTCAATCCAGATCGTCCGCACCGTTACTCGCGTGCTGCAATGGAGACTTTAGCAATTATTGCTTACCGTCAACCAGTGACCCGTGGTGATATAGAAGAGTTGCGCGGCGTTGCTGTGAATCCTAATACGATTCGTCAATTGCAAGAGCGTGATTGGATAGATGTGGTCGGTCAGCGAGACGTGCCTGGTCGGCCTTCCTTGTACGCAACGACTAAAACCTTTTTAGATGACCTGAATCTGAAATCTTTGGCTGATTTGCCTGAGATGGAAACCTTTATTGACCAACCATTTGGTGAAGATGAGCCTATCCTTCAGTCTGCACCGGAAATGCCACCCCAGGTCGACTTTATTGATAATAGCGACGCGCCAGCCTAATTAAAATATTTAGCTAAGCAATCTGCGGTAAAATTAGCACTATTCAATTATCGAAATATCCAACATGGCTCGTCCTTTTAAACAGCAGCGTGACCCGCAGCGTACCATCAAACGCCCAACGACTAACTTCACGCCGATCGCACAAGATCCTGATGCGCCAGCATTGCCAACACAGCGTTTGCACAAACTATTAGCTTTAGCTGGTTTAGGCTCTCGCCGTGATATGGAAGCTTTGATTGCGAGTGGCCGTGTGACGATAAATGGTCAAGTGGCGACTCAAGGCGCTGGCGTGACAGAGAATGACATTGTGCGTGTAGATAGCCGACCAGTGCGTTTGCCATTCGAGCCTGAATTGCCGAAGGTGCTGATTTACCATAAGCCAGAAGGCGAGATTGTGAGTCATGACGACCCTGAAGGTCGTGCTAGCGTATTTGATAAGCTTCCTAAAGTGCGTGGCGCCAAATGGATTGCCATCGGTCGACTGGATATCAATACTTCAGGCTTACTTATTTTCACCACCTCTGGTGAGTTAGCTAATCATTTTATGCATCCTCGTTATGGAGTGGAGCGTGAATATGCCGTGCGTATTTTTGGCGAATTAACGGATGAGCAATTAGCGCAGTTACGTGTTGGTATTGAGCTTGATGATGGCCCTGCAAACTTCGATATTATTAATCCGCAAGGTGGTGAAGGCTCAAATCATTGGTATCAAGTGGTCTTGACGGAAGGGCGTAATCGCGAAGTGCGGCGTTTGTTTGAGGCGTTTTTAGCGCCAGTGAGTCGTTTGATGCGCGTGCGTTTTGGCCCAGTCAATTTACCACCACGTTTAAAGCGCGGCATGATGTTAGAGTTATCGCCCAAAGAAGTTGTAGGCTTGTTGGAGTGGGCTGGTTTGCCAACGCCTAGTGGCCCTATGCGTCAACTCACAACCCGCGAAAAAGATAAGCTAGGCACTGCATTTACACCTAAACCTAAACGTGAAGCGCGTGAGCGAATTGCCGCTGGTGAGCGCAATAAGAGCGAGCGTCAAAGTTATTATGAGCGTAATGCACCACCAAGCTTGGCTGAAACTCTGACAGGTACGCAACGTAAGAGTAGAGGCACTAATGCAGTCGATAAAAAAGCTTCAGAGCGAGCGGCGACGGATAAAGAGAAGTTAGACAGAGCAGATTTTGCGCGAGATAAGCGCAATACACGCGGTAAAACTTCAGCCCCCAAAAAGCCCGCAGCCAATCGACGGATTCGTCAGGGTACAGATTTAGCAGTCAAGAAATCCGCTGCCAAAAAAGCGAAATAATAAGCGGATGGCCTGGTGCTAAGTGTTAGAGCTTGGCGGCTCTTCTGTTTTCGGGCTTCACTAACAGCATGTGAACGTCGCCTAAAGCGCGCTCTTCAAAGCCGCCTTCGCAATAACACAGGTAAAAGTCCCACATACGGATAAACGTTTCTGGATACCCGAGCTGTCGAATCTCGGTGATTTTATCGAAGAAGTTGTCACGCCATTTGGCGAGCGTGGTCGCGTAATGTGGTCCAATATCTTCCAAATCAAATAGACGCATATCAGAAGATTTGGTAATGCTATTGAGCATCGCCGTCACTGATGGAATGCAACTGCCTGGGAAAATATAGCGCTGAATAAAATCAACCGATTTAATGGCTGAGGCATAGCGCTGATCAGTAATGGTAATTGCCTGAAGCAACATCATGCCGCTTGGCTTCAGAAGACGACCACAGGCTTCAAAATAGGTGTCATAAAATTGATGACCAACCGCTTCTATCATTTCAATTGAGACAAGTTTGTCGTATTGGCCTGTCAGGTCGCGATAGTCCGAGAGTAACACCTCAATTTGGTTTTCAAGCCCAGCATCTTTGATTCTTTGAATCGCTAGTTGATATTGGGCTTGTGAAATCGTAGTGGTCGTGATTTTACAGCCGTAATGTTGTGCTGCATAAATAGCAAACCCTCCCCAACCAGTGCCAATCTCCAAAATATGATCCGTTGGCTTGAGGTCGAGTTTGACGCAAATCTTTTTTAATTTTGCAAGAGAGGCTTGTTCTAAAGATTGTTTGGTTGTTTCAAAAAATGCAGCTGAATACATCATGGTAGGATCAAGCATGAGCTTAAAGAAGTCATTCCCGAGATCATAATGAGCTGAGATATTTCGACGGCTACCTGTTTGGGTATTCTTGTTGACGCGATGAAGCCAGGATTGTAATGGCGCGGTGATTTTCGCGAAACTAGACTCAATATCATCTAATAAAGACTGGTTTCTGACCATTAAGCGAATTAAGTTAGTCAGGTTGTCGCATTCAAAGTAGTCTTGCATGTAAGCTTCACCAGCGCCAATCGATCCGCCAAAAACAACCTCGCCATAAAATTGCGAATTTTTGATTGCCAGCCGGACATGGATATTGGCAAGCGATGAGTTCTCAGCATCTCGCCCAAAAGTGATGGTTTGATGGCCATCTACGATTGTTATCGTGCCGTGTTGTAACTTCTCGAGGCGTTTTATTAGCATGTGTTTTGCGAGCCGATCTAATTTTCTCGGCTTGGGCGTGAACTTGCTTAATAAAGCGACATCTCTGGGAGCATTTGTTGACATGATTTAGGTCTATTCTTAATTAAGGATGCGGTATAAATGGCACACGTTTGAGTGTTAATTTTAATGCCTGCCAGTAAATAGCTAAAGTGACCTTAAAGGTCATCATCGGGAACATCACCAATACTTTTGCCATGGATACGTTACTGATTTGAATACGTTCCAACATCAGTGTGGCATCAAATTTTTTGATGTCACCTTGCCGGTTTTCCATATGCACAAAAAGTTGATTTGACGGTGTTCTAAATCGCCAATCGTAGTGCATATCCATTGGCATAAATGGGGACACATGGAATGATTTTTCAAATTCAAAGCGATAGGGCGCTGCTTGTGTTTTGCAATTGAGCACATAAGAATGGCGCTCACCCCAAGGCGTATTAGTAATTTCTGCCACAATAAATTCTAGATTTTCATCTGTTGCATCGAAGCAGTAATAGAAACTGACAGGATTAAATATAAATCCAAAGTAGCGTAAATGGGTCAGCAGTCTAATTGGGCCTGTGGCCCTTTCGCCAGTTTCTTTTTGAATAACAAGACGTATTGTTTGATCGAGATCTTGTGTTTTGCCATCGGAATAATCACCAGGCCAAAAACTCGCAAGATTGCGAACTTGGTAAGACCATAACCAGAAGGGCTTAAACAAAGTAGGTAGCTCGGCTAAGTCTATGTACATCATGAATAATTTATATTTAAAAGCATGATTCACCGGAAAATAGCGATGATGATTGACCTGTCCAGCATAGATGCAGCTAGCCTTATTTGCCATACGTAGCGCTTAACTTTGATTGTGCTTGATTAAAGTGTGCAAGCGCCGCGAGCGCACTTGCAACGCCATCTTCATGAAAGCCATTGCGCCAATATGCACCAGCATATCCAGTTCGATTCACCCCGCTAATATCTGCATGTCTTAGCTGAGCCGCGACGCCTTGCGGCGTAAATACGGGGTGCGTGTAGTTGAGTGTTTTAATGATTTTTTTTGGATCAATCTTACTCGTATGGTTGAGGGTGACGAGGAAGGGTTCTGGCGAGTCGAGAGACTGCAAAATATTCATGTTGTAGGTCACTGCCGCAAGATTAAGCGGTTGCTCGGTCAGATGATAGTTCCAAGCAGCCCAAGCGAGTTTCTTTTTGGGCATTAAATTAATATCAGTATGCAGAACGATTTGATTGTTTTGGTAAGGAATTGCACCCAATATCGCAATTTCATCGTTTGATGCGTCCGCTAACATCGCTAAGGCTTGATCGCTATGACAAGCAAAAAATACCCAATCAAATAACTCTGCAGTTTGATTTTTGGGTTTAACGACCACGCTATCGAGATTGCGGCTGACGGATTCGATCGGCGTATTAAGTCTTATATTGTCTTTAAAGCCTTGCGTGAGTTTTTCGACGTAGGCTTTTGAGCCTCCCTTAATTACCCGCCACTCAGGCCTGTCAGAAACACTTAACATGCCATGATTATGAAAAAAGCGTATAAAAAACTTGGCCGGGAATTCAAACATTTGCTCAGGTGAAGCGGACCAGATGGCAGAGCCCATCGGGATCACATAGTGCTGAATGAAGTTTTTACGGTAACGGTGTAGCTTTAAATATTCACCGAAAGGCATGTCTGCTTGGGTGTCATCCAGCAATTTGGGCGCCTCTTTATTAAAGCGCAAAATATCTTGAATCATGCCCAGAAAGCTTGGGCGAAATAGATTACGTCTTTGTGCGAAAAGACTATTCAAACTTGTGCCGTTATATTCCAGCCCTGAAGACTCATCACGAACGCTGAAGCTCATGTGACTGCTTTGAGTTTCTACCCCGAGTTCATCTAGCAATCGAATGAAGTGAGGGTAAGTCCAGTCGTTATAAACAATAAAGCCAGTATCAATGTTGTACTGCTTACCAAAAGCCTCTATCTGGTGCGTGTGAGTATGTCCACCCACATGGCTGTTAGCCTCAAATAAGGTGACATCGTGTTCTTTTGCTAACTGCCATCCAAGCGTGTTTCCTGAAACGCCAGCACCAATAATGGCGATTTTCATTTAAGCGCTCGCTTCTGAGATAAAACCTCAGTCGGGACTTTGCGTAAGTCCCAGATTAAGCCAAGTGCGGAGAGTGCTTTAAGTCCGTAATACGTCAAATCAATTTCCCACCAATAAAAGCCTTGTCTTGCTGAACTTGGGAAGTGATGGTGATTGTTATGCCAGCCTTCGCCTAGCGTGAAAATAGCAATCAGCGTGTTATTGCGACTGTCATCATTGGTCATGAATCTTCTTTTCCCCCAGACATGCGCAAGTGAGTTCACAGTAAACGTCATGTGATAAAGAAATACGGTGGAGATAACAAAACCCCAAACGAGCAGTTGCATCCCGTTGGTATGTAAATGAGGGGCGCTGCTTTCTAGCCATGCCCCTAGCACAAACAAACTAATGGCGAGTCCTATTGGGGCAACAGCGTCATAACGATCTAAGAATTTTAGCTCAGGATATTGCATTAAATCTTTGACACGTTCACTTTTAGAAGCAAAGTTTTTATTCGCTAAAAACCAACTAATATGACTCCAAAAAAAGCCATGTTGCTTTGGGGAGTGCGGATCATTTGGGTTGTCAGAGTGCGCATGATGATGCCGATGATGAGAGGCCCACCACAATGGGCCACGTTGCGCCGCACTTGCGCCTAAAAATGCAAAGATAAATTGAATAAACCTCGAGGTTTTGAAGGCTTTGTGGGCAAAGTAGCGATGATAAAAACCTGTAATCGCGAACATTCTTAATACATAAAGCACAATAGCGATGGTCAATGCGAGTGCGCTGAATTCAACCCAAAAAACAGCAAAACAAGCGATATGCAAAATCACAAAAGGCAGGATGCGTAATAACTCAATTTTGTTTGGATTTTGCTCGTGCGGATTAATAGCGTCGCTATCGAACCAAGCAAGTATTGTTTTGAAAACCATTTATGGCACATCCTTTTTCATCGTCGATTCCCACTCTTGCGGGATTTTGACTAGTTTATTAATGTCGTAGCCCATCTCTTGAATTTTTGCGACGAAGCCACTGTATTGTTCATTTGTCATGCTGGGATTGCGCGACATCAGCCATACATAGTCACGTGCATTTCTTGCAATGATGGTGGTTTGGTAAGCTTCGTCTAAATAAACAATTCTGTATTCCGCTTTAATCGGCCATATGAATTGCATTCCCCAAATGGCATTGCCGGTGTTTGGCACCACGAAACCTCTTGGATGGTAGCTCTTTAATTCACCGTTTGCGCTCCCTTTTCTAAAGGTAAAGGTGGTTTTGATTGAGCCATCCGTGTCGAGTGCATAGGATTCGATTCCGTTATGCACGTCTTTTTCGATGAGCGTTGGAATGCAGGCGATGACATACCAATCCCCCATGAATTTGTTCAAATTCACTTGTTCCACCGTTTTAATCGGTGGCAAGCTAGCGCAGGCAGTCAGCACCGCGCACATTGAAGCCAAAATTGATCTTTTCATCGTGTCATTGCCTTTTATTTAAGCGCGTAATCAATACGCCCATCTTCCGTAAGTGATTGTAGGGCAAGCCATTCGTCATCTTGTCCGTACCAAATGTCTATCTTGAACTTTGCCGTATCTATCTTGTAGTGTTCCGCTTTAACTTGCTGACCTTTTACCACAATCGTCTCTTGGCCTAAGGCTGAAATATTGGCATTCAAGTAGTCGCCTGTTTGTGGATTGAGTAATTTTTTTTGTTGGAGTATTTTGGGGTTCCAATAAGCAAAGGTCATCACACATTCTGTATTGATTTCAGCCAATGCAGGGGTTGACAGTTTAAAGATAGCTTTTTCTTGCAGACCTTTAACAATCGTTGTTTTGCTGTTTTCTTGCGTTTTGGCTTCTAATTTCTTCAGACAGTTATTTTCCCAAACCTCATTTGCTTGGTGGTGATATTTAAAAAAACTAATAGAAAGTATTTTAATATTAAATTTGGCTTCACTTTTAAGAGTTTGTTGATTATTTTCTTTGTCAGAAAGCACAAACTGATGGGTGCCGATTGGTTTGCCATCCATTGATACATCAAAGTTCCAGCTTTGCGCTTCCGCAACAAATGGCATCGACAGGAAAAAACAACTGATCAGTAATTTGGTCATGTTAAAAATATTTCAACATTAATCTTTTGGAAACCAAGGAAAAAAAGCATTGGTCTTGAGGGTGTATGTTTTATAGCCGGGTCGTCGTTCAGCAATATCTGCTTCAAGTAACTTTACCCCAGTGACTTTTATCAATAAATAGATCATGAAAATAGACGATATCATCGACCACCAAAATCCCGCGGCCACTGCAATCATTCCGTAACCTAGCCAAATGCATGACTCACCAAAGTAATTGGGATGTCTAGTGTAGCGCCAGACGCCCTGATCGAGGACCTTGCCTTTATTTTCAGGTTTAGATTTGAACTGTTTCAATTGAGCGTCGCCTGTGACTTGGAAACCCATGCCCATCAGCCATAGGCTGAAGCCTAACCAGTCTATGGCGTTCAGAGAAGTCGTTGATTGCAATGCGAAGTTCAAAGGCAATGAAATAAACCAGGCTAAAAATGCTTGTAGTACAAAGACAAGATAAAAACTTTTGTATCTAAAATTCGGTTGATTCCTTGCTCTAATAGCTTGGTAGCGCAGATCCTCAGTTTTATTGTGGTTGCGAATATGGAGGTAGGTGGACAACCTGAATGACCAAATAGTCACTAAAAATAGCACTAAATATGCACGCTCACTCGGTAGCGTCAGGCAAGAAAATGTGAGGGCCGTAGAAATAAAGAAAAACATGGCCCACAAGCTGTCGACTACCGTGACGTTATTGCTTTTGAGGCTCATTAGCCAGCAAAATAGGGCTAGCGCGATCATGGGTAATAAAGTAATCAAATAAATTTGCATGCTTAATCCTTTATGGGATGCTGTTGCTCAATGCTATTTTTCTTTTGATGCGGCAATTTTAAGAAGCAATGGAACGATTAAGCCCCAACCGATTGCAAGATAAATCATTGCTGCATTAGCATTGCTAAGAGTCAATGCCCCTAAACGGGCGCCACTCCAGTAAGAAACTGGACCAGCAACTGCGCCTATCAATATGGCTACAATATTTTTATTTTGTAACCAACTTAAGCTGATATTCAATGTGCTCGCAAATAAGGCCCACAACATGATCATCCATGGAGGCGGCAGAATGTTGGGCCAATAACTAACGGGGTTAAAAGTAATCCATCCTAAACTTTGAGGAATGCCATCAAAAATAATGCCAATAATGAGTGCAGTGATTAAAAATTTAAATTCAAACCTTGCATCGCTAGACTTAGCTAGATGAATTGATAGTACCAAGCATGCAATGAATACACCCATCCAAGGGCGTTGATTCGCAGCCCCAAGTACACAAGAGAACCAACCGATCTGAAACCCAATAATATTCAATAGCATGGTCGTAGCTTATCTTTTCTCAAAGAGATAGTGACCGACCCACCATTCTTGGCCACGATCAAAACCGAACAGCTCTGCACAGGCCATAAAGAAAATGCGCCAACGTTGACGCCAAACTTGAACATTCTCTTCACCGTAACAACTTGCCAAAATAGGTGTGATTTCGTTGCGATGCGCATCCATATTTTCTAACCAAGCATTTGCCGTCTTTTCATAGTGTGTGCCGTCCCAGCGCCATTGTTTAGCAATTTTGAGATGTTCTTGGAAATGAAGCGGCGTATCATCACTTGGCATGAAGCCACCAGAGAAAAAGAACTGACTCATCCAGTCATCATCGCCTTGAACTTCAAAAGCATAAGGCACGTCACGATGACAGAAAATATGCATAAAAAACTTTCCTTCTGGTTTAAGCCATTGGTTAAGTTTCTCAAATAGTGTTCGGTAGTTACGCATATGCTCAAACATTTCAACGGAGACGATGCGATCAAATGTTTGGCTTATTTCGAAGTTGTTCATGTCACAAGTAATCACATTTAGATTATTCAGTTTTCGTTTTGCAGCCTCTGCCAGAATAAACGCTCTTTGTGAGTTGGAGTTTGATACAGAGGTGATTTGACTGTTTGGATAATTTTTCGCCATCCATAATGATAAAGAACCCCAGCCACAGCCAAGCTCTAAAATCGCTTGACCATCCTTAAGGTCAGCATGTTGACAGGTCTCCTTAAGGGCAGCAGCTTCAGATTCATCAAGATTTTTTACGTCATTAGACCAATAGCAGCTACTATATTTGCGATGTAAGCCCAGCGCTAAATCGAAAAAGCCTGCGGGGACTTCATAATGTTGAGCATTAGCCATTTCAGGCAATGGCGCAATTTGGGCAAGTTTCATACTTTCAAAGAATTGCATCCTCAAGTCAGCCGCTTTTTCACAATGACTAGCTGAAATTTCCTTGAGGCGCTGTTTACAAAGTTGTCTTATGCCGGCTCTAATAACAAAGTCTGGCATATAGCCACGCTCAGATAGGTGGATGGCTAGTTTTGAAAGCATCATAATGTATCCTGAATTGTCTTGATTGTGATTACTGTTATTTATGTAATTATGAGGCAAAAGTGCTAAGAAGGTTTTATCGTTTGAACAATTTATTAATTATTGACTCATAACAATATGAACAACATACAAACAATTTATCTAGCAGGTGGTTGCTATTGGGGAATGGAAGAGCTTTTTAGAGTAATTCCTGGGGTTCTTCAAACGCAGGTCGGCTTTTCTGGTGGACACATTCCGAATGTCGCCTACAGAGAGGTCACCACCGGTACAACTGGCCATGCGGAAACCTTAATGGTGCAATTTGATGGCGATCAAATTTCTTTAAGAAATTTACTATTTGAGTTTTTCAGATTGCACAATCCAACCAAGCTCAATCAACAGGGCAACGATATTGGGACCCAGTATCGTTCCGCCATTTTTTACCAAAATGCGGCACAAGAGATCATCGCAAAAGAAGTGATCGATGTTGTGAACCGCTCTGGTCAATGGGTCTTGCCTGTTGTTACTGAAGTTGTGCTTTTTAAAGGCTTTTATCCTGCGGAGGAAAAGCATCAGAAGTATATTTTAAAGTATCCTGATGGGTATACCT